>DASZXI010000077.1:0-162533 GCA_035545955.1 Candidatus Didemnitutus sp. | reverse complement strand
AGTCACTCTTGCGCTCCGCCGAGGCCCGCACCGCCGATGAACTCCAGCACGCCATCGCCCAAGCGCTCCGTCGCATCACCCCGCAAGACGCCGCTCATTGGTTTGCCGCTTGCGGCTACAGTATTATTTAATATGCTCTAGTCAGGATTCGCCGCCTTCGTCGAAAGGCAAATCCGCATCGAAGCCATTGCCTTGAGGTGGAACGCGACGTCCCGGCGCGTTTTGAATATCGCCGCCGGCGCATTTTCGCTCCGGGTCGGATTTTTGAACCACGGAGGCACAGAGGATGGGTCAGTCGCCTCCGCGTCTCTGTGATTCAGAATAGTGAGCGGTGACCTGTGAGCGGACTGAAGAATGCGGAGGGCTGAGTGCGGGATGCGGAACGCCGGGAGAAGAAGCGAGAACCGGGGAGCGACGAGCTGGTATCACTGCAACGCGCCGGGGTTGGGAAATCCGTGCCGTCCGTGAAATCCGTGGTCAAATCCAACCTTAGTGACTCTTCGTCGACACAGCCCGGGTCGATTCGCGAATTACCAGCGCCGCGGGCATCTCGTTGTGCAGGATGCGGCGCGAGGCGGCGGGGGAATGTGAGGCTTCGACGACGAGCGCCACCGCGCGCTCAGCCAGGTCGGTGAGCGGCTGGCGAATGGTGGTGAGCGTGGGTCGGCACGCGACGGCCCACGGACCGTCGTCGAATCCCACCACGGACAGATCCTCGGGGCAGCGCACGCCGGCGGCGCGGGCGGCATCGATCACGCCGAACGAGATTTCATCGTTCGCACAGCACAGCGCCGTGGGATGTTCCTTGCCCGCGAAGATCGCGGCAAATCCCTGGCGGCCGGTGTCGTGGGAAAACGGCCCCTCGAAAATCCACTCGGGGCGTACCGTGATGCCGTCACGCTGCAGCACTTCGAGGTACCCGCGGCGGCGTTCGTAGGCGTCGCGCGAGGCGGAGGGTCCGAGGACGAGACCGATGTGTCGGTGACCGAGCTGCCGCAGCAGGCTGGCGGCGGATTTCGCGCCGGAAAAATTGTCGACCCCGACCACGTGGACGCCGAGATCGCGGACGTCGAGGGTCGGCGGCAGCGCGGATTGGGTGAGCACCAGCGGACGCCGGTAGCCGCGCAGGTGCTCGAGATCCTCGATCGTGAAAGGTTCGCCGAGGTAGATGATGCCGGAGGTCTCGAGGCTGAAGTGCTGCAGTGTCTGGCGCAGATTCTGGTCGGCATGACGGCGGAGCGTGCTGATGTGCACGTCCCAGTTGCGTCCGGCGGCGGCGTGGAGAATGCAGGAAAGAAAACGGCCGTAGTACTCGGAGAAGAATATGTTTTCGTCGTGCGGCACGACGACGGTCAGCGACGCGCTGCCGCCGTGGCGGATGATGCGTGCGCCGACGTTCGGCATGAAATGCAGCGCATCGGCCAGATCGAGGATCTGCTTGCGTCGCTCCGCCTTGACCAGGTGCGCCGTCTCCGGCCGCAGCGCCCGCGACACGGTCGACGCGGACACACCGATGCGCTGCGCGATCTGGACTATGCCCGCGCGGCTCGCGGCCGGCGCGGTGGGGTCGGAGTGAGGCATCCCGTGACGACTATGAGGATTCGGCCCGGGGCTCAAGCCACCTCTGCAAATGTTGTCACGGATGACGCGGATAATTAGCCCGTTTGTTGGAGGACGGGCAACCTCGCCCGCCAGGAGCTCGGGGAGCGGATGTGGTCACAAATTGTGACCTCATCGGAAAAAAGGCCGGCGGGACGCCGTCCCCTCCCTGGCCTCATCGACTCTTTTGGTGTAGGGAGGGGTCGCCGAACCCCGCCGCTCGCCGATGCTGGAGCAACCACTCATAAAACGCCGGATCCGCGTAGAGCGCATTCCAGACGTCGTGGCCATGATCGGGGACGACCGTAATCCGCAAATCGTCAAATCCGGAATTCTTCAGGAGTTCATAGAGGCGTGTCGCCTCGCTCACGGGAACCACCGGATCGATGGCGCCATGCACGATCCAAATGCCGACGTGGCGCAGCGCCTTGGCCTGGGGCGACGTTCCGTCCTGGGCATTCAGGGCATCGAGATAGTTGGCGCCGCCGGAAATCGGGACGACGGCGGCAAACCGGTCGGCATGATGCAGCCCAAGGCTCCACGCGCCATAGCCGCCCATGCTCAACCCAGTGAGATACACGCGATCGGCGTCGACCCGCCATTTCGCGGTCACCTCGTCCAACGTGGCCAGAAGGTCGTCGTCGAGCCACGCGATGCCTTCGTCGGGACACTGCGGCGACACGACGATAAAGTCACGAGCCAGAATGCGCGCTGCGTTCGCTTCGGCGTCGGTGAGCTTCGCGCCCGGATTGAGCAATTTCGGTGGCCCGTTCACCGGTACATGCGAGAGGTCGTGGCCGCTCTCGCCCGAACCGTGGAGAAAAAGGATCAGCGGCCAGTGACGCAATCCGGACGACTCGTACCCGACCGGCAGGGAAACGAGGGCCTCGTAACCATGCTCCGATTTCACCTGGTGGTGGACTGAGAGAGTGAGTGGAGGCGGAATCTGCCCATTGGCGCCGCCATCGGCTGCCCGCATTGAAGTGATGCCCAAGGCGAACAGCAGGGTCAGGACGGAAAATATTTTCATGGCGAGGTGATTATCAGACGCATCGGGGGAATTGTTGAAAATGACTGTTTTGATTCCGACCCGTTCGGCCATCGGATGCGAATCCGGGCGGGTGGCGCGGTGTCGGGCCAGCCGAAGAAGAGCGTCGGACTCGACTGCGAGAAATAGCCGGAGCCGGCCGAAACCTCGAGCGACTGGGTGGTGCCATCCGCCAGTTCCAGAGTGACGCGGGCGCCGATCGCCGTGGGATTTCCTGTGCCGGCTTGAAGGGATACGGCCAGAGAATGCCGGCCCGAAATTTCACGGTCATGAAGCAAGATCGGCATCGCGCCGCTTCGCGTGACGAGAATTTCGGGCCGGTCGTCGCGATCGAAATCCGCCAGCACCGCCGCCCGTGCGTCGCCTGGTACGACGATTCCACTTTCCTCGGCCGGCACCACGGAGAAGCCGCCTTTCCCGTCGCCGCGCAGAAGCCAGCCGAGTCCGCCATCAAATCGACCCGTTTCAGGGACAGGCCCATGCCAGTTGCCCACGACCACCAGATCGGTGTGACCGTCCCCGTCGAAGTCCGCGGCCACCATCCCGTGAATCGGCGCGATCTGCGCGAGCCGGGGCAGGGGCGAGAATCGATATGTTCCGCCGGGTTGCGACAGAAAGATGCCGCTGCGCAGCTCCGTCGTCTCGTGTGTTTTGGCGGAGGAGAGAGCGGAAGCAGGGAAAACCTCGTCGAACGTCGCCCGGGCATACGCGTCGTTTCTCGGAAAGCGAAATGGAATGGAGGGGAAGGCCCGCGCGAGCGCGTCCCGCGGTCGGAGCGGATACTGAATGCCCTGGTCGAGCTGCGCCTCGACGATCTGCGGGACCGATCCGTTGAGCGTGACACCCGAGTAGAGCATCACGGGTTGATCCGGAGAGGCGTGATAGCGGGTATTCAGGCCGATGTTGCCGACGACATAGTCGGGGCGTCCGTCGCCGTTAAAATCGGCCGCGACGATCGAGCGCCACCAGCCGTTCCCGGCCTGCGTGAAACCGAGCTTTTCCGAAACGTCCTCGAATCGTTTTCCGTCGACGTTGCGGTAACACGCGACCGGACCCCAGTCGTAGGCGACGAGAAGGTCGGGCCAGCCGTCTCCATCCACGTCCGACCACAATGCTACGGTGACCATGCCACGGCGAGCCAGTCCGGGAGCGACGGCGTCGGTCACTTCAACAAATCGTCCCTCGCGCCAGGCCAGCAGCGCGCTTCGCGGAGCGTCAGGGTAATGGCCTGGGACGAGCCGTCCGCCGATGAAAACGCCGGGATGCCCGGAGTGTTCGAAGTCGGCCGCGGCGACGGCGCCGACGCTGATCGGCAATGGTGGCAAAATGCCGTCCGGCGCTGCGTTGAAACGCCCATGGCCGTCGTTGAGCAATATCCGCGCGTCGTACGTGGATGAATCCGCCGGAGCGGCGTCACCGGCCTTGGTCACGAGCAGGTCGGGAAAACCGTCGCCATTGAAATCGAACGCCAGCACCGGGCCGTCGGCGAGGGCGGCGCCTGATTCAAAGGCTTTCGATCCATAGCCGACGAAATGTCCGTCCCCGAGATTGGAGAAGAACTGTCCGGGCTCGCCGCTGACTCCGCCGATCACCACATCTTCCGCGCCGTCGCGATCGAAGTCGGCCACGGCGACTGATGGCCCGGGACGATTGAAACGAAACGGCACGAGCAACTGGAGCGTCGATTCGTCGAATGGGCGCTCGTGATTGGCGACATTGAGCCCCGCTTCGCGCGTGATCACTGCAAATAGCGGTTCGACTCGAGGCGGCGTGGCGGTCGAGTCGGCCGGAGGCTCGGTGATCGCGTAGCGTCGGTCGGCGGGTAGGTCGTGGAATTCCTGGCGGCGACCGCTTGGCCATTCAATGATGAGACGATTGACGCTGGTACTCGCGCCCACTCCGAAATGGACCATCGGTTCGCTCGTCGATTGGTATCCGCGGGCGAGGGTGAGGAGACGCATCTGTTTCCCGCCCGCCGTCTCGATGCGGACAACGGCGCCAACGCCGAACCGGTTCGACGTGGTTCCGTGGAGATCGATCTCGAGAGCATGACCGGAGTCCGCATCGTTGCGGGCGATCGTGACCGTGCCGTCGTAGTTCGCGTACACGAGGTCCAGATCGCCGTCGCCATCGAGATCTCCCAGCGCGGAACCGAAGGCCACGCCCGTCTGGTCAAGTCCCCAAGCCTCTCCAGCCTCCTCGAAACGCAGGTCGCCGAGGTTGCGAAAAACGAGGTGGCGCTCGGCGAAGACCGGGCTCGATTTCATGACGCGAATCCGCTCCTCCTCGCTCGTCGCCGCGGCGGCCTGGCGGACGAGGTCGGCGTTGTGGAATTCGCGCGCCATGCCGTTCGTGACAAGCACGTCGACCCGGCCGTCGAGATCCAGGTCCTCCAGGCGCACGCCAAAGGTCCAGTCGGTCGTGGCGAGTCCGGCGAGCCGCGCGGCCTCCAGCATCCGGCCGGTTCCGGTGCCGAGCAGAAGCGCGTTCTGCATGTATTGCGGCGCGAGTCCCGGGTACTGCTGATCGTCGGGCAGCGCGTTGCGGAGCGTGGCCATGCCGCGGTGATCCTTCACGCGGGTGCTCGCGGCCATGTCGGCGACGAGGAGATCGAGATGCCCGTCGTTGTTCACGTCGGCGACGTCGGATCCCATCGAGAAATGCGGCATGTGCGGCACCACCGCCGAGATCACGTTGGTGAAGGTGCCGTCGTGATTGTTGTGCCACAGCTGATCGGGCTGCTGGAAATCGTTCGCGACATAGAGATCGGGCCAGCCGTCCTCATCGAAGTCCCACCAGACCGCCGAGTGACCGTGCGCTTCTCCGGAAATGCCGGCGGCGGCGGTCACCTCGGTGAAAGTGCCATCACGATTGTTGTGAAAGAGGTGATTGCGCTGGCCGTTCGGATGTCCGGCGGCGTCGAGCAGGTTGGTCTGGACAAACACGTCGAGCCATCCGTCGCGATCGTAGTCGCAGAACGCGGCCATGTTCGAGGCGTCGACGAGCGCCAGGCCGCGCGCGGCGGCCTCCTCGCGGAACGTGCCATCGCCCTGGTTGATGTAGAGGAGATTCGGCGCGCCGAAGCGGCAGACATAGAGGTCGAGGCGGCCGTCGTTGTTCACGTCGGCAAAGGCTGCGCCCTCCTTCCAGGCGCCGAGCGGTCCGGCGACACCCGCGCGTGCGGTGACATCTTCGAAATGAAAATCGCCTAGGTTGCGGTAGAGGTGGTTGGGTCCGGTCTTGCTGACGACGAAGATATCGGGCCGGCCGTCGCCATCGAAGTCACCGATCGCGATGCCCGTTCCGATCGGCCCGCCATTGAACTCGTGGTAAAGTTCCCGCCACATGCGCGGATCGTCGTAGTCGTTGCGCGCGGTGACGCCGGTGCGCTCCGATGGCAGAATCGTGAAGAGGGTCTTTCCACGTGGCCCCGAACGCGGGGCAAACGCGGCGGAGGGCGGTTCACCGGCAGCGGCGCAGGTCGTCGCCACCAAGGTTACGGCGACGAAGAGAAGGGCGGATTTGAGAAAGCAACGCAGAGGGGGTCAGATTGAGGGTGTTTCCCAGGGCGTTCGAATGCAAAAGGTGGAGCGCGGCCGTTTGAGCGCGGCATGGCGGGGTAGGGGACGATGTCCCATCGGCCTTTCCGGGATTGGCCCACGAATCGAAATGTAGGAACCTGCTTGCGGGCGATGCCTGACCAGGTGGAACCGGACCTCCGGGCCGGTTAGCGGACAAAGCGCGTCCGGAGGCCGCGCTCCACCTGCCCGAGATCGCCTGCAAGCAGGCTCCTGCCTCTCGCTGCCGCAGGTTCGCGAGGTCTCGGCGTTGCCCCCCGAAAAAAAACATCCGGCCCAGGCGGACCGGATGGCAGGAGAGAAACGAAGCCGTGGAAGATCCACGCTTCGGAGGAAGGATCGCTTAGAACTCGACGGTGCCGGTGAACGTAAACTTGCGCGTCGGGATGTAGTTGTAGTCCATCGGAGTGACGCCGTTGTAGCTCTCGTAGATCAGTTTCTTGTTGTCGAACACGTTGTCGACATTGACCTGCAGGCGGCAGTGCAGCTTGTGATCCAGTGCGTGCACCGTCGTCGAATAGCCGAGCATCAACGTCTCCGTCACGTAGGGCGTCGAACTGTTGACCTGATCGAGTTGGCGGGCGCCGATGGCGCTGGCACCGAATCCGATTTCGGCGCCGTCGAGCGGGCCGCTGTCGAAGCTATACGTCGCGAACGCATTCCACATGTGGTCGACGACACCCGCGGCGAGTGTCGGGATCGCCCAGATCGTGTAGTCGTGTTCGGCCGTCGCGAGATCGGAGGCGAGTTTCTGCGCCGCGGCGGATGAACCGCTGGCGACGGTCTGCCACTCGGCCAGATGCTCATTGAAGTACTGGTGTCCGTCGACGCCATCGTTCGTCCGCTCACCCTTCGGAGCGGCGTAATGGATTTGCAGGCGGATATTCTTGGTCGGATTGGCCGTGAGCTCGAACTCGAAGCCCGTGTACTTCACGTCGTAGATCGTGTTGTAGGACATCTGGGCCGTGGAGCCGTTGATCTGTCCGGCCGGGCCGATGTCCCGTGCCGTGCCACCGGCGGTCAGGTAGTCGTTCCAGATGTTCTGGAACCCGGGCTCGTCGCCGCCGATGACGTCGGTGGCGGTGTCACGATACCACGTGATCGACGCCACGTATTTGTCGTCCTTGGAGTGCAACCGGAAGCCGGCATTCTTGCCCCGGCCGAACGAGGCGCCACGTGTGACGCCGTACAGGCTGGGAGCCAGGCCGCCCGCGGCGGGAGTGTAGTTGTCCGAGACGTTGACGAAGAGGCCCAGCCAATCGGTCACATATCCGACCGCACCGACCGAGTAGGTATTGCCCGCACCGGAGCCGACCGTCGGGGTATTTCCAGTGCCACGGAGACCGATCTTGTAGACCTCGTAGGTGTCGCGACGCCCGCCGAGCGTGATGTTCAGCTTGTCGTTCCAGAGGCGCGACTGGGAGTACACGCCGCCGTACTTGATGGTCTGCTTCGAGTCGAAATCATACCAGTTGAACGGCATGGCGCGGTAGATCACTCCCGCCGGGACGTTCAGCGCGGCGGTCGAATTGTTCCAGTAAACGCGACCCCAGACCATGTCCTTGGTCCAGTTGTCGGGCGTCCAATTGACCTGATTCGGATCGCTCGAGATGTCGTCGGCGTTGTACTGCCGCGCATCGTACTCCGTGACCTGTTCGCCGAGCGATGCGCTGAAGACCTGCTTGAGAGGAATTTTCCAGAGTTCCGTATCAAAGTGATAAGAGAACTGGCCGCGAACCTCGTTCACCCAGTGGTTTTGCGCCTGCTTATCGAGGAAGAAATCCGAGTAGAGCTGACCGAAGTTCGGATTCGTGGAGCCGTCGGGCAACTGCTTGTTGAGATCGTACGCGGCCGTGTTGCCGCCCTCGAAGTTGATGGAATACTGCTTGTCCTCGTAGCGATAGCCCGAGACTTCGAAGTCCATGTTGTCGTTGATCCGCTGGTCATAGGACAGCGTCATGGTGAGCGCCTGCGGACGGAGGTAGCCGTCGGAGGGAGCGACCGCGAAGTCCCGGCTCGGAAGCGCCATGATGGTGGTGCCACCGGTCGGCGCGTAGCTGAACGAGTCGGGACGCAGGTAGGCGCCCCAGGCAATGTTGTTCGTGCCCATTGACTTTACGCCACCCGCCCAGTTCATGACGCCGGTGCCGGAGCCGGCAACGATGACATTGTAGGGACTCAGTCCCCAGTCGGACATTCCGGTGACGCCAGGTGCGCCGGCCGTCGTCTGCGGGTTCGCCCCGAGGTTCGCGATGGCCGCTCCCCACGTGGCGGCGGAGGTATGGCCATCCCACAAGGAAGCGTCATCCTGAATCGAAGCGCTGTAGATCGCCTTTTTCTCTTTCCAGCCTTCGACCTCAAAAAGGATGTGCGACCGGTCGTTGTTGAACTTGTAGTCGCCGGCGAGAGTGGCACCCAGTTTCTTGTCGTAGTCGCCGTCGCGGAAGCCCGCGTCATTCGCAAAAACCGCATTCAGGCGGAGAGCGAGATCGCCGCGCGATTCATTTGAATCGATCGTGGTCCGATAGCCGCCCCAGCTGTCCGCCGACGCTTCGACGATGTCGAAGTTTCGGTCGAAACGCGCCTTCTTGGTGTAGGCGTTCACCGAACCGCCAATATCGCCGATGCCAAACAGAATGGAATTCGGTCCCTGGTCGAATTCGAAGCGATCGATATTGTAGGTATCGATCATGGTGTAGATCGGAAAATAATTCCGATTGGGAGGATTGCCGCCCTGCACGGTCGCGCCGCCGCGCGAGCTGATCGACCAGTAGTTGAACACCCCACCGGCGGTGGCTCCGGTGTAGCCATTGCGGTCCGAGGTGGGCAGCGTATTGAGCGACCACTTCAGGATGTCGTTCGTGTTGGTGAGTACCAGGTCGGAGATGAACTGGCCCGTGATTGAGGACATCGGGGCCGGTGTCACGCGAACGGGTGACGCCTGGCGTCCGCCGGCGAGCGAATCGGTGGCCGTGTAGCCGGTGTCCTTGCTCGTATCGATGGTGAACACGTCCAGCTTGACCACATCCGAATCGGACGTGGTGGCCGCCGAGCTGGGCGGTGCGGTCTGGGCGCGCAACGAGGCGCCCAGGCCAAGTGTCAGCAGCAAGGCCAGCGCTGACCGGTAGGTTTGTCGGTTTTGCATTTTGGTGGGGTTGGAGGCAACGGGACGCAGCTGCGCCGGGATAATCCGGCGCGGTTTCGCTCCGTCGGGTTGGGTAGACTGTGGTGGCAACGATGGGTCGGCTAAGCCGACCGGCGGCACAATCTTCTATGACAACCTTGTCATTGCAACAGTTAAATGCCTCTCACCGTCCCGGAGGCCCTGTAGGTCCTTTCCGCAAAGGTTATCAGACAGCGGATACGCGCCACGGTTGCCTTGCCTGGGCCCATCGAAAATCCGCACCCTCCCGCAATTTGCCCACGAATCACACGAATGATACCGAAAAATCCAGGAATCGGAATGGACCCTCTTTCGGCAGGGATCGAGCCCCATCGATCCGACTCATGCTGCCCTCGGAACCGATTCCATTGGGCCCACAGAACACACGGACTACACCGAATGGAAATTCGACTTATCCGAGGCATCCGTGCAATCCGCGGTGATTTCGGGGATCAGGGGATAGGCGGGGATCGGCCCGTTCGACTGGCTCAGGGCAGGCGACCCCGCTCCACATTCTTCCGTTCCGTGTGCTCAGAATTTTTCGTGGGCACTTATCGCCGGCGTTCGGGTTTTGAGTCCGGCTTGAATCCGATCGCTTCGAGCGCCGGACGGATTTCCGGGTTCGCCATGAAGTTTTTCCACGCTAGGCCGGTGCGGTAGTTCTCGATCATCACCACGATCTGCGCCTGGTTCAGACCCATCCATACCTGCTGGAACCAGTCCTCGGACTCGTTGAAGCCGTCATGAAAGCCGTAGATGCCCCAGGTCTGCGCTCCGAGGTCGCGATAAAAATGCTTCAATGCCGCCATCGATTCCTTCGGCGTGTAGGGAAAAACTCCGAGCGAGGCGGAGCAGCAAATCGTGCCGTTGTCCGAGTTCGGCTGCGGCATGCCGCCATTGTTGATGCCGGCCGACAATCCCCAGCAATCGGATCCGTAACCGCGATATTTGCCCGGATTCTCGATGCAGTATGCGCGATTGATCAGCGAAAGGGCGCGATTGTTTTCGAAATAATTCGTGTATTTGTCGCGGAGATTGCGCGGGTCGAAACCGAGGAAGGAGAACTGCGTGAAAAACAGGTTGCCGCCCGAGCCTTCGCCGACGTCGAGCTTGATGCCGTAGTACTCGCCGCCGTTGGCGTAGTGATCGCCGTGCGTCGTCCGGCTCCAGCCCCGACGGTACTCCACCGCGGTGTCCGACTGACCCGCCCAGCCGGAATAATACATGCTCGGTGGCACGGCATGCGTCGGCGATGCGATCGCGAGCAGATACACGATCATCGTTTCGTTCCAGCCGACGAGCGGATGCCCGATGTACCAGTCGTGATCCGGCGACCAATGCCAGAAGAGAAATTCGCTCTTCGGATCGCGCCGAAACCAGTCCCATTCCACCTCGCGCCACAACGTGGTGATCGTGTCGCGAATCTCCTTCTCGGCGGCGTTGTCCCGATCAAAATAGTTTCGCACCGTCAGCAGGCCCTGCATCATGAATGCGGTTTCGACGAGATCCGCGCCGTCATCGTAGCGGCCGAAGAACGGATTCACCTTGCCCGTGCGGCCGTCGAGGAAGTGCGGCCAGGCCCCGTGAAAGCGGTCCGCTTTCTTCAGGAAACGCACGATCTTCAGGATCCGCTCCGCGCCCTGCGCGCGCGTGACGAATCCGCGCTCGGTGCCCACCATCAGCGCCAACACGCCGAAACCGGACGCGCCCATCGCGCAGAGATTGTCGTCGCCCGGCAGGATCTCGATGGCCATGCCGGCATTCGGATGACCGCGTTCCCAGTAGTACCGAAAGCATCCCTCCTGCACCATCGTCAGGAGTTCCTCGTTCGTGAAGGCGTGAGTGGCACCGCTGACGGCCGGCGTGGGGGGCGATTCGGCCCCGCCGGCAGACACCGCCGTGACGCGATAGTAGGCTTTTTTCGGCGGGACGCCGACGAAGTCGACGTAACGATCGAACGTTCCCTGCTGGACGCCGACGGGTTCGAATTTTTTCCCGTCCCACGAGCGGTAGATGACGTAGCGCAAAACATCGCTCTTCGGATCGGCCGTCCAGGCGAGGTCAAAGTGGCGTTCGCCGGCCTTGATCGTGAGGCTGCCCGGAACCGCCGGTGGCGGCGCCGCGACCGCGTTTTGCGGCACCACCTGCACGTCATCGATGTAGAGCGTATGCTTTTTCCCGTCATCGAGTCCCTGCTCGAGAATTACCGCCGCCAGTTGCGCGAGGTGGAAATTGACGTCCTCCGTGCTCCGATAGATCACCTGAAAAATCGACATGGGAAGCTGCATCCTGACCCATTCGCCCCGGGGCAGCGGCGCATGGCCCGTCAGCAGATTGATCGACGTCGTTCCCGTGCCATCCGAGTCGCGCAGATGGATGCGCGGCGCCTCGTCCGCCGTCAGGCCCTCGGCCGACAGGACCCAAAAGGTCAGCATGTCGCCGTCGAAATCATTGATCAGTCCGTACTGCTCGCGGACCTTCAGCGTCGCCATCCAGTCGCCGCCCGAACGCGACCGCCAGGTGTAGCGCAGGGAATTGGCCGGAATCACGAAATGTTCGCCATCGAGCGGTATCCTCCCGTCGACACCCTCGAAATGGCTCGGGCTCGTCACGGAGACCTCGCTGCTGGAATACGAGCGCGTGCCCAGCGAGTGATCGAACACGACGTGGTGATCGTAACTGGAAACGGTCGGACCGCGCAACGAGGCCATGGCAGATATTGAGACTGCGGCAGACGCGCAAAGTACCAAACAGCGGAGGGCGACGGGCGAACGGGAAGGGGTGCGCATGGGATCAAAGGACACTCGCCGGGCACGCCGACCGGGGGGAGAAGGCGGCGCCGGACTGGAACGGATACGAAGACTCGGAGCGCGATCTTTTGGGTTGCAATGCAAATGTTGTCAAAAGGAGACTTTCTCCCTTTGGAGGACCTTCGTGCGGGTCCGCACGCTGCCCCGCGATTCCTTTCATCCCCGAGTCATGAGCTTCGCCTTCCGTTCCGTCATTGTCTTTGCCGCCGTTTGCCTGGTCTCGCGTTCGTCCGGTGCGCCGACCCCCGTGGCCTTCGCCTCGCCCCAGGTCGATGCGCGGGTGGAGGAGTTGCTCGCCAAGATGACCATCGAGGAGAAGGTCGGACAGTTGAACCAGCTCTCCGCCGGCAATGTGACCGGACCCGAGGTCAGCGTGAGCAACAGCGCGGAGCTGATCCGCACGGGCCGGGTCGGCTCGATTCTCAACGCGACGACATCACATTCCACCAACGTCTATCAGAGGACCGTGCTGGAGGGCTCGCGATTGAAGATTCCGATCCTGTTCGGCCTCGATGTGATTCATGGCTTCCGGACGCTCTTCCCGATCCCGCTCGCCCTGTCGGCTTCGTGGGATCCCTCGCTGGTCGAGGAAACCGCCCACTATGCCGCCCGCGAGGCGTCGCGCGAAGGCGTGCGCTGGACCTTTTCGCCGATGATCGACATCGCCCGCGACCCGCGCTGGGGCCGCATCGCCGAGGGCGCCGGTGAGGATCCGTATCTCGGCGAAATCTTCGCCCGCGCGTACGTTCGCGGTTATCAGGGCGACGACCTTTCGCGCCCCGATTCCATCGTGGCCTGCGCGAAACATTTTGTCGGCTACGGCGCGGCCGAGGGCGGACGCGACTACAACACCACGGAAATCTCCGAGCGGACGCTGCGCGACGTCTACCTGCCCCCATTTCACGCGGCCGTCGACGCCGGCGTTGGCACCCTCATGTCGGCGTTCAATTCGCTCGATGGCGTGCCGGCCAGTGCGAATCATTTCACATTGACGGACATTCTGCGCGGCGAGTGGAAGTTCCGCGGCTTCGTCGACAGCGACTGGACCGCGGTCCAGGAAATCATGGTGCATGGCATCGCGAACACCAACGCCGAGGCGGCGCGAAAGAGTTTTCTGGCGGGCGTCGACATGGACATGCAGAGCAATCTTTTCCTGCCGAACCTGCCCGCCCTGGTCCGCTCCGGCCAAGTGCCGATGGAACGCCTCGACGAGGCGGTGCGCGGCATTCTCCGCGTCAAGTTTGCGTTGGGCCTCTTCGACCATCCCTACGTCGAGGAGCGGCCCGTTTCGCGTCCGGCCGACGACCCCGCCGGCCTCGATCTCGCCCGGCGTGCCGCGGAGGAATCGTTCGTGCTTTTGGAAAATCGGGCCGTCAACGGCACGCCACTGCTGCCGCTGGCACGCGTGCCCGGACGGACAATCGCGCTGATCGGTCCGCTCGCCGACAGCGCGGCCGACATGCTGGGCTGCTGGTCCGGAATCGCCGAGTCGCGCGATGCGGTCACTTTGAAGACGTCGCTCGCGGAGCGACTCGCCCACGAAGGAATGAAACTGACCGTGGTGCCGGGCACGGCGATCGCCGGGGGAACCGATCTGACGTTCAACGAGGCAGTCAGCGCCGCGTCGAGATCGGATCTCGTGATTCTCGCGCTGGGTGAGAACGGACGCAGTTCCGGCGAGGCCTCCGCCCGCTCGGACATCGGGTTGCCAGGGCACCAGGAACAACTGCTCGAAGCGGTGATGGCGACCGGCAAGCCGGTGGTGCTCGTGTTGTTCAGCGGACGTCCGCTCGCGATCCGCTGGGCGGCGCAGCATGTGCCCGCGATTCTCGAGGCGTGGTTTCCCGGTTTGCAGGCGGGACCGGCGCTGGTGAACACACTTTTTGGCGACTCCGCGCCCGCGGGCCGGCTCACGGCGACGATGCCGCGCTCGGTGGGGCAGATTCCGCTTTACTACGACGCACTGAACACGGGCCGGCCGCGTCACGACCCGATCGGCATGGATGGCCGCAAGGAGGATCCTTATTACGTGACCGGCTATCTCGACGAGGTCTCGAGTCCCCAGTACCCGTTCGGCTACGGACTGACCTATACTGCGTTCGACTATTCCGAGCCGTCGGTGGACGCGAAGTCGATCAGTGCGGCGAAAATCAATGCGGGCGACGCGACGCTCAAGGTGACGGCGGAAGTGCGCAACACCGGGTCGCGCGCCGGCGTCGAGACCGTGCAGCTGTACATCCGCCAGCGCGGCACGAGCGTGGCGCGACCGCAACACGAGTTGAAGGGCTACCGGAGGGTCAAGCTCGCGCCGGGCGAATCGAAGCGCGTGGAGTTTTCGCTTGGACGCGACGAACTGGCGTTCTGGAACATCGACATGAAGCACGTGGCCGAATCGGGCACGCTCTACATCTGGGTCGCGCCCGACAGCGCGCACGGATCGCCGGTGAAGGTGGATATCACGGACTGAAATCGCGCGAAGGTGGAACCGGACGTCCCGGCCGGTTCGTCGTCCGCCTGAATTGCAGGAGCGGCTTTACGCCGCGATTGAACCGGCCCGCCTTTCGACTCCGCTCAAGGCCCTGAGCCTGTCGAACGGGGAGGTCCGGTGCCACCCTTACATTTTGCCGCTGGCCGGACCGCGCACTTCGGCATATTATGCGTTCGTTGTTTGCCACAATTCCCAAGCGGGAGGACGGACCGCTTGAGGAGGTTTTTCCGGGCCGTGCGGCGTGGTCCCCGAGTTTGCAAGACGGAGACCGGGCCGCCGATGGATACCGCGTGAGGATCAGCGAGAAAGGGGATTTGGAGTTGAAATGACAACACTTGCAGTAATAAGGTCTAGGCCTACCCTTGATGCCGCGGTGCGCGGGCAACTTCCCCGTGCCAAAGGCCGTCTGAATTTTTGCGTGTCTCTCTCTGCCCCAGTCCTGCGCTGCCTTTGGCGAACCGGCGGGGTGGCGTTCATTCTGGGTCTGGTCCTGGCGGTTTCGCTCCAGCTCTGTCCCTTGCGGGGCGCCACAGGTGAATTCTCGACGGTCCCGCGCAACGGGATCGCGCTCAATCCGGATGACGAGGCGTTGATCGATGACATGCAGCGGGCGGCGTTCCGCTATTTCATCGAGCAGTCCGATCCGCGCACCGGCCTCGTGCGCGATCGCGCGCGCGCCGACGGTTCGCCGAGTTCCGGCAAGGCGAGCATCGCCGCTTCCGGCTTCGGCATCAGCGCCTGGACGATCGCGGTCCAGCGCGGATGGATCGACCGCCAGACCGCGCTGAACCACATCCGCCTCGCGCTTCATTTTCTCGCGGAAAAGGCGCCGCGGCAGCACGGCTTTTTCTATCATTTCATGGAAATGGATTCCGGGGCGCGCGCCTGGAAGTGCGAGCTGTCGCCGATCGACACCGGACTGTTCCTTTCCGGCGCCGTCTTCGCCCGCGAGTATTTTGGCGATCCGGAGATCACGCGCCTCGTCGACCAGCTCTACGCGGATGTCGACTGGAACTGGTTTCTCAACGGCGGCGAGACCCTGGCGCTGAGCTGGCACCCCGAAACCGGATTCTCGCGTTTTCACTGGGAGAAATATTCCGAGCAGATGATGCTGAGCCTGCTCGGCATGGGTTCGCCGCAAAAACCGCTGCCGGCGGGCTACTGGCAGGCCTGGTCGCGCGAGCCGGTGGGGACCTACGCGGGACTGCACTACATTCAGGCGGCGCCGCTCTTCGTCCACCAGTTCACGCACGCCTACGTCGATTTTCGCGGGTTGCGCGACGCCTATGCCGACTATTTCCGCAATTCCGTGCTGGCGACCATGGCGCAGCGGCAATTCTGCATCGATCTGCGGGACGAGTTTCCGACGTGGGACGGCCGCCTGTGGGGCGTGACAGCCTCGGATTCCGCCACCGGCTACAAGGCCTGGGGCGGTCCACCGCGCACCACCGACGCGAACAATCTCGACGGCACGATCGTCCCGTGCGCCGCCGCGGGTTCGCTGCCGTTCACGCCGGACGAGGCCATCACCACGCTGCGCTACATGCGCACCGCGTACGGCGATCGCATCTGGCAGCGCTACGGTTTCGTTGACTCGTTCAATCCCGAGACCGGTTGGACCAATCCCGATGTGCTGGGCATCGACCTCGGCATCAGCCTGCTCCAGGCCGAAAATGCGCGCTCGGGTTTTGTGTGGTCGGTTTTCATGCGCGCACCCGAGGTCCGCATGGCCCTGGATCGCGCGGGCTTTTTTTCGATGAACCGCGCGCTGCCGCGGTCCGATCGCGACCGCCTCCGCGATCTGGCGGTGACGGACTGGGCACTGGTCTCAGCCGACCCGATTCGCGCGGAAACCGAGGGACTGCAACTCTCGTCCATCGTCGCGGCGCGGGCCGTGGGCCTGATCGATGGTGAGACGGCCGCCACGCGTTCGCTCGCGCTCCTCAAAGCCGGACCCACGCCGAAATCCGAACTGGGACTGGCCGAGTTCGCCGCGAGCCTCGTCACCTTGCGCCAGGCGATTCCCCGTCTCGAGGGCGAGGCCACGAAACGACTGAACGCGATCGACTGGCGCATCGTGGTTCCGGCTTCGCCGCAGCTCGGCGCGCTGGACCGTCTGACGGTATTCTTCCAGGTCGCGACCGGCGCCCGGCCGGTGCAGGCGTGGACCCAGCTCCAGCGCACGCCCATCAAGGACGGTCCGGTGTACGTCCTGGCCCCGGCCAAGGTGGCCGACCAGGTGGTGCCGGGCCTGTGGCTCGATGAACACGCCGTGATCAGCGGAGCGTCGGCGGCGCAGCTTGCCTACGCGCAACTCCTCAGCGACCGGCGGACGCAGGCGCGCGACGACGTGATCACGACGGCCTTGCTGCTCGAACATTTCCCCGCGGAGGTGGCGGCCAATCTCAAGCGGGCCGCCGTTCCGCCGCAGTGGCTGGCCCAGGCTTCGCCCGCCGATCGCGCCACGCTCCTGATCAGCCTGGCCAATGTCCTCGCGGCGGACTGCATGCGCGAGTGGTTTCAGCAGGACGCACTGACCAGGACCGGTCGCGCGGCGATTCCCGAGTTCGCCGCCGCCGCCTTCGGCCCGCAGGATTCGGTCTTCTGGCGCTTCGAACTCGCCGGTCCGCCGCAAACGCCGCCTGAGCGTCGCGCCGTTGCCGTGGCGGCCGGGACTCCACGCGACAAATGGCCGTGGGTTTCGATGAGCGGACTCGAATACAAGGATTCAGCGGCCGACGTGCGGCCGGGCGATCCGCCGCTCAGCCTGCGCTTTGCGTTCACCTGGGACAAGGACGCGCTGCATTTTCACGCCGAGGCCACCGACACGCCTCCGGGTTTCAATTCCCCGGCCGGTCCGCGCGGAGTGGAGCTGTTTGTCAATCCGCGCAACGACGGCCTGGTGTGGTCGGGACCCAACGATTTCCATTTCAATTTCAAGCCGGATGGCCCGATGGAGGAATGGTTCCATCATCAGCCGGCGACGGCCCGCGTGCGTTTGACGAAGACGGGATACGTCGTGGAAGCCGACGTGAAATGGTCGACGCTCGGTCTCACGCCGCACCAGGGATTGGAGTTCGGCATTGCGCCAGCCGTGATCGCTTCCGGGACGAAAGAGTGGGATCCGTCGCTGAAGCTGGCCTGGCGCCTCTACCAGCGGGCGGACGACCGTTTTGGCCTCGGCGTGATTCGTCTCGAATAAACCGCTCCGCCGTCGACCATGCCGTTCCCGCCGCTTCGCTCGTTTTTCGTCGGAGCCTCCCTGCTCGCGATTCTCGGGCTGGGGGGGTGCGGACGCTCGGACGACCTCACGCCCGATGGCCGGGTGATCGTGCATTATTGGGAGAAGTGGAGCGGTTTCGAGGCCGACGCGGTCCAGGCTGTGATCGACGATTTCAATCGCAGCCAGAATCGCATCGAAGTCCGCCTGCTGTCGGTGAACGAGGTCGACACGAAGCTGCTGCTCGCCACCGCGAGCGGCCATCCGCCTGACATCGCCGGTCTGTGGTCGGAAAACATTCCCGATTTCTCTGAGAAAGGGGCGCTCACGCCGCTCGACGGTGCCCTGCAGGAAACCAGACTGGGCGAGGACCACTACATCCCGCTTTTTTGGAATCTCTGCCGTCATCGCGGCTTCACCTGGGGACTGCCGACCACGCCGGGCTGCGTAGCGCTGTTCTACAACAAGAAGCTTTTCCGCGCGGCCGGGCTCGATCCGGATCGGCCGCCCAAGACGCTCGAGGAGCTCGACGAGATGGCGCGCCGCCTCACGTTGGTCGAACTCGTCCGCGACGGACACACGGTGCGCGTTTCATTTTCCGACCTGACGCCGGAGGAGCGCGCCTCGCGGCGTTACAACATCGTCCAGGTCGGTCATCTCCCGCAGGACGCCGGCATGTTCGTTTCCGCCTGGGGTTGCTGGTTTGGCGCCCGCTATTTCGATGGTGATCGAAAGATTCTCGCGGAGGACCCCGGCAATCTGGCGGCGTACCGCTGGCTGCACGATACGGCGGAGACCTACGGGGTGGAGAATCTGCGGAATTTCGTGGCGAGTTTCGGCGTCGCGCAGTCGGCGCAGAGTCCGTTTCTCGGTGGCATCGAGGCGATGGTGGTGCAGGGGCCCTGGATGACGAATTTCATCAAGCAATACGCTCCGGGAATGGAGTGGGGCGTCGCGGCCTGTCCCGCCGCAAAAGGCGTGGGCGGCGGTGCGCCGGTCACCGTTGCCCAGACCGATGTCGTGGTCATCCCTAAGGGCGCGCGTCATCCGCGCGAAGCCTTCGAGTTCATTCGCTACCTGCAGCGTCAGGATGTGGCGGAGAAACTGGCGCGCGCGCAGCAGAAATTCACCGCATTGCGCGAGGTCTCGCCCGGATTTCTCAACGGACACCCCAATCCGGCGATCCGTCTATTTCTCGAGCTGGCGCGCAGTCCGGCGGCGCGCTACGTGCCGCGAATATCCATCTGGCACGAATACGACGCCGAGATGGCGGTGGCGGCGGAGAAGGTTTTGAATTTGCGCCTGGGCCCGGCGCCGGCTCTGGCCGAGGTGGAGTCCCGCGTCCAGTGGCGCTGGGACCGCGTGATGCGCCGCTGGGATGCCGTGGGGGCGGAGCGACTGGCCGAATGGAGGAAACATGACCGCTGGTGAACGGCAAAAACTGAAGGCCGGCCTCTCGTTCGTGAGCCCCTGGCTGCTGGGTTTCGCCATCTTCACGATCTATCCGGTTGTCGCGTCGCTGTATTTTTCCTTCTGCGACTACGACGTGCTCACGAAGCCCGTGTGGGTGGGCACGCTCAATTACCAGGACATGATCTCGGATCGCGTCTTCTGGCAGTCGGTCGGAAACACGATCGTCTTCAATCTGATCGCGCTCCCGCTCGGCCTGGTCTCGGCCCTGGCGCTCGCGCTGCTCCTCAATCAGCCGATTCGACTGCGCGGCGCCTTTCGCGCCATTTACTATCTTCCCTCGCTCGTGCCCGCCGTCGCCGGCGCGATGGTGTGGCTGTGGATTCTCAATGGCCGGCTCGGCCTGTTGAACCGCGCCCTGTTCGCGCTGGGCGTGGCCCACCCGCCGCAATGGCTGCTCGATCCCGCGTGGACGAAGCCGTCACTCGCGCTCGTTTCATTGTGGGGCTGCGGTAACACCGTGGTGATCTACCTGGCGGCGTTGCAGGGCGTGCCGCGCTCATTGCTCGAGGCGGCGATGATCGACGGCGCGTCGGCGTGGGATCGGCTGCGTCACGTCACGCTCCCGGCGATTTCGCCGGTGATCTATTTCAACCTGCTGATCGGAATCATTGGCGGACTGCAGGTGTTCTCGTCGGCCTTCGTGATGATGGGTGGCGGAGGACCGGAACGCTCCGTGCTTTTCTACGCCATCTACATTTATCAAAACGCCTTCGAATACCGGCACATGGGCTACGCCTCCGCCATGGCGTGGATCCTGTGTCTTCTGATTCTCGCGCTGACCTGGCTTGCCTCGCGGGCGTCGCGGCATCTCGTGCACTATCAGACGGACTGACCTCATGCGTCCCGCCGCCCGCTTCACCGTTTACCTGCTGCTCGGCCTCGGCGCCGCGCTGTTTCTGCTCCCGCTGGTCTGGATGGTCCTGACGGCGCTCAAGCCGCTCGAGCAGACACGATCCACGTCGCTGCTCATGCTCCCGCGCCGCTACGAGGCAGTGCTCGATGGCGTGCGGCAGGAAGTTCGGCCCGGAGACCAGGTCACAGTTCCCTCCGTGTGGGGCCGACTCGCCGGCGCGCGCCAACCGGTTGTGCTGCCCGCCGACGCCGTGCGCGAGGGGGCCTGGCATCCGGCGCAGGGTCCGGCCGTGCCGGTGGATGTCGTGAAATCGATTCCGGCGGCGGTCACCGCACCGTGGCGCGAGATCACCGATCTGAGCGGCGAGCATCGCGACGTCGTCCCCGTGGACGCGATCTCGGCGACGATTTCGTTTCGCTGGGAAAACTTTCCGCGCGCGATCAAGGCGATGCGTCATTTCCCCCGCTACTTCGCCAACACGCTGCTGCTTTGCGTGCTCAACGTCGTCGGCACCGTCCTTTCGAGCTCGCTCGTGGCTTACGGATTTTCGCGGCTGCAGTGGCGCGGACGCGAGACGCTGTTCGCCCTGTTGCTCGGCACGATGATGATTCCGTTTCCGGTCGTAATGGTTCCGCTCTACAGCCTCTTTCGCTGGCTGGGCTGGGTCGGAACGCTGCAACCGCTTTGGGTGGGTTCGTTTTTTGCGACCGCGTTCAACGTCTTCCTGCTGCGCCAGTTTTTCCGCACCATTCCCGCGGATCTCTCGGAGGCCGCGCGCATCGACGGCTGCAGCGAGTTTCGGATCTACTGGCAGATCATCCTGCCGCTCTGCCGGCCGGCTCTCGTGGTCGTGGCACTGTTCACGTTCATGGGCGCGTGGAATGATTTTCTTGGTCCGCTCATTTACCTGACCGACGAACATGACTTCACTCTGGCGCTCGGGCTCGAAGCCATGAAAACCAGCCAGTCGGGCGCGACCGAGTGGCACTACCTCATGGGCGCGAGCACGGTCATCATCCTGCCGGTCGTGGCTCTGTTCCTCCTGGCCCAGCGCAGCTTCATCGAGGGCGTCGCCCTGACGGGGAGCAAGTTCTGATGTCGGCGCCGACCTCTTCGCCTTCATCCGGTACGGCCACGCTTTCGGCGCAGGGCGGCTTTGGGCTGATCGAGTTGCGGCAGGGGAGTCCGCTGGCAATTCAGTTACTGCCGAGCAGCGCGTTGTTCGCGCTGCGGCACCAGGAGACCCTGATCAACCAGTTGCTGCCGGGTCCGGCCGAGGACGGGCTTTTTCGCTTGTGGATCCACTGGCGGGGGACTGGCGGAGCCGGAGGACACGCTTCGCTGGTGGGCGCGGGCCATCCGTTTGCCTCGGTGGGGAAGGGCGGCGCAGTTTGGGGCACGACCTTGTCCCGCGGCTTGCGCTGCGACGCCCAGCTGCAGCTGCACCCGACGCTGCCGGCGTGGGCCTGGCGCATCCGTCTGCACAACGAAACCGACGACACCGTGTCGTTTGACACGCGAATTTTTCAGGACCTCGGCCTCGCGGATGAAGGCGCGGTGCGGAACAACGAGGCTTACACTTCCCACTACATCGACCTGCTTCCGGTGCACGATTCCTCGACCGGATGGAATGTGCTCGCCCGGCAAAACCAGACGATGGCGGGCGGTCGGCGTCCGTGGCTGGCGGCCGGATGCGCTGCCGCGGCAGCGTCATTCTGCACCGACGGAACGCAGTTTTTTGGTGCGGATCATCGGCTCACCGGCGAGCCGCAGGCGGTGCGGGCCGAAGCGCTGGCTTCGACCAGACTGCAATACGAGTTCGCCGGCATCGGCCTGCAAAGCACCCGCGGCGAAGTGCCGGCCGGCCATTCCGGTGACGCGCTGTTTCTCTTCGCGTTCCAGCCGGATCATCCCGAGATTTCCACGCCGCACGATCTGTCGGCGCTGACGGCGCTGCATCCGGTCGACTGGATCGCCCCCACCGAGGCGCCCGAAAAGGCTGCGCCCGCGTCGCTTTTTGTCACGGCTCCGTGGGCTCACGGACGAACGGCGCTGGAGCTGGAGTGGAACGCCTGGTTTCCGGGACCGCGACGACATGAGGAACGCGATGCCCGCGGCCGGCTGCTTTCCTTTTTCCATGGCGATGCCACGCACGTCGTGGCCCGCGAAAAGGAAGCGGCGCAGGCGCGTCCGCATGGTCACATCCTCCGTAGCGGGACGAGTCTGTGGATCGATCCGCAGCAGTTCGGTCTGACGTGTTATGCCGCCGGCATCTTCGGCGCGCAGGCCTATCTGGCGAACCCGAGTTTCATTCGTCTGACGTCGGTCGTGCGCAACGCTTTGAATGTGGCCCGCGCCCATGGTCAGAGAGCCTTTGTGCGCCTGAGCGGAGCGTGGCATCAATTGGGCGTGCCGACGGCTTTTGCGATGGCGCCGCACGAAGCGCGGTGGATCTACGCGCTGCCTTCCGCGGTCGTGATGGTGCGCGCCGCCTGTGCCGCGGATCAGGCGGCCGCGAACCTGGAGTTTTCCGTTCTGGCGGGGGAACCGGTGGAATTTTTGGTCACGCATCAGGTCGTGGCCGGCGCGACCGAGTTCGAGCATCCGGTGACGGTCGAGTGGCATGACGACGAGCGCTGGGTTGCCTGCCTGCCGGCCGCCGAGAGTCTAATGACTCGGATGCCGGGCGCGGCCTTCGCGCTCGCGGCCGGATTGCCCGGTGATTTTGTCGCGCCGGCCGGTGACGCGCTGATTTATGCCGACGAAATCGAGCGCTCCGGGCCGTACGTCGGTTTTCAAAGCCTGCCCGTGACCCATTGCGCCGTCCTGATGGTCGGTACACTCGACGGCCGGACCGGTCTGGACGGAGCGGTCGCCCAGGCGCGGACAACTTTCGCGAAGGAAGCGGCCACGAACAATGCGCCGGTGTCGCCCCTGCGATTGCGCGCGCCCGGCGACGCGGCGGTGGAGCGCATCGACGAAATGCTGCCTTGGCTGACTCACAACGCGTGGATTCATTTTTCGGCGCCGCACGGACTCGAGCAATATGGCGGCGCGGCGTGGGGCGTGCGCGATGTCTGTCAGGGTTCGGTGGAATGGCTGCTCGCGGCGGGCGAGTGGTCCACGGTCCGGCGCATTCTCGCCACGGTATTTGGCCAGCAGTATCCGGATGGCACCTGGCCGCAGTGGTTCATGCACCCGCCGTACCGGTTCATCCAGCAGGCCCACAGTCATGGCGACGTCTGCTTCTGGCCGGTGAAGACGCTCTGCGACTACATCGAGGCGACGGGTGACACGGGCTTTCTGGCGACGCGCTGCACCTTCATGGACGCCACCCGGTTCGAGCCCGAGGATCCGCCGGCGACGCTGATCCTCCACTGCGACCGCGTGATCGACCACACCGAGTCACGCTTTCTTTCGGGAACGGCGCTGGTGAACTACGGCGATGGCGACTGGGACGACACGCTGCAGCCGGCCGATCCGGCCATGCGCACGCGCATGGTCAGTGCCTGGACCGTCGGTCTGGCTTTTCACGCCTTCCGCCAGCTCGCCGCGGTCTATCACGCCGCCGGTGACGCGGCGCGCGCTCAGCGATTGGAATCTCTCCTGGAGCGAATGCGGCGGGATTTTGTCGCGCGCCTGATGCCGGGCGGAACCGTGGCAGGTTTTCTCGTGCAGGAGAAAACGGGCGATCGCGTGCTGCTGCATCCGCAGGACGACCTGACGCATATCAGGTATCGGTTGCTCCCGATGACCCGCTCCGTGCTGGCGGAATTGTTCACGCCGGAGGAAGCGAAGCGGCACCTGGCGCTCATCCGCGAGTCACTGCTTTACCCGGACGGTGTGCGCCTGATGAGCGAGCCAGCGGAATATCACGGGGGCCGCGAACATTGGTTCAAGCGCGCCGAGACCGCCGCCAACGTCGGCCGCGAAATCGGGCTGCAATACGTCCACGCGCATCTGCGCTATCTCGAGGCACTGGCCAAACTGGGCGAAGCCGACGCCCTCTGGCACGGGTTTCAGGTCGTGAATCCCGTGGGTCTCATGGCCGTGCTGCCGAACGCGGAGCGGCGCCAGGCGAACAGCTATTTCTCGAGTTCCGATGCCGATTTCGCCGATCGCGGCGAGGCGGCGCGGCGCTGGTCGGAATTGCGCGACGGCCGGGTGGGGGTGCGCGGCGGCTGGCGGATCTATTCGAGCGGGCCCGGACTTTTCCTGCACAAGCTGCGCACGGCCCTGCTGGGGCTGCGCGAATCCTTCGGCCGGATCGTGTTCGACCCCGTGCTGCCGCGATCGCTCGACGGATTGCGCGCCCGGGTCCGGCTGCTCGATCGCGAGGTGGAACTCGTCTTTCGCGTGCGCAACGGAACTTCCGGTCCGTCGGCGGTCGTGATCGGCGGCATCGCGGTCGCGGGCGGCGATCGCGAATCCAATCCCTACCGCGGCGGCGGCCTGCGGTTTCCGGCCGCGGAAATCGCGCGCCGGCTGGACGAGGGCGCGACCGAGATTGAAATCCGGCTCTGATCCCGCGATTGCCTTCCTGTCCCATGGCGAAAGTCCTCCTCGAGAATCTCGTCAAGACCTACCCCGAAAAACGCGGTTCCGGCGTGACCGCCGTGAAAGGGGTTTCGCTCACCATCGAGGAGGGCGAGTTCATGGTGCTGGTCGGTCCATCCGGCTGCGGCAAATCCACGACGCTGCGAATGATCGCCGGACTCGAGGAGATCACGGCGGGCACCATCTCGATTGACGGACGCGTGGTGAACGACGTCCCGCCGAAGGACCGCGACATCGCGATGGTTTTCCAGAACTATGCGCTCTATCCGCACATGACGGTGTACGAGAACATGGCGTTCGGCCTGAAGCTGCGGAAGATGCCGCGAACGGAGATCGACGCGCGGGTGCGCGAGGCGGCGGCGATGCTCGGCCTGGAGGAGCTGCTTGCCCGGCAGCCGAAGGCGCTATCCGGCGGTCAGCGCCAGCGCGTTGCGCTCGGGCGTGCCATCGTGCGAAAGCCGAAGGTTTTTCTGTTCGATGAGCCGCTTTCCAACCTCGACGCCAAGATGCGCGTCCAGATGCGTTCCGAGATCGCGCGGCTCCATGCGCGTCTGGGGGCCACGCTGGTCTACGTGACCCACGACCAGGTCGAGGCGATGACGATGGGCGACCGGATTTGCGTGATGAAGGACGGCGAGATCCAGCAGGTGGCCGCGCCGCTCGAGTTATACGATCGTCCGAGAAATCTTTTCACGGCGGGTTTCATCGGCTCGCCGGCGATGAATTTCATTTCCGGGCGCATCGAAACGAAGACGGGTGAATCGCGATTGGTCGAAAAAACGGCGACGAGTCCGATCGAATTTGCGTTGCCGGCGCCCTTGGCCGCCCGCGCCGGCTCTGCGACGGAGGTGGTGCTGGGTCTGCGACCGGAGGATTTGGTGATCGGTACGACGGGTGCATTTTCCGCGCGCGTCGAGCTTAGCGAACCCATGGGAGCCGAGACCTATCTGCACTTGCGTACCGCCGGCCACGCGCTGGTGGCACGCATTGCCCCGGGAATCCATCATTCCATCGGCGCCATTGTGTCGGTGTCATTCGACCCCGCCAAGGCGCATCTCTTCGACGCCGCGACGCAGCAGGTGATCGGGTAGGGCCGGATTGGCCGCCAAGGCTTGCCGAACCGCAACAAGGCAGTCCGCCCACGAATTACACGAAACCTCACGAATGAACACTCCGGGGGGTGCCGTGCGATTCGGCAAACCGTTAGGTATGCGCTTCCGACCTGGAGAATCGGGGTTTTGGATTGTTGCAGGAAGTCTCTGGACTCTCAGCTATTAGCTCTCGACTGCTGGGTTCTCGGCTAAAGCGTCGTCGCCACCACGATGGTCACGACCAGGCAGCAGAGGGCGGTGATCGCGACCGCCAGATTCAGCGCATATTTTCTCAGCGTGACGAACCCGTCCGACGTGCGCTCCTTGAAAAACAGCGCGAGCAGGGCGATCAGGCAGGAAGCGAGGAGGGAGAGCACCAGGAATTTGAAAATCAGGTGGTGCACCGTCCGGATCGAATCGAAAATCGGGGGCAGCGCGATGAAGACCAGCAGGATCGAGGTGACCGCGAGGAGCGGCGCGCACTTCGCGTCAATCGCGTCCAGCTTCCGATACCGGATCTCTTCTTCCTTGGTGTGGTGCGTCATGGGGGGCGGACGGTTGGACAAGGCTTCGATAGATCAGGGGTGGAAAAGCGTAGTGCGGAACGGCGTCGCCGGTCGCGAGGAAACGACTCAATGAAAGGACGGGGGAAATATCACGATGAACAAGCCTCCGAGCACATGCAGGCAAAGTACGACTGCGCAGCCGATGGCGAGTCGCGCACCGACGCGATTCCCGGTTCCAATTTCCGCTTCCCGGAAGGATCGGGCACCAAAAACAAGAGCAGCAATTGCGCCGGCCAGCGCCACCGGGGAGGTCCAAACCAATAGGACCAGCGCAGCGATGCCACCTTTGCTGGAAAAAAGGACGATTGCGACCAACCCGAGTGTGCCGACCGCGCACAAACCCGCCTTTTTGCCATGGCGGGTGGCCTCAAGCGCCGCGGCTTGCTCCGCCGAGGGAATGTCGGCAACCGGGCCAGTGGGCATCATGCTCACGGTTTACGATGAGCCAAGGCCCAAGGGCGTCGGCTGCGGCGGTTGATTCGGCTCTTACGGACCATCGGTGGTTTTCCAAACCCAAACCTCTAGGAGCTTTCCTTCGCCATCAAATCCCCAAAAAGCATCGACGCTTGTTTTCAGAATCAGACCATACTCACCCAAATGCGCGTGAATAGATTTCTTGCCGACAACCTCCATCGGTTTTGAACCCTCTTGCTTCAAGAAGCCTGTTTCGTGGATGAAATCGTGTTTCCATCCTTTCGCTTCGATCGCACGCAAAACTTCTTCGACGGAGCTACCTCGCGGAGCCAAGCGGAGAAGCGACTCTTCAATTGCAGCGGCGGGGCGGCGCAGCGACTCCGATGCCGATAGAATGTGAACGCCGACCAGCAACGCCAAAACGAGTGCGAGCAAACGTTTCATGTTTCTTGCCGGAAAGTGTCTTTGGACTCGAAAGCAAGTCCTTTAGTTTGGCGACCCGCGAGATAAGAAAGGCAAGAAAAGTAATGTACGGCAATGGCTGAATATCGGATCAAGTTTTTGCCGGCGACGATGGCGGTAGAATAAAGATCGGTTTGGCGAGAGTTCGGAGCGATTTCTCGCTGGGGTTTTTTTGGCGGGCAGCCGAGGTAGGAGCCTGCTTGCAGGCGATGAAATGAGGTCGCGTTTCTCTTATCGCCTGCAAGCAGGCTCCTACCTTTCCGAAACCTCGGCCGGTTTGTTTTTTGCGTCCTTTGCGCCCTTTTGCGGCCAATCATTTGGTGGTTTGACCACGGATTTCACGGATCGGACGGATGAAGTCTGCGGACAGGCAAATCGAACCACAGAGGCACGGAGGTAATTCGTTCCGTGTTTTTGGTGTGTTCCGTGGGCCCAAATCCGGAATCCGGCAGGAAGAGGTGGAGCGCGACCTCCGGGCGCGCTTTGCGATGAACCGGCCCGGAGGTCCGGTTCCACCTTGAAGCGGGGTTCGGAGACCCCGCCCTACATCTGATCAAGGCTTCGCGGCAGCGGGCGGAGCCGCGGGCTTCGCTTCGGCCTTCGGCGGCTCGGGCGGCTTTTCGAATAGATCGTCTTCCTTCGTGGGAAGCGACGTGAAGCCGTAGTCGGCCACTTGGAACGCCCGCTTCGCCATCAACGCATTGATCGGCGCGGCGGCGTCCTTGTCCGAGATGAACACATAAACCGGTCCAGCCGGCGTGATGTCGTACTCGGGTTCCGGTGGCTTGGCATCCTTGGGCTCGTCTTTTTTCGCGGACTCGTCCGGTTTCGCGGCGGGTTCTTCAGGCTTCTTCGCCGCGGCTTCATCGGGTTTCTTTGGCGCGACCGGCTTCAGTTTCTTTTCCTCGGGCTTGCGACCGAGCGCAATCGTCAGCGTGCGATGATCGAACGTCGTGATCGTATAAGAATGTTCATGGGCCTTCGCCGCCACCGCGTTTGCGTCGGTGGGATCGGCCGTCTCCGTGAAGCGTTGCGTGCCGAGCGTCGAGAGCAGTCCCGGAATGCGGTCCGCCTTCAGTTTCTGGCCGGCCGGGGTTTTGTCGGCGGTCCAGGGAGAGTCCTTCTTTGCGCGCGACAGCGTGACGGGTCCGTCGGGCAGCGGAACGACGATCGAGGCGATGTCGTCCGCTTTCACATCGAGGATCTCGGTTTTCGCCCAGTTCTTCGAATCGGCGTCGAGCCAGACGTTGAGGTCCGCCAGATAGGCCTTCGATTCGCCTTCAAAACGCACGAACCGCCCCGTGCCGACCTCGGGCGTCTTGCCCAGCACGAGTTTCCAGAGTGTGTGATTGCCGTCGTCCGCCAAAGCGATGGCGGTGTCCTTGAATTCCAGGCGGTCGACGCGAGCGGGATTCGAGGTCACCAGCCGCTGAAACTTAGCCTCGGTCAGGCTGCCGATGAACGACGTGAGCTTCGAGAAATCGGCCGGCAGATCGAAATAGGATGCCACTTTCCAGGACCCATCCGGCTGACGCGCCAGCTGCACCGACTTGCCCTGATCGGAAATGGCCAGATGCGTGGCCTTCTCAATCACGGCACGGTCGATCACCGGCTGGCCGATGCGCGCGTCCGCGGAGAGCGGAGCGGCCGGACGACCGAGATACCAGGCGAGGCCGGCGAGGATGGCGAGAACGAGGACGGAAAGGGCGAGCGTCTTGAGGCGCATGACGAAAATCGAAATTCGGCGGATTATTTGCGCCGCGAGCGGTAGAACCAGAGGCCGAACACGCCAACGAGGAGCGGCGTGGCGACCAGATTCACGGTCAGCAAGATGTTTTCGAGGCGCTTGATGCCTTCCGTCAGCGACCGGCGAATCTGCCGGCGCTCACCGCGCATCTGGGCCGATTGCTTGCGAAAATCCTCGATGGTCTTGGTCATTTCGGGTGTGGCCACGAGCCGGTTGCCCTCGTTGGTCTTGCCCTGCAGCTGACTGAGCTTCGTCTGCACCTCCTGGATGCGCGTCTCGAGCTGCGAAAGTTTCTCCTGATACTGCTGCTGGGCCGTGACCATCATCTTTTGCACGACGGTAAACGGCCGGATCGACACGCCCTTGCCGCGGATGGAAATGAGATCCTGCGAGCCGCCGAGGTACTCCGCCGTGTTGGCGGCGAAGGCGAGGTTGTCGTTGAACGGCTCGGCGACGGTCTCGCCAAAGAAGTTGGATTTGCGGACGCAATTGTCGTCGAACAGCCAGTCGGTGTCGGCGATCACGAAGAGCGTCGAGGTGCCGGTGGACTCCTTCAGCGACGCCGGGGACGCTTTCTTGTCGTCCGGCTTGGCCGGGGCGTCTTTTTTGGGTTCTTCCTTTTCCTTCGGTGCGCCTTCAGGAAACGCGGACTGGAATTTTCCGGTGAAAAGGGCGGCGACGACCCGCTTGCCGGCGGGCGTGCTTTGTTTGCCGAGGTCCTCGGGCTGGGCGAACTGCATGATGGCGGCGGGAATCTCGCCGGTCTGCGTCGAGGTCTCGATCAAGGGGGTGAACGTCAGCTTGCTGCCGGCCTTGAGCGCCACGCTGCCGGCGTCGATCAGGGTCACGCGTCCGAGCTGGGCGGTGGGGGCGGAGCTGGTGTTGAAACCACGATGCTCGAAAGTCAGCCACGTCGGCACGCGGATGATGTCGTTTTCCGTCCGCGCGTCGGTGGCGTTCTCGGGATCGCTGAGCACCTTTTGCGCGTCGTACTGGATGCCATAGGCGTTGAAGAGGCGCGGGAGGTCGCTCGTGACGTTCTGCGGTGGCTGGCCCATCATCATCGATTGCTGCCCGGCCTGGCGGCGCATGTACTCCGACGAAGGATCAACCGCGAGAAACACGGGTTTGCCGGAGAGCAAAAACTGGTCGATCGCGTACTGCATCGCGTCGGAGAGGTTCTCCGGATGAACGACCGCGAGTACGTCGAGGTTGGTTGGCAGGCTCGTGGCGCCGGGCTCGATCGAGACGACGTTGTAGGCGTCGCTCCATTCCTCGATGACGAACTGGCTGGGTTGCGGTTGCCGGCCCATCATGCGCATCATCTGCATCTCCTGGGGACTGCTCCCGCGCAGGGGCAGACTCGTGAGGAGTCCGAGCTTGGGCTTGTCGAGCTGCTGGACCGAATAGATGAGCTTGGTCAGGTCGTACTCGAGAAACTGTTCGCGCTGCGGCGTGAACGCCGGGATCGTCTTCTGCTGGTCGGCCTGGGTGACGACGAGGCCGAAGTAGAATTTGTCACCGCCCTGCTGGGCGACTTCCGGGGTGAGGCCAGCGGCGGTGGCCTTTTCCTCCTCGGGTGTGTCGGGCAGCGGATTGATCCGGTTCAGGGTCAACCGTCCATGCGAGGCGCGCACATACTGACGGAGCATTTCCTCGATGCGCGTAGCATAATTCTTGTAGCCGATGGGCAGGCCGGCGGCATCCTTCGAATAGTAGAGGTCGAGCACGACCGGCTCCTCGATCTTGGCGAGGATGGCGCGAGTGCCGGGCGAGAGGGAATAGATCTTCTCCGCGGTCGCGTCGTAGCGGAAGGGCAGCGACGAAACGAGGTAGTTGACGAGCACGAGCCCGGCAAACAGCAGGAGGATGGCGAGAATCTTGCGGCCGAGTGACATGGCAGGCGCGGGCTAGCGTTCGAGCACGACGACGTTGAGGAAGAGCGTGAAGCCCATGAAGGACGCGAAATAGACCACGTCCTTGGGGTCGATGATGCCCTTGGTGAAGGCGTCAAAATGGGTGATGAAACTGAAGTTCGCGATGGCATCGGCCACGGGCAGCGGCAGCGCGCCTTCGAGGAAGGAGGTGAATCCGCTCAGGCCGAGAAACATGATCGCCGCGCACACGACCAGGCTGAGGACGAAGCTGATCACCTGGCTGCGGGTGAGCGCCGACATCAGCGAGCAGACGCCGAGATAACCGCCGGCCATCAGGATCGCCCCGAGATAGGTCGTTACCACGATGCCCCAGTCGGGATGGCCGAGATAGCCGATGGTGACGGCCATCGGAAAGCTCAGGACGACGGCCAGGGCGAGGAACGCCCAGGCGGCGAGGAATTTTCCGATCACCGCATCGAGCGTCGTCAGCGGTAGCGTGAACAGCAGCTCGACCGTGCCGGAGCGCTTCTCCTCGGACCACAGCCGCATGCCGACGGCGGGGACCAGAAATAGAAACAGCCACGGATAAAACATGAAATAGTCGCGCAGGCTGGCTTCGCCGTCCTCGAAAAAGCGGCCGAAGCGGGAGAACGCGAGCGACACCGAGATCACGAGGAACGCGATCAGGAAAACGTAGGCGACGGGCGCGCGGAAGTAGCCGAGAAACTCGCGCTTGAAGACTGGAGTGATCGTACGCATGGCCGGTTAGAGATCGCCCTGGGTGAGGTCGCGGAAAATCGCGTCGAGGCGGGCGCCGGGCTGGCGGGCCTGAAGCTGTGCGGGGGTTTCGTCGGCGACGACCCGGCCGCGCGAGATGATGATGACCCGGTTGCAAATCGCATCGACCTCCTCGAGGATGTGCGTCGACAGGATCACGGCCTTTTCCGCCGCCATCTTTTTGATCAGGGCGCGCACCTCGTTTTTTTGGTTCGGATCGAGTCCGTCGGTGGGTTCGTCGAGCACGAGAACCGGCGGATCATGGAGGAGCGCCTGGGCAAAACCGACGCGTTGCTTGTAGCCTTTCGAGAGCGTTTCGATCGACTGCTTGCGGACGCCTTCGAGATGGGTGAGCGACACCGCCCGATCGATCCGGGCACGGCGGTCGGAGGCGGTGCGATATCCGCGCATTTCCGCGATGAAGCCGAGGAATTCCTCCACGGTCATTTCGGGGTAGGCCGGCGCGCTTTCGGGCAGGTAACCCAGGCGGCTTTTCACGGCAACGGGATCGGTCGCGACATCGATACCCCCGACCGTCACGCGGCCGGCGTCGGCGCGCAGGAAGCCCGTGATGACCTTCATGGTGGTCGACTTGCCGGCGCCATTGGGGCCGAGGAAGCCGAGAATGTCGCCCTTGCGAACCGAGAATGTGACGCCGTCGACTGCGCGTTTGGTGCCGTACGTTTTGACCAGGCCTTGAACGTCAATCATTGGAAATGCGAAATGGAGAATCCTGCCGGGGGAGACGCGCCCGGGGTCCGGGCGGTTGCAGGAGGATCATTTCGAAAAATCCCGACGCCGACGCCAAGTCCAAAATTTTCGCGTGACAGTGATCGGCACGAAATAGTCCGGCGGCTTACAGGGCGTGAGGACAACGAGGTCGAGCGGCTTGTCCCCAAGACGCTGAACGCATTGGGGCAATGCGTTCCACCTAACGGGGGTCACGAGATCTCCGCCCTGCGCTGTCGGTCAATCGGAATGCCTGATGGAGGAGCGGTTTCGCGCCGTTATGGCGTCGCCCGGACAGAAACGCGTCCGGAGGCCGCGTTCCACCTTAGCGCTTCGCTTTCACCTCGAGCGCCAGCGCCAGATTCTTTTGCAGCGCGTCGTTGTGCGGGTCGATCGAAAGAGCCGCGCGGAATTCGGCAATGGCGTCATCGGTGCGACCGGCGAACAGCAGGGCATTGGCGAGATTGTTGCGGATGTCGATGGCGGCGGGCTTCAGATCGCGTGCGGTCCGGTACGGCGCGACGGCATCGGCATAGCGGCCTTGGGCGGCGAGCGTGTTGCCCAGTCCGAATGCCGCCTCGGGGGAGGCTTCGAGCGCCAGTGACTCCCGGTAGCATTTTTCCGCCTCGGCCTGGTGCCCCAGCTGCTCGTGTGCCTCGCCGAGATAGCGCCGGACCTCGGCGCGGTGGCGGACGACTCCCTGGGCGCGTTCCAGGGGTGCCACCGCTTCCGCGGGTTGACCCGCGTCGAGCAGCGCGGCGCCGAGATTGTATTCGGCGGGCAGGTAGTTCGGGTCGATCTGCGTGGCGGCGAGAAAGTCGCTCCGGGCGCCGGCAGGATCGCCGGCGGCGAGCCGGGCCTGGCCGAGATTGTTGCGCGCCCGGGGATTGGCGGGCGCCTTGACGCTCGTGTCGGACCAGAGCCCGATCGCACTGGAATAGTCGCGGTTGCGCAGAATCGTGGTCGCCCCGAGCGTCGCCGCGACCAGGCCAGCCAGTACCCCCGCAACCAGGCCGGCGGCGCGGGAACGGTGGCGGGTCCAGGCGGCGGCGGCAATCACCCCGAGCGCCATGAGCGCAGCCAGGGGCAGGTACATGCGATGTTCGGCGATCGGCTCGGTCGCGATCGGGACCACGCTGGAGCTCGGCGCGAGGACGGCGAAGAAAATGAGGCCGATAAACCCGGCTGCCTGGCGACGGCACAAAGTCCAAACCGACCACGCGAGCAGCGCCAGCACGAGCGCGGCCGAAGCGGCGACGGCCATCCCATCGTGCTGCAGCGCCGTGCCGTAGTCGAATACCAGCGGACCGGGCCACAGCGCGAGGCGCAGATAGTGCGGAATGGCCGTGGCCTGAGTGAGGAGATAGGGCCAGACGTTGGCGCCGGTGGACGCTCCGGCGGTTCCTCCGCGTCCATGCGTGCCGATCACGAGCAGGGCGAGGACGATCCACGTCGACGCCAGTGCCAGATGGAATCGACCGCGACGCCGCCAGAGTTCGTGCCACGATTCCGCGGCAAACAGGCGGTCGTAGGCCACGATGACCAGCGGCGCGGAAACCATCACTTCCTTGGTCGCCATGCCCAGCAGGCAGAAAACGAAACTGGCGATTCGCCAGCGGACGGCGTCGGCGTTCAGCGAGCGAACAAAACTATAGAGCGAAGCCAGGTAGAGAAGTCCCATGAGCGACTCCGTGCGCTGGACCACATAAGTCACCGCCTCAGTGTTGAGCGGATGGACGGCCCATAAAAGCGCGACGATGAAACCGGTGGCCGCTCGCTCCCGATCGGTCCACTTGGCGCCGAATGAGGTGAGCGCCAGCGTCCGCCGGACGAGGCCGAGAAGCGTCAATGCCGCGAGCGCGTGGATGACGAGATTGACCGCATGATAGCCCGCCGGATTCAGGCCGCCAACGGCGTAGTTGAGCGCGAGCGTCAGATTGACCACCGGTCGCCCGCCCAACGTTCCCGATTCGTCGCCGGGATAGAACAGCAGCGCCTGGGCCGACCACGGCGGCCGGAGGGTGGGGTTCTCGACGATCGCCGGAAGATCGTCGTAAACGAAGACGCCGCGGACGCTGTTGGCGTAAACTGCGGCGACGGACGCGACCAGCACGGTCGCGGCGAGGAGAGAAAGCGAAAGTCCCGATCTGCCGGTTACCCCGGTCGTCGAGAGCCGGTCCGCCACCTCGCGGACCGACCCCGACGACCGGCCTTCGCGCGGAGTGACCGCGCGCCCCGGATCAGAAGGTGAATTTGGCGCTGAGAGAATAACGACGCGGCTCGATGATGCGTTCGGCCGCGGGCGACCCGTCCATGTTGAAGGAGACGGGCAGGAGATAACCATTCGAGGTCAGGTCGGAAACATTGAACTGCACCTTGCAATGCACATCCCTCGCCCACGGCATCTTGAACATGTACGAAACCCAGGCGTCGATGTGGTACTTGGCCGGGGTGTAGATGGGATTGTTGACGTCGGGCGCGGCGATCTGGCCGGTCGAGTTCAGGTTGTTCGGATCGCCGTAGTATCCGGCCGTGGCCTGCCCGTCGTAGCTGACGGCACCGCCGAATCCGAGGTTCTTGAACTTTCCGGTCGGGATGATGTAGTTCGTCAGATAGCTCCAGCTATACTGCCGCTGATTCGGAGCGAGGGCGCCATTGTTGGCCTCGTCGATCGCCAGCTGCGAGGCAACCACGATGTTGTAGTAGTTCTGGGTGTTGGTCCAACCGTTGATGTTGCCGGGCCCGGAAACGTTGCTGTCGTAACCGTAGGCGCTCCAGAAATTGCCGAGATACATCGGATTGCCATTGGCCAGAGTGTAGGTCGTGGGCAGATCCGCCGCGGCGTAGGCCGTCCATTTCGGCTGGCGGTAGTTGACCCACGCCTGCGCTTGGGCGGCGGCGCCCGTGATGGTGGTGCGCTGGTGGCCCCAGGTGAACTTCATCGTCCAGTAGGGGAGCGGATTGTAGGTGAGTTCGAGTTCGGTACCCTTCGCCACGCCGTTCTCGGTGGCGTTGGGGTTCACGAAATTGCCGGTCTCGCCGACATTGCCGCCGTAAGTGTAGGGCAGACCGGTCAGCGCGGCAATCTGGTCCTGCATCGCCGTCGTGATCGGATAGACGTTCGTGTTGCCGAAATTCGGATCCGACGGATTCTGGCCGTCGCGGATTTCAACGACCTTGGTCGCCCAATTCTTCAGTTCGGTCTGGTCGATGTAGTTGGCGCGCGCGGTGGACGTCAGGGTGATCAGCGCGTTCTGGTTGGTCGTCTGGAACCAGGTTGCGCGGAGGAACAGCTTGTTGTCCGGAGTGGCGATTTCGAAACCGAAATCCTTTTCGCGACCCGACGGCTTGCCGAGATCGTTGCCGAAATAGTCGGTGTAGTGCGCCGGCGGGGGATTGAAATTGTCCGCGCGGTTGTAGGTGAGGCTGATCGTGCGCAGCAGGGCCGCGCCGAAATTGCCGCGATCGGCGGACGCATCGAGACCCTTCCAGCCCTTGAAGGCATGGACGACGACGCCGTCGGTATGCGTGGTGCCGTTGACGTAGGTCCAGGGACCATACTTGTACCACAGGGCCGTGTTGGCGAAGCCGTTGGGGAACTCGACGGCGGTCGGATTCGTGGTCGGGAACAGCGTCTGGCGATTCTTGACCTTGTCCTGATTGACGCCGACGGACCCGACGATGCGGTCATCCCACAGGAAACTCTGCCAGAAGAAGGTCTTTGCGTCCTGGAGATTCTCGCTCAGGCCGCCCGTTGCGAACAGGAGGGAATCCATGTTCACGCCCGTCACATTCCAGGTGCCGGTGGAATAATTGTAGGTATTGATGCCGGCCGAGGTCGGTCCGCCGTAGTTGGGACGGTTGAAGAAGCCGGGGCTCGACGTGCCGTGACCAGGAGAGCTGGCGTTCGGTCCGCCCATATAGAACCACTGTTCGATCGCGGAGTTGCTCGCCGCGTAGGAATAGCCCGCGGTGCTGGCGAGCGTCGCGGCGGTGGGAAGATAGTTCGGGTCGCCGCCGTCGATTGCCGGGCGATAGCGCAGCGCGGTGGCGACGTCATCGTGCTGCGTGAACACGCCGAGCAGGCGGTGATGGCCGAGCCAGTTCAGCCACGACGGAACCTTGCCGCGGAAATCGGGCTCGTAGTCGAGCATCACGCGCCAGTTGTTGTTGACCTCCGGCTGGGAGTACACGTCGCTCGCATAAACGTCGACGAACGGCTGGCCGAGGTGCGGGTTCGCCTTGCCGTCGAACGTGTACTGGTTGGTGTCGACGTAGATCGTGGTGGCGTTGGCCTGGGACAGCGGCGCGTCCTGCAGCTGCTTCAGTTCCTGGCGGAACCAGGCGACCTGCACGCTCAGATTGGAGAGGATCTCCTGCTGGATTGAGAGCGTGTAGGTGTTCGCGGAAGTGCTGGTGTTGTTGAGCGAGTTGACGTTTATCGTCGACCAGTCGTAGACGTTTTTGCTGGTCACGCCCGGAAAATACCAGGTCTGGTACTTCGCCGGATTGGGCAGGTTGGTCGTGAGCGTGTAGCGCTCCTCGTTGACCAGCTTGCCGGCATTCGTCATCGCGGTCAGCGCCGGAACCCAGCCGGCGACGTTTAGGCCGCTCTGGGCGCCGTTGAAGAAATTCTCCAGATTTCCCTGATCGATGAACATCGTGCGGTGACTGGTGCTCAGGAAGGTCAGCGACGGGACGAAGTACGCCGAGGTGGCCTGGGTCAGGTTCGTCTGCGTGATCGGCGCCTTGTAGTTGGGATAGGCGTTCGAAAGCGCGTACGGTCCGACCTGCACTCCCGTGCTCTGGTAGGTGACGACGTCGGTCAGCGGGTTCCAGACGGGTTGGCCGCTGGCGAGCCAAGGGCTTACGAAGTCGATCGGGGTGACGCCGTTCGGGTCGTTGGCGTAGTTGCTGTAGCGTTCGACGCTGCCGGTGATCTTGGTCTTCTTGCTTTCGAACGGATACGCGGTGAAGGCGAGATAGCCGCGCCGCGTGATGTCGGACGACGGCTTTTGTTTGAAGCCCTCGGAGTCGTAGACCTGCGCGAGGTAAAGTCCGAGGCGGTTCTGGATGATCGGAACATTGAAGCCGACGTTTTCGCGGTAGCCACCCCAGCTGCTGCCGGTGAATTTCACCTCGCCGCGAAACTGGTCGGGGATCGCCTCGGTGCGCTCCTGGTTGACGATGCCGGCGGGGCTGCCCGTGCCGAAGATGATCGAATTCGGACCGCGATTGATGTCGACCGCCTGCGTGTTGTAGCTGTCAAACGGGATGCGATAAAGGGAGAAGAAATTGTCCTCCTCCTGGTCGGCCGTGGACAGGCCGCGCACGCGGTTGCCCGTGGTGACGGCGCTCGTGAAATTGCCGGTGGTGCCGCCGCCGCCGCCGAGCGCGTCCGAGAGATTGGAGCGGACGAGCGTGAACGGCGTGTAGGTCAGCGCGCCCTCCGTGTTCGACTCGTAGCGAAAGACGTCGTTGATGTTGATCGACGCCGTGTCCTCGAGCTGCTGCTTGGTGACGATCGTGATCGACGAGGGCAGGTCGGCGATGTTGTTGTTCAGGCGCGTGCCCGCCAGGGTGTTCTGCGTGAAGTAGCCTTTCTCCTTCGTGCTGGTTACTTCGAATGGCGACAGCTTGATCGGCTCCGCTTCCGTGCCGCTCGGTGGCGGCGTGGTCGGCGGCGGATTCGTCACGGCCTGGCCGAAGGCCGGCGACGCGAACAGGGCGGCCAGCAGCGGGACGAGGGCGCCGGAAAAGCGGCGGCCGGCCCGGATGGAGGTCGGGGTGATCATGATTTCTGGGGGTTGCGTTTGGGTTGGTCGCACCGGGCCAATCCGGAAAGCAGGCGGAGGCGGCCAGGAGCAGGCTTGCGGTGGGGAAAACCGGAAAGCGGGTGGGGCGGGAAAAGCAGCGCTGATGATTGCTGAACCAGTTTCGGGCGGGGCGCACAACGCGACCCACCCTCAGACAGTCCGAAAGAACGGGAATGGGATCGCGGTCATGACGGCGAAACCGGGGTGGAGGCGGCGGAGGCGCGCGCGGGATGCGGGGGAAATCCCTCGGCCGCGAGCGACTTCTCGGAGCGGAAAGCGCGGCGGAGGGACTCGATCATGCCGGCGACCTCGGGCACGGCGTCGGCCAGGCCGTTGAGGTCCCGCCACTGCACGAGCGGAACCGGAATCGACTGGATCGGGGCGGAGTGATGCACGGACTCGACGAGGGCCGCGAGACTGCCCGCCATTTCCGAGGTGCAGATCGGGACATTGCGGTCCTGCAGACGCTGGAGGGCGGCTTCCATCATCGCCCGCCGCGCGCCGGGCGCGTCGAGCAAGGGCTGGCGCGCACTCGTGCCGTCGGTCGCGCGCCACCACGCCTCGGACTCGTAGCGCCAGCACGCCGTTCCCTTGGTGCCGACGATATCAATTTCGGGTTCGATCGTTTCGCCGCCGGCATGGCTCGCGCCGAACCACAGGCGGGTGCCGTCGGCGGTGTGCGCGGTGACCACGCAGGTGTCGAAGCTGTCGATCGCATGCGCGCGGAAAAGCTCCACGCCGTCGAGCGTGGCGCGCGCGGCGGGGGCTCCCGGCGCGGCGGCGAAATAGAGGCTGAGCATCGCGAAGTGCGAAAAGGCGTTGTTCAGCGGCGAATCGAGCACCGGAACACCGTCGCGTTGCAGCCGGCCGGCCCAGTCGTTGCGCGTGAAGTACGCGCGATGGCGCGGCCACAGTCCGAGAAACCGGACCGAGCGGATCGTGCCGATCGCGCCGCGCTGCAGCTCGGAACGCAGCCAGGCGGTGCCGGGCTCGTAGAAATCCTGGAAACCCACCGCCACGAACCGGCCGGATTTGGCCTCGGCGGAACGGATCGCCACGACCTCGGCGGTCGACGCGGCGAGGGGTTTTTCGACGAGGACGTTCGCGCCGGCCTCCAGCGCGGCAATCGTCATCCGCGCGTGCCAGTGGATGCCGGTCGGAATCAGGCAGAGGTCGATGCGCCCGCGGAATTCGCGGAGCATCTCCCGGAAATCGGAGAAGACCGTGCAGCCATCAGCGCGCAGCGCGGCGATGTTTTCCGTCTCCTCCGCCGGATTGATCACCGTGGCCGCCACGATGTCCGCCTCGCCCCGGTCGCGGCACTCGCGCGCGAGCTGGAGATGGATGCGCCCGTAGCCGGAGATGCCGATCAGCGCGAGCCGTGGACGAATCTTCGTCATGGGCGGTTCGATCGCGGATCGGGCCGGGAAAGGCAGGCCAGCGTGGTTGTGCTCACGGTTTCGCCAATGGAGGGGAGGGGCCGCCGGGACAATGTCGGATGCGGGCAGGGGCGGCGGGATGACCTGCATAGCGGCTCATCGGAGCGAGGCCAATCGTCCCCGCTTTGACAGTCCGAGTTGCAGGGCCCTTGTCCGTTTTTCCGGCGGGCTTTCCTTTCCCTTGTGACTTCTCTCCGCGCGGTTATTCATTCGGCGATGGTCGGTCGCAATGGCGTCGTTCTGATGGTTGTCGGGCTGTGGGTTTCAGCGTGTGACGCCGGCCCGGTGGTGGAAAACCGCCAGTTTGTGTTCAGCGAGGACGCGGCGAAGGGCACGGCGGTGGCTCCGGGCGATGCCTATTCCGCGGCGCGCGGCTACGGCTTTGACCTGGCGACCCGTCCCGGACGAAACCAGCCGTTTTTCTTTTCGGTCTCGGCGGGCGAGGGCACCTATCGCGTCGTGATCACGCTCGGTGCCTCCGGCGCGGCCGGCGACACGACGGTGCGCGCCGAATCGCGCCAGCTCGTGGTGGAGAGCGTCCGGACTGCGCCCGGTGAATTCGTGCGGCGCACGATTTTCGTCAATGTGCGGAATTCCCGTCTCGCGCCTCCGCCGCGCAATGCCCCGGGCGGCGCCGCCGTGCAATTGAATGAACGCGAGACCGGTTTGCTGCGTTGGGACGACAAGCTCACCCTGGAATTTGACGGCCCCGCGCCGGCGCTCGCGGCCGTGGAAATCGAGCCGGCGAAGGTGCCGGTGATCTACCTGGCCGGTGATTCGACCGTGACCGATCAGCCGGCGGAGCCGGGCGCCAGCTGGGGACAGATGCTGCCGCGATTTGTCTCCGGCGTCGCCGTGGCGAATCACGCGGAGTCGGGTGAAACGATGAAGTCCTTTCTGAGCGAACTCCGCCTGGCGAAGATTCTCAGCCAGATCGGGCCGGGCGATTTTCTCTTCGTCCAATTCGGACACAACGACGAGAAGGCGAACTGGCCGCAGACCTATGCAGACGCGAAGACCGTGTTCCCCGCGTACCTGCGCGTCTTCATTGCCGAAGCGCGGGCCCGCGGGGCAACACCGGTTCTCGTCACGCCCATGCAACGCCGGTTGTTCGGGCCCGATGGTCAGGTGCGCAATTCCCACGGCGACTATCCGCAGGCGGTGCGCGACGTGGCGCATGCGGAACAGGTGCCGGTGATCGATCTCGAGCATCTCAGCCGGATCTGGCTCGACGCCTTGGGGCCGCAACGCTCCGCGCTGGCGTTTCCGCCCGGTGGACGCGATGTCACCCACACCAACGACTACGGCGGCTATGAACTGGCGAAATGCGTGGCCCGGGAAATCAAGGCCATCGGCCTGCCAATCGACGTCTCACCCGAGGCCATTTCCTTCGATCCCGGGCATCCGGACGCACCCGAGATGTTTTCACTGCCGCCGAGCGCGCAGCACAGCGACCTCGCGCCGCGTGGGAATTGAGTAAGAGTGAGCGGTGAGCGGTTGGCAGTGAGCGGGCAAAATCGGGTGGAACGCGACGTCCCCGGCGCGTTTTTGGTTAACCGGCCCGCCCCTCGACCTTGCTCGTGGCCCTGAGCTGTCGAAACGGAGAGATCCGGTTCCACCTCGTCTCATGTCTCCCGCTTCCTTCGACAGCGATTTAAATAATTGTGGCCTGTTCGGTGGGGCGCGACCGCCGGGCGCGCCGTGAAATCGCGGCGGGCCCAGCGGTCCCGCCCTACCACAAGGCAGCTTTTCTCGCCTACGAATTCAATTGAACTGCCCTACGGCTTCGCCTTGGCCACCTCGACGGCATACACCTGCGTCGCGCCGTGCATGTTGGACCGGAAGATTACCCATTTCCCGTCGGGCGAGAAGGTGACGTTGGGCTCGAGATGGTAGTTGTGTTTCGACATGTTGACGAGCCGCTCGGAAACGAAACGCCCCGGGTGGATCAGTGACTCGGAGGAGGGCGCCTTGATGCCGGCGACGTCCGGGATCGCTCGCGGACGGAACAGATAGATCCATTTGCCGTCCGGCGCGTGCGCCACCATCTCGTTGTCGCCGCCGTCGCCCGCGAACATTGTGCCGTCCGGCGACACGTTGTAGTGCACCGACCATTCGTTACGCTCGAGCGCGTACCAGTTGCGCCGGCCGGTCGCGAGCTCGACGCCGGCGAGCCAGAACACCTCGCCGCGCGGCGTCTGCAGGTCGTACCAGAGCGTTCCTCCGTCGTGCGCGAAGAATTCATGACCCCAGATTTCCATGTTCATCGTGCGCGTGTGGCGCTTCTCGAGGCCGGTGCCATCCGCGTGAATCGTCCAGAGCCGGTCCACCTCGTGCCAAGGGCCCTCGTGGCAGAACATGATGAGGTTCGGATCGGTCGGTGAGAACTGCACATGATTGATCCACTCGCTTTCCTGGTGGATCACCTTGATCTCGCCGGTGGCTGTGTTGAGCGTGAACAGCGACCGCGGAGGCTGGCTGTGAATTCGCGCCAGCGTGTCGTGGAGGCTCATCTCTTTCGTCTCGGCGAACGTGCTGCCCTTTCGCTCTGGAACCGGCGCCGTGGCACTGACGGAATTTCCGAGCGAGGGAATATCCTCACGGATGCGCGGGCCGTGCGACTCGTCGACCGCCGCGAAGGTGCCAACCAGCAGCGTCTCGTCGGCATTGAGGGAAGTCACGCCGCCGCGTGGCAGGCGGGCGATGCGGCGGGTCGCCTTCGTCTCGAGATTCGTGGCCTCGATCCATTTCTCCGCCCCTTCGGCCCGTGTATAATAGACGTCACCGGATTTCCGGCCGACCACCAGCACGGTGACCGGACCGGTCACCACTTCCTCGATTTTCCGGTCGGCGAGACGAATGGTCGAAATGCCATGAGACGTCGTCACCACCAATTTCTGACCGTCGGGCGAATACGCGTTCTGATGAAAATAGAGGCTCGCGGTCCCGGGTTCGTCGGACAATCGCACGACGCGGTGACCGGTGTCGGCATCGATCCACTCGCGCGGGATCGCGGCGGCGGGAGCGTCGGCACCAAAGACCGGCGCGATGAGAACGAGGGCGGACAGCGACAAAGGCAGACGCTTCATGGGGGCAGGGGTTCGAGCCGAACGTATCCTCTGCCGGCGGTCGGGCAATATTCGGAGCCCGGGACCGGGGTCAGACAGTCCGATGCGCGGGGCGTTGTCGTTTGACCGGCCGCGCGGGCAACCTAACCTCGCGTCCCCAATGCCCGCATGAGCAAGAAACGTTACGCCTTTGTCGGCACCGGCGGGCGCGCCCTCTCGTTCATCGAGCCGCTCGCAACCACCTATCGCGGCCATCATGATATCGTGGGATTGTGCGACGTGAGCGCCGCGCGGATGGCCTATTACAACCGGCTGCTGACCGGCGAACTCGGCGCTCCCGCCGTGCCGGCGTACGCCGCGACGGATTTCGACGGGATGCTTCAGCGCGAGCGTCCGGATGTCGTCTTTGTCTGCAGCGTGGACGCCACTCATGGGGACTACATTGTGCGCGCGCTGCGGGCCGGTTGCGATGTGATCACGGAAAAGCCGATGACGATCGACGCTCCGCAGTGCCGGGCCGTTCTCGCCGCGGCGGCGGAAGCGGGAAAAAAGGTGCGTGTCGCCTTCAACTATCGCTGGTCGCCGTTCCGCACCAGGGTGCGCGAATTGCTGGCGGCGGGCACGATCGGAAAGGTTCGCTCGGTGAATCTCGAGTATCTCTTGGATACCAATCATGGCGCGGACTACTTCCGCCGCTGGCATGCGCGCGCGGAAAACTCGGGCACGCTGCTCGTTCACAAATCGACGCACCATTTCGACCTGGTGAACTGGTGGCTCAACGCGGTGCCGGCCCAGGTGTTCGGCTACGGCGACCTGGTCTTTTACGGTCGCCGCAACGCCGAGGCGCGGGGCGATGGCCGCTTCGCCGCCTATCCGCGCTACACGGGTCACCCGGAAAGCGAGGGCGATCCCTTTCGGCTCGATCTGGACGCGAGCGAATCGTTCCGCGGGCTTTACCGGGCGGGCGAGACCGATTCGGGGTACATCCGCGACCGGAACGTTTTCCGGGACGACATCACGATCTTCGACCAGATGTCACTCAATGTGCGCTATCGGAGCGGTGAACTTTTGACGTACTCGCTCGTGTGCTACAGTCCGCGCGAAGGCATGCGCGTGAGCTTCAACGGCGATCGCGGCCGGATCGAATATCAGGAATTCGTCGGCACGCACATGAATCGCGCCGTGCGCGCACGGGATTTCAAATTCGACCGGAAACCTGGCGCCGAGGCGGAGGGCGAAACGATCCGCGTGTTTCCGCATTTTCAGGCGAGTTACCTGGCGCCGGTCGAAACCGTCGGTGGCGCCCACGGGGGCGGGGACGAGTTGCTCTGCCGGTCGCTGTTCGATCCGTCCGCGCCGCCGGATCCGTGGGGCCGGTCGGCCGGACCCGAACAGGGAGCGGCGTCCGTGCTCGTCGGCATCGCTGGCGTCACATCGATCCGCGAAAATCGGCCGGTCAATCTGCTCGATCTCGTTCCGCTCAAGCCGGCGGCGCTTCGTCTCGACGAGCTGCAGTAGGAATTTCCGGACCGATGCAGCGATTGTTTCACGGCGTCTCTTATTATCCCGAGCTTTGGCCGGAGGACGAACAGGCGCGCGACATCGCCGAAATGAAGGCGATCGGAATCGACCTCGTTCGCATGGGCGATTTCGCATGGTCCGCGCTGGAACCGGACGAAGGCCGGATTTCCACCGATCTTTATCGGCGAACCATGGATCGATTGCACGCAGCCGGAATTGGCGTGGTGCTGTGCACGCCGACCGCCGCGCCGCCGGTCTGGTTGACACACGGACATCCCGAACGCTGCTTCGTCGACTCCGAGGGTCGCGTCATGAGTCACGGCGCCCGGCAGCATGCCTCTTACGACGACCCGGTGGTGCGCTCCGCCTGCCTTCGGATCGCCGAAGCGATGGGTCGCGATCTGGGCGGGCACCCTTCGCTCGTCGCCTGGCAGATCGACAACGAGCTGAAGTGTCATGTCGGGGAGGATTTCAACCCGTCGTCAGTCGCGAAGTGGCATCGCTGGCTGGAGCGGCGTTTCGGCACGCTCGCCGCCCTCAATGAGGCGTGGGGTACGCACACGTGGAGCCAGCACTACCAGCGCTTCGATCAGGTTCCGGCGCCGCGCACGACGCCGTTCCTGCACAACGCGTCCCTCAGTACCGCCTACCGGATGTTTTCGCGGGAGAGCATTGCCGAATTTCTCGACGAACAGGCGGCGGTCCTGCGCCGGCATTCCTCCGTTCCGATCACGCACAACTTCAGTCCCGCCTTTGCGGTGAACCTGGAGCGAATGAGCGCGCAACTCGATTTCGCGTCGTTCGACGTCTACGCCAGCCGGGCCAACTGGCGCGCGCTGGTGTTCGATCACGACCTGTTCCGCGGCGCCGTGCCGGGAAAGGCTCACTGGCTGATCGAAACCAGCGTGGCGCACAACGGCTGGCTCGGCGAACACGAGGTCGTCCACCCGCCGGGATATCTTGCCGCCGAAGCCGTGGCGTCTTTCGCCCTGGGCTCGGCTGCGTTTTGCTACTGGCTGTGGCGCCAGCCGCGCGCCGGCGCCGAGCTTCCCCACAGCGCGGTGATGAGCTCCTGGTTCAAGCCTGGCGTCGGACACGCGGAAGTCATCGCCGTCAGCACGGCACGCCGCGCGCTCGAACCGCTGCTGCGCGACAGTGTCCCGGCGCCCGCGGAGGCGGCGATCACCTGGTCCGATCTGGGCCGCGCCATGATCCAGACCGAGCCGCTCGGCGGCAGCCGCATGCACGCGGTTGACTATCTGGATTCGCTGCGCCGGTGGCAGGCACTACTGCTCGATGCCGGCGTCCTGCGCGACGTCCGTTTTGCGGAGCGAAATCTGGATGGGCTGCGGCTTCTGATCACCCCGATGATGCCCTATCCCGATCCGGCGTTTCTTGCGCGGGTGGAAAACTGGGTGCGTGCCGGCGGCGTCTGGATTTGCGCACCGGTGACCGGCACGCGGGCGGCGGAGCATACCGTTCCGCTCGAGGCCGGCCTGGGGCCGATTGATGCGCTCGGCGGCGTTGAAACCGTTTTCAGTTTTCCGATCAGCGGCGCCGGAGCCTCCGGCGAGGCATTTGGTCGCCGCGCCGACCTGGCCGGCTGGTGTTCCGCACTTCGGCCGGCAGACGCGAACACGCGCGTCATCGGGCAGCTGCACACGTCGCTTGCACCGGGGCTCGCTTTCGTGACGGAGCGAAAATTGGGTCGTGGCTCGATCATCGTCCTCGGCGCGACACCCGTGGGCAACGACGGCGACGCCCTGTTGCGGGAGCTGGTGAAGCACGCGATCGAGTGCGCGGGACTGACGCCGACGTTGCGCGCGAGTTTGGGGACGCTGATCTGTCCGCGACAGCGCGAATCCGGAAAGCGCGTTTGGATCGCGGTCAATCTGGACGGTGAAGGCGGAACCGTTGAATTGCCCTCGGCAATGAAGGACGCGCTTTCGGGAGAGTCGATTGCCGGTGGAAAGATGGCGCTGCCGTCGTTTGGGTGGCGGGCGTTTGAGGAGGGGTGAGCGGATTTCTTCATGGTGGGGCGGGACCGCTGGGCCCGCCGAGAATTTACGGCGCGCCCAGCGGTCGCGCCCCACCTTCAAGGCAGATACCGCCGACTACATAACTATTTGGTAAGGTACACGATGGCGGAAAAGGAGGCCGCTCCCACAGCCATCCCAACCATGTCTCCCGCTCACACCGGCGGCGGCCCAGCCATCGCGAGACACTGGATTGCCGCGAGCCCCCATTGCGCCGTGGCGTTGGTGGAAACAAAGGCGGCTTCGTCGACCGGATTCAGCACCTCCGGACCCGTTATGCGCGTGGACTCGTATTTCACCCTCTTGCGATAGCCGCTCTTGCCGTCGAGGAATTCCTTCCAGGCGCGCTGCGCCAAAGCGGGATTATTTTCCTCCCGCGCGGCAAAGGCGGTCAGTCGGGAATGTCCCTGCTCGAGGTTCAGACCCGTCAACGGATGCCCCAGACGTTTCGTCTGTTCCTCGGGCGTCGCATTGTAGAGTTCGCAATAGTCGAGCCACGCCCGGCGGAATTCCGGAACGTCGAGCAGCTGGATGAGCTCGGCGCAAATCTCCACGAGTCCGAAGACCGCGCTGAGGTGCGAGACGCCCACCCGCTCATTCGTCGAGATCTGGAATTTTCCGGAATCGAGTTCCATCACCGAGGCGCCGGTGAAAAATCCATGCGGCTGCGCGGCGATGGTCTTCATGCTGTTGACCAGACGCTCGCGCACCTTCGCGTCGCCCGTCCGTTCCCACTCGGTGAGCCACGCCGCGGAGACGGCGCCCCAGTCCGTTCCGAAACCGACGCCGGCATGCCGGTCGTCCGGCGCCGAGGGTCGGTCATGGTCGCCCGGATTGCGCGCGGATTTGAGTTTTCGGCCGGGCTGGATCTTCACGAGCGCGCGGACGGCCTCGACTTGCTCGCGCATGAGGTCGCCGACGCGCTCGTCGGCCGTCAGGTAGTAGTAGTACCGCCGGTTGGCCGCGGTGCTGATGCGCAGCTGCTTGGCGCTGCAGCCCCAGTGCAGGACATTGTGGCGCGAGCCGAGGGGTGCGAAACGGCCGAGGTGGTGGACATCGACCTCGCCCGTGTGGCGCGTCATCGCCTCGGCGAAGCGGAACACATCGGCCCGGCCGGTGCGCAGGAAATACAGCCAGAGCCAGATGTCCGTCGATAGCTCCGAGTTGTCCCACGCGAAGCCGCCGACGTCGTAGCGCCAGGTGTGCCGGTCAGTATCGTAGGTGTGGCGGACGTCACCGTAGTTCCAGAAGCCGTACCAGGAGTGCTCGTCGCGCTGCTTCAGATAGTAGTCGAAGAAGAAATCGAGCTCGTCCTCGATTTTCGCCTTCGCGGGCGTCGAGCGATCGACGGGCGACCACAGGCTCGCGAAAACGGCGCAGGCATGCAGATATTCCGGACGCGCAACAATCTGTGCGGGCGTTTGCACGGCCCGTCCGATCTCCACCAGTCGTTGCCGCGCGGGCGTGGAGGGCAGGACCCAGAGACTCATCTCGCTCGTGCGCGCGACGCCTTCTGGCCGATCGAACCCGGGCTCGTAGTCCTCGTACGTGATGTCGAGCGCGTCGCTCTGTTTCGTATAGTCGTCCTCGCCCATGCCATCGTGATAGCCGCGCAAGTCCATCGGCGCGGATTCGGGTGACCAGGCCCAGAGCGTCACCTGGGCTTCGGTCCCGGCGGCGCCGTGGATGTCGAATTGCGTCGGATAGCTCTGCCAGAAATTCCGCAAGCCAAACGCGACGCCGCCGGACGGGCCGCCGACGTAGCCCAACCCGCCGGCGCGCTTTCCGGCGCCGGCCCGGATCCACGTGTAGCCCGGCTTCGTGCGTTTGCTGATCTCGAAGCCGTCCGCCGAGAGCTGGCGGAGCGTGTAGTCGCTCCAGATGGGCACATATTGCAGATGGGAAACGACGGATTTGCTCCACTCGGACTGCGGGGGACAGGCCCGCCCGGCGATCTGCGCCTCGCGCACGGCCGCGCCCGGATCGCGGCGGAGTCCGGTGATGCCCTGCACGGCCTCGGCAAATAGTCCGTCGCCCTCGCCGGTGAACCGGATGTGCCGGTCGTAAACCGGATCGGACATGGCCACGTCGAAACGCAGCCCGAGCCCGCGGATGAAATCCTTCTTCTCGTCGCCGTCGAAGATGATCGTGTGCAGCACGCGAACCGCGGCGCTGCCGGCAAAAAAAGTGAGTCGCACCACGAACGGCAGCCACGAGCGATTGGCGCCGGCATGACGGCCCTCGATTTTCACGACGGCGCGAACCGGTCCGTCCTGCTCGACGGTGATGCGTCCGATCTCACCCTCGAACGCTTCCGCAGCGCCGGTGTCGGGTGCATCTTGGCTGAGCAACACGAGCCGTCCGTGGCGAAGGATGTCGTGCCCGCCCGTGCTGATCGTTGAAACGATTTCGCGTCCCTGTTTGGGCAGATGCGCCTGGATGACGCCGGTGTCGATCGTGATGGAATCCCCCGATTCGTGGACGGAGAGCGGCTGCGCCGGCACCGCGGCGATTCCCGGAGCGAGCTCGTAGCTGGCCGCCATCGGAGCGCTGGCGGGCAAGGCGTGCCCGGTCCATTTCAACGAGCCATCCGGCCAGTAGGCCAGCGGCCAGCTTTGCAGTGGCACCGATTCACCGCCCGACGTGCGAAGGGCGAACGTGGACGACTTCGGCTGTTTTCCCCGCGGCCAGGCGACGCCCCAGGTGGCGCCGGCAAGTGCATTGGGCGCGGCGCCCTCGAGCCAGCCCAGCTCGACTTTTCCCTCGGGCAACGGCCGCGCGGGAGCAGGAGAGCGATCTTCACCCGCCTGGAGACGGCTGGCGAGATGCGCCGCGGCGGCGGCGAGGGCGGTCTGACGGACAAATTCGCGGCGGGTGAAACTTTTCATGGCGATTCAGGCGAGGTGAAACACTTCCTTGATTTCGAGGGAAACGGGACTGGCGTCGGCGTTCGCCGGCATGAGATCCGCCATGTGCTTCCACCAGCGGCGGCATTCCGGCGTCTGCGCGATCGCGGCCCAGCGGGCCTCGTCCTCGATCTCCACGTAGCCGAAGAGCTGACGCGTCTGCGGATGAAGGAAGATGGAATAATTGTGAACGCCGTGCGCCTTGAGCACCGCGGCGAGTTCGGGCCAGATCGGCTGGTGGCGCTGCGCGTATTCGGCCTCGCGGCCGGCGTGGACAGACATGACGAAGGCTTTGCGGATCATGACAGGGAGGGTGGGGTGGCCGGCCGCGCGCCGGACGGAGTTCCGTCAGCGTGGGTGCGGGGCGAGAGCGTGCCGAGGCGGCGGCTGCTTGGACAGTCAGACCCGATCCGACACGCGTCGCGATTCCGCAGATTGGAATTGAACTCCCCCGGCGGGCTCCAATGTTTTCCGCCCGATGTCGGCTTCTGCCCCCACGCTGCGGACACTCGCGCGCGAACTTGGACTTTCGCGCACCACCGTTTCCGATGCCCTGCGCGGATCGCTGCGGGTCAAGGCGGTGACGGTCCAGCGGGTGCGTGCCGCGGCCAAGGCAGCCGGTTACGAGCGCAATCCGCTCACCGGCGCCGTCATGTCGCAGCTGCGGCGCTCGCGCGGCCAGCAGTTTCGCGGCGTGCTCGCGGCGCTGGAGGTGGTCGATCCCAACTCCTCGGAGCTCACGGCGCGCTACAACCAGACGCTCGTGCAGGGAATCTCGCAGCGCGCGAACAATCTCGGCTTCAAGATCGAGCGTTTCGAGGTTGGCGCCCAGGCGGTGCGGCTGAACCGGCTCGACACGATTCTGCACACGCGCGGCATCCAGGGACTGATTCTCCTGCCGGCGTCCGGCTTTCCCGATCTCTCCGGTCTGAACTGGGAGCGCTACACGGCGGTGTACGCGGACTATTTCATCGACCAGCCGCCGCTCCACTGCGTGTGTTCCGATCACTATCGGTCGATGGTGGGCCTGCTGCAGGAACTGCATCGCCGCGGGTACCGACGGCCCGGGTTATTCATGGAAATCCCCCTCGACGAGCGCCTCCAGTTTCGTTGGGAAGGCGCCTTTCTTGCCCTGCAGAAATACCTTCCGGGCATCACCGAGGTGCCGCCGCTGAGGGTTCCGACGATCACCCAGGCCGGCTTCGAGGCCTGGTTCCGTCAGCACGACCCCGACGTGGTGCTGGGGCACTTTCCCGCCGCCGCAACCTGGATGAAAAACTGCGGCGCGCGACTGCCCAAAACGCATTCGTTCGTCTGCCTCAACACGCTGCGCACCGCGGGCGAATGCGCCGCGCTGGATCTTCAGACGGCCGAGCTCGGCGCCCGCGCGGCGGAACTCGTCATCGGCCAGCTGCTGCACAATGAATTTGGCATTCCCTCGCAGCCGTCGCTCACGACCATTCCGGCCAGGCTGATCGAGGGACCGACGCTGCGTCCGCCGGGAGCGGCGGGTGCGAAGAAAAGGCGCGGATAGGAGAGGTCGCAACTTGATGCAGGGCGGAATTGTTTTCCGCGCCGGCTTTCGGATATGTCGCAAAACCTATCCCACTTCGGGTTTGGCCAAGGCGGATGGGACATCCGCCCCTACCATTCACGACTTCGCGGCATAAAGCCGCTCCCACAGTGTCCCACCTTACGGAAGACAGCTCCGCATTCCGATGTAGGGCGGGGTCGCCGAACCCCGCCAAAACGATCCCCCGCGAAAGACACGAAAGTCTCACGAAATCCGGATTGCCCACGGAACACACGGACGGCACGGAAGGAAATTTTCTTCGTGGGATTCGCGGGACCGTACCGAAGATCGAAGCGTATGATGTAGGGCAGGATTTCCGTATCCCGCCTCAAATTCGGCCAAGGCGGATGAGACATCCGCCCCTACCATTCACGAATTCGCGGCATAAAGCCGCTCCCACAGTGTCAGTCGAAGGACCAACCGAGTGGATTTTGTGACGTTTCGTGGAAAATTCCGAAATCGAAGCGATTCTATTTCGCCGCATCCGCTGCCAGCGGATCTCCGGGCAGCGCCCGCAAGCCGGCCACCACGATGCGCGCGTTCTCCTTCGCGCCGGCTTCGCTCGTGTGGGTGTGCGCGTCGGCGAACATCGCGTCCACCGCGGTCGCACCCAGCTGGTCGTAGTACGCGGCGATTTGTTCGTTCAAATCGATCACCGCCACGCCCTCGGCTTTGGCAACCGCGCGCGCCCAGCCGGCATATGAATTGTCGGAACGGACGATATGCCCGTCCTTCCAGACCTTGCGCGGAATCGGCGTGCACATCACCGGTGTGATGCCGCGGGCGCGGCAGTCGTGGATATACTGGCGCAGGTACCATCCGTACGTGTGCACGATCTCGTGCTGATGCGTCAGCAGATTGTCGATCGCTTCACTCTCCTCGCCGATGCCCTTGATCGTGCCGCGGGCCCGCGTGGTGTCGTTGAGCGGTCCGTCGTCATTGTGACCGAACTGCATGAGCACCCAGTCGCCGGGCTTGAGCAAGGCGAGGGCGCGTTGCCAGTGGCCTTGAGTGAGAAACGTGCGGCTGCTCAGTCCGCCGATGGCGCGGTTGACCACGTTGAGGCGATCGGCCTTGAACCACGGGGCCACGAAGTCGCCCCAGCCCCATTGCCCGCCGACGCCATCGCCGCGCCCGTTGCGCACGGTCGAGTCGCCGATGAACAGCAGCGTCGGCAGTTTCGGATCCGCCGGCTCCGGCAAATTGAGCCAGCCAATGGGATCCGCCGTGACGGCCGTCCCCTTCGCGGAAAACCAGGCGGCGTACGGATTTTTTGGCAGGCCTTTCAGGCCCGCGACCACGGAGGCGGCGTTGAAATCCGCTCCGGCCGCATTGGTGTGCGTGTGATCCTTGGGAAAAAACTCCTTCGCCTTCGATTCGCCCATCGCCTCGTATTGGTCGGCGATGATGCGCGTGACGTCGACGAACTCGACGCTCGCCGCATGGGCGAGCTGGCGATCCCATTCGCGATAATGTCCGGCGCCGCGCTCGACGTGGCCGTCATGCCAGATGTTGCGCACGGTGAGCGACATCACGATCGGCGTGGCTTTCCGGGCCTTCACGTCGCCGATCATTTGGCGAATGTACCAGCCAAACGTGTGCACCACCTCGTGTTTCTTGGTGAGCACGTTGTCGATTTCCTTCGTTTCCTCGCCGAGGCCGGGAATCGTGCCCCGCGCGCGCAGCGGCGGGGGAGGCTCGTCGTTCAGGGCGCCGGCGTCATTGTGGCCGAACTGGATCAGCACGACATCACCCGGTTTCACCTGCGCGAGAAGCGCATCCCAGAGTCCTTCGGTGATGAAGGTCCGGCTGCTGCGACCGCCGCGGGCCAGGTTGACGACGTTCACCTTCGCGGGATCAAAATAGTCGGCGAAGGGCACGCCCCAGCCCTGGATCGGATTGGCGTCGTTTTTCGCGGCGGTGGAATCGCCCGCGATGAACAGGCTGGGCAGCGTGGGATTGAGCGGGGAGGGAGCCGGTGCGGCCGGTTCGGCGGCATTCAGGAGGGACGCGGCGGTGACGATCGAAGCCGCGAGGGCGAGGCGGATAACGTTCATGGGACGTGGTATTCGGACAGTGCGGAAAGAAACGGGTGGCGAAGAATCGGCGGGCCTGTCTCGATGCGGGAATGAAGCGGTTGCTCGTCGCGTCGATTCTTGGCTGCGGACTCGTTGTGGCGCGAGCGGCGGAACCGCCGAGGACCTGGTCCGATGATTTTACTCATGGACTCGACGCCTGGGCCGTCGAACAGCAGCCGGGTGGCACGGTAACGGCGATGGACAACGTTCTGCGGATCGATGATCGCGGTGGCTGCACGGTGTGGTTTCGTCCGCGGCTGACGGCGCCGGTTGTCATCAGTTACGAGGCCCGCATGCTTTCGACCGGACGCGTTTCGGATCTCAATTGTTTCTGGATGGCCAGCGATCCGGCGCACCCGGGCGACCTGCTGGCCCACCGGCGCGATGGCAAGTTCGCCTCCTACGATTCGCTGCTCACCTACTACGTTGGCGTGGGCGGGAACAACAACACGACAACGCGTTTTCGCCGCTACGACGGAACCGGGGCGCGTCCGCTCGCGCCGGAGTTCGATCATCGCGATCGCGCGGATCTGCTCGACGGCGATCGCACCTATCGGATCCGCATAGTCGTCGCGGGCGACGGCCACGTGCAATTCCTGCGCGACGACAAGCTCCTGTTTGATTTTCGCGACCCGAAGCCGCTGCTGGCGGGTTGGTTCGGCTTCCGCACGGTCCAAAGCCGGATCGAGATCCGGCATTTCCGGGTGGAGGAATCCAGTGGGTCGGCAATTTCCCATTAGTCGGACAAGTCACGGACCGGCCAGTTTCAGCAGCAGCACGAACAGCCCGACGATGCCGCCGGTGAGCGCGCAGCAGATGAGAAACCCGACGCCGTCGGTACGGTCCCAGCGACAAAACTCCCAGGAGGATGTGGCCCCGAGCAGCTTGGTCTGGTCGAAGCGATGCGGCTCGCGGCGGGTTTCCTCGAGTGTCGCGGCCTCGAGTTCCGGCGTCGGACCGACCGGGGTTTTCATCTTGCCGTAAAACCAGTCGACCCGGGCCCGATCCGTTGCGGGAGTGACCAGGCTGACGAGCATGAGCACGGCGAAGGGGAACAATCCGTCGAAAAAGAACTGAAGCGTGAAGCGCTGGTTGGGCGTGAGGTGCGCGACGTCGAGGGCGGGGGAGAGCAGCCAGGCTTCGAAGTTGAAGCGGCCGGTGCCAACGAGCGGCGAGGTGAGATCGTTCGGTCGGACATGCACGATCGACTCGAAATACACGCCGGTGCCCGCGTGGGTGGACATCTGTGTTAGAGCCGGATTCCCGGCCACGGCGGGAACGTATTGGGCAACCTTGGGCACAAACAAGATGACGACGGTCGAGAGGAGCACGCAGCACCAGACTGCCGGCGCCGTGGTGCGGCGCCACCAGAACGTGAGCAGGACGGCCGCGCCAAAGGGAATGTTCACCGTCAGCACCAGATTCACGATGGAATAGAAGCTGCCCATCAGCAGCGCGGACAGCGTGCCGAGGGCGAGCACCGCGACGATGGTGCAGCGGGCGAGAAAGACGCCCTGCTTCTGGGAGATCCCCGGCCAGATTGGGCGATAGACATTGCGCACGAAGAGCGACGAGATGGCCAGTGCCTTGGCGGCGAGCGTCGACATGGTGCCCGCGAGGACGCCCGCGAGCATCAGGCCGATCAGGCCGGGACCGAGCAGCCGGTTCGAGAGGGCGCCCCACGTGGCGTCGGGGTCGGAGAGTCCACCCAGACCGAACATCGCCGCGGCGATCAATCCGGCGAACGCCCAGAGGATGATCATGAAACGCTTGAGATAGTTGCCCGACACGCCGGTGCGCGCGGCGAACTCATTGCGGGCGGAGCCGCAGATGCCCATGTTGTGGCTCAGGCCGGCGTTCTGCACGATGCTGACGAGCAGGATCGCGACGAGGGCGATCACAGAATATTGGTCCGAGCCGGCTGCGCCGAAGAGATCGAACATCCGGGCCGGCAGCTTGGCGGCGAGGGCGTGCCAGCCGCCGAGCGCATGCAGGCCGGTGGGAATCAGGAGCAGGGAAAAAACGATGATGAGCACGCTTTGCAGGCCCTCGTTGACGGCCGCGCCCGCCATGCCGCCGAGGACGATGTAGACGCCGACCACCACGGAGAATCCGATGTAGAAGGCGGCGGGCGTCAGCCACGTGATGAAGTTGTGCAGTTCGCCGCGCGCGGAACGCTCGTGCAAAAGGTCGAGTCGCGCGTGCTCAGCGGTGTCGAGCGAGGCGGCGGGCCGGTGCTCGAGCACGATCATCTCGCGATAAGCTTCCACCGAGGCGCGCTCGTCGGCGGTCCACGCGGACTCGGATTTGACGGCGAGCGACGAGGCGATGCGGTAGGCGGTGACATTGCCGAAACCGAGGAAGACGCACGCGACGAGAATCTGGAAAACCGCGTAGCAAAAACTCAGGCCGCGACTCGCAAACCGGTCCTCGAACAGATCGGCCAGCGTGGTCAGGCGCACCCGTCGGAACCAGACGTTCATGAACCAGAAATAGGGATTCATGAACACGGTCTGGAACGAGAGCCAGCAGCCGGGTGCGCCCTGTTGATAGACGAAACTCGCGGTGCTGACCGCGCCCTGCGGTTCGGTGGCATTGCCGAAATTCAGGAAGAACTGGTACAGTTTGCCCAGCTTGCGGCCGGCGAGAAAAAATCCCTCCTCGCTCGACGACGCCTTGGCCGCGCGCTGGCCGATCCAGATCACCGCGGCGAGGTAGCCGAAGATGATCGCGAGATCGACGAGGTGAAGACTGCCGAAAACCATCAGTCAGGCGGTCCCCCGCGCGAGCGCGAAGGCCGGGCGGCAGGAGGAGGAACAGGACATGGGGTGGAAACGCGGGCGAAGGGTGCCGCGCGCGAGGGAACCGCAGTTTTCCGGAAAAGCGCGCGGGTTCAATCCCCGCGGCGCGACGACCTTTCGGACAGTTCGCGTCGCGGACCGATTCGCTGCGCCGCCTGTTGCGCCTGCAACGCCACCTCGGCGGCCTTGAAAGTGTGCTCCTGGGACATGGCGGTTTCGGTGCGCTGACGGCAGTCGTCGATCAGTTGCCGAAAAAAGGGAAACTCCATCGGTCCACGCAGGTCGAGGCGGCGTTCGCCTTTTTGATCCACGAGAATCAGGTGGTCTCCCTTTCCGGAACGCGCGACATCGATGTATTTGCGCAGTTCGATGTAGCCTTCCGTGCCGAGGATGACGGTGCGCCCGTCGCCCCACGTGCGCAGGCCGTCGGGCGTCAGCCAATCGACGCGAAAGTAGCCCGCTGCGCCGTTGTTTCCGAGCAGGGACGCTTCGCCAAAGTCCTCCAGCTCGGGCGTCGCGGCATTGGCCACATTGCCCACGGCCGCGTGCATGATTCGGGCATCCGAGGCGCCGGCGTAGAACAGGAACTGTTCCGCCTGGTGACTGCCGATGTCACAAAGAATGCCACCATACTGGCGCCGCCGGAAAAACCACGCCGGTCGCGTCGACGCCCGCAGACGATGCGGCCCGAGGCCCAGAACCTGCACCACGCGTCCGATCGCGCCGGCGCGCACCAGGTCGTCGGCCCGCAACGCGCATTTCACGTGCAGGCGTTCGCTGTAGTAGACGGCGTGGATACGACGGTGGCGTCGAACCGCGGCACGCGCATCCGCCAGTTGCGCGAGCGACGTGAATGGAGCCTTGTCGGAAAAGTAGTCCTTGCCCGCCGCCATGACCTGAAGACCGGTTGGGCCGCGCTCGCACGGCACGCCTGCGGCCGCCACCAGCGCGACCTGCGGGTCGCCAAGAATCTCGGCGAAGGAGCGCGCAGCACGCGCCTCGGGAAAATGGCGCTGAAAGATGCGCACCTTGACCGGGTCGCGATCGAACACCCACTTGAAGGTGGCACCCGCGTTGCGCAGGCCGCCGGCCATCGGCACGATGTGGTCGTGCTCGAGAAACGCCGCCGCGCAGAAAAATGGTTCCGCGGGGCGGGAGGATTTTTTGGGCGCGGGAACCGGGCGGGGCATGACGGGCGGTCCTTCCGTTTTTCAGGTCGCGGACGGGGCGTCAATCCCGGCTCCCGCCCGGCCAGTCCGAACGACGGACGATTGGAAAAAAGGCTTCCGGCCGGAGGGGTTCGCGTGTTTGGTTGGGAGTCCCGCGAAACGCCTTCATCCCATGCCCACCATCGCCATCGTCGGACCCGGAGCCATCGGCAGCGTGATGGCAGTCTGGCTCGGCCAAACCGGCCGCCACGAGGTCACACTCTGCGCCCGCCGGACGGTCTCGGAGCTCCTGGTCGAGACGCCGCAGGGTCCGCTGCGCCTGCGGCCCACGGTCATCACGGACCCGGCTGCCGCCAAGCCGGTCGACTGGATCCTGGTGACGACCAAGGCGAATGACACGGCGGGTGCGGCCGCCTGGCTGCCGCCGCTCGCGGCCAACGGCGCGCCCGTGGCGATTCTCCAGAACGGAGTGGAGCACGTGGAGCGTTTCTCGCCGTTCATGCATCCGGACCGCATCGTGCCCGTGATGGTGGACTGCCCGGCCGAGCGTTCCACGCCATCGCGCACCCGCCAGCGCGGGCCCGCCAAGCTTGTGGTCCCGGACACGACGCGCGGACGCGAATTTGTCAGCCTGTTTGCCGGCACCGCGGTGGATGCGACGACGACGACCGATTTCCGCAGCGCGATCTGGCGCAAGCTCTGCATCAATGTGGCGGGCGTCATTTCGGCGCTGCTCGAGAAGCCGTCCGGCATCATGCGCGATCCGCAGATCGGCGAGGTGTCCCTGCAGCTGGTGCGGGAATGCATTGCGGTGGGACGGGCGGAAGGCGCGGTGCTCGACGACAGCCTGGCTCAGACGGTGCTCGCGGCGTATCGCGATGCACCGCCCGATTCGGTGAATTCCCTTCAGGCCGACCGCACCGCCGGTCGTCCGATGGAAATCGATGCGCGCAACGGCGTCATTTTGCGGCTCGGCCGCAAGCACGGCATCGCCACGCCGGCCAACCAGATGGCCGTGGCGCTGCTGGAGGCGATGGTGCGTCGGCCGGAAGCAGCCCGCTGAGGGATTGACCCGCGAAACACGCGAATTGCGCGAAAGGCTGAAGGCTGCGTTCGCGTATTGGTGGAACCGGACCTTCCCGCTCGACAGGCTCAGGACCTTGAGCCGAGTCGAAAGGCGGGCCGGTTTACCGATGGGATTGAAGTCCGTTGTCTGCATTCAAGCGCGCCCGGAGGTCGCGCTCCACCCGGTTTGAACTGGGATCGCGGTCCAGGCGGGATTCGGCGATCCCGCCCTACATCGAATCTACGATTTTCTGACCGGCTCCAGCGTGAAATAAAATGTCGCCCCCGCGTCGACCTTGCCCTCGGCCCAGGTGCGGCCGCCATGCCGGGAAATGATGCGACGGACATTGGCAAGTCCGATGCCCGTGCCCTCGAACTCGTCGGCACGATGCAGGCGCTGGAAAACGCCGAACAGCTTTTCGGCGTAACTCATGTCGAACCCGGCACCGTTGTCGCGGACGAAGAAAATGGTCCGGCCGTTTTCTTCGCCGGAGGTGCCGACGGCGATCACCGCCGCCTCCTTGCGACGCGAATATTTCACGGCGTTCCCGAGCAGGTTGGCGAGCACCTGCCGCAGCATGGCGTGGTCGCCGCGCACGGTCGGCAGCGGCGCGATCTGCCAGTCGATCCGGCGTCCCGCGGCGGCGGACTCGAGGTCGGCGCGCGCTTCCTGCACCACCCGGTTCAAGTCGACCTCGTCCTCGCGCAGTTCCAGCCGCGCCATGCGGGAAAAGGCGAGAAGATCGTCGATCAGCACGCCCATCGAGCGGGCGGAATCCGCGATCACCTGCATGTAGCGGCGCCCCTTTTCCGAAGTGCTTTCCGGAAGTTCAGAGGCGAGGAGCCCGGTGTAGCCGTGGATATGGCGGAGGGGCGCCCGCAGGTCGTGGGACACGGAATACGAAAAGGCCTCCAGCTCGCGATTGGCCGCCTCCTGCTCGACGGTGCGACGTTGCAGTTGCGCGTTCAGCTCGCGGATTTCCGCGTGGATGCGATGAACGTCGGTGACATCACGCGCCGACGCATACATCAGCCCGCCGGGCTGGGGCACGGAGCGCCATGAGAGCAGCCGCCAGGAACCGTTCCGATGCTGATAGCGGTTTTCAAATTGCAGCACTTTTTCGCCGGCCACCACCTGGCGTTCGACTTCCTTCGCCGTGGCGGACTGGTCGTCCGGATGCACCATCGACATGTACGGACGGGACAGGAATTCCTCCTGCGACCAGCCGAGAATGTCGGTGACGGCCGGGCTCACGCGCTTGAAATAGCCGTCGGCGCTGGAAATGCACAGCAGGTCGAGCGAAATGGTGAAAAAGCGGTCGAGTTCGGACCGGGCGGCCTCGATGCGGCGCTCCGCCTCGCGTTCCGCGCTCACGTCCCGGAAGACCAGCACCACGCCGATCGTCTCACCCTTGCGATCGCGGACCGGCGCCGCGCTGTCGGCGATCGCCCATTCCGATCCATCCCGGCTGATGAGGGTCGTGTGATTGGCCAGTCCGTGGACTTCGCCGGTGCGCAACACGCGCGCGACGGGAATCTCGGCCGGTGCGCGGGTGGTTTCGTGGATGATGCGAAACACGTTGGCGATCGGCTGGCCGCGCGCCTCGGCTTCCGGCCATCCCGTCAATTTTTCCGCGACCGGGTTCATGAGCGAGACCGCACCCCTGAGGTCGGTGGCCAGGACGGCGTCGCCGATGGAATGCAGGGTGACCGAAAGGTTTTCCTCGCTGCGCTGCAGTTCCCGGCGGATGCGCTGGCGGGCCCGGCTGAACCACACGGCCACGGACGCCACGATCGCCAGTCCGGGCGCGAGAATGCGGAAGATCTGCCGGATGCCGACCAGCAGCGTGTCGAATTCGGCGGGAGTGACCTCGGAGGCGACGATCACGAAGGAGTCGTCCGTGAACACCTTGGCGGGAACATCGTCCCCGAACTGCTCAATCGGCACCTGCTGCCAGGTGAACAGGCCTCCGGCGCGCCGTTCCTGGCCGGCGGGGGACTCGGACATTTTTTGCCACAGGGTGGGATCCGTGCGTGCCAGCGTGAATCCGTCCCGGCCGGGCAGGGCGAAACCCCACTCGCGGCTGGCATCGGCGGCCTGCAGCCAGTAACCCCGGGAATTGAGGACGCGGAGACGCGAGGCAAAGGGCTGCGATGCGGTGGCGAGCTGGCCGAGGACCGCGCTCCCGAGGACGTTGATCACATAGACTCCGCGAATTTTCCCCGCCGGATTGAAGACCGGCATTGCGAACCGGATCATCGGCTTGGGGGGAAGCTCGATCTTGCCATCCTCGACATTCAGATCAAACGGCGACACATAGATCTGATCCGGAGCGATCGTCATTGGACGCTGATAGAACGGTCGCTCGGATTTGTCCTGCAACCGACTGGGAGGGACGATGACCCCGCCGCGGTTTACCCGGATGACTTCACGCCCGCTCTCGTCCAGCAGCCGGATCTTTTCATAGGTGGGGCGCAGCCGGCTGATGAACGCCGCGCGGCGAGCGGCGCGGTCCAGGTCGGCGGCGGAACCCGTGGCGAGGTAGTCGATCAGGGCGTCGCCGGTCGCGAGAATGCGCAGGTCCTTGGCCGCCGGCTGCAGATTGCTCACCATGAAACTGGCGAGCAGGGTGGTGCGGGTGGTTTCGCGATCCCGCAGGCGGATTTCGATGCGGTTGACCTCGTTTTCGTAGAGCACCCAGCAGAGGGCGATCACGACCGCGATCACCAGCACGTTGAGCAAGAGTGAAAAGCCCGTGGATTCCGGAGAGAGGCGTCGGGGTAAAGTCATCGGCGCGCGACGCTCGCCCGGACGTTTCCGCAATTTGCGGCGACATCCGGCCCGGGGGCGAATCGGTCACGATGCCACCCAGGATGCAGGGCGGCGGCGCGTTGACAAATGTTTCCCGCCTTCTGACGGGGTGGGATGGTAGAACGGATGAGAGTTGAGCGTTGAGAGACTTCGAGCCGGGTCATCCAAGCCGGAACGGGAGAAATGGCCCACGAAAGCTCCACCAACGGATTCCTGCGTCCCTCAACCCTCAACTCTCATCCCTCAACCCCATCAGTCCCCTCAGCCGCCAATCCCGCCTCGATCCGTTCCATTTGGACGCGATGCAGGGCCATGTGAAAGCCGGCGAGAAAATACCAATCCCGGGCGTCGAGCGGACCGAACCACGGATGGGCGTAGCGCTGGCGGGTGCGGTGAATGTCCTTCTTCAGCCCCAAAAGGTCGCGGCAGGATTGATCGAGTTCCGCGATCGAGGACGGTCCGGCACCGGCGGGTGGTTTCACCGCTGCCGTGCTGGCCACTCGGCCGGGAGTGCGTCCGGCGAGAAGCTCGTCGAGCGTCGCCTGAATGCCGCGATTCACAATCGCGACATGGGCGACGGTCATGAAAAGCGACCAGTAACGGCTGCTGTCCTCCATGCCGCGCAGCCGCGGAATCAACGCGCGCTGGCCCGCCCCGGTCGCACGGTGCCGGTTCACGAGCGCGCGGATGCATTCCTGCTCGCGCGCGATGGTGGCGGCCGCGGCTTCCGGTGACGATTGCCAGGCGCGCAGCCGGAAAATCAGGCGGGCGATGAACAACTCGGGCTGGGGCAGGCCGGCACCGGGTGCGGCGAGCCGGGGTTCAGGGGAGGGGGCGAATACCATGCTTGCAAAAAGCAAGTAAGGATACTTGCGGATTGCAAGTAATAAAGGACGGCGCATCGTGACGGCATGACCACCCCCGCCCGATCCCGGCGTTCGCCCTGTCCGGTTGCCTGCGCGCTCGATCTGCTCGGGGATCGCTGGACGCTGCTCGTGCTGCGCGACTTGTTTCGCGGCGGGGAGCGGTATCGCGACTTTGCGGGGAGCCCGGAGGGGATTCCGACGAACATTCTGGCGGAACGACTCGCCCGCCTCGTCGCCGGCGGGGTGATCGAATCCTCCGCGGCGGCGGACGGATCGCGGCATCGCGCCTATCGCCTCACGACCAAGGGGCGCGCTCTCGGTCCGGTCCTCGCGGCCCTGCGCGATTGGGGACTGGCCTGGGAAAAGGGCACGCGCGTGATGCCAGGGCTGTCCGCGGGTCGCGAGTAGAGGTGGGAGGGTTCAAGGGGGTTGGAACCAGTTCGGGCCGGATTGTACTTTAGGAGTATGATCCGAAAAATTGCCGGAGGTTATCGCCTCTATTCGCGAAAGAAGAATCCCAAGACCGGTCGGCGCCGGAATCTCGGCACCTTCAAGTCGCTCGCTGCCGCGCAAAAACACGAACGCGCGGTGCAATATTTCAAACGGCATTGAGCGGGCCGGTGTTGCTATAGGGCGGCTTTGCCGAATGCCGCCTTCGAGCATCCGACAAACTTGCGAACGGGTAGGGGCGGATGTCCCGTCCGCCTTTCCCGAGATTTTTCAAGGCCGGCGCGGACGCCGTCCCCTACCTATGGTCCGCAGGGTTGCGCCAAGAGTAATTTAGGCGTGCGCGCGCCTCAAAGGTGCGTCCTCATCACGGTCGATGCGCCTGATCTTCCGGATTCTCGTTGGGACGATCGCGTGTGTCGCGGCCCTGCCGGCGTCGGCCGTCGAAGGCCGGGTCTTCATGGCGTCGCGGGCGGGCGAGGCATTGCCGGTCGAAGGTGCGGTCATTCGGGTTTACGATGCGACCGCGTTTCGAAAGATGATCGCGCACGCGGGGTCGGACCGGAAAAAATACGAGAAACTCGGGGCGCGCCTCTCGACCCTGTTCGAGGAAGCCGGGGAGATTCCCCAGCAGAGCGTGACCGAGGACGAACGCACGCGGCTGCTGGAACGCAATTCCACCGACACCCGCAAGACCACGGGCGAGATTGAGTCCTATGCCTTCCGTTATCTGGCCACGTTGCCGCTCAAACCCGTCGCCGAGACGCGATCCGATGCGGAGGGACGCTACATTCTCAAGATTCCGGACGTGACCAAGGTGGTGATCGTTGCCTCCGCCGAGCGGCAGTTGGGCACCACGCTCGAACATCCGTGCTGGATCATCTTTTCACCGCCGCCCGAGCTCAATTTCAGTCCGGCCAATCGGACCAAGAAGATGCCGTGGGAACTTGCTCCGTGACGGACGAGCCCATTTTCTGGCGGCCTGCAATTTATTCCCTCGTCGCTTGGCAAGCGGGCGCGCTTCGGGAATCATGAGCGCATGAGAGCGCTTGCCTTGGCCCTCGGCCTGGCCCTCACCGCGGCAGTCACCGGCGGCGCCACGAAAGACGCGACGGCGCAATATGCCGCGGTTCAGTCCCGCCTGGCCGCGGGCTGGAACACCTGGAACACGCAGTCCGTCCTCTCGCACGTCCTGTTGCCGGAGGGATTGTCGGTCACAGTCGGCCTGCACGCGGGCACGCTCTATAGCGCGCGTTACCTCGACCAGGCGCAACCGGGTGGACGCGAGCCGGCCGGACCGCAAATCGCCATGGGACCGCACGCGCTTAACGGCGCCTACAGCGAGCTGACGGTTTCCTGGAACGGACTCAGAGCCCGGATTGAAAGCGCGACGGAGGGTGGAGATCTGCTGGTCTTGGTCACGCCGCTGAAAACCCCGGACACGACCGCGCTCCTCGATGTGGAGGTGGGATTGCTCTGGAACCGCGCCGGACACCTGGAGCGAAACGGGGACGCGATCGACGCGCGTCTTCCCAGCCGCGAGATCCGGGTGTTTGGAGCGGGCCAGGCGGCCAACGATCTCGATGTTCCGGTGGCGACGCCCTATCTTACGCTGGCGCTCTCCGGACCCGCTGGAATTGTGACCGGACACCGTCGCACCCTCGGACAGATCACCGAGGCGATTGGCCGGGCGCGCCGCGAGCTCACGGAGCGCTGGCGCGGCTTCGGCGTCGATCCCGAGACTGTCGGCGCCGTGCAGAGTGCGCTGGGGTGGAACACGATTTTTGATCCCGCGCACGGGCGCGTGATCACGCCGGTGAGCCGGGCGTGGAATCCGGGCTGGGGCGGCTACGTGCTGTTCGACTGGGACACCTTTTTTGCCGGCCTGATGGCGAGCCGGTTCGACCGCGATCTCGCGTATGCGAACATCATTGAGATGCTCAACGAGACGACGCCGGACGGCTTCGTGCCCAACTACGCGGCGGGTTCGGTCCGCAGCCTCGACCGTTCCGAGCCGCCGGTGGGCGCGCTCGTCGTGCACGAGGTTTACCGGCGCTGGCACGACCGCTGGCTGCTCGAGGCGTGTTTCGATCGTCTGCTCCGCTGGAATCGCTGGTGGCACGAGCACCGCGAGGTCGACGGCTGGCTTGTGTGGGGCACCGATCCCACGCACACGGAATTCGACCGGCAGGATTCCGCGGTGAACACGCTGCAGGGCGCAAAATACGAGTCGGGCCTGGACAACTCGCCGCTCTACGACGGCGCAACATTTGACCCGACGAGCCACCTCATGAAGCAGGCCGATGTCGGATTGATGGGACTCTACGCTGCGGACTGCCGCGCCCTGGCTGCCATCGCCGACGAACTCGGACGCCCCGCCGAAGCGGCGGAGTTGCGCGCGCGGCGCGACGCCGTCGCGGCCAAGCTCGCGGAATTGTGGGATGAGGGACAGGCGATGTATTTCAATCGCGACCTGACGACAGGAAAGCCGGTGGTGCGGATGGCGCCGACCAATTTCTATCCGCTGCTGGCGGGCATCCCGACGCCCGCCCAGGCCCAGGCGATGGTGAATCGCCACCTGTTGAATCCTTCGGAGATGGGTGGAACGTGGATGGTGCCTTCCATTGCGCGGAACGACCCCGCTTTTCGCGATCAGGATTACTGGCGCGGGCGCATCTGGGGACCGATGAATCTCCTCATTTACCTCGGACTCCGCGAATACCCGCTGCCCGAAGCCCGGCGCGAGCTGGCGGCAAAATCGGAGGCGCTGCTTCTGCGCGAATGGAAGGACAAGGGGCACATTCACGAGAACACCAACGCAATCACCGGTGACGGTGATGACGTCTCCAGCAGCGATCAGTTCTATCACTGGGGCGCGTTGCTGGGTTACATCGCGATCCTGGAAGCGGAATCCGCAACGGGAGCGCATTAGCGCAGATGCAAAAATGGTGTAGCCGGGTCCGAAGGGCCCGGTCAGGATTTGCCTGCGGCTGATGCCGCGATTGACTCCGGGGGCGGACGCCCCCGGCTACATCAAGCGGGAGCGCTGATCTCACCTTCCGCGAACACGAAGATCCGGTCGTCTCCGCGATCTCTGGCAAAACGCCCTGATCACGACGCCAGTTTCACCTGCACCGGCGCGCGTTCGAAATCACCGGCCTCGAGCAGGGAGCGCGACTTCAAGCCGGTGAATCCCGCCACGAATCGCTCGGGCACGATCTCGATCGTCGTGTTGTAGTGGGTGGCAATTTCGTTGTAGTAGCCCCGCGCCAGCGCGACCCGCTGCTCGGTGTCGCTCAGCTCGCGCTGCAGGCGCAGGAAGGAATCATTCGCCTTGAGCTCGGGGTACCGTTCCGCGATCGCGGTCAGTGACCCGCCCAGAGCCTGGATATCGGGACCGGCTTCGCCCGGCGGCGTGGCGGTGCGCTGCGCCCGCAGCGCGGCCAGACCTTCCTGGACGCTGCGCTCATGTTGCGCCAGTCCCTGCACCACGCCTTCGAGCCGCGGAATGAGATCGAATCGACGCTTCAACTGCACTTCGACCTGCGACCAGGCGCTGGCCACGCGATTGCGGAGGTCGACCAGGCTGTTGTAGACCATCCACGTCCAGCCGCCGAAAAACAGGAGAACATAGCTCGCACCACCGAGCGCATACGGCATCCACTGGCGGCCGGGATCGGACACGAGTCGCTGCAGGCCGTAGCCGATTCCGCCGGCCGCGGCGGCCAGCCCGAGGATGACCAACACCCAAAAGGTCGCGGCATAACCGCGGCTGACCTGCGCCTCCGTGCGGGTGGAAATCAGAAACAGCGGTGCCTCACGATCCGCGGCAATTTCGGCCGCAACGACGTCCTGTCGTTCGCGGGCCTGACCGACGACATAGACGTCGGCGTGCAGGGGCACGGCCCGCTCGACGAAGCGGCGGCGATGATCGGAGTTGGCGATCGAGGTGGCGGGTCCCTTGGCGTAGTAGAGCGCGTCGCCCCGGCCGCAGGTCTCGTCGAACATCATCTTCGGTTCGATCTTCGCGCCGGCCGGCTGGACCTGGAGCACGCCACAGTCGTCCTTCACATAAAACGCGATCTGCTCGCCGCCCTGCGCCACGGTGGCCCAGCCTGTTTCCGTGCGGGTGCGCGTCGTGGTGTTGCCCTTGCTGTCGGTGGTGGTCTCGGTGACGGTCCGCGACCACTGCTCGTCGACGGACCATGAGTAGTCGACGCACGACGTCCCGGCCAGAAAGCTCGTCAGCGGCTCCGTGGCTTCGGCCGTGCCCTTGACTTCGACCAGGCCGATGAAGACGCCCGTCGTCTTGCAGGTCGGGAGACCATCGATCAGCCGCTGTTTGCCCGCCGCGCGAAACGCGCCCCAAAGAAATCCGACGGCGGCCAGTCCGGATCCGAGCGGCAGCCACGGATAGAGCTTCTCGGAATCAATCGCGGCGAGCATGCGCAGGGCGAGTCAGCGCGAAGCGGCCGGGGTGGTCAAATGTCAAGACGGAGCTGAGAATGTGAAGATCCGGACGGAAACCGTTCGCCGGGCAGGGATCGATGTCCCATCGATCCGTCGAATACTGCGCGGATGTTCTGGTGGAACGTGTCTTTCGTTCAGCGCCCTCGGTCAATTCACCGGCCCGGCCCGGTCTCCGTCGGGCAGGGTGATGAGCTTCTCTTCATGGGGACCGACGCGAATGAGAATGGCACGACCCGGAGCCATCAACGCGAGCAGCTGTTCGTCGTTGAGGAAGATGATGTCGCCGGCGTGAAACTGGGTGCGTACGACCGGGAGGGGGCCTTGGGTCACAACGACCATGTCGGGCGAAATGGTCGCGGTGTGGACGGTGAAAGCATTCGGCAGTGAATGGGTCTGCACAATGGGACACTCCGACCGGTGCGGCGTGGGCGCCGGAAAAGGCCGCGACAGCCGCCACGCGAAGCCAATCGCGAGTCCGGCGGCGGCGGCGAAGAGGGCGAATTGCCGCCAATGCAAAGAGTGCTGCCGTGAGCGGGCCCGCTGAAGCAGCGCCGTTAACGCCGAGTCTTCGAACCTGGCATCCGGCTCGCTCAGCAGGTCTTCGAGCAGCGCGTCGATCTCAGGGTGTGGCTTCATGGTCAAGATCGGCCAGGACGGCGAATTTCAATCGGCGGCGTACCCGCACGAGACGTGATTCCACTGCGCTTTCCGTGGTATTCAGCCGGCGCGCTATAGTCGCAACGGAAAGGCGGTCGAAGTATTTCCAGGCGATCAGATCGCGATCATCGGGCGGCAGCAGCTGCAACTGTTTCTCCAGCCGGATTTTCAGGACATCGCCGTCGCGCCCCGCCTCACGTTCCGTGGCCGCATGCAAACGGAACCGTTCGATCGAGGCGGCATAGCGGCGGTCCCGCCGGGCCTCATCGGTCAGCGCGGACCGGGCGATCGCGACCAACCAGTTCCAGAAGATCGTTTCGTCGTCGAAAACCCGGACATGTTTCGCCACCCGGCGCCAGGTTTCGAGCAGCGCATCCTGCGCGAGAGGTTCGCGTCCGGAGCACAAGACCAGAAGGTAGCGGTGGAGCCGCCGAAAGTAATGGGCGTGGAATTCGCGGTAGGCGGACTCTTCGCCCGTCTCCATGCGGCGGGTCAGCTGGGCGATCCGGATTCCGGGCTGGGGCGCGCTCGATGGGTGCGCGGACGAGTCCAAGACGGCGCGGAAGAGCGTTGTCGCCCGTGAGGTCACGGAGTGGATTTTTTCCCGTCGGCTGGCGGAGGAGGCCTGGGAGCGGCCAGCGCGTTGAGCACGCCATCGATCATTTCCACCTGCGCCGGATCGCCATCGGCGATCAGCAGGTTGGTCTCCTTGTGAAAACTCAGTTTGGGGATTTGGGTGACTCCGTGCATCTGCCAGGCCGTCTTCACGGCGGTGACGACATCGTCCACCGTCAATCCATTCTGCAGGGAACCGGCCAGGGAGTAGAAGCGGGTGACGCTTTCCCGGGAGGGCAGTCCATTGTGGACAAAGACCCACACGGTATCGTCGGTCAGGCCTTTCCAGTCGTTGATGTTGTAACTCGGATTTTCGCCCGGCAGGAACGCCGATGTTACAGTATAGGGAACGTTGTGCGCTACCACCGGCAGGATCATGGCCCGCTGCAGAGCCTGAAAAAGGTGGGCGGTATCCACGCGACTCATTTTTAACGGCGGCAGGCGAGTGTCGGCATATTCGAGCGGAATGATGACATTCAGCGGTCGGGAAGTGGCCTTTTCGATGGCCGCTGCCAACTCGCGCGGGGTGCCGCCTGGAAAATCGAGGTCAAAGACGGTGAGATGGTTTTCCGGGGCGGGGGTGGATGGATGATGCGCTGGGACAGGCATTTCCTGCGCAAACAGAAAAGCGGGGGAAAGAGCGATCAGAGCGGTGGCAAGCAATGGCGATTTCATTGGGGCGAATGGTGGTCGTAGGAAAGACGCCGCTCGACGCGTTTTCCTGCACTGGTGAGCACTTTCTTTGCTAGGATTCAGTTTCGCGGCTAATTCCATCGCGGCATAAAGCCGCTCCTACACCTCGATCACGGCCCGACGCGCAACACGTAGTAAGTCGCGTTGGTGGTCCCGGTGTTTTTCATCCCATGCAGGTCGTTCGAGGCAAACAGCGCTACGGATTGCGGTCCGGCTTCGTGGGGCACGCCGTTGAGTTCCACGGTCACGTTGCCTTCCTTCATCACGATGATCTCCTCGTCGGCGTGGCGATGGGGCGGGTGCGGAATCTCGCCGGGACGCAGGGTCGTGGCGTGACATTCGAGGTGCCTGAAGGTCGCCGTCGGCGAATCGAAAAAGTCCCGGCGCTCCCCGGGCTTCGTCGCCTTTACCGCGGTTGTGCTCCAGTCGAATACCTGTGACTTCAGCCAATGCGCATCGCGCGTGCCGTCGGCCGCGGGAGCCGAGGCGGTCGCCGGGGTGGAGAACTGAAACACCACGTAAGTTGCCGGGACGATCCCGGAGTTGGTAACGTTGTGCAGGTCGTTGGAGGCGAAGAACAGGATCGAGCCGGGACCGGCGTGGTGCACCTGGCCGTTGATCGAGACCTCGAGCGAGCCTTCGCGCAGGAAAATTACCTCCTCCTGCGGATGACGGTGGGGTGGATGCGAGGTTTTGCCCGGATTGAGCGTGCTCACATGCGACTCGAGGCGCACGAGTGTCGGCGTGGGGGCCTCGCAAATGTCGCGGCGCTGGCCGACATCCGTGGGTTTCACGGGCCGGGCGCCCCAGTCGACCACCATCGAGCCGAGTCGCGCCGGGGTTTCGGCTCCGGACAAGGCGACACCCGCCAGCGAAAAAGTCAGCACCGCGACGTGAACGAAACCCGGGATAATCATAACACGACTATGGCGCTCCTTTCCCGTGTCCGCCAGCCGAAGTTGTGGTTCACCGGGCTCATGCAGCTGAGGTTGAATGTTGAGGGTTGAGAGACCGAGCCCCTGAATGAAAATCGCGATTTCTCGGCTCATCGCCTGTGGCACGCCGTTCGGTTCGACCTCGCGACCCATGCGTCGACTCTTTGACTGAATCGGTGCCGGCGGAGAACATTGGCCGGCCTCCGACCTCGGATCTCCGACTGCCGTCCTCCGACACTTGTCACCCGCCACCTGCCACTCGTCACTTCCGAAGATCTCCGGCCGGATATCGCGGAGATTCTCCGGGGAACGACGCCACACGGCGGAGCGTCGAACGAAGGCATGAGCATGAAATCGAATCAAAACCATGATCTTTCGGGAAAACGCGTGGCCATTCTCGTCACGGATGGCTTCGAGCAGGTCGAACTCGACCAGCCCCGTCAGGCCTTGGACCAGGCCGGCATCAAGACGCAGGTCGTTTCACCCGTCCGCGAAAAAGTGAAGGGCGTGAACCACGACAAGCCTGCCGCGGGGGTGAAGGTGGACGTGCCCCTTTCTTCGGCCAAGCCCGACGACTACGATGCGCTGTTGCTCCCGGGCGGCGTCATGAATCCAGATTCACTGCGCCAGGAGTCGAAGGCGGTCGATTTTGTCCGGGCGTTTTTCAAGGCCGGCAAACCCGTGGCGGCGATTTGTCATGGTCCACAGATGCTGATCGAGGCCGATGTGGTGCGCGGACGAAGGCTGACGTCGTATCCTTCGCTGAAGACCGACCTGCGGAACGCCGGGGCCGAATGGGTCGACGAGGTGGTCGTGGTCGACAACGGGCTCGTCACCAGCCGGAAGCCCGACGACATTCCGCGCTTCAACGAGAAGATGCTCGAGGAGATCGGCGAAGGCGTGCACGCGCACCAGCATGCGTAGGGCGAAATTGCGGAAGCTAAGAGCCGAGAGCTGACAGTCCAGAGACCTTGGAGCGGGCGTGGCTGATTGCCCCTGGGGTCGATGTTTTTCTGGGTGTTTGTTCGGGGGCCGCATGCTCGTTCCGGCTTTGCCGACGAGCGATTCCTGGCTAACTCATGAGTCATGAAGAAGACTCGATCGGGTCGCGCGGGCAAACAGGGCGCGAGTGCCCGCTCACGTTCGCGCGCGGAACGAGCGATCCCGGCCTCCAAGTTGCCTTCGATTCGCAGTGGTCACGCCGGGATGTCAGCCAGCGGACGCCCGACCTACGCCAGTCCGGCGTGCGCCATGCCGGAGGTTGAGGATTGATGGGGTTGAAAGTTGAGGGTCAGGACGGGGCCAACTGTAGGAGCGGCTTTACGCCGCGAAGATGGGGATGGAATCCAGTCGATCGGTCGAAAGCGCGCCCGGAGGTCGCGCTCCACCACCAACGGTCCCGTCAACTTCGGCTACTCCGCCTCCGCCGCAATTGCCGCCATCACCCGGGCGGTCATCGGATCGCAGAGTGTCGCGGGGTAGCTGAACAACTCCGCGCCGGCGGCGCTTTTCAGGAGTTCGTTCTTCAAGGCCTCGCGGGCGCGGTGAAGGCTTACCTTGATGTTGGCGGCGGAGAGGCCGAGACTGGCGGCGGTTTCGGCCGTGGAGAGATGCTGGACCTCGCGCAGGACGTATACGGTGCGCTGGACGCGCGGCAGCATCTGGATGGCTTGCTCGAGGACGGCTTTCATTTCGGCGGCATGAATTGAGTCGGGGGCGGACGGAGATTCATCGTCGCGATCGAGGCGCGCGAGCCGGTCGGTATCCGGCTCGAGGCGGAGATGTTTCTCCCGCCGCAGCATCATCAGGCACTCGTTGATCATGATGCGCGTGAGCCACGTCGCGAAGGCGGCCGTGCCCTGAAATCGCGGCAGATTCTGGAACGCCTTGAGGTAGGCATTCTGCATGGCGTCCTCGGCCTGGGCATGATTCCGGAGATACGAAACCCCGACGCGATAGAGCAGGGGATTGTAGCGACGCACGATGACGCGGAACATTTCCTTGTCGCCCTCGAGGACGCTGCGCACCGCCACCTGGTCGCTCACTTCCAGGGAGGTCGGCATCAAGGGAGCGCGGGAGGCTGGCGCGGGCATGGTGCTCATTGGATGCAGTCCTGACGGAAAGGTTACACGAGCCGGCGCGAAAATGCGAATGGCGCGATGATCGATGTAGGCTGGGGCTGCTGAATGCCGCCGTAGTTTGTACTGTAGGAGCGGCGTTACGCCGCGATGGTCGGGCTGAATCGCGGCGTAAAGCCGCTCCTACAACTGAACCCGCGTTGCACGAATTTCCCGATGCCCGAAGTCGCCCTTTCCCGATCCCACGGTCTGTAACCTTCGCGTGGCGCCTGCATCCAATGAAAAGACGACCGATTCCGGCCGTCGCAACCCCACTCACCATGACTACGAATACCTATCCGAATTCCGGACCGATCACGGAACACAGCACGGTGCGCGCCGTGCAGCTCACCTTGAAGATTCTTTTCGGCGTCGTGCCAATCGTCGCCGGTGCCGACAAGTTCACCAATTTCCTGGTGCACTGGGAAAGCTACCTGAACCCGCATCTCGGCGCGGTGATTGCCCCCGCCTTGTTCATGCGCATTGTCGGTGTGATCGAGATTGTCGCCGGCATCATCGTCCTCGTGAAACCCCGGATTGGTGCCTACATCGTCACGGCCTGGCTGCTGGCGATCGCCTTGCAGCTGCTGGTGCAGGGCCAATACCTCGACGTGGCCGTGCGCGATATCGTTCTTGCGCTGGGTGGCGCGCTGACGCTCGCGCGTCTGACGCCGTTCGTGGAGGCGAAGGCGGGTTGAAAAAGGCTGAAAGACCGGATGGCTGAAGGGCTGAATTCGAAAATCATCTTCAGAATCGTTGAGCGCGCGGCGAGATCGCCCGCGCTCTTTTTTCATCGTTTGTAATTTAGTTCTTGCTTAATTAAGTGTATCCTTAAATAGTGGCGGGCATGGAGAGCCTCGCCGCGATCGCCGATCCCACCCGCCGCCGCATCGTGGAGTTGCTGGCGGAACGCGATCGCACGGCGGGCGAACTGGTGCGGGAGTTCGATGTGACTGCTTCGGCCATTTCGCAGCATTTGAAGGTGCTCCGCGAGGCGGGTCTCATCTCCACCCGGGCTGAGGGCCAGACCCGCATCCAGGCACTCAATCCGGCGGGATTTGACGAACTGGACGCCTGGCTGCACCGCACGCGCGAGTTCTGGAGCCGCCGGCTCGACGCCTTGGAGCGCGAACTGCGCGCGGAGGACGAACGCGTCGCCAAGTCTGCGAAGAGGAAGTCATGAGCCAGCCCGTTCACGCCGTTGTCATGCACCGCTTCGACGTTCCCGCCGAGCGCGTGTTCGATGCGTGTCTCGATCCCGCTTGGGTCGGACGGTGGATGTTCGGGCCGAATGTGCGCGACGAGCGGATCGTGCGCCTCGCGCTCGAAGCCCGGGTCGGCGGACGCTTTTCCTTTGTCGTCAACCGCGCCGGCACGGAGGTCGATCACGTGGGCGAGTACCTCGAGATCGAGCGGCCGGGTTTGCTGGTTTTCACCTGGGCGACGAGGGACGCACTGCCCGAAACAAGCCGAGTCATCATCGAAATCACGCCGCGTGAACAGGGATGCGACATGAAGCTGACGCATGTCCTGGGCGCCCACTGGTCGGAATTCGTCGATCGCGCCGCCAGTTCCTGGTCGCAGATGCTCGACGCGCTCGAGCGCGCGATCGCCCAGGAGGCGACGGCCCAGCGAGGTTAAAATCCTTCATCACCCACTCCATGAAAAACGAAAACGACCAACCGGGAAAATTTACTCCGCCGGGCGAAATCCGGATCATCCGCACCCTTCCGGGTCCGATCGAGCGCGCCTGGGATTACCTGGTCGACCCTGCGAAACGCGCCCGCTGGTTTGCCGGCGGTCCGATCGAGCCGCGCCAGGGCGGCAAGGTGGAGCTGTTTTTTCATCACAAGGAAATCGCGCCCGACGAGCAGCCGCCGGAAAGGTACCAGAAGGTTCAGGATCCCGGCTTCAAGATGCCCGCCACCGTGCTGCGGTGGGAGCCGCCGCATGTGCTGAGCTACACGTTCGACGACGAGTCGGAAGTCACGTTCGAGCTCACGGCCCAGGGCAAACAGGTGCAGCTCCTCCTGACCCATCGCAGTCGCGGCACCGATCTGCCGTTCCTCAGCGGCTATGCCAGCGGCTGGCACACGCATCTCGCCCACCTCATCGCGCTGCTCGAGGGCGCGCCGCGTCCGCCGTTCTGGCCGATGCACCTCAAGCTCAAGACCGATTACGAAAAAACGCTCGGCGTTGAGCCAAAATAGCGAGTGTAGGGCGGGGTCGCCGAACCCCGCCAGGCGGCATTCGGCAATGCCGCCCTACATTTAATCCCACAACCATTCCCCATGAACTCCAACTCATTCGAATCCCATCCCGTCGTCTCCGCGGAAAAGTGGCTGGCGGCCCGGCGCGAATTCCTGCGCGAGGAAAAGGAATTCACGCATGCCCGCGAGCGCCTCGCACAGAAGCGCCGCGCCCTGCCCTGGACCAAAGTCGAAACGAACTACGTTTTCGAGACCCCCAACGGACGCGCGTCCCTGTCCGATCTCTTCGGCGATCGCGACCAGCTGATCGTCTATCACTTCATGCTCGCGCCGGGCTGGGAGGAAGGTTGCCGCGGCTGTTCTTTCGTGTCGGATCATTTTGACGGCGCGTTGCCGCATGTGCGTTCGCGCGGCATCGCTTTCACCGCCGTCTCCCTGGCGCCACTGGCGGAGATCCGGCAATTCAAGACGCGCATGGGCTGGACCTTTCCTTGGGTGTCGTCGCACGGCACGACCTTCAATCGCGACTTCGGCGTGTCGTTCACCGAAGCCGAGCAGGCGGAGGGCAGCCGGAACTACAACTACGGTTCGACCCAGGCGATGGGCGAGGAGATGCCCGGCCTGAGCGTCTTCGCGCGCAATGCGGCCGGTGAGCTGTTTCACACCTACTCCACCTATTCGCGTGGGTTGGACTCGTTGATCAATGCCTACAACCTCATCGACCTCACGCCCCGCGGCCGGGACGAGAATCCCGAGGCGCCGATGAAGTGGGTGAAGCATCATGACCGCTACGACCAGGCGGCGGAGGTGGCGGCGCGCTGAGCGGGCAGTGGTGGCGAAATCGATGTTCGAGAACCAGCGTTCGTGTGATGCAAGGCCGTCTTTCGCCTTTTCTGCGGCGAGGTCGTCATAATCTCTCAGCTCTGAGCTCCAAGCTCTCAGCTTTGAATCTTTCCGTCCTCGCCCTGCTGGTGCTGACGCCCAAGTGCCTGCTCTGCGTTATCGGCTATTTCGGCCTCGGAGCGTTGCTCGGAATCGGCGGGCCGGAAATCTGCGGCGCGTCGTCCAATGGATTTCAGTTCGGAATTTCACCATCGACTTTCGTATGCGTGTTCGTGGGAACAACCTTTGTTTGGTGACCGCGTTCAGGCCAAAGCGGCGTGAGCGGCCGATTGTCACCGTCCGAATCCGGGCGCCGAACGGGAGGGCTCGCACTCAGCCGGAGGAGCGCCGCCTTTACCTGTTTTCGGTGGAGGAATTTCTTCGCGCCATTTCCTGAAGGTCGGCCACCGCTATTTTTGGCGGACCTGGCGCCAGTGCGCAGGCGCGCCGCCCCGCAGGATAAATGCGGGCTGTTCGTCGGCGACAACGATGGTGTTGTCCGCGGCGAAATCGATGCGCACCAGCCCGGGTTTTTCGCGAAACGGCGAAGCCTCGTCGTTGCCGAAATAGGTGCAGTACCAGTGACCGTCGGCGTCCTGGAAGTAATTGCCACCGCCTCCACAGGGGACCGCCTCGTGCCACTGGCGGTACGGGCCGTACAGATTGTCCGAAATCATCATCGCGGAGCTGTAGCGTCCGTTGCGTCCTGTGACGCGGTCGATGCCGCCGATGAAAATGGCGCCGCCCAGATAGTATTTGCCGTTGCGTTTGAAGAGCGTGGCACCTTCGAACGCGGCGGAGGCGCCTTTGCCCAATTCGCGCGCTTTCGCGAGGCTCGCGGGTTCAATTTCGACATCGCGGCCTTCGTCGGCGAATCCGGTCATATCGTCCTTCATACGATAGATCCGGGTGCCGCGACCCCAGGTGAAGTAGACGGCGCCGTCGGTATCCTGAAACAATGTTGCGTCGATTCCGCCGGTGAGCCTTCCGCCGGGTGAAAGATCGACGTACGGTCCTTCCGCGCGTCCGGTGGCGCTGCGCAGGATGCCGGTGCCACCGTTCGGTCCGCCGGCCATGCAGTAGCACATGAAGTAATTCCCCTTGAGGTAGTGAATCTCCGGCGCCCAGAGATACCGGCATTGCCTCTGCCAGGTGCCGTCGCGATCGATGTCCCACACGACGCCGCGATATTCCCAGTGTTGCAGGTCCTTCGAGCGCCAGAGCTCGATGCCATTGTTGCGGTCCCAGATGTTGTCGCCGGTGGTGCCGGTCAGATAGTAATATCCGTCGCCGCCCAGGCGGATGATGGTGTCGCGCAGATGGACCTCGAGCAGCGGCTTGATCGGCGGCAGCAAGCCGAGTTCGATCACCCGGTCGGACGAGGTTTGTTTTTCATCCCAATCGAGATGCCAGCCCGGCTTCGGCCAGGAGCCCTTGTAGCGCACTCCGTCGCGTCCGCTGCGCCAGCCGCCCAGTCCGTCTCCCTGCACCGCCTCCCCGGCGCCGCTCCATCCACCATAAACGTCCGCCGCGCTGGTGAATGGCGGCGCCGCACGATCGGGCATCGTGGGCGCGATCGAGCCCTGGTTGGAATTGAAACCCTCGGGCTTGCTGGCCGCCGCGTGGGCGCGGGCAAACGCCAGCATGATGGCGAGAGCGAACGGCATGACTCGGCACGACGGGTGAAGGCGCATCCCGGCCATGGTTGGTCCGCGAAGCGGCAGGGCAATGAGCGCCCCCCTCGGACGGTTTGAGTCGGATTAGAAACGCAGGAACTGCAGCGTGGGCGTGCCGCTGCTTCCTCCCGCCAGTTCGACGCCAAACGCGTTGCTGGAAAAAAGTCCGTATTCGTTGTTGATCATGAGCAGGAGAAGATGCCCCTCGCGGTCGAACGCGGCGCTGGCGGCACCCGGATAGTAGCTTTTCGCGACGGCAACGTTCGAGGCGACGCTGGTCTGCCGGCTGGCGAACGTGCGGCGCCCGGCGTTGTTCGTCACGTTGACCGGCGTGCTCCAGGCACCGCCGTTGCTGATCGAAACATAGGTTTCGCCTTCGCCGCGCTCGCCGGTGTCGCTCATTTCCATGATCGCGACCATCCGGCCGCCGGGCCCCTGACAGGCCTGGAATCCGGCGACGCTGCCCTTCACGGAGGCGGCTTTGCGGATGATGACGGGTTCCTCGTCGCTGCCGACGAGATAGTCGCGGACGTTCGGATGCTCGCCCGCAGGATAGTAGGCGATGGCGTGACGGCGGCCCTGCGCATCGACCAGCAGCGTGGGAAAATCGCGCCAGGCGTGGTACGACAGTTCAGGCAGATCGATGACCGGCCCCATCTGCCGGTTTTCGATCAGCTGGTAACGCGAGACGTGCCGTAACGATTCGTCGTGCGTCCAACTGATCGCGGCCAGGAAATGCGCGGCGCCGGCGGCGTCGAAGTAGCCGTTGAGCGTGTCGAGTCCGACGTTGTAATATCCATACGGGTTTTGCGCATTAACCACGCCGAGGATCGGAGTGAGGAAGACCTCGTGCGGGGCGGCGGGATTCGCTCCGTCGAGCGTGGCTTGGAAAACCAGGCCCGGACAGATGCCGGGCATGTGCTGATGAAAGGTTCCGCTGATGCGCGTGAGTTCGGGATGCCAGAAGTCGGGCATCGCGTTCCATGCCGCCTGCACGCGCCCCGCCGCATCGACCGCCGCGTAGTAGGAGAGCGAGCCAGCGTTTTGCGTCTGTGCCGACGCCGGCGAATTGATCGGCTGGATCCTGCTCCAATGCCCTTCCTCCAGCACGCGATACACCAGATTGCACGAGCCCACGGCATTCGGGTCGATGTTCGCGGGAAAATTCGGCGCGAGTGCGGTCCGCCAGATGACGTAGACCCGGTCGCGTCCATCGATCAGCAGGTAACAACGGCCGACCTTGAGGCCGGGCATGTCCTCCGACAGATTCTTCGCCTCGCCCCAGGTCTTGCCGCCGTCGCTGCTCGAACGGTGGTAGACCGCATAGGCATAGGTCGTGCGATGCTGTTCGACGAAGGCGACGTGGATGACGCCATGCGCCGACACGGCGATCGACGGGCTGCCGATGTCCATGTCGTGCTGCGACAGCTTCACGCCGTCGACGGGCCTGCCGTTGCGCTGGGTGACCGCGTTGTTCACCACGAGCGGCGACTGGTTGAGCGGGCGATCGGGCACATTGGCGGGGGCCAGCGCGATCACCGGTTCGGGTTGGTTCGGTACGGAAGCGTTGGCGGGTTCAACGGGCGTTGCTGCGGCGGGTGTTGCGGTCGCGGCCGGCGCATCATCGAAACCGGGCAGGGTGGGGGGCGCCTCCGTCGGTGCCGTTCCCAAAAGCTTGGCGACCTCCCCTGCAGGCAGGGAATTGGCGAGTTTCAAGCTGAGGAGAAATTGGCTGGCCTGGGCGCCATGCTGCTTCCAGCTGTCCTCGCTGGAGGATTGGAACGCCGCGAGGTCAAAGCGGTCGCCGCTGTGTCCGCCCACATACAAGTGCAGATTGTGCATCGTGCTGGTTTCGGTGCGCAGGCTGCGCGTCAGGGTGTCGAAGCCCTCCGCCGACTTGCCTGGTTTCGCGCCGGAGTCGGCCTCGATCTTCACGGTGTCCTTTGCCTTCAGATCGGCGGCGACGGCGCGTTCGAACTGCGCGGGAAAATCGGCGCCGGCATGGTCGCCGGCGAAGAGCGTGATCGTGCAGAAATCGCCGGGCGGTTCGGCGGCAGCGAAAACGAGCGCGCCATTTTTCTCGGTGCGCGTCCAGACCTTGGGATCCGGAGTCTTGAAAAGCCAGTTTCCGAAGCGGGCGTCCGGGCGGGGCTTTTCCGGCGCCGGTTGCGCGATGGCGTGGCCAAGAACAAGGAGGGCGAGTGCAGCGAAGACGAGGCGATGCGGGGTGGCCATGGGGTGAAATTTTCTCCCACACGGTTCCGACCTCCGCCAGCGAGAACTGGTGTCGGATCCTGGCTACATTTGCGTCGAGATTCGACCTGTTCCGCGCCGTCGCCGACAGGCCGGTAATTCAACCGGTCAGGACGTGACGTCTTTGGCTCGGTCCTCGGCCGATTCGTTGGCCCAGTCGACCCTAACCGATCGCCGTATCAATGGCCTTCAGGAGCCAACGAGCGTTGTGAACCCGCCGAACAGCATTCGCCGGGGATCGAACGGCATCTTCTTCGGGTCCATGCCGCCCGTGAGCTCCTCGTCCTTCATCACCCGGGCATTCACCTGGTCGCGATGCTTCCGCGACTTGTACACGATGTAGGCGAAAACGACCGTCTCGCCGCGCTTCACCCGAATGCCCTTGGGGAAGCCGGGCCCGCAGAATACCTTGGAGTCTTCCGCGACACACTCGCGGTAATCGAGCGCGCCGTGCCGCATCCACACCTTGCAACCGAGACGCGCCATGCGGGCATATTCACGGACCTTTCCTTTTGGAACCGGGATCACATATCCATCGACATAGCGGGAATTGTTTTTGTTGGGCATGACAGAGTCCTTCGGAGGTGGGTTTGAAAAGACGGCGTGGGAGCGTGTTGCCGCTCATGGTTGCCCGGCGCCGGAAACCAGGGCAAGCCTTCTGCTCCGCCGGTTCGGCCGTGATGCCTGATGTTTACCGGGACGCTTTCACCAGCGCCAGGGCGGCGTCGCGGGCATGGGCCAATACCGAGGGATTCCCGAAGGTGTGCGCACTCACCAGCGCACCCTCGATGAGCAGCGCAATCTGTTGCGCCACTGGGCTTGGTTCGGCGATACCGAAGCCGGAGACCAATTCCCGGAGGGTCGCGATGTCCTTTTGCTTGTGCCGGATCACGGCCTGGTGCACCGGCGAGTGGACCTCCGGATACTCCGCGACGGCGCGGATAAAGGGGCACCCGTTGAATTCCTTGCTCGAAAAAAAGGCTTCATAGCGGGCGAAATAGGCGAGCAGGCGCTTCCGCGGCGACGGCCCCGCCTCGCTCAATATCGCCTGCACCTTCGCGTTGACGAGGGCCGAACGCTGTTCGAGCACGGCCACGATGAGGTCCTCCTTGGACGCGAAGTGGTGGTAGAGCGTCATCTTGGCGAGCTTCGCTTCGGCCAGGATCGTGTCGATGCCGACCGCGCGGTAACCATCGCGATAGAACAGGCGGAAGGCGGTCGCGATGAGATGATCCCGCTTGGGGGTGCTTTCGCCGGGTGGCGGGCGCAAATCAGGCATGCCGCCGAGCTAGCGGAATAGTCGGGTCGATTTCAAGATTAGACAGATCGGTCTAATAGCGCTTGACTTGGATTAGACAGTTCTGTCTAACGTTCGCGCATCACCCCTGCCAACCCCCACCGGAGCCGGCCATGAGCAAAACCGCCATCCTCTCGCCCGAAGTTTCACCACCGGTCGGCCCGTTTAGCCAGGCGATCGAAGCCGGTGGTTTTCTCTATGTCAGCGGCCAGGTCGGCCAGGACCCGGCCACCGGGAAAGTGGTTGCCGGGGGGATTGTGGCCGAGACCGGGCAAATTTTCCGCAATCTCTCGGCGATCCTCCAGGCGGGCGGCAGAAGTCTCGATGACGTGGTGCGCGCCGGCGTGTATCTCACGAACATGAGCGACTTCGCCGCGATGAATGGCGTCTATGCGAAGCACTTCAACCGGCCGTTTCCCGCGCGCACGACGATTGCGGTGGCCGCGCTGCCGCTGGGGGCCTGCGTTGAGATCGACCTCGTCGTCAGGGCACCATGAACTCATTCATCCAGGATGTTCGCTACGCTTGGCGCATGCTGCGGCAGAGGCCGGGCTTCGCCGTGGTCGTCATCACGATGATGGCACTGGGCGTCGGGGCGAACACGGCCATTTTCAGCATTGTGAATGCGGTGTTGCTGCGCTCCTTGCCCTACCGCGAGCCCGATCGCCTGGTCCGGATCTTCTTCAACGAGCCCGGCGTCGGGCTGCGGGACGTCCGGTTTTCCAAACCCGAACTGGATGACCTGCTCACCCGGGCGGGTGTATTTGAAGAGGTGTCGCCGATCTTCGAGGGGATCGAGATCCTGACCGGCGGCAAGCAGCCCGAGCGACTCGAGGCGGTGAACGGCGGTTTCAGTTACTTTTCCATGTTGGGCGTCACTCCGCAAATCGGACGGTTGATTGGTCCGCAAGACGCGGTGCCCGGTTTTGCCCTCGTGGTCGTGATCAGCGATGGACTGTGGCGCCGCGGCTTTGGCGCCGATCCGAATGTGATCGGCCGCACCGTCCTGATCGACGGTGATCCCTGCACGATTGTCGGCGTGCTCCCACCCGGGTTTCGCCATCCGGGTCCGACGATTTCCGGCGACGTGGAGGCGTTTGGCGCCGCGGGATTCACGGGAGATCCCTTTCCTGCGCCGCTCCGCGGCAACCGAGTGTTGAAAGCCGCGATCGGACGCCTGAAGCCCGGCCTGACCCTGGCGCAAGCCCAGGCGCGGCTCACCGCGATGGCCGCCGAATGGCGGCGCGACTTTCCCGCCGATTACCCGCCGCAGGCGCAAAGGTCGATTGAGATTCAACCTTTGCAGGAAGTTCTGGTGGGCAATGTCCGGCCCATGCTGCTGGTGCTGCTGGGCGCGGTAACCCTGATCGTTTTCGTCGTCGCGTTGAACATCGCCAACCTTCTCCTGGCACGCGCGTCGGGACGGCAGCAGGAAATGGCGGTGCGATTGGCGCTGGGGGCGAGCCGTGGCCGTATGGTGCGCCAGATGCTAACCGAGTCGATGCTGCTGTCGCTCATTGGCGGGGTCGCGGGCATCGCGACCGCAGTCGGCACCTTGGGCTTGATCCTGCGCTTGGTGCCGGCGAGTGTCCCGCGGCTCGACGAAGTGCGCGTCGACGGGGTGGTGCTGGCGTTCGCCCTGCTGATTTCCATTCTCACCGGCCTGTTGTTTGGATTGGCTCCCGCCCTTCAATCGACCAAGGCCGCACTTTCCTCGGCCCTGCGGGAAGGCGGTCGCGGGTCCGGGTACGGCACCAAGACCGTCCGATTGCGGGATGCGCTCATCGTCGCCGAGGTAACCCTTGCCGTCATCCTGATGGTCGGAGCCGGGTTGTTGCTGCGCACGTTGCGCGACCTGTTGCGGGAAAATCCCGGCTTCAATCCCACCCAGGTTGTTGCCGCGAACATCCAGATTCCGAATCCCAACGATCCGAAGACGGATCCGTATGGAGATACCTCACGGCGGACCGTCTTTGAACGCGAGTTGCTGCGGCGCCTGCGGGCGCTTCCGGGAGTTGAAATCGCCGCCATCACTTCAGCCCTGCCGGGCACCAACACCAATCCCAATGCGGTCGGCGGTGTGGTGAATGAAGGCTTCGCGATTGAAGACTGGCCGGTCGAGTCTTCGCACGACCTGCACGCCGAGAGAATCCGCATCAGCCCCGACTATTTCAGGGTGTTGCAGGCGACGCTCCTGCGCGGGCGCGCGTTTTCCGAGAGCGATGACGATGGCAAACCGCTGGTGGCGGTCATCGATGAAAGCACCGCGCACAAGTATTGGCCGGCCGGCGATCCGTTGGGTCATCGGGTGCGTTTCGGAAAAGACCCGTGGGGAAGGGGCCCGGCCCAGCCCTGGACCACCGTCGTGGGGGTGGTGAAGGATATCAAGAGCGATGGCCTCGACATCGATGGAGTTCCCCATGTCTATGTTCCGATTTATCAGGACTCGAGCAGGCGGCTGAGCGTGGCGTTGCGGACGTCGCTGCCCGCGTCCCTGCTGGAACCGCAGATCAAGCATGAGGTTCAGGGCATTGATGCCGGATTGCCCGTATTTGAGGTTTCCTCAATGAACGGCATCCTCGATCGATCACTGGCTTCGCGCCGTTTTTCTGCCGACTTGGTCGGCGGATTCGCCGGCCTGGCGTTGCTCCTGGCATCCCTCGGAATCTACGGCTTGTTGGCCTTTGTGGTCAGCCAACGATCGCGCGAGATCGGTATCCGCATGGCCTTGGGGGCGCGGCGGGAAGACATCCTGCGGATGTTCGTGAGCAAAGGCGTCGCGCTGGCCGGCGTGGGCATCGTTGCCGGATTGGTCCTTTCGACCTCCACGGCGTCCATGATTGCAGGTTTGCTCTATGGTGTCCGACCGCACGATCCGGCGGTGTTTCTGACGGTGCCGCTGCTTTTGCTTACCGTGGCCATGCTGGCCAGCTATCTTCCGGCCTTCCGCGCCACGAAGGTGGACCCGATGATCGCCCTTCGGGACGCATGATCTCACCGGTTTGCGGCGTTCATCGGGAGGCGCGTCGAGCGGCGGACCAAGCCGGCGGGCAACTCGAACTTTTCTGACGCAAACGCGCGCGAACGGATTGTGTCCGTTTGGCAATTGGCGCCGCGGAGCATTTTTGGGCCGCATGCCGCCCGCAGGCTGTGAGTATGGGCTGTTGACTACCCAATTTGAAGGTCGGAGCCCTTCGACGCGCTTCGCTTGCTCAGGGCCATTCGCCTCGCCAAGCGCCGATGCGGCCCATTTGGTTGTGCTGACTTGCCGGCCGCAGGCCATGAGCAAGCGGTGCTTGGACCGCGCGTCGTACCGAGCGAAGCGACAGTTCGCTATGGCTGCCCGGCCTGGATTCGAACCAGGACTAGGCGAGTCAAAGTCGCCTGTGCTACCATTACACCACCAGGCAAGGGATGGATTGGGCAGCGTGCGCCGCAGGGCGGGACGGTCAAGGACGTTCGGAATTGGGTTTCTTGATCCCTGAGTTCCGATCCCGAATGCCACCCGAGGCTGCGTTAGCAGGACTTGGGAAGGTTTTTGTGCCTCTTGCGCAGCTGCATTGGCGGATCAGGCATTCGGGCGAAGATTTTTGGTGCCGCTCATGCGTTGCGCCAAGGCCGGCGGGACGCCGTCCCCTACCACGGCCGCATTGCCATCCGGTAGGGGCGGATGTCCCATCCTCCTCCATGGAACCTTGATGCCAGCGAAAGCAGGCCCTCGGCGTGTGACCGCCATGGTTACGGCTCCGCTGCGCTGTGACTTTTTGCGGCCAATCATTCCGGAGGACGTGTTCTCCTGGCCGGAAATGATCGCGCTCTGTGGCGGATCGTGAGCGAGGGATTCTTGCCGCGAAGGTCCAAACCGGTTCGATTCCTGCTGCCGCCAGGCAAGACACATGAGCAACGAATCCATTCGCACGCGGGTGTTGGACGCGATCGGCGACGCCGAGATCGCGGCGTTGAGTGAAATTCTGACGGATTGTGTCGAGGGTGGGGCGTCAGTGAGTTTCATGTTGCCGATGACCTCGGGGAAGGCCGATCAATTTTGGCGGAGAGTTGCGGCCGGCGCTGCGCGAGGCGAACGCAAGGTTATCGTCGCCGATTCCGGAGGCGAAATCGTCGGCACGGTCCAGCTCATTCTCGACTTGCCGGAAAATCAGCCGCACCGGGGCGACGTGGCCAAGATGCTCGTGCACCGGAAGGCGCGCGGACGCGGCGTCGGGGCGGCGTTGCTGGCCGCCGCTGAAGCTTGTGCGCTGGCCTGCGGACGAACGCTCCTCGTGCTCGATACCGTCACCGACAGCGACGGCTATCGCTTGTACTCGCGGCATGGCTGGATTCGATGCGGCGAGATTCCCAAATACGCGCTCTGGCCGGCCGGCGGTTTTTGTCCGACGACGTATTTCTACAAGTTTCTCGGGGAAGAGAAGCGAAAGACGAGTGACGAGTGACGAGTGACGAGTGACGAGTGACGAGTGACGAGTGACGAGTGACGAGTGACGAGTGACCGGGCTTGGTTAGTCTAGTCGTCGAATGGTCGGAGGACGAGAGATTTCATGGGGCCTGCTTGCCAGCGATCGGACGCAGCCATCGACTCGACGATTGCCTTGGTCCGGCGGCGCGTTTCCATGTCCGGCGATGAAACGCTTCCTGCCGCTCGTGGCCCTGGGTCTGATTCTCTCCGGCTGCGTCGCGAACGACACTTTTGATCCACGCGACGAGGTCAGGCGCTACGACAAGATGGACGCCGCGAAAGCCGCCTCGGCCCGCATGGCCATCGGCAACTGGAGATTCCTGGCCTGGGTCGGCGGCGGCAGCCTGCCGACGCTCGTGCCCGGCCTCACCAAGGAGGAAGTGCACGAATTCGTGGAGTCGGGCCGCGTGGGTCTCGATCTCTACTATTTCTATGCGGCCGATGCCAATTCCAGCGCGGACCACCTCGCGATCCGCGATGCCAAGATGCGCTACGCGTCGCGCGTGAATCGTTGCATCGTGGACGAGATTCGCCGTCGCATGCCGCCAGCGACGCCGGCGCCCGTGACAAAATAGTGCGGTAGGCGGGCGACGGTTTTCGGGCCGAATACGATGTAGGCTTGAAGCCTACAAGAGATTCGCTAGCCACTCCGGCACAATGCGAAACACCGCCCCCAATGCGCGAGCCGCCCTTGCTCGCTTTTGTGTGACCTTCCTGTTGCTCGGAGTTTTCGGCCTGCCGTTGCTCGCGACCCCGACGCCGTTCGATTTGAACATGGACCGCGTCAAGGCCGGCCGCTTCGGCGGCGACCTGACCAAGGCCAAGACATTCATCGTCCCCACGGTGATATTGTACGTATCGGAATCCGGCAGCGTCTGGGCCATGTCGCGCAACGGCGACGCCAACGCGCAGGCGCACGCGAAATTCCACGTGCTCGGACTCGACAAGGCGTTCGTGCAGGACCTAGCTAGGCAAATCCAGGATGACCTGATCGCCAAACTTCGTGCCGCCGGCTACACGGTGAAGACCTACGACGACATCAAGACGCACCCGGATGTGGTCGGCCACGGACGGGAATCGCCGGACAACGAGGCCGGCCTTCCGACGACGAGCAAGGAATCCTTGAGCTGGATCATCGTGGCGCCGTCGGATGCGCAGACGTTTGACCGGCCGATCCAGGGTCCGGCGTGGTGGTTGAAGGGCGTGGCCGAAAACAAGGAGACCATGGTGCTGGTGCCGGAAATTTCGTTCGCCGTCCCGCAGGTTTACGGCGAGTCGACGACCGGCTACAAACGCGCCGAAGCCAGCATCAACCTTTCGCCGGCGATGAAACTGCACGTGGCGAACATCTGGGCGGTCGACGGCAAGGGAGGCACCGCATCGATCATGGTGCTGGAGCACGGCAAGCGCCTCGCCGCCGAGGTCACCGGCACGCTGAAGAAAGTCTCCGAGGACAAGACCAACTTCACCCGCTCGTGGGGTCGCAACTCGAGCGACTATGTCTTCCACCTCGACCCGCAGGCGTTTTCGGACGGCGTTCTCCGGGTCGGATTTGCGATCAACACCATGATTGTGGCCCAGGTCCGGAAGGGCAAGTGACGCGATTCGAGACCGATCGAAAATAGGGCTGTTCGCCCTCGTCGGAAACGACAAGGGTGAAGGCGTGAGTATTCTCCGCCTCTTTTTTTCCCTGTTCGCCAGTCTTACCGCCGCTTCGCTGTTCGCTGCCGATCCCGACATTCGTTCGCCCGAGGTGTCCGCCGACGGACACATCACGTTTCGCGTCTTCGCGCCCAACGCCCACGCCGTCGCGGTCAAGGGCCTGCGGCATTTGTCCGCGCAACCGATGACACGGGAGACCAACGGCGTCTGGAGTGTCACCGTCGGTCCGCTGGGGCCCGATCTCTACAGCTACACCTTTGAGGTGGATGGCGCCACCTTCACCGATCCGCACAATCGGCGAACGAAGGAATGGCTTTCGAACGAGAGCCTCGTGGAGGTGGTCGGCCCGGTCCCGCCCCTGTGGTCGGTGCAGTCGGTGGGACACGGCATCGTGCGGCGCCACGTGATCAATTCGAGGACGCGCGGCGGTCCGGTGGCCATCCAGGTTTATACACCGCCTGGCTATCAGCGACGGGACGGACGCCAGTATCCCGTGCTTTATCTGCTGCATGGATTTGGCGACGAGGAGACCGCGTGGGACACCGTCGGTCGGGCGAACGTGATCGCCGACAACCTGATCGCGTCGCATCGCATCGTGCCGGCGATCATCGTCATGACGAACGGGCATCCCGTGCCGATCCCGCCGGAGCGCGGACCGGACTACAGCACGCAGAACAATGAGGCGATGGAGACGGAACTGCTCACCGAGATCATGCCGTTCATCGAGGCGAACTACGCCGCCCGGCCCGATCCCTCGTTGCGGGCGATCGCCGGCCTGTCGATGGGGGGAGGGCAATCGCTCGCCATCGGACTTGGACACCCTGAGCTTTTCGGCTGGGTCGGCGGGTTCAGTTCGGGCGTGCCCGGCGGGCATCTCGACGTGCGTTTCGCCAAACTTCTCGCCGCCAATGCCGGCAAGACGGGCGTGCCGCGGTTGATCTGGATTGGCGTCGGCCGGGAGGACTCGCTCCTCGAGCGCAACACGAAGTTCGAGGCCTGGCTCCAGTCCAAACAGATTCCCCACGAGTGGCACGTGACCGACGGCGGTCACGAGTGGCCGGTCTGGCGCGGCTATCTCATCGATCTTCTGCCCAGGCTTTTCGGCGGCGTGGCGCCGTAGGCCGCGCACCGCCATGCTGATGGTGAACAAGATTCTGCCGGTATTCGCCCTGCCGATGGGTTGGGTGATGATTCTGCTCGCGGTGGCGATCTGGCGCCGAAAACGCTGGCCGGTCGTGGCGGCGCTGGTGGTGCTTTACGTCACCTCGCTGCCGCCGGTGGCCAACGCATTGCTGACCTTGATCGAGCGCGGGAATCCGCCGGTTGGCCTCAGCACCGTGAACAAGGCCGATGCGGTCGTGGCGCTGGGTGGAATTTTCGGACCCTCCACCGACAACGATTATGTTCCGAACTTTGCCGACGCCGCGGCGCGCCTCGAGGGTGCGATCGCGCTCTGGCAGCATGGGAAGTGCGATTGGGTGATCTTCACGGGCGCCCGCATTTCGTGGCTCGGTCGGAAGGAACTCGAAGGCGCGGTGAGCAAGCGGGCGGCCGCCGCGCGCGGCGTTCCGGCGGACCGGATCGTCATCACCGGCGAAATCGAAAACACCCGCGACGAGGCGCAGGCCGTCGCCGCCTTGATGAAACAACGCGGCTGGAAAAAAGTGATTCTCGTGACCTCGGCGTGGCACATGCCGAGGGCGGCGCACCTTTTTCGCAAGGCGGGCGTCGAATTCATTCCTTTTCCCGTCGATTTCCGCCACGACGCCGAGCGGAAATTCAGCCTGCTCGATTTCTTTCCGACCGCGGACTCATTGACGGCCACCTCGATGGTTCTGCGGGAATGGTATGGCCTGGCTTTTTACACCTTAATCGGCCGCTAGATCCCGGGCGAACGGGAAAGCATATCCGTTCCATTGTAAGCGGATGACTTATGAAAGTGAAATGTGTGTAGTATTTGCGCTTACTTTTTACCTCAAATCTGGCGGATCGGGGACGATGAAGGGGCAACCGCTTCGTCGTACATGTTCAAGAATCTTACCATTGCCCGCCGGCTTGCCGCCGGATTTTCGCTGTTGGTTTTGCTCAATGCGGCGTCCTCGCTGCTCTTTCTGTCCACACTCCGCACCTTCCGCGGCGAAGTCAGTGGCATCGCCCGCAACGCCCTGCCGGGCATCCGCATCGTTACCTCGATCGAAAAGTCGGCGCTGCTTTATCAGGTCCTGACCAGTCGCGACGTGCTGATCGACGACGACGCCGGGAAGGAAGCGATCGCGCGCCAGTGCGATGTGCAGGCGCACGCGGTCGTCCAGGGACTTCACGACTACGAGCAGTACATCGACGGTGCGGAGGAGAGGGCGCTTCACGCGCGAATCGGCGCGGCGTGGGGTCGCTTTCAGGCGACGGCCGCCCGCGTGCGTTCGCTCAGCCGCGACCACAAAGTGCAGGACGCCGTCGCGGTACTTAACGGCGAGGGCGACCGGGCCTACTCGGAATTTGAGCAAACCATCGCGGCCTGTGTAACCCTTAACGAAGGCGATGCGCAGAACTCCGCGGCGACGCTCGATGCCGAGGCCGGACACGGGCTCGTCAACACGACGGTCCTGAGCGTGCTTTCACTCACGCTGGCCGTCGGTTCGGGCGTGATCATTGCGCGCGGCATCAATTCCCGGCTGCGTCGCGTGGTCCGCAGTCTCGGCGACGGCGCGGAGCAGGTGGCCACGGCCTCCAGCCAGGTTTCCGATGCCAGCCAGACTCTGGCGGACGGCTCGAGCCGGCAGGCGCAAAGCCTTGAGGAAACCAGTGCATCGCTCGGACAGATGGCCGCGATGACGGAGCGCAACGCGACCGGTGCGGGCAAGGCCCGCGAAATTTCCAACCTCACCCGCGCCTCGGCCGATGCCGGCACGGCGCAGGTCGACGGCATGCATCAGGCCATGGATGCGATCAAGGCGTCCTCGACCGACATCGCGAAAATCATCAAGACCATCGACGAGATCGCCTTTCAGACGAACCTGCTGGCGCTTAACGCAGCAGTCGAGGCCGCGCGGGCCGGCGACGCCGGCGCCGGCTTTGCCGTGGTGGCCGAGGAAGTGCGGGCGCTGGCGCAGCGTTCCGCCCAGGCGGCCAAGGACACCGCGGACAAGATCGAGGACGCGATTCAGAAAAGCGATCGCGGCGTGACGATCTCCGCTGTCGTGGCCAAGGCCCTCAACGACATCGCCGACAAGGCGCGCAAGGTCGATTCGTTCGTGGGTGAGATCGCGGCGGCTTCGCAGGAGCAGACTCAGGGCATCGCCCAGGTGAACTCCGCCCTTTCCCAGATGGATTCCATTACGCAGGCCAATGCCGGCAGCGCGGAGGAAACGGCCGCGGCAGCCGAGGAACTCAACATGCAAGCTGTCGCCATGAAGGACAGCGTCGCAGAACTGCTCTCGCTGATTGGCGGCCGGACTTCGATGATGGAGCATCCGCCCGCGGCGACTCCGCGCCCGCCTGCTGCTCGTCCCATGGCGAAGGTGGTGAAGCCAGCCGTACCGAGCCGGGAAGAACCGGCATTGGTTGGCGCGCCCGCGAACCGCAGCAGCGAAGAGCACTTTTTCGACCAGAATTGAGGAGGGAGGGCCGGCATCTCCGATTGCCGCCTCGGCGCGCCCAGCGGTCACGCCCTTCCTTTGGATTGTAGGAGCGGCTTTATGCCGCGAATCGATCGCACGCTGGAACGCGACGTCCCGGGCGGGATCGAAAGCCGAAAAACGAAACTGTCTATCGAGTCGAAAAGCCGAACCACCCGCCGTGCCGGCGCCGAAGACTTGGTCGCTTTTGTTCGATGCTCTGAGCTCGCCGAACGGTGAGGTCCGGTTCCACCCTTTGTAGCCGGAAACCGCTATCGCTCCGAACCGGTTGGAGCCTCCACGTAAACGTTTCGCAATCCTTCCGCGCGCAAAAGACGCGCCAGCGCGGCGCTGCGAACTCCGTGCCGGCAGGTGAGCACAACGGGTTTGTCTGCCGCCAGTTCCCGAATGCGGGCGAGATCGCACTCCGGCACATCGACGATTCCTTCGCGCGCGGAGGCCACTTCACCGTCGAGAACAAGCCGGACGCGAATCGACGAATCAGCCGCCACGCCTTCGTTGCGGGCATCGACAAAAACGGACGTCTCATCACCGGGCGTCGATGCAAGGGCGGAGAGATTTCCGCATGCCGGGCAACCGGGACGGGCCGGACGCTCGATGAAGCGGGTCGTGCCGTCGCGTAGATCAACCAGACGGGTTTGCTGCGTCGCGTCGCCGGTGAGCCCCAGGATCAGTTTCAGGGCCTCGGCTGCCTGCATCACGCCGAGCACGCCGACGATCGGGCTGAACACCGGAGCGCCGTCACACCTTTCCACGGACTCCAGGTCGTTCGCTGATATTCCCGGCCAGTGACAGTGCAGGCAGCCGCCGCGACCGCGTTGAAAAACGTCGAGCGTGCCCTCGAAGCGATGCGCGGCGGCCTGAACGAGGGGCACATTCAAGGCGGCGCAAATATCGTGGACGAGAAACCGGGTGGCAAAATTGTCGGTGCAATCGAGCACGACGTCCTGCCCCGCCACCAAGGCGCGGGCATTTTTCGGACTCAAGGCAACCTCGTGTGCGCTGACCTCGATGGCCGCATTGTGCCGGCGCAGGCGGGCGGCCGCCGCGATGGCCTTGGGCGCCCCGAGTTCGGCTTCGGTGAAGAGAATCTGGCGGGACAAATTCGAACGCTCGATCAGACCGTCGTCGACGATCGTGAGATGTCCGATGCCGGCTCCCGCGAGATAGAGCGCGGCGGGACAGCCGAGGCCGCCCGCGCCGACGACGAGCACGCGCGCCCCGGCCAGGCGTCCTTGCCCGGCCGTTCCCACTTCGGGAAGCATCATCTGGCGGGCATGATAGTCGCCGATCGCGGGCTCCCGGTTTTCGGTCGGGCAATTGACCCACTCCGGATCGGCATCGACGAAATGTTCCTTTTTCCAGATCGGCAGGCGTCGCTTGAGCTCCTCGATCACATGCCGGCAGGCGGCGAAGGCGGCCGGGCGGTGCGGCGATTCGACACCAATCCACACGGCAATGTCGCCGATCTCCAGCCGGCCGGTGCGATGAACGCAGTGCACGCGACTGCCGGGATACAGTCGCTCGGCCTCCGCGAGAATCTCCTCGCCCTCGTGTTGCGCCAGTTCGCCGAGCGCCTCGTATTCGAGGCGCTTGACCGGTCGTCCGCCGTGATGATTGCGCACGCGTCCCTCGAAGATGACCGACGCCCCGGTTTCGGCGGCGCTCAGCTTCGCGCGCCACGTGGCGGGTTCGATCGGCTGGTCGGTGAGGGCGAACATGGCGCGAATCGAAGTCTATCCGCCGGCGACCGGCGGTATGAAGGCGATGGTGTCACCTTCCTGCAGCGGCGTGTCCATGGCGGCGTAGCGCGCGTTGATTGCCACGCGCAGGGCGCGCACCGGAACCGTCAGGCCGCGCTGGCGTCCGAGTTCGGCGTAAAGCTCCGCGGGATTGGCGGCGACCGTTTCAAGCTCGAGACGGTCGCAACCGGCCTCCTCGCGCAGGCGCGCGAAAAACTCCAGGTGCACTCGACGCGATGGACCGGCCATGGACGTCAGCCGCCGATCTGGGACATGCCCCGGGCCGAGGGAATGAGCTGATGCGCGAGTCCGTGGCCCCAGGGTTTTTCGCGCACCGCGTGCAGGATCAGGTCGCGCAAATCGTCGTCGCCGCCGCCGTCGCGCAGCACCGGGCGAAGATCGACCTCGCTATCGCGCAGCAGGCAGAGGCGGAGCACACCCTCGGCGGTCAGGCGCATCCGGTTGCAACCGGCGCAAAAGGGCTGGGTCACGGGGCTGATGAATCCGACGCTGCCGCGCGCGCCCCGAATCCGGTACATCCGGGCCTCGCCGTCGAGTTCGCCGCCGCTGAGCAGCTCGAGCGGGCCGAATTCGGCGCCAAGTCGACCCAGCAACTCGTCTTCGGTGACGATGGACTGCGTTTGGAAATTGGCATTGTTGCCGAAGGGCATCTGCTCGATGAAACGCACCTGCCAGTCTTGCGCGACGGTGAGTCGCGCCAGTTCGACGACATCCTCGCCGTCGTTGATGCCGCGGCAGACGACGGCGTTGAGCTTCACGCGCAGTCCCGCGCCGGCCGCCGCCTCGAGACCGGCGCGCACATCGCGCAGGCTGCCCCAACGTGTGAGGCGGCGAAAGGTGACGTCGTTCAGGCTGTCGAGCGAGATATTGACGGAGCGCAGGCCGGCCGCGCGCAAGGGGCCGGCCAGGTGATCGAGCAGCACTCCATTCGTGGTGAGGCCGACCGCCTCGATGCCCGGCGTCGCGTATGCGTGCCGCACCAGGTCAACCAGGCCCGGTCGCAGAGTCGGTTCGCCGCCCGTGAAGCGGATTTTCCGGAATCCGGTGGCGCCGAAGAGCGTGATCAGCCGCCGCAGTTCCTGATCGGAGAGCAATTCCTCGCGTGGACGAAAAGTCATGTGCTCCGGCATACAGTAGACGCACCGGAGATTGCACGCATCCGTCAGCGAGATGCGCAGGTAGCTGATGTCGCGATTGAAGGCGTCGAAAGGCACGGCGATGTCGAAGCAGCTTTACGGCCAACAAGGGAACCGCGAAGCCGTCCGCGGCAACGCAAATCGAAGGAGTGGTTTTGCCCACGAATGACACGAATGGAAATGCCTTTGAGGTGGAACGCGACGTCCCTGGCGCGTTGGCAACCTGGCCGTCGGTGCATCCGGAGGTGATGAACCGGCCCGCCCCTCGACCTTGCTCGGGGCCCTGAGCCTGTCGAACGGGGAGGTCCGGTTCCACCTTTCGCGTGGCTATCCCTTTCTCCACTCCAAGCGCGGCGAACCGGTGGGCGCGAAGAGATCGGAGGCGCGTCCGCGGTGGGTGACGCGACCGCTTTCGAGCGCCACCACGTCGCTGTCGAGGGCGACGATTTCCTCGGGCGCGTGCGAGACGTAGATGATCGGCAGACCAAACTCGTCCCGCAGGCGTCCGAGGTGCGGCAGCAGACGCTCGCGGAGCGGGATATCCAGCTCGGCGAGTGGCTCGTCGAGCAACAGGAGACGCGGAGACGAAAGCAGCGCGCGTCCGAGCGCGACGCGGCGCTTTTCGCCGCCCGAAAGTCCCTGCACCGGCCGGTCCACCAGTGACGCAATCTCGAGGACCGCGCAGGCGCGTTCGAAGCCGGGCGACGACCGCGAGTTTCCGGCGCGACGTCCATAGTTCAGATTCCCCCGGACGTTCAGATGTGGAAACAACGCGCCGTCCTGCGGGACGTAGCCGATGCCACGACGTTCCGGCGGGGAAAATTGACCGGAACTGACATCCGTCAGCACTTCACCATTCAGCGTGATGCGGCCCGATGCCGGCCGACGCAAACCGGCGATGGTTTCGAGAAGCGTTGTCTTGCCGGAGCCCGAAGGGCCGAAAACCGCCGTCACCGAACCGGTCAGCGCGGTATCGATCGTCAGGGAAAAATCCCCGGAGGTCACTCGCAGGTCGGAGAGGACGATGTTCATGCGCGTCGCTGCCGGAGGAGCGCTTCGCCGACCCAGACCGCGGCGAAGGCGAGGAGCACGGACACACCGAGCAACCGCAGCGCCTCGTCATCGTGACCGAGCTGGACCAGATTGTAGATCGAGAGCGCCAGGGTGGCGGTTTTTCCGGGGATGTAGCCCGCCACCATGACGGTGGCTCCGAATTCTCCGAGCGCGCGGGCAAAGGCGAGCACCGCGCTGGCCAGCAATCCGTGCCGGGCGAGGGGAAGCGTGACCGTCCACCACGTCCGGGTGGGCGACGCGCCGAGGGTGCGCGCGACCTGCTCGAGGCGGGGATTCACGCCCTCGAACGCCACCCGCGCTGTGCGGACGAGCAGCGGAAACGACATGACCGCCGTGGCGGCGACCACTCCCCGCCAGGTAAACACGATTTCGATTCCGCCATGGGCGTCGAGCCACGCGCCGATCGGTCCGCGCCGGCCGAGCAGCTTGAGGAGCAGAAGACCGGTGGCGACGGGCGGCATCACCAGCGGAAGCATCACAAATGTCTCCACGAGGGATTTTCCGGGCCAGCGACGCCGGGCCAGAAGCCACGCGAGCGCCCAGCCGGGCGGAAGAATGAGCAGCGTGCTGAAGGCCGCGACAGCCAGCGTGAAAGACGTGACCTGCCAGTCGGCGCTTGTCATGCAGGCTGCAATGCGGGCTCAGCGAAAAACTTCGAAGCCCGCGTGTTCGAACAACGCTTTTGCTTCCGCTCCGGCCAGGAAGTCCGCGAACTGTCGTGCGTCCGCTTCCTGCTTCGAGTTGCGCACCACCGCGACCGGGTAGGAAATGTCCGGCGCCCGGGGTCCCGTGATGGCAAAGGCGACGCGAGCCCGATGGGAAATTCGGGCGTCGGTCTGGTAGACGATGGCCGCGTCGGCATTGCCGCTCTCGACCGCGGCCAGGCAGGCCCGCACGTTTTCCGTGGTGACGATGCGGTCGGCAATCTTGTCCCAAAGTCCCGATTTTTCGAGCCACGCCCGCGCATAGATTCCGGCCGGCACGGTTTTGGTTTCGGCCAGCGCGAGGTGTCGGATCGAAGGGCCCGCGAGATCGTCGGGGGCCGAGATCGCCCGGGTGGTGTCAGCGGGCACGACGACCACGAGGCTGTTTCCGAGCAGACGCCGGCGGGTTCCGGCCAGGATTAGTCCGCCCTTTTCGAGTCCATCCATCTTGGCCTCGTCGGCGGAGAAAAAGATATCGGCGGGCGCGCCTTCCGTGATCTGGCGGGCGAGCGTGCTCGATGCGGCGAAGTTGAAGTGAACGGTGTCTGCGGGATTCCGAGTGTGATAGGCGTTGGCGACCGGTTGCAAAACATCGGTGAGGCTCGCGGCGGCGAAGACGGTGAGATCCGCGGCGCTGGCGGCGACGGCGACGAGGGCGAAAGTCACAAAGACCGTCTTGATCATGGGCGGGAGTCCTTGGCGGGGACTGGATCACCAACGGTCACAATCTCGATCGAGACAACCTGGCGGGCCCAGCGGGCGGGACGTTTGTCGCCGGGCACGATCAGTTGGAACGGTCCCGCCTTGTCCGACAGCGGCGCACCGTTGCGGCGCAACGCGAGCAGAATGTTGCGCTCGGAAAATGCCGGGTCGAAATCGGTCAGCGTGAAAACGACCGCATAGCCGTCGGCGCAGCGCACGAGGACGGCCATGCGCAGAAACTTGCCGCGAAGCGCCTCGCCGACGGGCAGACCGACTTTGAGCAGGAGTTCGCGAACAGGCACGCCGCTGAAATGGGCTTCGCCGCCGCCATGGGCTTCCGTTACGGTGCAGTCCGATTGCGGCAGGGCCGCGAGCGCGGAAATGGTATAGTGCGCTTCCCCGGCGGGTCCGGTCACCCGGACGTCGGACTCGGCGGAGAAAAGGGCGGTCGAGAGCGGCCCGAGGACCAGAAACCAGGCGAGGAGTCGCAGCGCGCGCATGAGGCGAAGCAATCGCACGGGGAATGGGTGTCAACGGTGGGTGGGGCTGCGATGTAGGGCGGGGTCGCCGGACCCCGCCGCGATTGCCGGAGCGTTTTCCCACGAAACGTCACGAAACGGTGCGAAGGGAATAATCGAACCAGGAGGTCAGATTTTCTTTTTGCCGGAATTTCGTATTTTTCAGGGGGGATCGCATTGGCGGGGTCGGGAGACCCCGCCCTACATCCGAGGCTCGGGCCTCATTTCCCTCAGCTTCGGTCGGAATCCCGCAATATGGTCGAGCGCCTCGGCGATGGCGGGTGTCAGCAGCGGCAGGCATTCGGCCACGGCCGAGGGTCGTCCGGGAAGATTGATGATCAGCGACCGGCCGCGGACGCCGGCGGTGGCGCGCGAGAGGATGGCGGTCTTCACTTTCGCGAAACTTTGCATGCGCATGATCTCGCCGAATCCCGGGAGTTCCTTTTCGAGCACCGCACGCGTGGCTTCGGGAGTCACATCGCGGGGCGAAGGACCGGTTCCGCCCGTGGTGACGATCAGCAGACAGCCTTCGACGTCCGCGAGCCGGCGCAGCGCGTTCTCCAGTTCCAATCGGTCGTCAGGCAAAAGTACCCGCTGCCACTCCAGCGCTTCGACGAAATGGGCGGAGACCAGGCGCTCGATCTCGGGACCGCTTTCGTCGCGATACACTCCGGACGCGGCGCGATCGCTCAGCGTGACACGGGCGACCTTCATGCCGGGGACTTTTTCTTCGAGACGACGTGGATCTCGCCGATGCGCATGGCGCGATCCACGGCTTTGCACATGTCGTAAAGCGTGAGCGCCGCGACGGACACCGCCGTGAGCGCTTCCATCTCGACGCCCGTTTGCGCCGCGGTCCCGACCGTGGCGCGAATCGCGATGCCGCGACGTTGCACGGTGAATTGAATATCAACCACCGCAATCGGCAGCGGATGGCACAACGGAATCAACGTGGCGGTCGCCTTGGCCGCCTGAATGCCCGCGATGCGGGCCACCGCGAGCACGTCACCTTTCGGCAGCGCCTGCGCGCGCAGCAGCCGGAGCGTGGCCGGTGCGCAGAAGAAAAAACCCTCTGCTACGGCGGTGCGCTGGCTGACGGGTTTGGCGCCGACATCGACCATGCGCGCCGTGCCGGAGGAATCGAAGTGGGAAAACGAGCGTTGGGCGGAGCGTTTCACGGGCAGGGAAAATAGTCGACCGGCTGGCCTCGCTGCATCGTGCCGGCGCCGCCGGGAAGCGGCAAGAGCGCGTTGGCTCCGACGAGTCCGGTGGCGTCGCCCGAACTGGCGATCGGCAGGAGCGAAAGTTCGGGGGTGCCGGCGGAGATCGTCGCGCGGCAGGGCCAGTAGGTTGGTCGCGGATCGGGCGGGGGAAGGAAATCAAAATTCGCCAGGACGCCACGAACTGACACCGGTCGCGGCGCCGCGTGTCCCTGCAGCGCGCGGAGAAACGGTGCGATGAACAAATGAAACACGACCCAATGCGAAACGGGGTTGCCCGGAATGGCGAAGGCGTGACGCGAACCGCGGCTGGCATAGTTCAGCGGTTTGCCCGGTCGCAAGTTCGCGCCATCGAAAACGACGGAATAGCCCAGCGCGCGCAGCAGCGGACGCGCGGGGTCGCGGTTTCCGGGACCAGCGCCGCCGGATATCAGCAGGACGTCGTGCTCCGGCAACGACTCAAGCTGGCGGACGATGGCATCGACGTTGTCGCCGACCCGCCTTTGCCCTGCGAGCGCGGCACCTTGCCCCGCGAGCAGACTGGAAATCAGGATGGAGTTGGTGTCGCGGATCGCTCCCGGACCGGGCGACTCGCTCGGTGCCACCAGTTCGTCGCCGAGCGCCACGTGAAAGCAGCGCACGGGGCGCGTGACAGACGGCGACACGAATCCCGCGGCGGCGAGGACCGCGAGTTCCGGCGCACCGAGCTGGGTGCCGGCTGACACAATCATCTCGCCCGCGCGCCGATCTTCTCCGCGACGCCGGATAAAGTTTCTTTCATCCGAGCGAAGCACCCGAACCGACGACCCTTCGCGCGCGGTGTCCTCCTGTTTGACGACGCAATCGAGTCCCGCGGGCACGGGCGCGCCCGTGAGGATGGCGACGCATTGGCCGCGGCCGATGGATCCGAAGAACGGCTGGCCGGGCAGCGACTCGCCGGCGATCGACAGAGGACCGGTCAGCTCGGCGCGGCGACACGCAAAGCCGTCCATCGCCGAGGCGTCAAACGGCGGAGAGTCGCGATCCGCATGGGCATCCGCGCGCAGGATCCGGCCGGCGGCTTCGGCGAGCGGGGTCGCGACCGCCTCAAGCACAGTGGCGCGCTCGAGCAACCTGTCCTGAGCCTGAGCGACCGAGAGCATCGTCACGTGGTTGAAGGTTGAGAAATGAGAGTTGAGAGACCAACGCCCTGGCCAAGGCGAAGAGACCGGGACCCGCCGGTAGGGATCGATGTCCTCATCGATCCGACGACTTAGGCCGGGGTCGACGCGCGGGTGGAACGCCGTCCCGGCGGCTTTTCGACTGCGCGCACCACGAAGGGATCGAAGAGCGATTTTTGCTTGAGGGGGAAACGTCCCTTGAGGCGGACGCCGTCGTCCTCGGATTCCTGGCTGCGCACCTGTCCGGCGGCGCGCAATTTGGCGACGACATCATAGCGATGATGCGGGATCAGCAATTCGACCGAGACCTGGTCATCGATCGCCAGTTCGCTGCAGCGGGCGAGCAGCCGGTCCAGCCCTTCGCCGGTGTGCACACTGATGAAGAGCGCGTCGGGGTGCCGGACGCGCATCAGTGCGAGCGTCTTCGCATCGGCGGCGTCGACTTTGTTGAACACCGTGATGGCGGGTTTGTCGGCGGCACCGAGTTCGCCGAGCACCTCCATCGTTGTGGCGAAATGATGCTCCACGTTCGGGTTCGCGACATCGAGGACGTGGATGATGAAATCCGACACGACGACCTCCTCGAGCGTGGCCTTGAAGGCCTCGACCAAGCGGTGCGGAAGCCGGCGGATGAAACCGACCGTGTCCGTCGCCAGCAACTGGCGTCCGTCCGGCAGCGTGAGCTGGCGCGTGGTCGGATCGAGCGTCGCGAACAGCTGGTTGGCGGCGTAGACTTGCGCGCCGGTGAGATGGTTGAGCAGGGAGGATTTGCCGGCGTTGGTGTAGCCGACGATCGCGACGCCGGGGACGGGCTTGCGCATGCGTTTGCGTCGCTGCACCTCGCGCTGCTGGATGACCTGCGCGATCTCGGCCTTCAGGCGGGCAATGCGGTCGCGCACGATGCGGCGGTCCTGCTCGAGTTGCGTCTCGCCTTCGCCGCCCATCGCGCCGCGTCCGCGTTGACGCGACAAATGCGTCCACGCGCGCGTGAGTCGCGGCAGCGAATACTCCATGCGGGCGAGCGCGACCTGGAGCACGGCTTCGCGGGTGCGAGCGCGATCCGCGAATATCTCGAGAATGACCTCCTGCCGGTCGATCACGGCGAGGCCTGACTCCTCCTCCCAGTTGCGCTGTTGGGCGGGCGACAATTCCTCGTCGAGCACGATGAGGTCGGCGCCGTCGGCCTTCGCCTGCGCCATGAGCTGGGCGGCCTTGCCCGAACCGATGAGAAACTTGGGCTGCTGGCGGTCGCGCAGGTGAACCAGCTCCGTGCGCGTGACGGTGAGGCCGAGGTTCTCGACCAGTTCCTTCAATTCGCCGAGCAATTCCTCGCCTTCGCCAGCGGCCATGCCCGGAGCCTGGACTCCGACCAGGAGGGCGCGGGAGACGGGTTTTTCGTCGGTGAGAAAATCAGCCATGCCCGGGCACTCAATCGCGCGCGGCGGCCGAGTCAAATCCCGCCGAGGCGGGCTCATCCGCGGGGCGGGCCAGGGTGGCGTGCGCCCGCTCGCGGTCGAGTTCGCCTTCCCAGGCGGCGAGGGCGACGACCGCGACGCCGTTGCCGATCAGATTGGTAATGGCGCGGGCTTCGGACATGAAGCGATCGACGCCGACGAGCAGGCTGAGGCCGGCCTCGGGCACGGTGTGAGTAGCGCGCAGGGTCGCGGACAGGGTGACAAACCCACCGCCCGTGACAGCCGCGGCGCCTTTTGAAGTCAGGAGGAGAACCGCGAGCATGCCGAGCTGTTGGGCAAGAGTGAGCGGCGTGTCGGTGGCCTGCGCGACGAAGACGGAGGCCATCGTCAGATAGATGCACGTGCCATCGAGGTTGAACGAATAGCCGGCCGGGAGCACCAGTCCGACGACGGTCTTCGAACAGCCGAGTCGCTCCAGCTTGTCGAGCATGCCCGGCAGCGCGGATTCCGACGACGATGTGCCCAAGACGAGAAGGATTTCCTCGCGGAGGTAGCGCAGGAACGCCCACAGGCGAAAACCGACGATCCGCAGGACGCCGCCGAGCACCACCAGGATGAACACCAGCATCGTCGCATACACGCAGCCCATGAGTTTCAGCAGCGAGGTGAGCGACTCGACGCCGAACTTGGCCACGGCAAAGGCAATCGCGCCGAAGGCGGCGAGCGGGGCCAGTTTCATGATGACTCCGACCACGGCCATGAGGATGCGAAAAATCGACTCGAGCGTTTCCAGCGCCGGTCGGACCCGATCGCCCAGTTGCGCCGCGGCGATGCCGCACAGCAAGGCCACGAGCAGCACCTGCAGGATTTCGCCGGAGGTGAAGGCTCCGAGAAACGTGTCGGGGATGACATTGAGCAGGAAACCCACCACGCTGAGATGCGCGGCGTCCTTTTGGAAGCCCGCCACCGACGACGCATCCAGTTTGGCGGCGTCGGCGTGGATGCCCGCGCCGGGCTGCACCCAGTTGACGACGATGAGCCCGATGGCCAGCGCGACCGTCGTCAGCACTTCGAAATAGATCAACGCCTTGACTCCGAGCCGGCCGACCTGCCGCAGGTCGCGCATGCCGCCGATGCCGAGCACAATCGTCGAAAAAATGATCGGCGCGATCAGCATGCGCACGAGCTTGATGAACGCCGTTCCGAGCCATTGGAGCTGCAAGCCCCACGTCGGCGCGAAAATTCCGACGAGCGCCCCGAGAATGACCGCAACCAGAACCTGCACATAAAGATGGCGGAAGACTTTCATGGGCGAGGGCGGGCGAGGATGGTCTTCGCGGTCACCCGGCGGCAAGAAGACACTTTGTCCCGCGCTGGCACACCGATCGGGGCGCGTTGGCCCGATCTCCTGGCGCAACCTTCAGCCATTCAGAGGGAAACACCGCCGCGAGGGAATGGAACGCATCATGCAGGAAGGTAGACCATATCACTATGGACACCCAAAAACTCACCGTCATGTCGCGCCAGGCGTTCCAGGAGGCGCAAAACGAGGCGCGTCGTCGCTCGCACAACGAAGTCGAGACGTGGCATCTGTTGATCGCCCTGCTGGGGCAGGAGGGTGGCATCGTGCCGACGCTGGTCGAGAAGCTCGGTCTGACCGTGAGCGCGATGCAGCTGGCGGCCAATCGCGAGCTCGATGCGCTGCCCAAGGTTACCGGTGCGGTGGATGTCTCGAAAATTTACGTGACGCAGGCGCTGCACGAGGTCCTGACGCAGGCGGAAAGCGAGGCGGAGAAGCTCAAGGACGAGTACGTGAGCGTCGAGCATCTGCTGCTCGCGTTGATCAAGGTCGGCAAGCCGGCCGGCCTGAAGAAATATTTCCAAAGCTTCGGGCTCGACCGGGACCGCGTGCTCGCGGAACTGAAGCAGGTTCGCGGCAGCCAGCGCGTGACCTCGGACAATCCCGAGGCGACCTACAACGCGCTCGAAAAGTACGGCGTCGACCTCGTCGCGCAGGCGCGCAAGGGCAAGCTCGACCCGGTGATCGGCCGCGATGCCGAGATCCGGCGCGCGATTCGCATTCTCTCCCGCAAGACGAAGAACAACCCCGTGCTGATCGGAGAACCCGGCGTGGGCAAGACCGCCATCGTCGAGGGACTCGCGCAGCGGATCTTGCGGGGCGACGTGCCCGAGGGGCTCAAGGACAAGACCGTGTTTGCGCTCGATCTCGGCGCGCTCGTCGCGGGGGCAAAGTACCGCGGCGAATTCGAGGAGCGGCTGAAGGCCGTGCTCAACGAAGTGCGCGAGGCGGCGGGGCGCATCATCATTTTCATCGACGAACTCCACACCATCGTGGGTGCGGGGAAGACCGACGGCGCGATGGACGCGGGCAATCTGCTGAAGCCGATGCTCGCGCGCGGCGAACTGCATTGCATCGGCGCGACGACGCTCGACGAGTACCGCAAGTACATCGAGAAGGATCCCGCCCTCGAGCGGCGCTTTCAGCCCGTCATGGTGGAGGAGCCCACCGTCGAGGATGCGATTTCCATTCTGCGCGGTCTGCGCGACCGCTACGAACTGCATCACGGCGTGACCATCCAGGACAACGCGCTGGTGGCGGCGGCCGTGCTTTCGCACCGGTATGTTTCCGACCGTTTTCTGCCGGACAAGGCGATCGACCTCGTGGACGAGGCGTGCGCGATGATCCGGACGGAAATCGACAGCCTGCCGACGGAGCTCGACGAGCTCCAGCGTCGGGTGATGCAGCTGGAGATCGAGGAGACGGCGCTGCAGAAGGAAAAGGACGACGCGTCGAAGCGCCGTCTCTCGGAACTGCGCAAGGAGCTCGCCGACGCGAAAGAGCGGGCCAACGCCCTGCGCGCGCAGTGGCAGAAGGAGAAGGATGCGCTCGGGCGCGTGCAGAAGGTGCGCGAGGAACTCGAGGCGGCGCGGCTCGAGATGGCCAAGGCCGAACGGAGCTATGACTTGAACAAGATTGCCGAGCTGAAGCACGGACGCATCCCGCAGCTCGAGAAGGAACTCGCGCGGGTCGAGAAGGCCGGCGCGGCCAGGACCGCGCTGGTGAAGGAGGAGGTTTCCGCGGAAGAGATTGCGGAGATCGTTTCCAAGTGGACGCACATTCCCGTCACGAAGCTGATGGAGGGTGACCGCGAGAAGCTGTTGAAGCTCGAGGACGAGCTGCATCGTCGCGTGATCGGCCAGGACGACGGCGTTCGCCTCGTGAGCGAGGCGATCTTGCGCGCCCGGGCGGGCATCAAGGACCCGCGGCGGCCGATCGGCAGCTTCCTGTTTCTCGGACCGACGGGCGTCGGCAAGACGGAGCTGGCGAAGGCGCTGGCCGAGCAATTGTTCGACTCGGAGGGAAATATCATCCGCCTAGACATGTCCGAATACATGGAGAAGCACTCCGTGGCGCGGATGATCGGCGCGCCGCCGGGCTATGTGGGCTATGACGAGGGTGGCCAGCTGACGGAGGCGGTCCGCCGCAAGCCGTATTCCGTGGTGCTGTTCGACGAGATCGAGAAGGCGCATCCGGACGTGTTCAATGTGCTGCTGCAGGTGCTCGACGACGGGCACATCACGGACAGCCAGGGGCGCACGGTGGATTTCAAGAACACGGTCATCATCATGACCTCGAACATCGGCAGCCGCCATCTGCTCGAAGGCGTCGAGGGCACGGAGATTCCGGAAAACGTCCGCGAGGCGGTCATGGCCGACCTGCGCGGCGCGTTCCGGCCGGAGTTCCTGAATCGCGTGGACGAGACCATCCTGTTCAAGCCGCTTTCGCTCGAGGAAATCGAGTCGATCGTCACTCTGCTGGTCGCGGACATCAATCGTCGGCTGGCGGATCGGCGCGTGACGGTGTCGCTCGATTCCACGGCGAAGGCGTGGGTGGCCGAGAAGGGCTACGATCCCGTGTACGGGGCACGTCCGCTGAAGCGTTTCCTGCAGCGCAACCTCGAAACCCGTCTCGCGCGGGCGCTCATCGCCGGCGAGGTGAACGAGGGCGCGACGGCGAAGTTCAAGGTCAAGAACGACGAGCTGGTACTGGCGTGAGGCGGGAGCTCCCGATCCCAGCGCGACGATCCCCCACGAAAATCACGAAATGCTACGAATGATATGCATTGGGTCGAGGACAAGCGACAGAGCGAGCATTTGGCGAAGCTTCTTCTCTGGAGAATTGAGAGTCTGACCATTCAGGCGGCGGGAGGCTTGTCGGCGGTGATCGGAAAAATCTCGAAGGATGTTTTTTGGGCGGATCTAACAGATTATTAGTCAGGTGATAGTAATCGGAATACGCGCTCCGTACTCGCCTGGGCGCTTGATTTCTTCGAGCAAAGATACAAAGGTTGATTCAACCTTTTATGCCAAATCAGCTCTCCGAATCCAAACGACGCCAAAGCCTCGCGGAGCATACTGCCGTGTTGGCCGCGCTCGCGCAGATTGCGAAAAGTGAAAATACCACGGTCATGGCGCTGATGCGCGATGCAGTTCGCGCGATCGTGCGCACGCGAGTGCAGTCTTCGGTTCAGGTCGAGGCTCTGCGCACTGTAGTCTGGCAGCAGGCCCCGGTCATGCCGGCCAAAATCAAGACGCCCGCCCAGCTCGCGCGCTTTAAGCGCGCCCAACGTGCTTTCGACCAGGTGATCATCGATCTACAGCTTGCCACGCCGGATGAGGTACAGGCGCGTAATTCGATCACGTTACGTCGTCCCGTGCTTTTGAACTTCGACGAAGCTCGTGCATCCGTCTGATGTCGCGCCCCGGCCGCCGGAGGATTTCCCCGCGGTGCTCGCGGCGAACGAGACTCTCCTGATTGTAGGCGGCCAGGCGGTCAATCTTTGGGCGCTTTACTAACCCCCAGTTGGCAATCCGCTGGCTGCCTATCAATGGCGAGCTTTCAGCCTCCGGACACGCAACCATTCAGGCGGCGGGAGGCTTGTCGGCGGTGACCGGGAAAATCTCGAAGGACGGTTTTAGCCCGAGCTTCGCCAGGGCTTCACTGACGAGAGTCCGGTAGCGCTTGACGCCGTCGGGTCGCGCCCACGACGTGCCGCGTCCCGGAGCATAGACCCAAACCTGATCCATGAAATCCCACGCGGTGGCCTCGCCCCCGCCGGGAGAGAGTCGGATCACGGCGGCGCGGAGGGGAAAGCCAAGCATTTCCGCACTGGCGAGCGCTTGGGCGCGCACGTCCCGCCCGCTCGGACCACCGCACAGCTCCTGCTGCCGGGTGTAAGCCGCCTGCGCCCTGGGCAGTTCGGAGCGCAGGATGTGCGCGACGACCGGCTGTGCCGCCTTGAGATCCAGATTCTCAACGGGCAGATCGCTCGGCAGCACACCCAGCTCGTGATCGTAGATCCAGCGGCGCTGTCCGAACGTGAAAAGCGCCACCGCATGGTACTCCACCGTGCCGACCTTGTCGGACAGCGGGACCAGGAAAAAGGTGCCGCTCTCCGTGGCATGCGCGGCGAGATAACGATCGAGGAACGCCGCCGTTTTCGGCACGCAGGCCTTGGTGAGTTCAATCCGGGCGAGACGATCGGAGAGTGCAATGATATCGGGAGGAAGCGCCCGTGCGGCGGCGGACGTGACGGTCAGGGAAAGGACACTGGCGAGAGCGGCGGTTTTCACGCTCCCGACGATTTCCGGTCGCGGGCGAAGCGCGAAGGCTTCCCGGTGAACGTCTCGCTCGAGCGGGAGCTGTCGGCCGGCCGCCGGCGAAAAGCTCAGGCGGCCGGTCAACGGCTCCGGAAACCCATGGACGGAGCGCGGCGGTGCTGACAGGAATCGTACGGTCCCATGCGTTGTCCGCTGTCGTATCTGCGCCGTTGGAAACTCGCCCTCGTTATCGGGAGCCTGCTCACGGCGATCGGGACCGCGTGGCCCGCTGAAGAAGGATACTTTCCCGTCAAAGGCGGACGAGTCTGGCGAACGTTCGAGGAATGGCAGGGGGGAGAGAGCGATTGGACCGACCTGGTTCCCCCGCACCTGGAATACTCCGAGGTGCGCTTCAAGATGGGCGACGACCCCCGCTGGGCTCGCGTGGATTGGGACGACGCGCGGTGGGCGCGCCGCGGCTATTACGTTCCCGTGCTGCAAGGCGTCATGTGGGTTCGTTTCCGGGTGCGTGATCTCACGGCCCCCCTGCCGCCGGCCGTGTACATGGTGCTCTCCGCGGCGCATGAACTGTACTGGGATGGAATTCCCGTCGGGAGTTCGGGAGTGCCGGGCAATGACGCCGCAACGGAAAAGGCCGGTCGGATACGCCACAATTACCTGGTGCCCGAAACCCTTCGTGCGCCCGGAGAGCACGTCATCGCCTTGCGGATGTCGACGCATCGGCAGCCGGTAATCGCCCGGAACAGCACGCTGCTTTTCTGCCTCACGACTCCGGCGCAGCTGGAGATCCAACGCTGGCGATTCCTCGCGGCCCCGGTGATGCAGGTGGGGGCCATGGCACTGTTCGCTCTCGCCGCGATGGTCATGTGGCTGGTGGGCGTGCGGCGCCGGGCGCTGCTTTACTTCGGCGGGGTATGCGTCGGGTGCATCGGCATCCAGGGTTCGCTGATTGTCGAATACACGATCAGCCGACCCTACGATATCGGTTTTGCCTCTCTTGGTCTGCTTGTCACCTCCTGCAGTGCGATGTCGCTCATTGCCCTGGTGGCGGAACAGCTCAACCTGCGCGGCGTGCGGTGGGCGGTCGTTGGCGTCGTGCTGGCCTACCTGGTGCTGGTGGATCGCTCGGGCGCACCCTGGGGCAGCCGGCCCTATCTCGTGATGCTGCTCGCGTTGCTGGCGGCGCTCGGGTACACGGTGGTGGGGGTCAGCCGGAAACGACGCGGGGCGATGATCGCCTGCGTGGGAGTCTTGCTCTCCGTGGTCGTCGATCTCCGGAGTCCGATCGACTTCATGCGCGCGAACATGCTGGTCGGTTTCCTGCCCACCGAGCTGGCGATGTTCGCGCTCATTGCGCTGGATCTGCGCGACGAACGCCGGAAGGCCCGCGAAGCGCAACTCACCGCCGCGCGGTTGGAGGTCGAGCTCTTGAAGCAAAACCTGCAGCCGCATTTCCTCATGAACACGCTCACGGCGCTCGCGCAGACGATCCGGGAGAACCCGGACCGGGCGATGGCTTTCATCGAGGATCTTGCGACGGAGGTCCGGATGCTGGCCGGCATGGCCGCGGAAAAACACGTAACCCTGGGCCGGGAACTCGAGCTGTGCCGCACCCATCTGCGGGTCATGCGGGCGCGCACCGAGGTGGACTGGGAATTGCAGGCGGACGGGATCGATGCGTCGGCCCTGGTCCCGCCGGCGCTGTTCCTCACGTTGATCGAGAATGGCTTTTCGCACCAGCGGGCGGAGCGTCCGGCCACCCGGTTTCGGCTGCGCGCCCGGGCGGAGACCGGGAACATGCACTATGAGTTCTTTTCCCCCGGTGTGGCGGTCATGGAATCGGCACGAGTGGAGGGCGGCACCGGATTGCGTTATGTGCGCGCCCGGCTCGAGGAAAGTTTCCCGGGCCGATGGACGCTCTCGCATGGTCCCGGCGAGGGCGGCTGGGAAACGCGGGTTGACTTGCGCGCTGCGCCGGCGGGAGGAGACCGCCCATGAGGATATTGATTGTCGAAGATGAGGCCGTGGTGGCGCGCTGGATCGAGCAGTCGTGTCGCCGCTGCCTCGGCGCGCGGTTGGAGACGCTGCGGGTCGCGGGCACCTTTGCGGCCGCCCGGGCCGCGCTGGAGGAAGCGCCGATCGATGCCCTGCTGCTCGATCTCAATCTCGGCGGCGAGGACGGCATGGCGTTGCTGGAGACGAGCGTCGCGGGTTCGTTTCACACGATCATTGTCTCGGCCAACACCGAGCATGCGTTGCGCGCATTCGAGCACGGGGTGATCGATTTCGTGCCGAAGCCCTTCACGGATGCCCGGCTCGCCCAGGCGCTGGCGCGGCTGACCGAGACGGGCGGGCATTCGCCGCACGCGGCCCGCTATCTCGCGGTCCGCAAGCATGGGCGCGTGCAGCTCGTGGCGGTCGAACGCGTGCGCTATGTGCAGGGCGCGGACGACTGGGCCGAACTCGTCCTCGACGACGGCCGGCGCGAACTGCACGACAAGACGCTGGAGAAGCTGGGCGCCATCCTGCCGTCCGATTTCGAGCGCATCCACAAGAGCTTCCTCGTGCGGCTCAGCGCCGTCCGCGCGCTGCACGTTCATGAAGGCAGCCGCTATGAAGCCGAGTTGAGCGATGGCACGCGGCTTCCGGTCGGTCGCACGCGCTACAAGGAGCTGCGGGAAAAGCTGGGCTAGGCTGACGTTAGGCAAAAGCTCCTGATCCCAGCGCGACGATTCCGCAAACCGCAAACCCCCACGAATATCACGAAATGACACGAATGAAATTCCCCGGACTGGGGACACGCGAGTTAGCGAGCGTATTGTTATTCTTCGTACGCAGAAGATTGAGGGTCTCGTCGCCGTTGTAGGAGCCTGCTTGCAGGCGAGGATTGGAGTGCGTTGCCGCGGAACGCGGGGCAGGGAACGGATTTCGGCGGGGCAGGAAATCTCGTGTTCCCAAATTTGAGCATTGAGTGCTCGCGCGCGGGTGAGCAGACGAACTGCATGCAAAGCCCACCCCGGCGAAGCGATCTCCTGCGTGCCTGCGCGCGCCTCGGGATGTCGCTGGTGCTCGGGGCGGCCCTGGGGAAAGCGGGTTTTGGTGCGATCGAGAACCCCGCCAGCGTCACCTTCCAGCTGCCGGGCGCGCGGACGGCGGCGACGTACGTCGGCGACGCGGCCTGCGCGAGCTGTCACGCCGACAAGGCCGCGACCTTTCGCGCGACGGCTCACGCGCAGACCTCGCAGCTGGCAACGGCGGAATCCATTCACGGGCGATTTGCCGAGGGCGCCAACGTGATGCGCACGGTGAATCCCGATCTTTATTTCGTCATGGAGGCGAAGGACCACGCGTTCTGGCAGACGGCGATCAAGCGCACGTCGGCGACCCAGGTGATGACGCGTTCCGAGCAGATCGACATTGTGATCGGCTCGGGACGCAAGGGGCAGACGTACCTGTATTGGAATGGCGACGATGTGTTTCAGCTTCCGGTTTCCTACTGGACCTCGATCAACGACTGGGTGAACAGCCCGGGTTATCGGGATGGCACGGCAAACTTCGAGCGTCCGATCGGTCCCCGGTGCTTCGAGTGCCATGCCAGTCGCTTTGAATCCCGGGCGCCGCCCGAAAATCGTTTCGACCGCGCGAGCATGGTGCTGGGCATTTCCTGCGAGAAATGTCACGGCCCCGGCAGCGAACACGTCGCCCGCCATCAGACGACCGGAGTCGTGGCGACGGGCGATTCCGCGATCATCAACCCGGCCCGACTCTCGCGCGAGCGGCGGATGGATGTGTGCGGGCTCTGTCACGCCGGCTCCGGCACGTCGCTCACACCGGCGCTGTCCTATGTTCCCGGCGACGTGCTGGCCAACCATCTCTTGTTTCCGCCGCCCGCGCCCGACGCCCCGGCCGACCCGCACGCCAACCAGATCAAACTGTTATCGGATAGTCGCTGCTTTCGCGAAAGCACAACCCTGACGTGCAACACCTGCCATGACGTCCACCAGCAGCAGCGGGACGCGACCGCATTCGTCCGCCATTGTCTGGAGTGCCACCAGGTCACCTCGTGCCGGCTCTTTCCGGAACGGGGACAGGCGATCGCGACCGGTTGCGTGGAGTGTCACATGCCCTTGCAACAAACCCAGAAGATCGTCTCGAGCGCCCGCGGTCTGACGATGCAGCCCAAGATTCGGAGTCACCGGATCGCGATTTATCCGAAAGAGGGCGGGCCCTGATCGCTGGACGGCGGGTCACAAACGCGAGCGAAGTTCGTCCGGCAGCAGCGTCGCGGCATATTCCCGCAGATGGCTGTCGCCCGCTTCGAGCCCGTAGGCCCGGCACAGCACGAGAAAATGGTAAAGGGTGCCCGAGGTGAGCTGGCGGAGATGCGCCTCGTCGAGCGAAGTGAGGCAGCGAGCCACCTGCTCGCGCGCGAGATCGTGGCGCTTGCCCAGCGCCAGGGCCACCGCGAGGCTGACCCGCCGATCCCACGCCAGCCCGCGCCTGGATTCGCCCGCCAGGGTCGTCGTGAGCGACGCAAAATCGTTGGCGAAGGCGGCCTCGTCGTCGACGGCCTTGTCGACCTGCACGAGCGCCGCGAGCGCGCCGACGTCGGTGGGATACCGGCGCAGAACCTTGCTGGCGTACGCGGCGATGTCCAGGCGCTGCATTTCGATGAAGTACTCGACCAGGCGTCCGCGGTGCGTGGCCGGATCCGCGTCGTCGGTGATCGACAGGATTTGCACGGACTGTCCCTCGAATCCCGGCAACTCCGGCAGGCGATAGGGCCACGGGCGGAGCCAGTCGAACAGCACCCAGTGAGTGAGCGCGTAGATGAACGAGTCCTCGGGTCGTTTCAGGCCCACGCGCGCGATGTCGTTGAGATCGGTGTCCCACGACGGAATCACGATGTAGGCGATCTCGTGTTCGGCGACGAGCGCCTGCGTTTCATCGGGTCGCGTGGCATTGACGATGCGAAACGTGGCCGACAGTCCGTCGCGATTTTCCCAGTTGGGCGTTCCGAGGCCGCGCTGGTTGCCGTAAAAAGTGAAACTGGCGGTGCGGAAGGGCGGCACCAGCACGACCGGACGAGGCGTATCGGCGTGGTCGGCGAGCCAGTGGGCGATCGAGCGTTCGTAGAGTTCCTCGGCTTCTGCGCGGGTGAACACGGGCGGGGCGTCAGGCCGCGTCGTCGCCGGAAGGAGCGGCCGGAGTCCGCACAGGGCGACCACGCCGGCCACGGCGGCCCAAAGCCACGGGCGGCGTGACCCGGCCAGCAGGGCCATCCAGACGCCCAACAGCAGCGCATCAAGGAGTCCCCAGGAGCGCAAATGCACCCCGGCCAGCACCGCGGCCACCGCCGCCGGTCCGAGGGCCAGTCCCAGGATTTCGCGGCGACGCGGGTCGGTCGTGCGAAACACGAGCCAGAGCGCGGCGACGAAGGCGACCATCGGCACGAGGGTGGCGAAAACGGAGGCGGTCATCCCGTCGCGTTGCATCCACACGCGCAGCGACTCCGCCACGGGACTGTCGGCGAGGTTCGCCAGGCGCGAGTCCTGGAGATCGGCGGCCAGAAACCCCTGCGCGCCGCCGCGCACGAGCGCCAGGGGCAACGCCGCCACAGCCAGCGCGGCCAGCAGGAGGCGCACGATCACGCCCCCGCGGAGAAGAGGTTGTCGATGGCGATTCCACGCGTCGAACCACGCGAGCAGTTCGCCGAGGCCGAGCCAGGCGACGCCGTAGATCGGGTGATTCACCCGCACCCGCCAATCGAGATGAGCGGGAAAATATTCGATGAGATACGCGGCGAGGCTGGTCACCGCGCCGGCCAGCGCCCAGAAACGCCACGGCAGGGCCGGGCCCGGATCGGCCACGCGACGGCTCAGGAGGGCCGTTGCGAACGCGCCCAGGATGATTCCCTCGAAAACAGGAATCTGATCGGACGCTCCCAGCCACAGGCCGATCGCGCCCATGACTCCGGCGAGACCAAAGAGCCGGCGCTGTCGCGAGTCTGTCGAAGCGGGGCCGGCGGGAGCATCGGTCCGTTTTGCCTTTAGGTTCGGCGCCGGGCCGCGAATCAAGGCCGCGAGGAGGGGCAGCACGCTCCCGCCGGCGACGAAGATTTGCAGGCCAAATTGATCGGGTACGCCGGGAAGAAACGTCGCGCTGAGTGGATAAGTTCCCGCCATGACCACGGAGGCGATCACCGCGGCGGCTGGGCCGAACCAGCGGGCGAGCAGGAACACCGTGATCAGCAGCAGGAGGATGTGCAGCGCGGGATCGGCCCAGAGCACACTGTGCTCGACCGACCAGCTCAACGGGCGACCGGTAACGACGTGATCGACCAGCGCGGCCAGTCCGAGCCACCAGCGGTAAGGCGACGCCGAATGCACCTCGCGCCCGGCCGGCGCATTCTCGTAGTCAATCGCGCGCACGCGCCAGTCGCCGCGGGTCAGCATCTGCTCGGTTTCTTCGATCCACTGATAGCTTCGATTGTTGTGCTCGGGAACGATCAGCCAGCGTTTGCCGCCGGAATATCCCGTGGGAGAGGTGCTGTCCACTGCGGCGCCTTCCGCGGCCGCCTGGGAGACCCGCATCACGTGCCGCGCCCGCTGGACGTCGGACCAGACGATCAACATCAACGCGAGCAGGGGCGCCGCGAGCCAGGCTCGGGAACGGATTCGGAAACTTTCCTTCGGGTGGGGCGGCACGCGGTCGACGACGGGGCTCGGACGCAAACCCGGAAGCCATCGTGGAGCAAGCAAAGTTCGGAGCATTCCGCGGGCTTCCTTGACTCGCCCGCGGTTCGGCCGTTGTTATCCGGCGTTTCATGTTCGACCGCCTGCACCTCGTCGTCACGAGGCGTTGTCCGACGGGACGACGGTGGCCTTCCATGGCGGGATGGGCCCTCGCGATGTGGTTCGGAAGTGTTGCGTACGCCGCCGACGGTCTGAAAGAGGAACCACTGTCCGCACGATCGGGGCCGCCGGCCGCGACCTTGTTCACGGAATTGGGGGCGGAGCGAACGGGGATCGTCACCGAGAACCGTTACGCCGATCCCGAAATGTGGGGTCGGCGTTTCAGCGAGTTCGAAACCGGAGCGATCGGCACGGGCGTGGCGATCGGGGACGTCGACAACGACGGCCGGCCCGATATTTTCGTGGTGAGCAAGACGGAGAGCTGCCGGCTGTTTCGCAATCTGGGGAACTGGAAATTCGAGGACGTGACCGAGAAGGCCGGCGTCGGAGATCATGGGGCCGACGCGGCGATATGGAAACAGGGGGTGACGTTCGTGGACGTGAACAACGATGGCCTGCTCGACATCTACGTCTGCCGCTTCAATGCGCCCAATCTGCTCTACATCAACCAGGGCGACGGCACGTTCAAGGAGGAGGCGGCAAAGCGCGGGCTGGCGGTGAAGGACTCTTCGGTGATGGCGGCCTTCGGCGACTACGACCGCGACGGCTGGCTCGATGTGTTCGTCCAGACCAACCTGCTGAATTCCGACGAGCATCCGGCCGGTCAACGAAACTATCTTTTCCACAACAACGGCGACGGCACGTTCACGGATGTCACCGCGAAGGCCGGAATCACCGGAGAAGGGCAGGGGCATTCGGCGGTGTGGTGGGACTTTGACGGCGACGGCTGGCCCGACCTGTATGTCGCGAACGATTTTGCCGCTCCGGACAAGCTCTACCGAAACAATCACGACGGCACCTTCACGAACGTCATCGATGTCGCGGTGCCGCACATGCCTTACTCATCGATGGGTTCGGACCTGGGCGATGTAAACAACGACGGGCTGATTGACTTCTACGTGGCCGACATGGCGGCCACGACGCACCAGCTGGATCAGCGGGCCACGGCCGTGGTGCGGGCGCTGCAACCTGACGTCCCGGACGGCGTGGCTGTGGCGCCGCAATATTCGCGCAATGCCTTGTATCTCAATACGGGCACCGGCCGGTGTCTGGAGGCGGCGCATCTGGCCGGACTGGCGGCGACCGATTGGACGTGGGCGGTTCGCCTGGAGGATCTCGACGATGATGGCCGGTTGGACCTCTTTGTGACCAACGGAATGAATCGCGAGTCGCACAACGCCGACATGACGGCGCGGAAGGTGCGGGCGGAGACTCCGGCGGAGAAGATCAAGATCGAACGCGACAGCCCCGAATACGCGCAGCAACATTTTGCCTTTCGGAGCCTGGGTGATCTGCGGTTTGAGGATGCGAGCGTGGCGTGGGGCCTGGCGCAGAAAGGCGTTAGTTTTGGCGCGGCGTTTGGCGATCTCGACGGCGACGGGGACCTCGATTTGGTCTATTCCAATTACCAGCGCGGAGTGACCGTCCTGCGCAACGACGAGTCGGAGGGACATCGGATCATCGTCGCGCTGCGTGGCACGCGCTCGAATCGCTTCGGGATCGGGGCGACGGTGCGGATCGAGTCGGCGCTGGGTCAACAGGTGCGTCCGCTGACCCTCGCACGCGGACTGCTCTCGAGCTCGGAGCCGGTGGTGCATTTCGGGCTGGGGAAAGACACCCGGATCGATCGCTTGACCGTCGAGTGGCCGAGCGGAATCCGGCAGGTTTTCACTGATCTGGCGGTCGATCGAAGGTATACCATCGGCGAAGAGGGTCAGCCGATGTCCGCGCCGTCCACTGCACCCCGGACCACCCTGTTTCGGGAATCGAGCGCGGAAACAGGCCTTTCGCTGTCGGCGCGCGAGATAACGGTCGACGAGAGCGTGCAGCAGTCGTTGTTGCCGATGCGCCTGAATCGGCGGGGACCGGCCATTGCGGTGGGACGACTTGAGAGAGATGCGCCCGAAGTGCTGATGCTCGGAGGAACCCCGCAGGATCCGATGCGGGTCATCCGTCCGGACGGAGCCGGTCACTATGCGTCGACGTCGGCGGTGCCTGCGGAGCCGGGTCCATTGAGCGACGGACCGGTGTTGTTGTTCGAGGCCAACGGCGATGGTCACACGGATCTCCTGCAAACCCGCGGGGGCGTGAACCGTCCGGCGGGTTCGCCCGATTTTCAGCCCACGCTCTGGCTCGGGGATGGCAAAGGCGGATTTGTCGCGGCGCCAGCCGACACTTTGCCACCGTTGCCGATCAGCATCGGAGCGGTGGCCGCCGCCGACTTCGATCACTCGGGACATTTGGGCGTGTTTCTCGGTGGACGAGTCGTACCGGGCAACTATCCGGAGGCCCCCCGCAGTGCCTTGTGGGCGAATCGCGGCGGCCGATTTGAAGACGTCACGGCGCAGTGGGCACCTTCTCTGGCCACCGTCGGAATGGTGACCGGAGCGCTGTGGAGCGATGTCGACGGCGACGGCTGGCCGGACCTGCTGCTGACCCTGGAATGGGGACAGGTGAGATATTTCCATAACGCCCATGGACATTTCGAGGACTGGACGGACAAGGCGGGCTTTGGCGCCGCCGGCACCGGCTGGTGGAACTCGATCGCATCGGCGGATTTCAATGGCGACGGGAGGCCCGACTTCGTCGTGGGCAATGTGGGACTGAACACTCCCTACCATGCCGATTCCACACATCCCGCGATTCTGTACTCCGGAGACTTCAAGGGCGACGGCGGCAGCGAACTCATCGAGGCGTACTTCGAGGGCGACAAGCTCTATCCCTGGCGAACACGCAAGGATCTGGGCGCAGCCATTCCGTCGATTCTGCGCAAGTTTCCCCGCAACGATTTTTATGCCCGCGCTACACTGGAGGAAATCCTCGGGACGGACAAACTGGCGGCGGCCACGCGCTGGGCAGCCACGGAACTGCGCAGTGGAATTTTTCTGAGTCAGCCCGATGGCACCTACCACTTTGAGCCTTTGCCACGCCTCGCACAAATTGCACCGATCTACGGGATCGTGGCGAACGACCTCGATGGCGATGGCAACGCCGACCTCGTTGTCGTTCAGAATTCCTATGCACCGATTCCTTCGGTCGGTCGCTTCGACGGCGGACTCGGACTTTTCCTGCGCGGCGATGGCCACGGTCACTTCGATGCCGTCGCTCCACGCGACAGCGGAGTCCTCGTGCCCGGTGATGCGAAAGTACTGGCGATGATCGACCTGAATGGGGATGGCTGGCCGGACCTGGTGGTTTCACGCAACAATTCCGCCACGCTCGCCTTCGAAGCGAATCCGATTCCCGGACACCACTATCTGCGGATTCGCTTACACGGAGACAGCGGCAATCCGACCGCCGTCGGAGCGCGGGTGACACTCGCGATGTCGGACGGCAGCACCCAAACTGCGGAAGTGTCCGCGGGCTCGGGCTACTTCAGCCAGTCGACCGCCGGACTGTCCTTCGGCTGGCCGGACGGCAATTCGCCCCGCTCCCTGCACGTGCGCTGGCCTTCGGGAGCTGAGACCACGGAGGAAGTGCCGGTCGATGGCAGAGAATTGGACTTAAACGAGCATGGGCGTTGAGAAGCGTCAGCTGCGAACGAGCGTTCCCGTCATCCTGGCGGGGTTCGTAGCGATGCTGTTGGCCGCGCCGGCGCAGGCGGCGGGAGAGGAAATTGTCAGCCACCCGCTGGCGCCGCGATCGGGTCCGCGGGGGGCGACTTTGTTCGTGGAGATGCCGCCGGACCAAACGGGGATCGTCACGGAGAACGCGTACGATGATCCGACCATGTGGACCGAGCATTTTGCAGAATTCGAGACCGGTCCGGTGGGGACGGGCGTGGCGATCGGCGACTTCGACAACGACGGCCGCCCCGATATTTTCGTGGTGAGCAAGACTGAAAGCTGCCGGCTGTTTCGCAATCTGGGGAACTGGAAGTTCGAGGATGTGACCGAGAAGGCCGGCGTCGGCGATCATGGCGCCGACGCGGCGATATGGAAACAGGGGGTGACGTTCGTGGACGTGAACAACGACGGTCTGCTCGATATTTATGTCTGCCGCTTCAACGCGCCGAATCTGCTCTACATCAACCAGGGTGACGGCACGTTCAAGGAGGAGGCGGCGAAGCGCGGTCTGGCGGTCAACGACGCGTCGGTCATGGCGGCATTCTGCGACTACGATCGCGACGGCTTTCTCGACGTGTTCATCCAAACCAACCGGCCCGACTCGACGGACCAGCGTTATCACCGGCGCAATTACCTTTTTCACAACAACGGTGACGGCACGTTCAAGGATGTCACCACGAAGGCGGGAATCGTCGGCGAGGCGCAGGGACATTCGGCGGTCTGGTGGGATTTCGACGGCGATGGCTGGCCCGACCTCTACGTCGCGAACGACTTCACGCCCCCGGATCAGCTCTGGCGCAACAATCACGACGGCACATTCACCAACGTCATCGATCGCGTCGTGCCGCACATGCCGTTCTCCTCGATGGGTTCGGATCTCGGCGACGTGAACAACGACGGATTGGTCGACCTGTTCGTGGCCGACATGGCCGCGACGAGTCATCAGAAGGACCAGCGCACGATGGCCAACGCGCGGAGCCTGATCGTCGATCCCACGCCGAATTCCGGGGCGCCCTTCGTGATGCGCAATGCGCTCTACCTCAACACGGGGACGGGTCGTTGCCTGGAGGCCGCCTGCCTGGCGGGCATCGCCGCGACGGACTGGACGTGGGCGGTTCGGCTCGAGGATCTCGATGACGACGGTCGGATCGATTTGTTCGTGACCAACGGAATGCACCGCGAGTCGCACAACGCGGACCTGATGGCCCGGATGGCGGCGGCGACGACGCTGGAGGAGAAGGTGCGGATGGAAAAAGCGAGTCCCGTGCTGGCGGAGTCGCACCTCGCGTTTCGCAATCTGGGCGACCTGCAGTTCGAGAACGTCAGCGCGGCCTGGGGCCTTGATGGGAAAGGGGTGAGTTATGGGGCCGCGTTCGGCGACCTCGACGGGGATGGCGACCTGGATTTGGTTTATTCGAACTACAAGAAGGGCGTGACCGTGATGCGCAACGACTCGGATCAGGGCCATCGCGTCAATGTGGCCTTGCACGGCGTGCGCTCGAACCGGTTCGGGATCGGAGCCACGATCCGGATCGAAACGGCGCACGGCGTGCAGGTGCGCCCGCTGGTGCTGGCGCGCGGCGTGTTGTCGAGTTCGGAACCCATGGCGCATTTTGGGATGGGGGAGGATTCGCGGATCGACCGGATGGTCGTCAACTGGCCCGGCGGGCAGGTGCAGGAATTCACCGGCCTCGACGCCGATCGGTTCTATACGGTGACCGAGCCCGCTTCCGATCGCGTAACGACCGCGCCCACCGGAAAAGGTGCATTGCCGTTGTGGCGGGACGTGACTGACACCCTTCCGTTGATCCCGCGGATGGAGGAAGGTGCGACCCCGCGCTCCCCGAATCCGCTGCTGCCTCGCCGGCTTGACCGGAACGGTCCCGCGCTCGCGGTCAGCGGAGGCTGGCCGGACGCCAAGGTGGCGGTCGGAGGGACCACGCGTTCTCCAAGATTGGTGCGGCATTTCTCGCGAGAGCGGACTGAAACCGTCGCGGGATTCGCCGTCAGCGACGGAGCGGCGCTCGATGACGGTCCGCTCCTTTTCTTCGACGCCTCCGGGCAGGGGCGGGCCGACCTGCTCGTCACGCGAGCCGGCGATGCGGCGCCCGACGGGGACAACGCCTATCAGCCGCTTCTTTTTCTGGAGGATGCGCACGGCGGCTATGCGCCGGCTCCGCCGGGCACGCTGCCGGATTTGCCAATCAGCGCCGGCGCCGTGACCGCGGCGGATTTCGATCATTCGGGCCGCCTCGGACTGTTCATTGGCGGGCGTGTGCGTCCGGGAAAATATCCGCAATCACCGCGCAGCGCACTGCTCGCCAATCGGGGCGGACGATTTGAGGATGTGACCGCGCAGTGGGCGCCTGCGCTGGCCGGTGTGGGCATGGTCAGCGGTGCGTTGTGGACCGATGTCGATGGCGACGGCTGGCCGGACCTGCTGCTCGCGCTCGAGTGGGGTTCGGTGAAATATTTCCACAACACCGGTCACGGCGGTCTCGAGGACTGGACCGAGCGGGCGCGTTTCGCCAGCGCCGGGAGCGGCTGGTGGAATTCCATCGCCTCGGCCGATTTCAACGGCGACGGGAAGCCCGACTTTGTCGTGGGAAATCTGGGACTGAACACGCCGTACCAGGCGGATCCCGTCCATCCGGCGCTGCTTTTGGACGGCGATTTTCGCGGCGACGGCGGCCGCGAACTCATCGAGGCGTACTTCGAGGGCGACAAGCTCTATCCCTGGCGAACGCGCCGCGATCTCGGGGCCGCCATCCCCTCGATCCTGCGGAAATTTCCGCGCAGCGATCCGTACGCTCGCGCGACGCTCGGGGACATCGTGGACCCGGCGGCATTGGCCGGCGCGACGCGGTGGGTCGCGACGGAATTTCGCAGCGGCGTGTTCCTGAGTCAGCCGGACGGCACGTACCGGTTCGAACCGTTGCCCCGACTGGCGCAGATTGCGCCGATCTACGGCGTCGTCGCCGGCGACTTTGAGGGCAGCGGGAATCCGGGCATCGTGACAGTGCAAAATTCGTATGCGCCCATCCCGTCGGTCGGTCGCTTCGACGGTGGGCTCGGGGTGTTCTTGCGCGGCGACGGGCGCGGAAATTTTGCCGCCGTGCCGCCCCGGGAAAGCGGATTGGTTGTCCCGGGCGACGCGAAGGCTCTCGTGACGCTGGATCTCAACGGCGATGGCTGGCCCGATTTGCTGGCGTCGCGCAACGACGATTCCGGATTTGCCTTTGCGAACGGCGGTTCGCCTGGACGCCATAGTCTCGAAGTCGTGCTTCGCGGACGGCCCGGGAATCCGTGGGGTGTCGGCGCCAGGGTGGTGCTGGAATTTCAGCACGGAGCGAACCGGATGGCCGAGGTGGCCGCCGGTTCCGGCTACAACAGCCAATCTGCACCGATGGTCTTTTTCGGTTGGACCGAGGCCGATCCTCCGACGCGAGTCCAGGTCCGCTGGCCTTCGGGAAACACGACGGAGGACGCGTTGGCGTCCCTGCCCGCGGTGCTTGAAGTGAAGGAGGCGCGGCCGTGAAATTCCGAAGCAGTCGGAACGGTCGGTGGCGGACCGCAGTCGCGGCTTTTTTTGTGGCCGGATTTTTCGCGAGCCCTCTGGCGGGAGCCGGAGGCGCTGCGGCGATCCACGCCGAACCCCTGGCGCCGCGATCCGGTCCGCGCGGGCCGACGCTGTTCACTCTGCTGCCGCCCGAGGCGACCGGTTTGGTCACGGAAAACAAGTACGCGGATCCTCCGCCGGGAGGCAGCGCGACAGATCCGCGCTTGTGGGCCGATCGCGTCCATGAATTCGAAGTGGGCGCCATCGGCACGGGCGTGGCGATCGGAGACATCGACAACGACGGCCGGCCGGACATTTTCGTGGTGAGCAAGACGGAGAGCTGCCGGTTGTTTCGCAATCTGGGGAACTGGAAGTTCGAGGACGTGACGGAAAAGGCGGGCGTCGGCGATCATGGCGCCGACGCGGCGATCTGGAAGCAGGGCGTGACGTTCGTGGACGTGAACAACGACGGCCTGCTCGACATCTACGTCTGCCGCTTCAATGCGCCCAATCTGCTCTATATCAACCAGGGCGACGGCACGTTCAAGGAGGAGGCGGCGAAGCGCGGCCTGGCGGTGAAGGACGCGTCGGTAATGGCGGTCTTCGGCGACTACGACCGCGATGGCTGGCTCGATGTATTCATCCAGACCAATTTGCTCGATGCTTCGGCGCATCCGAACGGGCAGCGCAACTATCTTTTCCACAACAACGGCGACGGCACGTTCACGGAAGTCACCGCCAAGGCCGGGATCATCGGAGAAGGCCAGGGACATTCGGCGGTGTGGTGGGATTTCGACGGCGACGGCTGGCCCGATTTGTATGTCGCGAACGATTTTGCCGCTCCGGACAAGCTCTACCGAAACAACCGCGACGGCACCTTCACGAACCTCATCGATGCCGTCGTGCCGCACATGCCGTATTCGTCGATGGGTTCCGATCTTGGTGACGTGAACAATGACGGACTGGTTGATTTTTTCGCTTCCGACATGGCGGCGACCACACATCAGAAGGACCAGCGCACGATGGCCGCCGCGCGCAGTTTCAAGCTCGATCCGCCCGAGGGCGACGCGTCGGCTCCGCAATACCCGCGCAACGCGCTCTACCTGAACACCGGCACCGGACGCTGCCTGGAGGCGGCGTTCTTGACCGGCATCGCCGCCACGGACTGGACCTGGTCGGTGCGCTTCGAGGATTTCGACGACGATGGACGGCTCGATCTTTTCGTGACGAACGGGATGCACCGCGAAGTCACCAACGTGGATACTATCACGCGGATCGAGCGGGCTGCGACGCCCGAGGACAAGGTCAGGATCGAGCGAGCGAGTCCCATTCTGGCCGAGCAACATCTCGCTTACCGCAACCGGGGCGATCTTCGCTTTGAGGATGTGAGTGCCGCCTGGGGCTTGAATCAAAAGGGAGTCGGTTTCGGCATGGCGACCGGCGATCTCGACGGCGACGGGGATCTCGACCTGATTTATTCGAACTATCGGCAGCAGCTGACCGTGCTGCGCAACGACGAGTCGGAGGGTCACCGGATCATCGTCGCGTTGCGCGGCACGCGCTCGAATCGCTTCGGGATCGGGGCGACGGTGCGGATCGAGTCGGCGCTGGGTCAACAGGTGCGTCCGCTGACCCTCGCACGCGGACTGCTCTCGAGTTCCGAGCCGGTGGTGCATTTCGGGCTGGGACCGGATCAATTGATCCGACGCCTGACCGTGGTTTGGCCGAGTGGAATCGAGCAAACATTCAGTGATCTGGCAGTGGACAAGCGGTACACGATCACAGAACCGAGTGAGTCTTCACCCGTCGCTACAGCGAAGCGAGCGGAGCCGCGATTTCACGAGGCCAGCGCGCTGCGAGGCCTTTCGCTGTCGGCGCGCGAGATAACGGTGGACGAGAACGTGCAGCAGGGATTGTTGCCGATGCGGTTGAATCGGCGCGGACCGTCGCTGGCAGTGGGGCGACTCGAGAGTGATTCATCCGAGGTGTTGCTGCTCGGAGGAACGCCGCAGGATCCGATGCGAGTCATTCGTCCGGATGGAGCCGGTCACTTTGCCGCGTCGCAAGCGCTGCCTGCGGAGGCGGGTCCATTGAGCGACGGACCGGTGCTCTTGTTCGAGGCCAACGGCGACGGTCACACGGATCTTCTGCAAACCCGGGGTGGAGTGAACCGTCCGGCGGGTTCGCCCGATTTTCAGCCCACGCTCTGGCTCGGAGATGGCAAAGGCGGATTTGTCGCCGCGCCGGCCGATACCTTGCCCGCGTTGCCGGTCAGCATCGGAGCGGTCGCCGCGGCCGACTTCGATCATTCGGGGCGCCTCGGAGTGTTTCTGGGCGGACGGGTCGTACCGGGCAACTATCCGGAGGCCCCCCGCAGTGCCTTGTGGGCGAATCGCGGCGGCCGATTTGAAGACGTCACCACGCAATGGTCACCATCGCTGGCAAAGATCGGAATGGTGACCGGAGCGCTGTGGAGCGATGTCGACGGCGACGGCTGGCCGGATCTCTTGCTGACCGTGGAGTGGGGACAGGTGAGATATTTCCACAACGCCCACGGACACTTCGAGGACTGGACGGACAAGGCGGGCTTTGGCGCCGCCGGCAGCGGCTGGTGGAACTCGATCGCGTCGGCGGATTTTAACGGCGACGGGAAGCCCGACTTCGTCGTGGGCAATGTGGGACTGAACACTCCCTACCATGCCGACCCCACCCATCCCGCCATTCTGTATGCCGGAGACTTCAAGGGCGACGGCGGCAGCGAACTCATCGAGGCGTATTTCGAAGGCGACAAGCTCTATCCCTGGCGAACCCGCAAGGATCTGGGCGCAGCCATTCCGTCGATTCTGCGCAAGTTTCCTCGCAACGATTTTTATGCCCGGGCCACACTGGAGGAAATTCTCGGGACGGACAAACTGTCGGCGGCCACGCGCTGGGCGGCGACGGAACTGCGCAGCGGAATCTTTCTGAGTCAGTCCGACGGCACCTACCGTTTCGAGCCGCTGCCGCGCCTCGCACAAATTGCGCCGATCTACGGGATCGTGGCGAACGACCTCGATGGCGACGGCAAGGCCGACCTCGTTGTTGTGCAAAATTCCTATGCACCGATTCCCTCGGTGGGTCGCTTCGATGGAGGGCTGGGCTTGTTGCTGCGCGGAGATGGTCATGGACACTTCGATGTGGTCGCTCCGCGCGACAGCGGAGTCCTCATGCCCGGTGACGCGAAGGCGCTGGCGATGGTCGACCTGAACGGCGACGGCTGGCCCGACCTGATGGTCTCGCGCAACAACTCCACGACGCTTGCCTTCGAAGCGAATCCGATTCCCGGGCACCATTATTTGTGGGTTCGTTTGCACGGAGACACCGGCAACCCCATGGCGATCGGAGCGCGGGCGACACTCACGATGTCTGACGGCGGCACGCAAACCGTGGAAGTGTTCGCGGGCTCGGGCTACTTCAGCCAGTCGACCGCCGGACTTTACTTCGGCTGGCCGGACGGCAATCCGCCACGCTCCCTGCACGTGCGCTGGCCTTCGGGAGCGACGTCAGAACGGGAACTTCGGACGGGCGAGGAGAGTGTCGTGCTCTCGGAAGAAAACCGGTAGGGCGGTGGTTCCTTGGAGGGCGGGCGACCTCGCCCGCCGAAGATCCACGTTGCGCAAGAAGCGTTTCACTCTCGACGGTTTTCGCGACGAGAGTTGGCGGCGGCCGAGGTCGGCCGCCCTCCAGCGCAGCCATGCGCTTCGTCGCTGAAGCGGGCCGAATGCACTGTAAAACAGTTTTATAAAAGAAAATACTGTTGACAAATAAGTGGTAGAATGGCGCCCTCGAACCCGTTGCGCGCGAGTTACCCCTTGTTTCGCTCCATTCACCCCTCGTTTTCAGCTCTTCGGCCACTGTCCGATCGGTGGCTCGTTTTCCCCTGAGTCCATCCCTGGCCGGCGCGGCCACCCCTTTTGTTCCGTAAGTTACCCATCAACCTAACATGCAAGCCAACCAACCCCTGACAGGAAAAAGTCGTCTCCTGGTTGCGACGACCCTCCTGTTCTTGCTGCAGAACTCCGGACTGGCCCAGGTCGCCAGTCCCGCCACACCCCCACCGGACAACGCCGCGCCTGCGCCTCAAGTCGAGAAGAAGGACAAAGACGCGAGCGAACAGCCCATCCGGCTGTCGCCGTTCGAAGTCGATGCCAGCAAGGACTACGGCTATCGCGCCAACAACACTCTCGCCGGCACCCGCATCAACACCGATCTGCGGGATCTCGCGGGACCAATTTCGGTGGTCACCAAGGAATTCATGGATGACGTCGGCGCCACCAGCGCGAACGATCTCCTCACCTACATGGTGGGCGCCGAAGGCACCCGCGACTTTCAGGCCAATACGCCGGAGCTCGGGCGCACGGGCGACAATGCCGCGCAGGATCCCAATGCCTCCACGCGGGGCCGCGGCCTGTCGCCGTTCGATGTCACGCGCAATTATTTCTACTCCCTCACGGAGCAGCCCCTGACGACGCTCTCCTCGGGCACATCGGTCGGCTTCGATGCCTACAATCTCGACAGCGTCACGATCAGCCGCGGTCCCAATTCGGTCCTCGCGGGCCTGGGTTCGCCGGCGGGCATCATCAACTATTCGCCGCAGGAGGCGATGCTGGGCAAGGATGCCACCGAGCTGACCGCCCGCTACGGCAGCTATGGTGACAAGCGCGCCACCTTCAACACGAACATCGGGTCGGTGAGCGACGTCGTGGCCTTCCGGTTCGCCGGCGAGTGGTCGGACAAGGGCTTCCGTCAGCAGCCGGCGTGGGACAAGGATCGCCGGTTGTATTTCGCGACCACCTATCATCCGTTCAAGAACACCACGATCCACGCGTCGTTCGAAAACGTGGACATTCGCCAGGCGCTGCCGAATACCTTCACGCCCGAGGACGACATCACGCAGTGGCTGCAGCTCGGCAAGCCTTCCAGTCCCGCGCAGGGCGTGGGTGCGCCCTTTCTCTTCAACGGCGGCCCCAACAGCGGACCGAACGTTTACTACAATCCGGACGGATCGATCATCGGTGCCTACAACAACAGCGGCCAGTACACCTTCCTGCAGCAGAATCTTTCCAATGTGGGAATCTGGTCGCCGATCCGCTTCGCGAACAATCAGTATGGCGACTGGGACCGCCTCAACACCGAGGGCACGCGCGAGCACAACAAACTGCGCACCTTCGAATTCTCGATCGATCAGGGACTGGCGCCCGGACTCAATTTGAATCTGGCCTTCCTCCATGAGCACATGTTCTCCGACCAGCTGCAACTGGGCCGGCCGGATTACGTGGCCGATCAGATCGACGTCAACGCCACCCTCCCGTGGGGTGCGCCCAATCCGAACTTCGGGCACACCTACATGTATTTCGCGGGTCTCGACAACAAGCAGACCACGAACTCCGGCAATCGCGTGGCGCGTGGCACGGTCACTTACGATCTCGATCTCACCAAATACAACCGCTGGCTCGGCCGCTATCGCCTGACCGGTTTCCTTGAGCAACGGCAGACCGAACAGGACTTCATCGACTACAACGCCGCCACTTCGGGCAGCAGCACGGCGGTCGGCGGCGGCCCGGGCGTCATCTCCTACACGGGTGGTTCCGCGGCCAACGGCTACTTCACGACGGCGGTCGCACAGGTGCCCTCGCTGGCGAACAACCAGCCGTACACGAACAACGACGGCACCATGGGGACGCTCAGCGAGGTGTACCAGCTCAAGGAAGAGGACAAGCACCTCGTCAAACTCAGCACGTCCGCCGTGGTGCTGCAGGCCTACCTGCTCGACGATCTCGTCGTTCCCATGGTCGGCATTCGTCGTGACTCCGACGACTCGGCATTTGCCGACCAGAGCGGAGGACTGGCGGGCGACTATCCGGACTTGGTCAATGTGTCCGCGACCACCAAGACCTACGGCGTCGTCGTGCACGGCCCCCAACTGGGCTCGGCCAATCTGAAATGGCTGAGCGTGTTCTACACAAAGTCGCAGAACTTCATTCCCAATGCCGGTTCAATCGACCTGCTCGGCAATGCGACTCCCGATCCGACGGGCGAGTCGAAGGACTACGGCGTGTCGTTCGATCTCTTCGACGGCAAGTTGAACGCCAAGCTGGACTGGTGGAAGACGAGCGCGATCAATGGCCCGGCTCCCTCGGTGAACTTCCCGCTGGTGCAGTGGAGCCTGCCGTTCATTCTGTTGAGCAACAACAATGCGAACGGCATGGGCGCGTTCGCCGATCTCGCCAAGCAGGCGGGAGTGGCAAATTACACCACCGGCCTGGCCCCGGGGATCACGACGGGTGAACAGGCGCTCGCGAATGCCTATACCCAGAGCAACGTGGCCAACGGCCTCGAGTTCGAAATCACGTACAACGTGAACAAGAACTGGCGCATCTACGGCAGCGTGACCAAGACCGAGTCGATTTCCACGAACATCGCGCCCGCCCTGACGACGTTCATCAACGAACGCGTGGCCTACTGGCAGGCGAATGGACTGTGGAACGGGCCGTACACGACCAAGCAGGACTGGTCCGGTCAGCCCGAGACGGGCCAGCAGGTCTTCAACAACGACGTGCTCGGACCGTTCATTGCGTACCAGGCCTCCTCCGGCCAGCCGGCCCAACAGCTGCACCGCTGGAAGGAATCCCTGGTCACCAACTACTCCTTCACGGACGGCCCGCTGAACGGGTTCAACTTCGGCACTGGCCTTCGCTTCCTCGATGCGACGGTCATCGGCAATCCCGCCATCTACAATAGCTCTGGAGCGGTGGTCGGACTCGACCTCGATCATCCCTACACCGCGCCGGCGCAGGTGGATGTCGACGCCTGGATCGGCTACACCATGCGCCTCGAGAAGAAGTATATTCTGTCATTCCAATTGCGAGGTATGAACCTGCAGACCGGAGGTGGCTACATGCCCGTCAATGCCAACTCCGACGGCACCCATCAATTGTTCACCATAGTTCAGCCTCGAACGTTCTATTTCACCGCCAAAGTAGACTTCTAGCCACGCGTCCGCGCGTGCCAGCCTTGCGGGCCCTCTTGGCGCAACCGGGAGGGCCTTTTGTTTCCGCGATCGCGTCGCCTCCGCCAGGGTCGGGCGACGCGTCGGCGGGTTTGCCCCTGCCTTCTCCATGACCACTTTCTCCAGCGCCACTTTTGATCGTCGACACCGATCGATGGCCCGGAAAACTCGACCCGTCATGCCCGTGACGACGAAGCGGGCGCGCCGGCCCGCCCTCTGGATCATGGCCGGAGTCGGTGGTGCCATCCTGGTGGCGGGCGCTTTGGTCTGGAGGACTCGCCCCGATTCACGTCTCGGGCCGGAAGTTTCCTATGCGCAACTTCCGGCTGAATTCGCGCAGGCGTTGCAAAAGGCGCGTGTTCAGGTGAGGGACGCGGACTATGCCCCGGCGGATCTGCGGCGGCTCGCCACGCTCTATCTGGCCAATGGTCTCGGGGACGAAGCCCGGCGGTGTTTCGCGCTGATCGCCCGCTCGCCCGGCGGTCTCACCGGCCAGGATCATTATCTTCTCGCCGATCTGGATCGCCGCGCCGGCGACCTGGCGGAGGCGCAGCGCGAACTGCAGGCCACGGTCGCGGCGAGTCCCGACTATCGGCCCGCGCGACTGGCTTTGGCGGAAGTCCTCTTCAAGTCCGGCCAAAGCAGCGCGGCGAAAAGGGAATATGCAACCATTCTGCAGGCGGAGCCCGACCAGCCGCAGGCGGCCTACGGCTTGGCGCGAATCCAGCTGCAGGACGGAGACGATGATGCCGCGGTGGCCACCCTGGAGGAATTGATGGCGAGTCACCCCGAAGCCACGGCCGCGGCAGGGCTGTTCGCCCAGGTGCTCGATCGCCGGGGTGAGTCCGACCGGGCCGCCGCGATGACCGAATGGAGCCGCCAGAAGCCGGAGCCGATTCCGGCCGATCCGTGGCTCGATGGCTTGCTGGAGGATTGCTATGATCGGCAGCGGCTGTCGCTGGCCTTTGAGGATTACGCCAAGACCGGCCAGATGGATCGGGCGGTTCCGCTGATACGAAGAGTGGAGGAACTCGATCCCCGCAGTTCGGTGCCGCCGCTGCTGCGCGGGTGGTCGGCGGCCCAAAGTCACAACGACGCCGAGGCAGTGACGCAATACCGCGAGGCGCTCGCCCGCGGCGGTGACCCGGAAAAGATCTGCCCGTATCTGGTGCAGTCGCTGCGCACATTGAACCGGGACGGGGAGGCTGCGTCGTTGCTTGCCGAATACTACACCAAACTTCCTGACTCCATTCCGATCGTCTCCGCCTATGCCGAGGTGGCTTTGGCGCGGCACGACGAGGCCCTCGCCCGCACCCTTTTGACGAAGGCGCTGGCCAAGGAGCCCTATCTCTATTCGGCCAATGTCAGCCTGGGAAAGATTCTGTGGGCGGCCGGGGAAAGGCAGGCCGCGGCCCAATGCCTGCAGCGCATTGCCACGATCTACTCCACGGACATTCCATCCCGCGTGTTGCTGGGGGAATATTATCTGGGCCGGTCCGACGCCGCGGCGGCGATCAAGCCGCTCGAGCAGGCGGCCGCGCTCATCGACCGCAAATCTCCGCTGGCGCCCACGGTGGCGGAGATGCTCGGCCGGGGTTATTTCAGCCTCGGTCAGGCGGAGGTTGCCGCGGGTCATCTGGAACCCGCCGCGAATTATTTCGGCAAACTGGTCGGCGTGCAGCCGGACGACGCCCGCGGTCTGGCCGCGCAGGCCACGGTGCTGGTTCAGGCGCGACATTTCGACCGCGCCGTGGCGCCGCTGGAAAAGCTGGCGGCCCTGCAGCCGGCGAATCCCACGATTTTCCTCAGTCTGGGCGACGTCTGGTATCAGCAGGGCAATCCCGACAACGCGCGGCGCAACTGGCTTCGGGCCCGCGAGCTGACTTCCGCCACCGAGGCGAATCTCGGCGCCGCGCTGGCGCGACGACTCGACGGCCGCATCGATGCGGACACGTTCAAATGAACCCCGGCCATTCCAGTTCCGCGAGGCGACAAGGCACATCGGACGCATGAAGCGCGCGATGCTGGTTTCTAGCGCAATCGTCGTGGCCGTGGCCGCGGCCGGACTCTGGATGTGGCGTGGCCACAGGCCGGCAACCGCGGTGACTCAAGGGTTGGCGGCCGGAGGCCAGTCGGCCCTGGGTCCGGACACTTTTGTTCCGCGCAACATCGGCCGACCGGCGGAGGGTCTGCCCTGGATCACCGATCTCCTGGTGGTCGATCTCGATGGCGACGGCCTCAAGGACATCATCGTCTGCGAAGGCCGGCTCAACAAGGTCAGCTGGATTCGTCAGGTCAGTCTGGGGGTGTTCGAGGAGCAGGACATCGGACAGCCGGTGGCCGGGCCGGCCCATGTCGAGGTCGCCGACCTGCGGGGGACCGGGCATCTCGACGTGCTGGTTTCGTCCATGGGTGTCGTTCCCCCGAGCAATCTGAAGACGGGATCCGTGGTGGTGTTGGAGAATGACGGCCAGAATCATTTCACCAATCACGTCCTGCTCGAGAACGTGGCGCGCGTCACGTACGTCGCGGCCGCCAAGCTGACCAATTCCGGGCGGCTCGATCTGGTCGTCGGTCAGTTCGGATATCTGGAAGGCGAAATTCGCTGGATGGAAAATCTCGGCAACGGCCAGTTTCGGAGCCATCAGCTGCTCGATCTGCCGGGGACCATTCACGCTCCCGTGGCGGATTTGAATGGCGATGGGAAACTCGATATCGTCGCGCTCGTTTCGCAGGACTCGGAGGAAGTCCATGCGTTTTTCGGCGATGGCGCCGGTCATTTTCGCGACCGGGTGCTGTATGGTTCGACCAACAAGGATTTCGGCAGCAGCGGCCTCTGCATTGCCGATATCAACAAGGACGGCCGGCCTGACATCGTCTACACTAATGGCGACGGCTTCGACTACGCGACCCCCGGATTGCGCCCGTGGCACGGCGTCCAGTGGCTCGAGAATCAAGGGGACGGCCGGTTCGTCTATCATCGCGTGGGCGATTTTCCCGGGGCGTTCAGTCCGGTGGTGGTCGACCTCAACGGCGACGGTTTTCCCGACATCGTGACGTGCAGCGGCTTCAATGACTGGAGCGATCCGAAATCGGTCTCGCTGCTGTGTTTCGAGAATGACGGAACCAATCACTTCATTCCCCGGGTGCTGGCCCACCGTCCGACCCACCTGATCGTGGTCAAGGCGGCGGATATGTTCAACGACGGCCGGACGGAGCTGGTTACCGGCGCGTTCCTGTTTTACCCTCCCTACACGGGCGTCTCCCGCGTGACGCTCTGGGAACATCCGAAGAAAGGTCCTGCTCTTTGAAGATTAGTCCGGCCATCCGCTCTTGCGGCGCGCCCTTATTTGGGGCTTGTTCGGCGCCGTTTTGTCCCGGCGCCTGCCGCGCGGGCACCGGCAGGACCGCGTCTTCCGGACGACGTGAAAGGGTTTGTACCCAACCGGCTTCATCTCACCCATTCCTATCGTGAAGAAACACTCCCCGGGGAAAGGCCATGACGGACTCCCGCCGCGAAAAGCGTCGGTGGAGCATGCGGCCGGCAAGAAGGCCACCATCTACGACCTGGCGCGACTGGCCAATGTTTCCCCGGGAACCGTCAGTCGCGTGTTGAACAATCGCGATCGCGTGAAGGCGGAAACCCGGGAAAGCGTATTGCGCGCGGCGGCGGAGCTCAACCTGAAGCCGCAGGCCTCGGTCCGGAATCGGGAAATGGTGATCCTTTCCGAGCCCACCTATCCCGATCGCGTCGGGGGCTACACCGCCACCCTCACGGCTCACCTGTCGCATGCCTTTTCGCGGCGCAACATCGGCGTGCTGCTTCCGCTCAATCCGTTCGAGGAACTGCCGATCAAGTTTTTCGACGGCATTGTCGTGGTCACCCAGGACAAGGCCCTGCGCGAGCTCGTGGCCGACCTGGAGAAGCGGATGCCGGTCGTGCACATCGACAAGTTTCCCGCCGATCCGGCGGAGTATCGCGTGTGTTCCGATCACTTCAACGCGGGCTACCTGGCGGCGCGGCATTTCATCGAGCGGGGCAAGCGTCGGCCGGCGTTTTTGGGCGGCAATTACACGGCGTTTGCCGAGCGCCTGAAGGGATTCAAGAAGGCGCTGGCCGAGGCCGACCTGCCCGCCGACGAGCAGTGCGTCTCGCTCTTCGGCCCCGAGAGCAACCACGTTTCGGTCGTCACGCGCATCGTGCGCGCCGGCGCCGATGCAATCTACGCGCCGGGCTCGAGCTACGAGGCGCTCGAGTGCCTGCACATCCTCACCTATGTGATGGGCCTGAAGGTGCCGCAGGACATTTCCCTCATCGGCGGGGAAAACGAACGCGTGTCCTCGCTGCTCAACCCGCCGCTGACCACGATCGAGGAGCCGTTGCGCGAGATGGCCGAACAGGCGGCCGCGATGCTCGATCGTCTCACCATGGGTCAGCGCGTCGCCGATCGGCTGGCCATGCTTCCCATTCGTCTGATCGAACGAAATTCCGTCCAATAAACCGCGGTCCATTCCCGAAATTCCCGTTCGCGTCCTTCCGGTCGCGCCGCCGCCGAAAAATCACTCCCATGTTCTCTCCCTCCCGTCGCTTGGCCCTGATTTTGAACTGTTTTATCGGGCTTGTTACATTCACTTACGGTGAGACGCTATCGATCGCCGTGCGCGCGCCGGCGCCGCCGGTGGCGGAGGGATTTCATCTCGGCACGCCGACGCGGCCCGATGGCACGACGCTCACGGTCGACAGCGCGAGCTTCCTGCGCAACGGACATCCGTTCATTCCGGTCATGGGCGAGTTTCACTATGGCCGCTATCCGCAGGCGGAATGGCGCGATGAGCTGCTCAAGATGAAGGCCGGCGGCCTCACGGTGGTGGCGACGTACGTCTTCTGGATCTATCACGAGGAAGTCGAGGGCCAGTGGAACTGGTCGGGCCAGCGCAACCTGCGCGAATTTGTGCGCGAGGCGGGCGAGGTCGGGCTCGACGTCGTGGTGCGCTGCGGTCCGTGGTGTCACGGCGAGGTGCGCAACGGCGGACTTCCCGAGTGGCTGGTCAGGAAAGGCGTCCGCCTGCGCACCACGGACGAGGCGTTCCTCACGCCCGTGCGGGAGTTGTACGCGCAGATCGCCACGCAGCTGCGCGGCGAACTCTGGAAGGACGGCGGTCCGGTGATCGGCATCCAGCTCGACAACGAATTCCCGGGTCCGGCCGAATATCTGCTCACGCTGAAAAAAATCGCGCGGGACGCGGGCCTCGACGTGCCGATCTATACCCGCACGGGCTGGCCGGCGCTGTCGACTCCGATGCCATTCGGCGAGATCGTCCCGCTCTACGGCGCCTATGCCGAGGGATTCTGGGACCGCGAGCTCACGAAAATGCCGGGAAAATTCTGGTCGGCGTTCCGGTTTTCCAACCTGCGGGTGGACGACAACATCGCCACCGAGCAGCTCGGGCGGCGCGACACGGTCGACGCGCCCGACGTCGACCGCTATCCGTATCTGACCTGCGAGGTGGGCGGGGGAATGATCAGCAGCTACCACCGGCGAATGGTGATCAGTCCCGAGGACGTCGAGTCGACCGTCATGATCAAGCTTGGTTCCGGCAGCACGCTGCCGGGTTACTACATGTACCACGGCGGAACGAATCCCGACGCCCGGCTGACCACGCTGATGGAGGCGCAGGGAACGCTGAACACGAACTACAACGACCTGCCCGTGAAAAACTACGATTACGGGGCACCGCTCGGAGAGTTTGCCCAGGTGAATCCGCACTACCACCTGCTCCGGCGACTGCACCTTTTCCTCGCCGACTTCGGCGAGGGACTGGCGCGGATGCCCGCGACCATGCCGGACGTTCGTCCCGGCGGTCCGGACGATCATTCCACTCTCCGCTGGACCGTGCGCTCGGACGGAAAAAGCGGTTACGTCTTCGTGAACAACTACGAGCGCGGCCACCCGATGCCGGTGAAACCGGGAGTGCAGTTTGCCATCGGCCTGCCGGGCGGAACCCTCACGTTTCCCCGCACCCCGGTCGACGTTCCGGCCGACGGAATCTTCATCTGGCCCTTCAATCTCGACCTGGGCGGCGTGCGCCTGGACTACGCCACGGCGCAGCTGGTCTGCTCCGACGACGACGGCACCGTGCGCACGGTGTTCTTCGCCGCGACGCCGGGAGTTCCCGCCCGCTTCGCCATTGCCGGCGAGAAGGAGGAACGCGTCGTGACTCCGGGTCGTGGCGTGGCGTTCGCGCTGGCCGGAGCCAACGGGCGCCGGGTGCAGTTCGTCGTGCTGAGCGATGCCGATTCCCTGGCGCTCTGGAAAGATTCGGGGCAACCACGGAATTCCGGCCGGGTGTTCCTGTCGAAGGCCGGACTCATGTTCGATGGCAAGCGACTGCGTTTGCGATCAACGAACCGCGACGACCTAGCGGTCGAGGTCTTCGCCGGAACGGGCTTCAGCGCCTTGCCGGTCACCGCTCCTGCAACATCGAGCGCGACGGCCACGGCGGAACGAGTGCGCAAGGCCGGCCCGCCGCGGGAAATTCCCCTGGGGAAAATCTCCGAGCCGGTCGCCACGGAGCCCGACGACGCCGATTTTGCGCAGGCCGCGGTCTGGCGCATCCATTTGCCCGCGGCGGTTGATCTCGCGACCGACCCGATCCTGCGGCTTCATTACCAGGGCGACGTCGCCCGCATCACGCTCGATGGCCACCTGCTCGACGACAATTTCTACGACGGAAACTCCTTCGACCTGGGCCTGCGGCGATATGCGCCGGCCATCCTGAAAGGCGAACTCGAGGTTGAAATCCTGCCGCTCCGGAAGGATGCGGTGTCGGGTCCGAAGCAGAGGATTTACGTGCCGGCGGGTGCGGTCCCAGATTTTGGCGCGGCGGATTCGGTGGCGTCGGTTTCCTCGGTGGAAATCGTGCCCCGCTACGAAGCTGAGGTGCCGCTGCCGACGCCGCGCTGAACGGCCATGAAGGCGTTGAAGGTCGCGTTGGCCTGCATGGCGGTCCTTGGCGGGGTTCGGGCCGCCGCCGCCGAATTGGTTCATGTCGATGACCGCGGGGTGATCCGCTGGAACGCCGACGACCGTGAGGTCGCGCTTTTCGGAGCGAATTACAGCCTGCCTTCCGCCAGTGATTTCCGCGCGGCCGGGATGGTGGGTGCCGACCGGAAAAAGCTGGTGGAGCAGGACCTGACCCATTTCGCGCGCATGGGCTGGGACGGAATGCGGCTCTGTCTCTGGGGGGATTGGGAAAACAGCGACCGCGACGGCAACCTGATCGTCAACGAGCACCTCGACGTGCTGGACTACGCGGTCGCGCAGGCGAGGAAGCGCGGCATTTTCATCCTCTTGACGCCGATCACCACCTACGGCGCGTGGTGGCCGGACGGGAAGGAGACCGACGCCTATCCGGGCTTTTCGAAGACCTTCCAGAAAAGCGAACTGGGGACCAATCCCGCGGCGATCGCCGTGCAATGCAACTACCTCAAGCAGCTGCTGCGGCACATCAACCCCTACACCGGTGTGGCGCTCAAGGACGAGCCCGCGATCCTTTTCGTCGAGACCATCAACGAGCCGTGGCATCACCCGGAGGATTTCGGCGGGTCCGTCGCCTACATCGACGCGCTGGCGGGAGCAGTGCGCGAGACCGGCTGCCAGAAGCTGCTGTTCTACAACCTGAGCCAGGACTTCCGCATGGCGCCCGCGATCAAGGCCTCGGTTTCGCAGGGCGTGACGTTTGCGTGGTATCCGACCGGACTCGTGGCGGGACACACATTGCGCGGGAATTTCCTGCGCACGGTCGACGACTTCACGCCGATGTACCGGCCCGACCTGTCGGACTTCGCGAAGATTGTCTACGAATTCGATTCGCCCGACTTGAACACGGGCTACATGTACCCGGCGATGGCCCGCGCTTTCCGCGGGGTCGGGGCGCAATTCGCCACCATGTTTTCCTACGACATGCTGGCCACGGCACCGTACAACCTGGGCTGGCAGACGCATTTTCTCAATCTGGTGTATTCGCCCCGCAAGGCGATGAGCGCGGTGATTGCGGCGGAAGTGATGCGAACGATTCCACGCCTGAGCCGCTACGGCGACTACCCGAACAACCGCAGCTTCGGGCCGTTCCGGGTGAGCTACGAAAACGATACGAGCGAAATGGTCACCGCGGAGACCTACCTGTCAGCCGGCGACACTTCGACCGCGCCGGTTGACGCTTCCCGGCTGCGCCGCGTCGCCGGGGTCGGCAGCTCGCCCGTCGTGACCTATGAAGGCTGCGGAGCCTACTTCCTCGACCGGCTGGCGGAAGGCGTCTGGCGCCTCGAGGTTTATCCCGACGCGGTGATCGTGCAGGACCCTTTTGCCCAGCGCCTCAATCACACGACCGTGGCCTCGCGGCTGGTCGCGCACTCCTGGCCAATGACGATCCGGTTGCCGGATCTCGGCGATGGCTATGCGGTGACTGCCATCAATGCGGGCAACACGTTGGCGACCCAGGCGAGAGACGGCGGCTTTCGCGCGCAGCCGGGGGTGTATTTGCTCTCGCGCGGCGCGCCGCCGGATCGCGCGAAGCTGCCCGCGCGCATCGGCCCGCTGGCGCTCGACGAGTTTGTCTGTCCACCCGCACCGGACCTGCCGCCGCAGATCATTCCCGAGATGCACGCGAGCTATGAGAGCGGCTCGCCGGTGCCGGTCGTCGTGACGGTGGTCGCGGCGGGCACGGTTGCGAACGTCAACCTGAATTGGAAAATCGCCGGTGAGACCGCGGACCATGCGGACACGTTTCCACTTCGCCGGGCGAAGGGATATCGATACGCGCAGACCCTTCCCGCGGGGAGGCTTCCGGCCGGCCCGATCGACTATTACTTTACCGCGGTCGTGGAGGGTGCCCGGGTCCGGCTGCCCGAGCACGAGGGGGAGTTTTTGCACACGAAGGTCGTCGACCCGCACGCGGCCCTATCGCTCTTTGACGGGGCCGCCGACATCCCAGCGCTGTTCTACACGCGAATTGGCGACACCATTCGCCACGGAATCTTCCAGGCGATGCCGGCCAGCGGCGCCGATCCGGCCTGCCTGCGCCTGATCTTCCCGCTGAGCCTCGATCGGACGCTCGACGACTACACGGCTTCCCTGACCGTCAAGGACCGGCTTGCCGACCGCGCCGGTCTGGTGGCCCGTGCCGGCGCCCTGCTCCTTCGCGTGCGCGGGTCGGTTGCCGGCCAGCATGTCTACGTGACGCTCGTCGAGGCCGATGGCACCTCATGGAGCAAGCGGCTCGAACTGGCGACCGCGTGGCAGGACCTGCGGGTGCCGCTCTCAAGCCTGGGCCTGGCGCGCGGGGTCATGCTGCCGCTTGGGTTCCCGGAGCGATGGAACTACTGGATTGCGCCGGCCGCCGGCCGCGGCGGCCCGGGCGATCACGTGAAATTGCCCGAGGTCGAGCGTCTCCAGTTTTCCGTTCGTCCGGAGGGCCGCGGCGCGGCGACCGGTCAGGCGGAAGACCCCTGGGTTGAGGTGGCGTCGGTCCGGCTCGAGGGCAACTGAGCCGGAACGATTCAGTTGAATGTTGAAAGTTGAGTGTTGAATGGGCCCGGACCGATCGGATCCGTGCGCTTGTTTGAGAGATGGATTGGCGAACCAAACGGTGCGGGGTTCCTGGGCTCCGGCGACCTTCGGACCTGGCGGTTAGGTCAGGCCTTTCAACGTTCAACATTCAACTTTCAACTGCATGCCTCCGGCTAAGCGGGACTCATGCAGTGGAATGTACAGGCCCGCGGAAAAGCGGCGTTTCGAGGCAATAGCGAACTGTAGGAGCGGCTTTGCGCCGCGATTGCCCCGGCCTTAACAAGCCCATCCGCAAATTCCAGATCGCGGCATAAAGCCGCTCCTACAGTGTGGCAATCGCCGCCGCCGTTGGAGAGGTTTCCGAAATCACGGCGTAACGCCGCTCCGAAAGGATTCGCTCAAATCCGGCCGCGGCGGGCCTCGAGCTCGTCGCGAATCTGGTAGGCCCGCGACTTCGTGAGCGGATAGAGATAAAGGAGCGCGATGGCGATCAGCGCCCAGGCGGCGGTCGAGATCGTGAGGATCAGGCGCAGCCGCGTGGTCACGCCGGCGGGTTGCGCGCCGCCGAGCGCCGACTTAAATCCGGTGAGATCGAGCGCCACAAACGCGCCGAGAAATGCGAGGCCGTAGCCGGACTTCTGGATCCACGAGAACAACGCCCCGAGCGTTCCCTCGCGACGCAGGCCGTGACGGAGTTCGTCGTCATCGCACACGTCGGCGAGCATCGAGGGTGTAAGGACGGCGAGGGCGGTCCAGATCGGCCCGCAGAGCAGGGGATCGAGCAGGATTTTCCAGGGATTTCCCGGCGTGAACAGGAACCATTTCCCAAACGAGCCCAGCAGCACGAGCCCGAAGATGGCGGCGAGAGTCGTCTGTTTGCCGTAGCGATTCGCCATCCACCGGATCGGATAGATCGAGCCGATGCCGATCACGGCGTATCCCGTGGAGAGAACGCTTTTCCAGCGTGATCCGAGCGCCACGTCGCCGCCGCAGACATTGTAGACGAGCAGGTAGTGATCGATGTTGCTGGCGAGCATGCCGGCGATCACCTGGCAGATGGTGAGTCCGACCAGCACGGCGAAGGCGCGATTGGTGAACACGGCCTTTACCGCCGGGCCGATCCGCACGCGCTGCTGGGCGACGGCCTTCTTGAAATAGCGCTCGCGGACGAAAAGGCCGGGCAGCATTCCGACCAGGCCCAGGATGGCGAGGCCGATCAGCCAGCCCACGGACCTGACGCCGGCCACCACCGAGGCGAAGAGGCCCGAGCTGGCGAGGACGAACGCCCAGCTGCAGGTCAGCTCGCCGGTTTTCCAAAAAAATCCGCAGTACGCCCCGACCCGCGTGCGCTCCTGATAGTCGGGCGTCATCTCATAGGTGAGGCTCATCATCGGCACCGAGTAGACCGAGAAGCAGGTGTAGAACACCAGGAGCGTGCCGATGAGATAGGCGACGGTTCCAGACTGCCCGAGGCCCGTTGGCACCGTCCAGATGAGTCCGAACGCCAACGCCTGCAGGAGCGCGCCCAGGATGATAATCGGCTTGCGCCGGCCAAACCGGGAATGGCAGTTGTCCGAGACCATGCCGACCACCGGATCAGTCACCGCATCCCAGAAACAGGGGATCGCGAGGGCGACGCCGAAGATGATCGGATCGACCCCGAGCTTCATCTGGTAGACCGGGATCGCGAGGACCTTTATTCCGGCATAACCATAGTAGAGCGCGAGGTAGCCCGACCCGAGTGCGGCCTTCTCGGCAAAGCTGACGCGGTCCGCAGCCCGGGTGGTTTCCGGTCGAACGGAAGGGACGGGCACGCCGGTGGAAGTGGCACCAGGCGGCTCGGCAAGGTCAGTTGCCTCGGGCTTCATGGGGGACGCGGCGCCGACGCGTAGGGGTCGGCTGCAGGGAAGCAGAAGAGCCTGGGGGCGGCTAGCGTGAATTTCCCCTTGTGACGCAAAAGGCGGCGGCGACCTGGAGCCGCGCGCGAGGTTACGCGTTACTTGGGGCCACCGAGTTGCTGCTCCAGTTCCTCGAGGGTTTTTCCCTTGGTTTCAGGCAGCCGGAGATAAATGAAGGCGAACCCGGCCACGCAGGTCACCGCGTAGAGCCAGAACGTCCCGGCCGCGCCCAAGTGGGCGTTGAGAATGGGAAACGTGTAGGTGAGAACGAAGCAGGCGATCCACAACGCAGCCACCGCCACCGACATCGCGGCGCCGCGGATGCGATTCGGAAAGATCTCCGCTATCACCACCCACGTGACCGGAGCCAGCGACATCGCGTAACAGCCGATCGCCGCGAGCACCAGCAGCAGCAACGGCCATCCGGACACGCGGCACGCGAAGCACGCGCCGAGGGCGGCATAGATCAACGCCAGGCCGGCCGAGCCAAGCAGCAGCAGCGGGCGCCGACCCCGGCGATCAACCGCACCGAGCGCGACAAACGTGAAGACGAGATTCACCGAACCGGTCCACGCGATGTTGGCCAGCACTCCGGAGATGTCGTAGCCGGCGGCTTTGAAAATTTCCTCGGCGTAGTTGAAGATGACATTGATGCCGCACCATTGCTGGAAGACGGCGAGGACCAGCCCCAAGCCCAGCGCCCTTCGCAATCGCGGATCGAGGAGATGCTTCCAGCCGCCGGCGGTCGGCGCACCGGTTGTCAGGGAGCCGCTGATTTCACGGAGGCGCGCGGCGGCATAGTCGGCGCCGCCGATCCAGACGAGAGTGGCGCGGGCTTCCGCGATCCGGGTCTTTTGCGCGAGCCAGCGCGGACTCTCGGGCACGAAGAACACGCTGACCAGGAACAGCAGAGACGGGAGGGCGGTCAGGCCGAACATCCAGCGCCATCCCTGCTGGCCGAACCAGGACTGGCGGATGAATTCGTCGGAAGCTCCCGCCGGAAGGTGCCGCACGAGCGACCAATTGATGAATTGGGCGAGGAGGATTCCCACCACAATGGTCAACTGATTCACCGCCACCAATCGACCGCGCATCGCGGCGGGGGCGACTTCCGAGATGTACATCGGAGAAAGGCTCGAAGCCAGGCCGATGGCGACGCCACCGAGGATGCGCCAGCCGACAAAAACTGAAAACGATTCCGCGAGCGCGTTGCCCACGGAGGTGCCGGCGAAAAGGGCGGCGGACAGCAACAACAGGCGGCGACGTCCCCAGCGGTCGCTGCCTGCGCCGGCGGCCAGCGCGCCGACGAGACATCCCACCAGCGCGCAGCTGTTGGCCCAGCCCACGAGGGCGGGATCCTTGAGCTCGAAGTAGCGTTCGAAAAAAGGCTTCGCCCCGCCAATCACGACCCAGTCCCAACCGAACAGCAGTCCGCCCAGCGCGGCGGCACAGGCGATGGTCCAGATGTAGCGCGTGTTCAGTTGCGCCGAGTCGGACGACGAGGCGGACGGTGCGGAAACAATCATGGGAGGGAGGAGGTGGCGACCAGTCGTTCGACATCGGCGACGGAGACATCGACTTGCGGACGGAACTCGGCGCTCGAGGAATAGGCGAGGAGACTCGCACGAAGCTGGCGGCGCACGGGATCGGGCGAGTCGCCGTCAAGGTCGATGCTGCACACCAGCAGGCGCCCCGAACCCACGCGGGCCTCGAAAGCCAGCGCGAGCTTGTGCGGGTCGTGCCAATCGGGAACGACCTGGATCAGCGGCTTCAATTCCGCCGGGAAATCGTCGAGGATCATCGCGCCGGCGTGCCGGATGGGATACCACCATTGCCAGTTCGACCAGGGATCCGTGGGAAATCCCGCCAGGGCCGGATGATGGGGGTCGCAAAGAATCCCCAGAGTGTGCGGCGCCTGGCCATTCGTCCACGCGGTGTTCCAGAATATGCTGGTGAAGCCCAGGGCGACGGGTCGGTCCGGATCGGGGCGAAGGCTGGCGGGCGCAAGAAACAGGACAACTGGCGCGCCGCGAGCCAGCGCAGCCAGAGCGTTGGCGTCGAGCGCATGCGTCACCATCACGTCGGCGCGAGGCCGTGCCTCCGGGGTTTTCGAGGGATAAACCCAAACGTCCCAGTCGTTGGCGGCGGAGGTGCCTTCGACTGAGACCACCAACTTGTATCGGGCGGGCGCGGGCAAATTTTTCAGGGGAATTGTCACCTGTCCGATCGATGCTCCATGACCGATCCGCAAATCGACCGGTCCAATTCGGCCTTCGTGTACGACCTTGCCCTCGTCGGAGCGCAGCGACCATTTCACCTTCGCGCCGCTGAGCGGAGTCGGGCCGAAATGGGCCACTTCGATTTCGGCCGACAGGCTTTCGTCGTCGGTAAAGACGCGCCGCGGCAGCCGGGCGAGCGGAATGGTGGCGCCGCAGAAGCGATGAAACTCCTCGGGCGAGATGTAGCCTTTCTGTTCCCAAAAAGCGTCCAGCACTCCGACGAGCGCCGTCCCCTGACCCGGGAAATCGGACAAGCCCAGCAACTGAAAGCCGCCCATCTCCGGCGTGCGCAGCGCGGACTCAATGTCCTCCTTGTAGCACAGGGCCTGCAGCTTCCCGGAGGCGCGCAGGAAGTCCGCGGCCTGTGGCAGAAGGTGGCGGTGGGCGAGCGCATCGCGAAAGATTTCGAAGTTTCGCGGTTTCAGATAACCCGTGTACTTCGACATCTCGTCGAAATTCGGAAAGGCGCACCATTGTCCGATCTCATGGCTGACCACCGGGCGCACGGAGCGCGCCACGATCTCACGATAGTCGGTCACGGTTTCGGGAGGGAGGCGATTCAGCCGCGAGGCCAGACCTTCCTTCCAATGCTGGATGCGCGGCTCGGCCCGGACCTGATAGTCGTTCTCCGACAATTCCGGCCAGCCGGCGCCGGAAGTGTAGAGACGACGTCCATCCTGCGATCGATGACGCGTGACCCAGCGGGCCAGCCATGCGGTGGCGTGATCGCCGCCCGGCTCGTTGCACGCGCAAAGAAAGGCGAAGGACGGGTGACTTCCATAGGCGTCGAGAATGCGATCGGTTTCGGCGTCGAGCCAGGCATCGACCGGTTTCCCGTCGCCGAGCGTGGTGCTCCAGTTGGGCCAGGAGGCGACTTCCACCTGCAGATACAGGCCGGCCTCGTCGGCGGCCTGGAAGGCGGCTTCGGGCGGACACCACGAGTGGAAGCGCACGTGATTCAGACCATGCGCGCGAATCGCCTGAAATTCCTTGCGCCACGACGCAACGTCCATCGGAGGGTGACCCGTGCGCGGAAATGCCGCGCAGTCGAGAGTCCCGCGCAGAAACATCGGGCGTCCGTTGATCGTCAGCTCGCGACCGACTGACGCGACTTCCCGCAGGCCGAAGTCGATCGTCCGATGGTCACCGTTGTCCAGCGAAGCGGTAAGATGGTGGACGACGGGAGAAAACTCGTCCCAGCTCGGCGCTTCGGCGCCCACGGGATAGTCGACCTCGAAATTTCCGTCACGGGTGGCCGTGGATTCGATCGCGGAGCCGACCGGTCGTCCGGCCGCCTCATCGGCGAAGCGGACGCGGATTGTCTGCGCGGGCGAGGTCGGCGAAATGTGGCCGCGAACGGTGACGCGATGGCGCTGATAATCCGGATACGCCTGCAAATCGTCGATCCAGGTCGCAGGCGTGGCGATCAATTCGATTCGTCCGGCAATTCCGTTCCAGTTTCCCTGCGTGTGATCGGAGATGCTGTGCGAATTTTCGCCGATGTCCGGAGCGAGCGTGTTGTCGACGCAGATCGCCAGCCGATGACGCCCGGGCGCCAGAGCGGCGCTCAAGCGATACTCGTGTGGCACCGACAGGGAATCCCGGGAGCCAAGCGAAACTCCATCGAGCCAGACCGCGGTCTTCCAGTGCGGACGCTCCAGCAACAGCCGAATCGACTTGTCCGACCAGCCGACTGGCAGGTCAAATTCCCGCACGAACCACGCCTTGCCGACATAGTATTTGTCTGGTTGGAGCCAGAACGGGACCTTGATGTTTCCGGGCTCGCGGTAGGGAACGTAGCGCGGCGCGGTAAACCAGGAGCGATCGAAAATGCTGCCCGTCCACGCGGTGGTGACCGTCACATCGTCGCCAATTCCCTGGCCCGGCAACGTACCCGGCAGGCGGCACCGCTGCTCCCGCAGGTTCGCATACCATCGTTCGGATTCGCCGACGGCGGAGCGGTCGAGTTCGAAACTCCATCGGCCCTCGAGCGAGGGCGTCTCGGCGCCCACGACGTGAAGGCCGGCGAGCGTGGCCAGGAGGGCAAGACCGAAATGCCAGCGAAGGCTTTTCATCGAGGAGCGTTCACCGGTCTCCCGTCGAGGAGAGAAGGTCTCCGGCGAGTGGATGACTGGGATCGCGATGGAGAACCTGGTGGAGAACTTTCCGGGCGGCGTGCTTTTTCCGACGGGCGAGCAGCACCTGCGCCTGAAGGAACAGTGCGGTCGTGCGCTGACGAGCGGTCAGATCGTCTTCGAACAAAAGCATCGTGGGCAACGACGTGGCAAAATAATCGATTGTGGCGGGCTCGCGGGCAAGTCGGGCGGCGTGGCGCGAAAGGCCATCCAGCAGCGCGCGCGCCTCCTTGAGTCGACCGAGATTCTGGAGGGCGAGCACGGAATAATACGTCATCTCGGAAAAGGGACGAACGCTCATGCCTTGGAAGTCGCCGCGAAATTCAGCCGCCATGATCCAATACTTCCGGGCGTTGACGCTGTCACCCAGAGACTCGTGCGCGCATCCGAGCCAGAAATGGATGTCGCTTTGATTGGCGAGCACATGCTTGGCCTCACCAAGGTTGACGGGTGCGCCGAGCGCGGCCTCGAAGTGCGCGACGGCTCCCGGCGGATCGCGGCGTTTCAGGCACCGGCGCCCGAGCGCGAGGTGGGTTCGGACGTGCTGTCCGAGCGCCAAACCTTCCCCGCCTTCCCAGGGCTGAAACCGGCGATTGGACACGAGGGCGAGGGCTTTTTCCGGGCGGCCGGTCTGATTGTACAGCGCGCACAATTCCACGGAAAGGTCATCGCGCCTTTCGACGAGTCGGGCGTGGCGTCGCAGCACCTGCAGTCGCTGGTGCGGGGATTTCCCCAGACGCTTCCACAGCTGGTCGCGTTCGAACAGCAGCCGCGCGTCCTGCGGGGCGGAGCGCACCGCGCGTTCGTAGGCGTGGAGTGCGGCGCGAGGTTGTCCGAGGATGTTGTACGAACCGATCCCGAGGTTGCGCCACGCCACGGCGTTGGCCGGCTCGAGTCTGACGGCACGTTTCCAGCAGTCGATCGCCTCGCGGTGGCGCCGGCGGTCGTAGAGCAGGTTGCCGAGCAGGAACGGGGCGCGGGCATCCTGCGCGTCGGCCGCGATGGCATGCTCCAGAAACGCGATCTCTTCAACGCGAGCGGGAAAGCAATAGTCCGGATTCGCGCGGCGGGCGATCCGGAGGTGGCGTCGTTCGTCGACGTCTCGATGGAGACGAGCGCAGATCCACGCCGAGCAATAGTGCAGCATCGGTTTGGCGCCGAGCGATGCGTTCGGAAGATCGATGCCGGGCGCGCGCCGATTCCTCCGGGTCGCCGGGACGGGGGGCGGGCGCCGGACCAGAATTTCCAATGCCTGCTCGTACAAACCGGCACGAATATGGTCCACGGCCAGATCGAGCCGAATCTGATCGTCGCATGTCAGCGCGTCGCCCCGCAGGTGACGGGACCACCAGTCCGCGGGATCGAGCGCCAGCGACTCCGCCACGAGGCGCTCCGCTTCGTCGAGGGAGCCGGTCTCGCGAAGCACCATCACGAGCAGATTCCGCGCCCGAAGGTTGTCGGCGTTGACCCGCAACGCCCGGTTCAAGTGATCCCGGGCCGCGACCAGATCGCCACGCTGGACGTCGATTTCGGCGAGTGCATGAAAGGCCGCGGGCTGCCAGGCATGATTCCAGGTCGCCTTGTAGAAGGCGGCGTAAGCCTCGTCCCGCAGGCGGACCGAGTCGTCGGATCGGCGCAGCGCCTGCTGCTGCAGGCACAATCCCAACTGGTAACTGGGCTCGCCGTCGGCGGGGTTCGGGTTGCGCGAGGTGAGGCGGGCGAGGCTGGCGCGCAGATGCGTTTCCGCCGCGTCGAGTTCGCCGCGGCGCAAATGCCAGCGGCCGAGCGCGAGATGACAACGCGAGTCGCCGGGGTCGCGGCGCAATCCTTCGCGCCAATAGGTCTCCGGCAGACGCGTGGCGTGACGGTACTGCTCGAGGTGCAGTCCGATCACGTAGAGCTCGTCGTTGGACCGGACGGCGCCGGGCGCCGCCGGCTCGGTGGCGGGTGGGGGAGGCGGGACATTGGCGGACGGGCGTTCCTCCACCGAAAGGAGGTTCCGCCCGTCCGCCCCCCGAACGACCAAGGAAAAGTCACGGGCCGCGGCGTGCGCATCGACCAGAGTTTCAAAGGCCAGCGGGCGATCCGGCGCGATCGTCTGCTTCCACGTGCCGATCACACGTGCGTCCTGCCGCAACTCGACGACGGCGTCCTTCACCTCGGACGTCGTTGCAACTCCGATGTGGGCAATGCCGCGACTGACCCGCAGGCTGCCGGCCGCATCGAGGGTGGCGACCTGGGCGGGGCCGATCGCGCGGAGGGGGTACCAATACTGGCTCCAGGTGCGCGTTTCGCCCGGCTGAAGAAAGGAAAAATCCGGCTGATTGTCGGTGTAGACGCCCGCCATCAATTCGATGTACGGCCGATATTCCCCGTTTTCGTCCGGATCGGTGAGATTGCGATCCCAGGCGTACCCGAATTCATGGTTGCCCCACGTCCACTGCTTCTTGCCGGGAGAAATGTGATGATTGGCGATCTGCACGATGCCCGCGTGCGCGCGGTAGTCATAGCCGCCGGCGAAATCGGCCTGCGAGCCCATGCACATATACGACGTGGGGACCGGAATGTTCGCGTACCACGAGAGATCGTCGGCCGGATAGTCGTACCCCGTGCCCGGTGCTCCCTGACGCCCCGACTTTTGCGCGGGGCGATACTGCCGCGGTTGCTCCGCAGCGGCCACGCCGTCCCGCTGGCGGCGACCGTAGTCGATGCCATAGTACCGGCCGCGACAGCGGGGGAATTCGCTCGTGGCCCGTTTGGCGTGATCCGCGACATGCGTCACATCCCCGGGAAAAAACGACTGATACTGCTCGTGGACGCGGGTGGCGACGTTGGCCCACCAAAGGAAAGTCTGAACGTCGGGCGTGCGATTGTAGACCCGCGCCACGAGTTCGAGATAGGATTTGTCCGGATGCAGACGGACCCCGTGCATGCCCTTCATCCGTCCCATCGGATCGTGTTCGCTCAGCCAGACCGTGGCGGAGCCACCCTCGTGATGTTCGACCGCGACGTCGACCGGCATGAAAGTCGACGGGCGATGATGCTGTGGCCAGTTGAACTCGATCCCGCCGCTGGCCCAGGGCCCGGCGAGTCCCACCAGCGCCGGTTTGATCACCGGCTGGTAGTAGATGAAATCGTAGCCGTTGGTTTTATCCATGGCCCGGTGAATGCGGCCGCCCAGGGCGGGCAGCATCATCACCAGCAGGTAGTCGTTCTCGATGAAAACGGCTTCCCAGGTGCGGGGTCGCGCGTGTTCGGCGATGCGATCCGTGCACGGCAGTGGGTAGACGCGTCCGCTCGAGCCCTGATAGACGCGCTTCTCCAGGAACATCGGATTGCGATCCGGCGGCAGGGGCTCGTAGGTGGGCAGGACGACCGGCTCGCGACGAACCTGCACCGGGCTGGGGGTCGGCATGGGTGACAAAGGGCCGGGACTATCTTATGAAGTTGGCGAAACCTCGGCAATGGACAGGAGCTCAGAGAACCTGTACGATCTTACAAAATGAGGTTGCCACGTTTCCGTCGCGAAGGATTTGAAGGCCAGCACCTGCTGGTCCTCCCGGAGCCCCTTCGCGCCGAGGCGAGGGCGCATCCCCTCTTGCAGGGACTGCATGTCACCGACGCCGGGTATTTTCCCGCGGCGGCCTATCATCAGGTGAAACGTCCGGGGGGCGTGCCCACGACGCTCGTCATCCTCTGTCTGAAGGGAAAAGGATGGGTCCGGGTCGACAACGAAACGCGGCCGGTCTCACCGGGCGATCTGGTTTGGCTGCCGCGAGGCGAACCGCACGCTTACGGCGCGGGCGCGGAAAATCCGTGGACGATTGTGTGGGCGCATTTTGCGGGTCGTGAGGTCGACGCCTGGGGCGAGCTGCTGGTCGGGTCGGGTTCCACGCATCCGCTGGTCTGTCCCTTGCCCGACGATCGCCTCGACGAGGTGGCGTTTGAGCAGGTGCACGCGGCGCTGGAGCGAGGTTTCGCCGTCCGGCACCAGGTGGCGGCGGCCGCAGCCTTGCGTCACTCGTTGAGCGTGGTCGTCCAGCTCGCCTATTCGCCGCGCGGCCTGCGTTCGGCACCGGAACGGGTCCTGGCCTCGGTCGAGGCGCTGCGTCGTGACTGGCAGCGGTCACATCGGCTCGAGGAGCTGGCAGCGGCGGCGCACATGTCGGTGGCGCACTACTCGACGCTGTTTCGCCGGCAGACCGGTTTTGCGCCGATCGATTTCCTGATCCGGCAGCGGGTGCAGCATGCCTGCCGGTTGCTCGACACCACGCTGCTGCCCGTGCGCGAAATCGCGGAACGGGTCGGATACGCCGATCCTTATTATTTCACGCGTTGCTTTCGGCGCGTCATGGGACAGTCGCCGCGAACCTATCGCCGCGTGCCGAAGGGATGAACGAGGGCGCGACGGCCAGGTTCAAGGTCAAGGGCGACGAATGGGTGCTGGGGTAAGACGGCGATTCATTGGTTGCAGGATTGATGCAGCCGGGTCCGCAGGGCCCGGTCCGATTCCGGAACGGTTGCGCGGATCGACCGGGGTCTGACGCCCCCGGCTAGGCCCGGTCCGATTCCGGAACGGTTGCGCGGATCGACCGGGGTCGGACGCCCCCGGCTACACCAAAGGGCGATGTTGCTGCTGGGGTAAGGCGGCGATTCACGGGTTGCAGGATTGATGTAGCCGGGTCCGCAGGGCCCGGTCCGATTCCGGAGCGGTTGCGCGGATCGACCGGGGTCGGACGCCCCCGGCTACACTGCACGTCTATTCGTAGTGGATCCAACCTGCATAGGGCCATTCGCATGAGCGGGAGACCAACCCGGCGCGGACCGGACTTTGCTGAATATAGGCCCACTTTTCGGAGCGCGATTCGCTCGAGCGAAGCAGATGGTCGAAGAACGCTGGCTGCCAGACGCGTCCTTGCGTGTGCCGGAATCGGTTGATTCGTCGGGCCGTTCGCTCCTTCCACTGTCCAACGGCAGAGCCTAGCGATGCGGAGGTATCGAAGGATTGCGTCAGGAAGAAATGAACGTGGTCCGGCATGACAACATAACGACCGACGCTCCAGCCGAGACGTGAAGAGAGGGATTGCCATTCCAACCGCAGGACCTCGTGGACCAAGTCATCGCACAGAATTGGCTGCCTCCCCGCAGTGCAGGTAGTGACAAAATAGGTGGGGCATTTCTTCCACACCTGAGCCAGGCGACGCAGATGTCCGGGCATGGCATGGATCAATGGAATGGTGGCGTGGCAGGCGAAGACTCATTTTCCCTCAATGGCTGGAAGATTCGTGCTTGAATTGGAATTGTAGCCGGGTCCGAAGGGCCCGGCCCGGTTCCGGAACGGTTGCGCGGATCGACCGGGGTCGGACGCCCCCGGCTACACCAAAGGGCGATGTTGCCGCTGGGGTAAGGCGGCGATTCACGGGTTGCAGGATTGATGTAGCCGGGTCCGCAGGGCCCGGTCCGATTCCGGAGCGGTTGCGCGGACCGACCGGGGGCGGACGCCCCCGGCTACACCAAAGAGCGATGTTGCTGCTGGAGTAAGGCGGCGATTCACGGGTTGCATGATTGATGTAGCCGGGTCCGGAGGGCCCGGTACGCACCCGCGCCGAAGGTGACACGTCCGAAACTCCGGGGTCTGATGCCCCGGCAACACCGAGGCATTTTGCCGCTCCTGCCTTTCCTCTTGAAGCGAGCGGCCTGCGCCCCGTTATTGGTCGGGTGAGTTCCGCTCCTGAAATCACCACTGGCCTCGGTGGCACCGAGGTCAAACGGCGCAACATCGTCTTTAAGGCGATTCTTGTCGGCGTGGTCGCCGGCATTTTCGCCTCGGCCTTTCGCTGGAGCCTGGAAAATGTCGAGCATCTGCGCGATGTGCTGGTCGAGCGATTTTCCGGCTGGTTCAGCCTTCCCTCCGCACTGGCGATCGGAGCCCTGGGCGGCGGATGCGGCGTCTGGCTGGTGCGGCGATTTGCGCCGCATGCCGCCGGCAGCGGCATCCCGCACCTCAAGGCGATCCTGCTGCGCGAGGCCGAGCCCGAGTGGCGTCGCATGCTCTGGGTGAAATTTCTCGGCGGCGTCACCGCCATCGGCGGCGGCATGGCGCTGGGACGCGAGGGGCCGACGGTGCAGATGGGCGCGGGGCTGGGCCACATGGTGTCGGATTTGTTTCGGGTGAAGACCGGCGAGGGCGAGCGACGCGCGCTCATCAGTGCGGGGGCGGGGGCCGGCCTGGCCGCGGCCTTCAATGCACCGCTTTCGGGCCTGATCTTCGTGCTCGAGGAACTGCATGGGAATTTCACGCCGGTGATGTTTGTCGCCGCGTTTCTGGCCGCGGTGTCGGGCGACGTCGCGAGCCGTCTGCTGATTGGCGAGCTGCCGGTCTTCCATCTCAGCAACATGTCCAGTCCGGGCGTGGCCACGTTGCCCTGGGCCGCCCTGCTGGGGCTGCTCGCCGGCTGCATCGGCGTGGCCTTCAATCGCGGCCTGCTGGCCACGCTCGATTTGCGCGAACGCCTGCTCCGCTGGCCGGCGTTTGCCGTGGGCGCGACGGCGGGGGCGTTCGTCGGTTTCATCGGCTGGACGGTTCCCGGCCTGGCAGGTTCCGGCGGCACCCTGGTGCAGATGGCGCTCGCCGGCCGGATTGCCACCTCCCTGATCCCCCTTTTCGTCGTCGCCCGTTTTTCCCTGACAATGGTGAGCTATGGCTCCGGAGCTGCCGGCGGCATTTTTGCACCGCTGCTGGTCCTCGGCGCGCTGGGGGGGCTGTGGTTCGGCGACGGGGTGCATCTGCTGGTCGCGCACGCCCCGGCGGAGCTCACGCCCGGCGTCTTTTGCGTGTTGGGCATGGGCGCGCTCTTCACCGCCATCGTGCGCGCCCCGCTCACCGGGATCGTGCTGATGATCGAGCTGACGGGCAGCTACGATTTCATGCTCCCGCTGCTGGTCAGCTGCATGCTGGCCTATGGCGTGGCGGAATGGCTGGGCAACATGCCGATTTACGAGGCGCTGCGCGAGCGGTCGCAGCATCGTCGCCTGAAGACGGCGTGAACCGGCGATGACCGAGCCCGTCCAGTATTTTCATCGCGCGCGCCAAAAGATTGAGATCGAGACCATCTACGGCGATCGCTGGCTGCGGTGGACCTACGGAAATCCGCTGGGCCGGCTGACGCTGGAGATCGTCGTCAAGCGCGCGTTGCTCTCGCGACTCTACGGCTGGCAGATGAACCGCCGGTTCAGTGCCCAGCGCGTGCTGCCCTTCATCAGCACCTATGACGTCGATGTGGACGAGTTCGTGAAGAGTCCGTTCGTCTTCAAGACGTTCAACGACTTCTTTTATCGCGCCCTGAAATCCACGGCGCGCCCGATTGTCACAGGAGACGGCGTCGCAGTGCTGCCAGCCGACGGGCGTCACCTGGCCTTCGCCGATGTCGGCGCGCAGGAAGGCTACTACGTGAAAGGCCAGCGGTTCTCGCTCGCCGGACTTTTCGGCGAGAGCGACCGGCCGGAGGCGGAGCGAAATTTGACGCGGGAGTTCGCCGGCGGGTCGATCCTGATTTCCCGGCTGTGTCCCGTCGACTACCACCGTTTTCATTTTCCCGTGGCGGGAACTCCCGGTGAGTCGCGCCTGATCAACGGCTGGCTCTACTCGGTGTCGCCGATCGCGCTCCGGCGGAATCTGGCCTATTTGTGGGAAAACAAGCGCATGGTGACGGTGATCGAGTCGCCCCAATTCGGGCGCGTCGCGATGGTAGAGGTCGGAGCGACGATGGTCGGCAGCATCCTCGAGACATTTTCGCCCGGCAAAGAGGTGGCGAAAGGCGACGAGAAGGGCCTTTTCCGCTTCGGCGGTTCCTGCGTGATCACCCTTTTTCAGAAAGATCGAATCCGTTTCGACGAGGATTTTCTCGAGCAGAGCGCGCGGCAGACCGAGGTCTATGCGCGGATGGGGGAACGGCTGGGGACCGCGGTCAGCGGTCAGAAGTCAGAGGTCAGATGACGCTCGGCAACGACGAAAATGCAGGAATTGAGAAGGTCGATTCAATGGTGTGAAGCCGGCCGCACTGAGCAAAGCCTGACCCCGTCCGATCGGGCCCACCGACATCGATCGGGTCATTGACGTTGCTCTGGGCAACGGCGAGGACGGATTCATCAGGCCGCATCGGGAATTTCATTTCCTGCATCGTCGGGAGCCGCGTGACGCCTTGATCTGGGTCCGAAAGCTCGCCGTTACTCCCCATTTGGAGGGCGTGGGCCGGTTTGACCGCAGCGGTCACCTGAGCGTGTTGCTGGCGGGATTGCCGGACTGCGATCTGGCGGTCGCACTCGGGGACGGCACGGGCGGATTTCGCGAAACACTCGTGAAGTCGAACCTGCACGTCGAGAATTCCGAAACGGTGATCATCGGCGACATGAATCACGATGGGTGCGACGACCTGACCGTGATCGGCGACGAGGTGCGGACTTACTGGTGTGACGGGAATGGCGGCTTTGTGCCGTCGCCTATGGCGCCTTACCGCATCGAGCAGCGGCCATCGATGGTAGCTTTCGCCGACCTGAACCATGACCGCGTGGTCGATGCGGTGTTGGCCTGCAAAGCCACCGATGCGGGGGAGGCCAGGCGGTCAATTTACGTGGAAATGGGGCAGGCGACCGGACAATCGCGTCCGATGCGCGGCTCACCGTTTCCCGCCGGACGCGGAACGCACGCGGTGGCGGTGGGCGATGTGAACGGCGACGATGTGCCGGACATCGTCGTGGCCAACGACGTCGACAATACCCTCACCGTGCTGGAGGGCGCGGACGGCACCATGCGGGTGGCGGCGACCATCGATCTAAAGCATGAACCGGAATTGCTTGCGGTGGCCGATCTCAACGGTGGCCGGCGGGACGACATCATCGTCGTCAATCAATCGGACTCGAAGGTCACCATTTTGTTCAGTCAATAGGACGAGGTAATTTTCGATTTTGGATTCTCGATTTGGGATTGCTGATCCGAGAGGCGGCGGGGACGGGATGAGGGCCTTGTCTCTGTGCCTCCGTGGTTCAAAAACAGTGAGCAGGGTGACGTGAGCGGGACGCGGAATGCCGGAAGAAGAAGCGAGATCCGGGAAGCGGAAAGCGCGTCAATTCAACGCGCTTGGGTTGGGGGAATCCGTGCCGTCCGTGAAATCCGTGGTTAAAGACCTCCGTGGTTCAAGTCATGCCGGTTCGAGGCGCAGCCACTCCACGCTTGCGTCAGGCCGTCGAAAATCCGAAATCCCACTCTCGAAAGTCGGGTTCGGGGAATCCAAAATCCGCAATCCAAAATCGAAAATTTCCAGGGCCCGGGTGGTGGAATTGGCAGACACGATGGTCTTAGAAGCCATTGCCGTAAGGCGTCCGAGTTCAAGTCTCGGCCCGGGCACTCTCTGGGGAATAACGAGTTGGGGAATCTTTGGTCATCGCCGACGAAGTGAATCGCGTCGTCGGTTGTCGCCAGTTCAAACTCGCAATTGTCTGCGGCGCCGATGCGTGAGGAGTAGTGGCACCAGCCCCGCCTGGCCGGTCGGGGTGCCGCGCCCCTTCCGTGCCCAAGGGCCGAGGCTCCCTTGACTCCGCTCCGGCAAATCGGAGGAGGGAAGTGATAACTTTTCGATGTCGGAATTGTTCCGACAAGCGAGCTTGTCGTATCCACCGGTTCAATCCATTGTGTGACATCTGTCGCTCCCAGAAGGGCCTCTGGTCGGCGAGAGATCGTACCAATGAACTACTGCATCATCGGCTTGGCAGCCGTCGTTGCCATCCTCTCGGCCTGCGCAAATCCCGAGATCGTCAGCATCTCGCCCGACACCTACCTTTTGGCTCGCACCGATCACGGCGGGATCTTCGGAAACGAGTCAGCCCTCAAGGCAGGTGTTTACCGGGACGCGGCCGCGTTCGCCGCGAAGCAGGGTAAGGTTATGGTCCCGTTGACCTTTCATTCCTCGCCCATGTTTCCGGGACATTTTGCCAACTGCGAACTCCAGTTTCGGGTCGTCGACAAGGAGGACCCAGAGGCAAAGCGTACCACGATGGTTGATCGCCTTGACAAGGTCGTCGAGCGGCATGATAGCGTCGACGTGAAGATCGACACAGGTGACAAAGGCAAGGATAGCGCCAAACCGTTCGACCTGTACACCGAGATCACAAAGCTCGATGAGCTACGGAAGAAGGGCCTGATCACAGACGCCGAATTCGAAGCGCAGAAAAAGGTGCTCCTCGAGAAGGCGAAGTGAACGGTAAATCATTGCTCACCGGCATGACGGACAGCGCAGAGCGGTGGAGATTGACTCCGAACAGCCTCGAATGGAAACGGCTCGCGAGGAAGTCTAGGACATTAGTGAGGAGAGCGGCCGCACCATTTTCTCCTGCGCCGGGAAAGTCTCGACGGGTATTTCAGAGCGAATTTGCAGTCTGCGCTCAATCAATTCGGTTCTTCACGACGGGTCTTGGGCCATGCATTGGACTTTGTATTGCGTGGCGAAAATGGGCCACCATCGCTCACACCGATTGGATTGACATGGACCAATGCGAGCTTGTCGCTTCAGCGATTGGTCGGGCGAAACGTGCAATTCCAGTGAAGTCCCTCAATGAAGTTCATCCAGTGCTTTGCGGTGCTGATACCAGATCTGTCTCACCTTGTTTGTCCCGTTCGTAGTCGTGGTCGCCTTGTTCATCGGGGACAAGGATGCGGTCGCAGCGGCGATTTGTCTGGCGTCCGCTGCGGCTTGCTTGATCGCGCTCTTCATCGGGACGAAGACGAAAGAAAAATTATGAGAGGACTTCGGATTCTTATGGTGGCTGCTGCGCTATCACTGCTCGGACTCGCCGCATCGGGCTCCAGGTCTTTCGAGGGTTTGCTTGTGTCTGACGGAACTTACGTCCCGGACCCCACCCACAGCTGGTTCGCGGGCGAGGTCGTGGAAATCCACGAGGACAGTTTCCGGCGAACGTATTTTACAGACGTGGTCGGAGCAGAGCCTCCGCCGATTACCGGATCCGTGAAAATCATTGGTGACCATATTCTCCTTGATGCGCAGGGACTGCACGATCCGGAGCGCGTGCCAAGGGTGCTTCGGGGCACACCGGTTCTCTGGACGATCAAGGCGTTCGCCCAATGGAAGAAGACCGGAAAGATAGACGAATTGGGCGTGCTGTACCTTTATCGGAAGAAGTCATGAAGCTGCGGTCGCTCATCATTTTGTTGTCGTTCTCGGCGCAACTCGCCGTGGCCGCGACGAAATCCGATAGTCCCGTGACCACGGAACACAAGGCGTGCGAAGTCGTCCGGGCCGCTGGTTCGCGACTGCACCTCGCAAACGAAAACGGACCTGGGGCGTATTGGTGCGGCGTTGCTGTCGTGCGGAAAGGGTATTGGGTTGTCGACCTCCACCGCGGTGATGAAACAGCGCCAGATGACTGGCACGGAAGCTCGCTCGTCGGATATTACGGCGTCCGGATGAAAGACGGCGAGGTCTTTGAGTGGAACGTGATCGATGAGACTCCGGTGCGTCCAGCGACCGCTCAGTCGACTGAACGGGAGGTAGCTAACGGTGCGATCGAATGATTCTTGTCGCTGCTTGGTGATCGCATTCGTTGCGGGCGATCGCTTTAACGCGTGGCTTGCTGCTCCGTCGTGAAGAAACCGGCCGTTCCGCATTGGGCGCTTTGGGGCGGGCTCTGTATCGCCTTTGTTTTCATGGCTTGTTGCACCCGCGACGACGGATCGCGAACCAAATTGTATCTCGAAACCTACATCTCGATCTCCCACGACCTGCACGCCAAGCTCGCTGTACTCCCGCGGATCGAGAGACCGGTCGCTCCGACGACCACTACCAAGGGACGACCGGTTGCACCGTTCGGTCCGGAGATGCGTGAGATCCGATTAGAGGAGGAAATTTATTGGAACCTTCTTGCCCAGAGATTTCACGTGCTGACCGATATATACGGCGAGGCGCAGCGGCAGATTGGGAACATCGGGGCAAGAGGGGTTGATCCGCAAGCTGCCCAGGCAGTGGCTCTTCGCCAGACGTCTATGGGGAAGCGGATGCAGCTTTTTCTCGAGGAGGGGCGACTTGCCGAACTCACCCGAGAAGGATTGAAGGAAAAGGCGAGCCCACCGGATCTGGCTCCGCTTTTTGAGATCGTGTCGGCCACGGTTCAGGGAAATGTTCCGGGATTGGTGGCGTCGAGTCTTTCGGTTATCGGGAAGAGCATGGAGAAACGTGCTGCGAAGGAGGAGGCCCTGAGGAATCAAGCCGAGAAGGTTGCCGAGGCATTGTTCGAAGCGCAGAAGGCGGCCGTGGATCTCCGTACCGCGGGGTCCGAATTGCGGGCGTCACTCGAACAGAGGTTCCCGGATCAGGATTGGTCGTTCCTGGGACAGTGAGAGTTGGTGTTCGGGTTTTCTGGCCAATGCGAAAAAGTCGACAGCTCACCCCGTATCCACTTTAAAACTGCGGACGGGAAATTTGCTGAGGGCCAGCGGCGAAGACCGTCGTAAATCGAATGAATAACCCGGACGGCCTCGACGAGATTGGACAGTGGTCAGTAGACAAACTCCGCATTCTCCAGGCCTATTCCAAAGAATACGCCGCCATCCTCAGCAATCAAAGGACGAACACCGGGGCCAGACTTTTCAAGACCGGCTACATTGATGGCTTCGCTGGCGCTGGCAAACACTTGCACAAGTCATCCCGGGAAGAAATCCCCGGCAGTCCGGCCATCGCCCTCGCAACGCCGGGATTCGACGAATTTCATTTCGTGGACCTCGATGATGCCCGGGTCGGCCAGCTCCAAGCCCTGTGTCGAGGGCACGCAAATGCCCACGTGTACAGTGGCGACTGCAATGCCATCCTGCTCGATACGATTTTCCCAAAATTTCCATTCAAGCAGTATCGGCGGGCTCTTTGCTTCATCGACCCCTACGGCATGCACGTTGATTGGAAGGTTCTCGAGGCCGCCGGAAAATCCGGGTCCATCGAAATATTTCTCAATTTCCCGGTGGCTGACATCAATCGAAACGCCAAACGCGCACGCTTGGAAGACATCAGCCCCGACGGCCGGGCGCGCATGACCAGGTTGTGGGGCAACGAGGACTGGCACGCAGTGATGTTCAAGCCGAGCCCGCAGATGGCGTTCGATCTCGGCGGTGGCGCGATGACCGAAACAGAAAAGACCGGAAACGATACTTTGGTCGAAGCATTCCGCGAACGGCTTAAGACCGTCGCCGGCTTTAAATTCGTTCCGCACCCAGTGGCGATGAAGAACTCAATAGGCGCGATCGTGTATTATCTTTTCTTCGCCGGTCACAACGAGACGGGCGAGCGAATCGCGAAGCACATAATGAAGAAATATCGCCGCTAGGAGGCCCCAACGGGTACTTGATCCCACGTCAAACCCTCAAGGATTCGGCCCGCCACTTTTTTCGGCAATCTGGTCATCCGCACGGACCTCGCATCGTCGAATGCGATTTCTTCCGCATCCTCCGGGGCTCCGGAAATCTCGGCGGGCACCCAGTGACCCCATTGCTTGAAATGGAAGGCGATTTCGTTCGCCTGGCATTGCCGCATCAGCCCTCTAGCCCAATCGGGATGCATCGGTCGCGCTTTTGGCCCGCTCTCCCCTCCAGCGATGACCCAGTCGATCGGAAACCCGGCCCCCGAACCAATCCACTTTGTCAGGTCAATGGGGCCGAGCAGCGGTTCGCACGATAGAAAGCGGACACTGGCAGGCAGGGCTAGTAAGTGGGGCAAGCGAAGCTCGGCAAATTTCTGGTTCTCGACCGTAGTGCCGATCCAGACGTTTTTTCGCCACGAATTGCCCCATGGGACCATTTTAGCCGCATTTTGCGGTCGCTTGGTCAGGAGCAGCCAGTCGAGCCATGGCGTAGACTCAATCAGCTTCCACAGCCTTTCCCGAGGGGGATTAAGATCGGCCCGCCGCTCAAACACGTCCGCCATGCTGGCGCAGAATACTCGCGCCCGCTCTCCATTTCGCTCTGCCTCGGCATTCCAAGCCACTGGCTCTTTCCAATGAGAATCGCCGAAGAAACGACGTGAGGCCGTGTGGCCCCACACTTTCGCTCCGACGCGTTTCGCCCACAACTCAGCGTAGCAATTGTCGCACGCAGGCGAGACTTTCGTGCAGCCCCACCAAGGGTTGAACGTGTGATGCGTCCATTCGATGTGGGAGTTCTTTGCCACAAGCGCAAGATGTCCTGTAGACTGGTGCTTTCAAGGCACAACGCTGATAGCGAAATGGGGTGTGTGCCGTGTCTCATGCGTCGCCATATCGTCGCCATCTCCGGCGGCTGCTATGGACCGCTAAGGGCCACTTCAGTCCGTCGTGTCCCTCCGAGGGGTTTCGTTCCGTCGGGAAATACAGGTTTTAGAAGCCATTGCCGTAAGGCGTCCGAGTTCAAGTCTCGGCCCGGACACCAGAGGGAAAGGCTGAAGGAGCGAACGGCTGAAAGGCTGCCGGAAACCTGCAGCCGGACGAAGGGATCAGCTCGACGGCGGGCATCCCCGATCCGGAATATAGGCGGTGGGCTTACATCGCGTTAAATCCCGGCGTCTTGCGGACTTCGGCGAAATTTATTTTCGGACGCCGTCGTGAGGCTTCCGACGGGCGGCCGCGGCATTAAGTGTCGGAGACTCATGGAGAACGCGGCGCCCGCGTTGGCGAGCCGTGGAAAAGTCGACGGGAAGCGGCGGAGAGCCGGATGAATTTTTCGCGCGGATCGTCGATGGACTGCTCGCGTACTTACGAATCCCATGAGCAAGAACTTCACCATCGGCCAGCGTCTAACGCTGGGCTTCGCCATTCTCGTGATCCTCAATGTGGTCGCGACCGTCGTCTTCATCTTCACCCTCCGCGGCATCAAGTCCGACGTGTCCGACATCGCCGGCGACGAGCTGCCCGGAATGCAGCTCGTCAGCCACATGCAGCGCGATGCGCTCGAGTACCGCATCCTGACCAACCGCCACATTCTGGCGGATGACGATGCGGAGAAGGCGGCGATCGACCGGGATTGCGACGCGCATGCGCAGGAGATCCTGGGCCTGATCAAGGAACACGAGAAGTATGCGAACTCGGACGAGGAGATGGCGCTCCATGCGAAGATCGAGCCGGCGCTGAACGATTTTCGGGCCCTGGCCAAGCAGGTCCGTGCACTCAGCCGCGCCCACAAGAACGCCGAGGCGCTCGCGCTGCTGAAGGGCGATGCGGTCAAGGCCTACGGGGTCTTCGCGGATGCCATCAAGGCCTGCGTCGAGCTGAACGAGAAATCCGCCCAGGAGAAGGCGGACGGGGTCAAGTCGAGCGCCACCCGCAGCCTCACCACGTCCGTGACGCTGGGTGTGATTTCCTTTCTGACGGCGACAGTCGCCGGTTTCCTGATCGCCCGCGGCATCGGCGCACGGTTGAGCCGCGTGGCGGGCGGACTCAGGGACAGCGCCGACCAGGTGGCCGCCGCTTCGCGTCAGGTTTCCGGCGCGAGCCAGAGCCTCGCCGATGGTTCGAGCGAGCAGGCCGCCAGTCTTGAGGAAACGAGCGCGTCGCTGGAGGAAATGGCCTCGATGACGCAGCGCAACGCCGAGAGCGCGCAGCAGGCGAAGGACGTGGCGCAACAGACGCGGTCCGCGGCCGAGCATGGTGCGGTGCAGATGAACGATATGCGGACGGCGATGGATGCCATCAAGGATTCGTCCTCCGACATCGCGAAGATCATCAAGACCATCGACGAAATTGCCTTTCAGACGAACATCCTCGCATTGAACGCCGCGGTTGAGGCCGCGCGGGCGGGCGAGGCCGGTGCCGGTTTCGCGGTCGTCGCCGAGGAAGTCCGTGCCCTGGCGCAACGGGCGGCGGGAGCCGCGCGGGAAACCGCCGGCAAGATCGAGGATGCGATTCAGCGGAGCGATCGCGGCGTGGCGATTTCCGCCGAAGTGGCACGGGCGCTGGGCCAGATCGTCGAGAAGGCCCGCCAGGTGGACTCTCATGTCGGCGAGATCGCCACCGCTTCGAGCGAGCAAAACCAGGGCATCGGCCAGGTGAACTCGGCGGTCGGCCAAATGGATAAGGTCACGCAGGCCAACGCCAGCAGCGCGGAGGAAACCGCGGCGGCGGCGGAGGAATTGAGCGCCCAGGCGCAGGTCATGCACGAGAATGTCGGCGAACTGATGAAACTGATCGGGGCAGCGTCCCAAGCGGCAAGCGCAGCGAATCACGCGGCGCCGCCACCGCGTCGAACCATCAGACCGACAGTGAAGCCGGTGCTGAAACCCATTCCGAACGGCGCGCCCGAACACTCGTTGCCGGTGGCGTGAGCGGATGCGTGCGGTTGAGGGTTGAGAGTTGAGGGTTGAGAGACCCCTCACCCGCGAGAGAATTGAATTCCCTGATTCGTGGTTTGCGCCCTGCGGTCTCGTCCCCCCAGAGTTCTTGTTCGACGGCATGAGTCTGACCGGAATCTAAAGATATTTGGATGACGGGTGCGTTGTTCGCGCAAATTCGTGGGCCAAATAAATGACGTCGCTTAAATCCCGGCGGCGAATTGTGGCGAACCGTCCGGTGGCCCACTGTGCCACCTCCGAACGGGTTGACACATTGGGGTGCCTTGACAGCCGCGCCGTCGCGGCGAGCTTTGCGCGCGATGAGTTCCGTTGTTCCCAGTCAGCCCGGAGTTGATGCGAAGGCGATCGCCGCCGACGCGGCCCGCACCACGGTGATGAGCATCCTGTGGGCGCTGGCGATTTCGCATCTGCTGAACGATACGATCCAGTCGCTGATCCCGGCGATCTATCCGGTGCTGAAGGATAATTTTCGGCTGAACTACACCCAGGTAGGATTGATCACCCTGACCTTTCAGATCACGGCCTCGATTCTGCAGCCGTTCGTCGGACTCTACACTGACCGCCATCCGAAGCCGTTTTCATTGGCGACCGGAATGGGGATTTCACTGGTCGGCCTGGTGATGCTCTCGCAGGCGTGGAGTTACCCGATGATCCTGATCTCGGCGGCGACGGTTGGCGCAGGTTCGGCGATTTTCCATCCGGAGGCTTCGCGGGTGGCCCGCATGGCCTCGGGCGGAAAGCACGGTTTCGCCCAGTCGCTGTTTCAGGTTGGCGGCAACTTCGGCTCCTCGCTCGGACCGCCGCTGGCCGCACTGGTGGTGGTTCCGTTCGGACAGCATTCGATCGCGGCCTTCACCCTGCTCGCCGCGGCGGGAATTTTTGTCCTGTGGCGCGTGGGCGGATGGTATCGCCGCCGTCTCGCGGCGACGCACGCGGCGGGCAAGGCGTCGTCCGCGTCCAAGAGGTCGGCATTTTCGACGGCGCGCGTCGCTTTCGCGATCTTCATCCTGATCGTGCTGATCTTCTCGAAGTACTTCTACCTCGTCAGCCTGAGCAACTACTACACGTTCTATCTCATGGATCGCTTTGCGCTGTCCGTGCCGCAGGCGCAGTTCGGCCTGTTCAGTTTCCTGTTCGCCGTGGCGGCAGGCACGATCATCGGTGGACCGGTCGGCGATCGCATCGGTCGAAAACCGGTAATCTGGATTTCCATCCTCGGGGTGGCGCCGTTCTCGCTGCTGCTGCCGCACGTGAATCTTCCGCTCACGATCGTTCTCGCGATGTGCGCGGGTTTGATCCTCGCGTCGGCCTTCTCCGCGATCCTCGTCTACGCGCAGGAGCTGATGCCGGGTCGGGTGGGACTGGTGGCCGGACTGTTTTTCGGGCTGGCGTTCGGTGCCGGCGGCATTGGCTCCGCCTTGCTCGGGCAGCTGGCCGATCACACGAGCATCAACTTCGTGTTCAAGGTCTGCGCCTATCTGCCGCTGATCGGCCTGCTCACGGGATTCCTGCCGGAGGTGGAGAAGAAGAGAACGTGAGCGGTTGGCGGTGAGCGGAATCCGCGAATGCTGCCATGCTCTGCGCATGCGCTGCCTTCACCGGTGACGGGTCGGAAAAGTACAATTTACGAGGTACGAAGGACGATTGGCGCGAAGAACTGAGAACCGAGAAGACGTTGATGGCGACTCGCCGTGAAGCCGCTTCGGCGTCGGACATGTAGGAGCCTGCTTGCAGGCGATGGGATGGGTTGCCCTGTTCTGTTCGCCTGCAAGCAGGCTCCTACCTAAGCTACGTCTGCGGTGAACGATGTCTGGCTCGGAAGGGAGCTCCCGCGACGCCGTGAATTGCGGGGAAATGTCCGGGCGACCACGGGCCGGTTCAAATGCCGGCTTTCCGATGAGGACATCGGACACTTTCAGCTTACCTCTCACCCTTCGCCGCTCACGCCTTCGGCTCCACCAGCCATGGCAAAGTATCCGGGTCGGCATTACCGCCGGTGAGGATGACGCCGATTTTCTTTCCCGAGACTTTCCTGGCACGCACGGCGGCGTAGGGGACAGCCGCCGAGGGCTCCACCACCATGCGGAACGTTTCCCAGAGTTCACGGGTGGCGGCCAGAATCGACTCCTCGTCCACGGTCACGACGTCGTCGACGTTTTCCCGGATGAGCGGGAAATTCTTTTCGCCGGTGCAGTTCGTGCGGAGTCCGTCGGCAATCGTCGCCGGGGTCTTGATGGCGGTGCGGCGACCGGTGTGAAACGATTGCGCGACGTCGTCGGCCAGCGCGGGCTCGACGCCGATGACGCGGATGCCGGGACGGATCGCCTTCGCGGCCACGGCCGTCCCACAGAGAAGGCCACCGCCGCCGACCGGACAAACCACCAGGTCCAGATCAGGGGCGTCCTCGAGCAGCTCGATCACGGCGGTGCCCTGGCCGGCCATGACGCGAAAATCGTCGAAGGGATGCACGAGGTTCGCGCCGGTCTCCTCGATGATGCGCGCGCAGGCGGCCTCGCGGGCGACCAGGTTGGGTTCGCAGAAACTGATCCACCCGCCGAAGCTGCCGACGTTGTGCACCTTTGATTTCGGCGCGTTGACCGGCATGACGATGCGCGCGGGAATGCCGCGGAGCTGGGCGGCGCGGGCGAGGGCGGCGGCGTGATTGCCGGAGGAGTGCGTGGCGACGCCGCGCGCGGCCTCGGCGTCGTCGAGCGAGAACACCGCGTTGCATGCACCGCGGGTCTTGAACGCACCCGCGGCCTGCAGGTTTTCGCACTTGAAGAAGAGGCGCGCGCCGGTCACGGCGTCGAGCGCGTCGTGCGTCATCACCGGCGTGCGCACGATGTAGGGCCGGATGCGCTCGTGGGCGGCGCGGATGTCGGCGAGGGTGAGGGACGACGTGGTGATCACGGAAGCGAAACGCGAACCGCGGCGGACGCGAGTTGCAATGACGGAAAGGCAGGATAGCGTCGAACAACCATGTCAGTCAAAAAGCTTCTCCACACCCGCATGCGCGTGAATGACCTCGAGCGCAGTGTAAAGTTCTACGAGACGGCCCTGGGGCTGAAGGCGTCGCGCCGTCATACCTCGCCGCGCGGGGCGCAGCTGGTTTTTCTGGCCACGCCGAACAGCGACGAGGAAATTGAGCTCTGCCAGATGCCGGCGGGCTCGCCGCCGGTGCAGGTGCAGCCGGACCTGATGCACCTGGCGTTCGAGGTCGACAATCTGGAGCAGTTTGCGGCCGACCTGAAGGCCAGGGGGTTTGCGCTGAGCGACGGCCCGACGAAAACCGGCAGCGGCTCGGTCATCGCCTTCATCGACGCGCCGGAGGGCTACGAGATCGAGCTGATCCAGCGATCGAAATAGGCGCCGGGAATATCGCGGGACCCCGGCGGCTCACACCCCGCGTCCCATGAAACTGATCCCAACATTTTTTGCCGTCACGACGGCCCTGCTTCTCATGACCCCTTCCGCATCGTCCGCGCCCGCCAATCCGCCACCCGCCCAGACCGAGGTCGCCGTCCTCGGTGGCGGCTGTTTTTGGTGCCTCGAGGCCGTCTATCAACGTCTGCCGGGCGTGATCAAGGTCACGAGCGGTTACGCTGGCGGTCACACCGTCAATCCGACCTACCAGGATGTGTGCACGGGAGACACCGGCCACGCCGAGGTGGCGCGCATCGAATTCGATCCGAAGGTCCTGAGCTACGCCAAGCTGCTGGAGGTTTTCTTCGAGGCGCACGACCCGACGACGCTGAACCGCCAGGGCGCGGACGAGGGCACGCAGTATCGGTCCGCAATTTTCTATCTGAACGAGGAGCAGCACAAGGTTGCAGGCCGCGCGAAGATCGCCGCGCAGGCCAATTGGGAGGATCCGATCGTGACGGAGATCGTGCCGCTGACGCATTTCTATGCGGCTGAAAATTACCATCAGGACTATTACAACCAGCATCCGAACCAGGGCTATTGCAGCATCGTGATCCGGCCCAAGGTGAAGAAGCTGCAGGACAAGGGCGTGATTTCGCAGGATCCCAAGTAAGGCGGGTGAGGTTGTAGGGCGGCATTGCCAATGCCGCCTGGCAACGGATCGATGCGGACTGTAAGGACCGGAGACATGGGTGACAGGTGTTCGGAGACATGGGTAACACCATGGGATGCCGTGGTGCACCCATACCCCCATGTCCCAACGACTCGAGTTTGTGCTTCTCGCCCACCAACGAGCGCTCGCTTTGAGC
>DASZXI010000076.1:0-9921 GCA_035545955.1 Candidatus Didemnitutus sp. | reverse complement strand
TCGGCTTTTTCATTTTAGCGCCTTCCCTGAAACGCGCATGAACACCAAGAGCAGAACAACAGATAGTGCGAATAGAGCACCGATCACGGTGAAGCGCACAAACGGCTGATCACGCCGCCAGTCTTCGACGATCAACTCAACGGCGGCCCAAAGCGGCGCGAGGAAATAAGCGAGAAACGGCAGCCAGAAGAGCTCTCGCGGCTTCATCTCTGCGTAAAACCTCACCGCCTTCGCTCTCGAAATCACTCGAAAACCCGCCACCACGCAGACCAACAAATAAAGCGCTCCAACCATGAAGCCGACCGGAAAACTTCCCGGCACAAACAACGTGATCGAGAACGCGAGAAACGACGCGGCGATTGAGCCGAGTGCGTAAGCTTCGAGTTTACCGAGCGTCGCCATTTTTGCCGAACGTTAACGATGTGCCATGGCGGTGCGAAGCACCGACATTGGCACTGGCACCTGATTGGGCTTCTTCATTGGGACGACGGATTCGCACGCACCCCACCGTCGAGACCGACGGCATGGGCAAACTCCTTGGTGTTCGAATAGCGACGGGCTCCACGCCTTTTCAAAAAGGCTACACAGGCGTCATGGGCCGCTTCCTCTTCGACCAGCAACGCAGCAAGACCGCGCCGTGAATCGCCGGTGCATATCGACAGCCGCTCTCCCTCACGTCCCACCAAAACGTAGTCTTCTACACGACTGCCGCCGTGCGTGAGCTCAGCGATGATGGCTTCGTCGGTCATGATCTTCTGCCCAACGTCTACGGTGAGCCATGGCCGGGCGCTAGCCCGGACATTGGCTCTGGCGATTGGTTAGGCTTTCTTTTCATCGGGTTACGAATCTCTCGGGACGACGATTATGTCGGTAGCAAAGTCATCCCAACTACTCTTCAAATCGGACTCGTCTTGGAGATGGCTATGCCCGAATCCCGATCCACTACGGTCGATTTCATCTGCGCACAGTGCGATAAACTTTGCGATGCGTCTCAGTTCTTCCGGTGTGCCCGCAAGGGTCACCTCGCTCAATTCGATCAACCCATGCTCCGACACTTTTCGTTTCGGATAACCATATGCGGCGGGCTTCATGAGATACGTGATAATTTGCCTAACGTTTAAGCTCAGCCACGCGCGGAGCGCGTTGGCTGTGACGACTGGTTCGGCGTCTTCATAGCTCGGCAAACACATGGCCGTCTTGGTCGACGACCTTATTGCCAACAATCCAACGCCATGGCTCGTTCGCGTGCTTCCGAGTAAGCTCAGTACCTACCGGCTGCTCATACAAAATCTTCAGTGTCGGATCGGTCTCGACCATCATGTGCAGAGGAACCATCGCATAATTCCTTGGATCGTTCGCGTAGCTCTCGGACTCCGTCCCGCTCGCGACGATCCATCCGCTATCAGCCACGTTCTTTGACTCTTCACGCGTGGCATGGCGGACCGGAAGGCGGCTGGGGCCGATGCACAGCTTTGAGCACACAACGAGCAGTCCGTGCTGGGCGAGCTGGCGCTGATGAATCGCTGCCGCCTCTTCATCGGAGACGCGCCTGCGAAAAAGTCGTGTGATCCAGCTCTTCATCTTCTGCCGAACAGTATTATTGTGCGCTCGTTTAAGACGCACGGTTTAACATTTCGTTTTGGCTGAGGGAATCGCCAGTTGCCGGCAAGGCAATGACATACGGCCGCCGCTGTAGAATCAGACCGTGAACCCCTCCGGCAAAAGCGCACGCTTTTACAGGGGTGCCAGAAAGAGACGACATGCCGATCCGATCTGGCGACTGGCGGGAGGCCAACCCCACAGGATCAGGCATTGCGCGGTGCGACTGTTCGGGTCGGATGGCCAGGCCATGGGGTCAGGCTGCGCAGTGCGCTGACTCGATTCGAACCCCATCACGAAACGGCGAGGCGAACAGCGCCGCTCCGCGATACCCCAAGGCCGATGAGGACATCGTCCCCGGCCGTCCCGGCAGGGTCGGGGTCAGTTTCCGGGAAAGACGGCCCGGATCGCCTCGCGTCCGCGGCGGCGATAGGTCGTGAAGTCCCGTCGGTCGGTGGTGTAGACGACGGGGTCCTTCAGCATCTCGCTCAGGCGCACGATGCAGGCGTCGGCGAACTGCATCCGGGGATAACGCTTCAGGAGAGCGGCGAGAGCTTCGGCATCATTCGGCACCATCGGCATGACGACGAGGGTCCCGCGTCGCACCATTTCCATAAGCAACGGACCCGAACCCGGAACGAGATACTCGGTCTCCGCCAGGACAGCTTCGCACGTCGTGAGCGCGGTGTGCAAGCCGGCCAGACAGTCCCTCGCCCAGGCATGATATTGGTCGGAGGCGTCGAGGAATCCGACGAGCAGACCCGTGTCGGCGATCGGCTTCACACCGGTACGCGGTTCCGCCCGAAGCCGCGCAGGGTCTTCTGGCGGATGCCCGTGCGCATCCGGCCGCGCAGGTCGCTGAGCTGGTCGGCCAGGCTTGGGCCGGTTTCCCGGGTGCGGAAGACAAACGCAGCCCCGCTCCGATCGCGGACGATGATCTCCTCGCCGTTGGCGGCGGAACGCTTGAGGCGGGCGAACTGGCGGACGAAATCGCGGGTGGTGACGGTCATGTCAGACATCATTGTCTGACAAACGCACAGGGTCAAGGCTTCCACGGGCCTGTGGTCTCGCGGCATTGACCAAGTGTCGGCCGTCCGGCCGGGTGGTCAAAACGGCTCCCCTACCGAAGATGCGGTACGCACAATCCGACAGGAGCAGGCATTGCGCGGTGCGACTGTCCGGGTCGGAGGGTTGGGAACGCGGGCCGGGGAAGTGTCCGTGGATGATTGATGCTCAGGACCGAGGAGACCCGGTCCCTGCCGTGCGGATGCGATTGCGACCGAGCCTGCGCTTGCGCCCGCAGACGAGGTCCCCATTCTGTCGTCGGCCGCCACTTTCCAGCAGGCTGACTATTCCGGCCACCGGCACAAATACCACGGCCTCAACTTTGACCTGCCCGACGAAATCAAGGTGATCTTATTCTACCGTACCCTCGAGAAAAGCGGAACGGCGGAGGTTCGCTCGGCGGCGAAGCCGGCACATGCGGTGCGCGGGAGGCAGGATCTGGCGGAATACGGCTTGGGTCGGGGCTTCATTGGGAAGCCGATCGAAAACGGTGGCGGCGCACTCTCCGTGCGGCGTGACTCGGGCGGGGGCGTGTGGGTGCGTCGCTAATTCCCGGAACGCCGCCGCATCCCATGGACACGCCCGCCAAAGTTGCAGCACCGCGCCGGCGGGCCGAGAGCCTGTTCTTTGCCGTGATGGTGGTATGGATGATGGTGATCGTCTTCATTGGATTCGCTCACACCTACTACCTCGCCGGACTTTTCCGGGCTCGGTTGCCGAGTCCCATCGTCCACATTCACGCCGTGCTGTTTACCTCCTGGTGGCTGATCCTCGTCCTCCAGGTGGTGCTGATCGCGACCGGGAACCGGCCATGGCACATCCGGCTTGGATCTGTCGGCATGGCGGTTGCGCCCGCGATGATTGTCTCGGGGTTGCTCACCCTGGCCGCCGCTGTAAGGCGACATGCGGAAATGGACATGCCCCCGGAAGTGCTCCTGGAAGTGGATGTCCTGCAGCTGCTGGGTTTTGGAATTCTGATTCTCTGGGCCTATCTCGTCCGAACGAACGGCGCAGCGCACAAGCGGCTGGTGCTGCTCGCATCGGCGGCCCTGCTCGGACCAGCCCTGAGTCGCTGGCCCTACGAATCCATTACCGGCAGCGATTGGACCTTCTATCTGGTTCTTGATTCCGTTCCGATCTGCCTGATCGTGTTCGATCTCATTTCGCGCCGGCGCCCTCACTCCGTCACATTGCTCGGGTCCGGCATCCTCGTCCTCCTGCAATATCTAATGTCGACCTCGGCTCACTGGCCGATTTGGCACGAGCTCACGGCATGGATCCAACGATTCTGAGCGGGCGCTGAAAACTGCGAAGTGCTGAACTGAGCCGGGCGCATGGGTCATTCCGAAAAGGTCGGGATTTGCGCTTTGCGTTGAGTCGGTTCGGGCCCGGCCTCAGTCGTGGGATTTGCGGAGTTCCTTGACGAAGTTCGGGTCCAACTCAGCGGCGCGTTCAAAATCGGCATACGCCCCTCGGATATCGCCCTTGACCCTCTTGGCGTTGCCGCGATTGACGTACGCCGTCGAGAAGTTGGGTTTCAAGGCAATCGCGCGGTCCAAATCAACGATGGCGCGGTCGAAATCGCCTTGCAACATTTCCGTGTATCCACGGCCGTTGTAGTTTTCTGGACTGCGATCGTTCAAGGCGATTGCGCGGCTGAAGTCAGCAATTGCACCTTGGAGATCACCGTTTCCTGCCTCAATCGCGCCCCGACCGGCGAACGCGACGTCCAGATTGGGATTCAGGGCAATGGCCCGATTGTAGTCGGCCACGGCGGCACTCATCTCGCCTTTGATCTTCCGGACATTGCCTCGCCCGAAGAAGGCCTCAGCACAATCGGATTTCAGGGCAATGGCATGCTCATAGTCGGACAGGGCCCCTGCCAGGTCGCCTTTGATTTGCCTGACTGTGCCCCGATTGGTGATCGCGTAGACATAGTTGGGTTTCAGCGCGACCGCACGATCGTAATCGGCCAGGGCGCCATCCAAGTCGCCCCGCGTTGATTTGATGTCGGCCCGATTCTTGAAAGGATCGGCGAGAGTCGCCTTCAAGGCGATGGCATGGTCATAGTCGTCCATGGCGCCGGCCAAGTCTCCTTTGGATTTCCTGGCGATACCCCGATTGTTGAAAGCCATGGCGTTTTTTCCGTCGAGCGCGATGCCCTGGTTGTAGTCGGCAATGGCGTCCTCGAACTGTCCTCGGGCCCACTTCACGGCGCCCCGGCTGTTGAACGCGTTCGCATAGTGCGGGTTGATCGCGAGTGCCCGCTCGGCATCGACGAGCGCCCCATCGAGGTCGCCCTGGGCCTGCCGCGCAAGGGCGCGGCCATCAAGAATCGAGACGTCCTTGGGATTCAGGGCAAGGGCGTGGTCGAAGTCCGCCATCGCGCCCTCGAAGTTCCCTTGGGCCTGCTTGTTCCTGGCCCGATTCTTGAAGGCATCGGCATAGTCCGGCTTCAGTGCGATCGCATGGTCGTAATCGGTGGCGGCCCCGCTGAAATCCTCCAGGAAAAATCGGGCGAGGCCGCGGTTATTGTATGCCATGGCATCATTTGGGGTCAGCGCAAGGACCTGGTTATAGTCGGCGATGGCACCGTCAAAGTCACCTCGACTCCACTTCACATTGCCCCGGGTGTTGAGAGCAGCGGCGAAGTCCGGCTTGATCGCAAGGGCACGCCCGCAATCGGCGGCGGCACCATCGAGATCACCCCGGGCCAGCTTCGCGATCGCCCGGTTGTTGATGGCGATGGTGTCCTTCGGGTCCAGGGCGGTGAGCTGATCGTAGTCGAAGATGGCGGCATCCAGATTGCCTCCTTCCGTCTCAATGTGCCCCCGGCCGATATAGGCCATCCGGTAATAGGGGTCCAGTGCGATGGCCCGGTTGAAGTCCGCGAGGGCGTCGGCGAGATCGCCTTTACTCTCGCGCGCGAGAGCGCGATTGTTGAACGGGTCGGGAAGTTTCGGCGCCAGCGCGATGGCCTTCTCGTAGTCGGCGATCGCACCGTCGAGGTCACCCTTTTTGAACCGGGCGATACCGCGGCCGTTGTACCCGAGGGCGTACTCGGGATGCAGCAAGATGGCCTGGTTGTAGTCCGCGGTCGCACCCGCGAAATCTCCCTGATCCAGCTTGGCGGTGCCCCGACTCGTGTAGGCCTCGGCTTGTTGGGGGTCCAAGGCAATGGACCGATCGTAGTCGGCCATCGCGCCCGCGATGTCGCCGTTGTCCTTTTTGGCGAGGCCGCGGTTGTTGAAGACGCTGGCGTGGGTGAACTTCAACGCAAGGGCCTGATTGAAGTCGGCGATGGCACCGTCGGAATCGCCGCTGTCCGATTTCGCCGATCCGCGATTGTGGAAGGCCATGGCGTCGGCGGGATTGAGCGCGATGGCCCGGTCAAAGTCGGCGATGGCGCCGTCCAGGTCACCCTTGGACTTCCTGGCGCCGCCGCGATTGTTATAGGCGTCCGCGTCGGTGGGATCCAGTTGGATGACCCGGCTATAGTCGGCAATCGCGCCGGCGAAGTTCCTTTTCTGCTGCCTGACATAGCCGCGACCGTAGTAGGCGCGCGTGAAATCCGGATTGAGCGCGATGGCCCGGTCAAAGTCGGCAAGCGCGCCATCGAAATCGCCAAGGCCCGTCCGGGCTTTGGCCCGATTGCAATAGGCCGCGGCATATTCGGGACTCAACGCAATGGCCCGATCGTAGTCGGCGATGGCGCCGGCGAAATCGCTTTTCTGCCGCTTCGCGTTGCCGCGCAGATTGAACGCGTTGGGGATCTCCGGATTCTTGGCGATGGCCAGATCGTACGCTGCAATGGCGCCCTCGATATCACCCTTGGCGATCCGTTTTTTCCCGGCGTCGATGTCCTCGGCGCGCGTGGATGACGACGGCACCTGTGCACAGCCGGCAGCCAGAAGAATAGACAAACCGACGAGAACAAACGGGCGGGCGTGCTTCATCGACGGGGAGTTTCCTTTTTATTGAGGAAGAAATGTCCGACCCATGGGAAACGAAAATCAATCATGAACGCATCGAAGCCGGCTGCAACATTCCAGAAAATCCCTACGGCAGATCCGCCTGAGTGCGGAGTGCGGAAGGCCGGACTGGGAAGCGAGGAGCGAGTATCGATGCCAAGTGACATGGGATTGGGAATCCGTGGTCATAATCCTCCATGCATCCGTGGTTCAGGATAGTGAGCAGGGAGCGGTGAGCTGTGATCGGGGACGGGCTGACCCTGCTGGGTCGGGATTTGCGCTTTGCGCAGAGTCGGTCCCCCGAATTGATGAAATCGCAGATTGGAATGCGGCCACGGGCCGCCTTGCCCGTCATCGCGAAGACGGGACCGTTGACGCCGTGGCCGGAGAAACATCCGAGGTGCGTTCAAAGCCGCCGGGTCCGATGGCATCGGCCCTTAACGCGGCAAGAGCGGCAGCATCGTTTCCGCGTAGCGCCGGCCGAGCTCGCGGTAACCAGCGGGAAGGAAATGCAGATGATCGGGGCGGGCGGCGCAGCCGGCGGATGAAACGACATGGGCGGTGGGGATGGTCTTGGGCAGATCGTCGATCGTCGCGTTCATCGCCGCACACGCGCCCTGCTGATCGGCGCCCACGAGTTCGCCGACGACGAGCGGAACCTCCTCGGCGCGAAGGTTGAGGTCGTGCAGCAGCCGGGTGTACAGCGACCGGACCTGCGCGGACCAGGTCGGATCGCCGCCGTTGGACTCGCCCTGGTGCAGGAGAATGCCTTTGATCACTCCGGATTTCTGGGCGAGCTTCGCCAGCTCGACGAGGCGCGCGTAGGGGTTGCCATGATACGCGCCGATAATGCCCTTCATCCACTCCGGCGCAGTCGCCGTGTAGCTGGCGATCCGATCCGGATCGTAAACCTCGATCTTCGCCCCGGCCACGGCGACATCGACCACTCCGATCCGGATTCCGGGGGAAAAGTGCGCGGCGAGCGAGCGGCCGAAATAGTCGATCGGGCTGACTCCGGAATTGGGTCGGCACAGCGGTGGCACGGCGGGGTACCAGTGGTTCGCTTCCCGTCCGAGCTTCGGGAAATCGACTGCCGCCAGCACCTGGAAACGCGGATCGACCGGACCCTTGTCCTGGTCGGGGATTCCCGGAAATCCCTCCATGTTCGACTGCCCGAGGCAGAGAAAAATATAGAAGTTCCGATCCTGCGCGGGTGCGGCGAGCGCGAGGGCCAGGAAGCCAATGATCAAGGCGAGATGTTTTCCAGGACTGGCCAAGAGGGAAGAGAGGTCGGCAGCACCGGCAGCGGGTTTCCGTGAGCAGCCAACATCGTTTGGCGGAAGTGACCCGTTGGCAAGCGACGGACGAGTCAGCACGAGTCGATCGCGGTTGCCCGGTCACTCCATCCCGCGGCCGCAGTACAATGAGCGCGGCAGCGGTTCGCGGGCGACAGTCATTGGCGCGGTCGGTTACCGAAAACAAGGTAACCGTCCGGTTACGAAGCGGCGGTTTGATCCGGGAACGGTTCGGACGCGAGGTCGGTCCGTCGAGGTTATGAGAAAGTACCATCCAGTTATTGCCGAACGCGGGTTCGGTGCTCGCCGGCGGGAGTCGGCCTTTGCCGGTTTAATTTTTGCGGTGTTCACCTTGCTCGCTCCACTTGCGGTTTCCGGAGCGAGCTGGTCAAACGGAGTGGCCTTCGCGCCATCGGTGCCGTCCGCGGCCCCCAACGCCTTTGCGTTCGATCCGGCCGGCGACGAGTTGTGGGCATCGGCCCCGGGAGTTACCGGCGGAGCGGTCGTGCAAGTTGCGAGTCGCTCGTTCGGAGGCACCTGGAGCACGCCCGCCACCATCGCGACAATTCATTCCGTTGGCGTTGTCTCTGTGCAGAATCTGTCGATCGCACTCAGCGCCAACAATCATGCGGCGGCGGTCTGGTCGGTCGGCGGCGGCGTGCAGATCGCGCTCCGGTCGGCAACCGGCGCCTGGCAGGCGCCCACCGGATTGACCCCGGCCGGCGGTGCGTCGGGTCTGGTCGCGAAGCTGGATGCGCAAGGCAATGGCGTGGCCGCCTGGGCGCGCCAGACATCGTCGGGATCGGTGGTCGAGGCCGCGACCTGGACGGCGGCGGGAGTTTTCGGACCGGTCGTCCAGCTTTCTCCCGCCGCGGAAGGAGCGTTTCTGCCGGATCTGGCCGTCAATGAGAACGGAACCGCGATGGTGGTCTGGCAGGTGGCGCCGCCGCAGGATGCCGGCAGTCCCGATCAGGTTGAGTCCTCGACGCGGGCGGCGGGAGGAAGCTGGGGTGCCGCGACCAAGGTCTCGCCGGTGGTGCCGCAGACCTGGACTCCCCATGTGGCGCTCGACAGCGCAGGCAACGCGACCGCCGTGTGGGAGCAGGGGTCGACGGCCAACAACTATCGCATCTATGCCGCGACGCGACTCGCGGGAAGCACCTGGGCCGGTCCGATGCGCATCGAGCCGCAGGACTGGTATGTAGCCGGTCAGGCCTCGGTGGGCGCCGATGCGGTGGGAAATGTCACGGCGAGCTGGGTGGTGGAGGATTCGAGTGGCGCGATGCGGGTGCACGCGGCGACGCGTCCGGCAGGTGGCGCCTGGGAAGCTCCGGTCAACCTGGGCCAGCTCGCGCTGACCGGCGGCGGTTCCAATCTGACGCCTCCGGTTGCCGTGGCCCGCGACGGCTCGATCGCCGTGGTGGGCTGGGCCAGTTATGGAGGAACGGGAAACCCAAACACGGCCGTGCGGCTGGGGTCGGGCCAGTGGGTTCCGATGGTGGTCGCCGGCAATCCCGGGATCACTGATGTGTCGGTGACGAACAACGCCCGCGCCTCCGTGGTCTGGTCGAAAAACAATGGCGTGAAATATCACGTTTCCCTGCTGGAAAGCGATTTTCGGTGAAACGTTGCCGTTGACCCCCTGGAGATCGAATTCCGGACCGTGTCCCGCGGAACGTCACGAAATTGCACGAAAGGAAGAATCGAACGAACGTTTCCTTCCGTGTCGTGGGTGTGTTCCGTGGGCTCTCTGGGTTTTCGTGTCTTTCGCGAGGAATCGTTCGGACGGGATTCGGCCCATTCGACAGGTTTGGGACAGGCGGTCCCTCTCCCCATCGAAGGGCAGCTGTTCTAGGGTGTGTTTGAAAAATGGTGGAACCGATCCTGCGACGTAGAGTCGGAGCGGAACCATGTTCTGTTCAGATCGTTGGATGATCCCGGAGTCGCGCTGGGTGCGACTAAAAAAATTGATCTGATCGCAGTCGCGGTGC
>DASZXI010000075.1:0-25690 GCA_035545955.1 Candidatus Didemnitutus sp. | reverse complement strand
CCGCGAATCGTTGCCGTGGTCGTAGACCGCCAGGATCCGTTCGCGCAGATCCAAAGAGAGCGTTTTCATGCACTCAGGTTGAACCCTCCGGCAGAGAATACAAGCAAAAAACGGCTACACTATTAATTAATATGCTCTAGCACGAAAAAATGCTGGACGCGGTCGTCTGTAGGAGCGGCTTTACGCCGCGATGTTTCCGACCATCTGCCACGCAAAGCCCAAACACTTAACCGAAGAGCTTGCCCACGGATTCGACCGAAGACGTGAAAGGAATATTCGAAAATCGGTCGCCTGTGCTCTGGTCGGGCCGACCCCTTCTGAGAGGCAATTATCTTTTTGCGCCTTAATTTCTTCCGTAGGTTCGGTGTGCTCCGTGGGCACCCTTCAGATCGGGATTGCTTCCGCCGTTTTCGACGTGCAGCGTTTCCGTTCGCCCGGACGCTTAGCTCAGTTGGTTAGAGCACCTGCTTCACACGCAGGGGGTCACTGGTTCGAGTCCAGTAGCGTCCACCATCGCCGAAGTAGCGAGGAGCGAGCATCGAGTAGCGAGGAGCGAGTAGGCGGCCCCGAAACCGCAGGTCACGGAATGATCGGGTTCATGGGTCGATGACCTACGCTAACGCTTCGGATGGCAAGCCAGTCTGGGAAGTAGCGGGTAGGGAGGAACGGGCACCGAGTAGGTAGACCGAAGCGAATACCCACGATCGGTTGCCGGGCGGGGGCGTATCAGCGAGAAACGGGGACGGACTCGACCCTATGCGCTCGCCCGATCGCTTTCGCAGTGAAAGCAAAATTCGACTCGCGGCGTGCCGCAACGCCGGTCTTCAGGCCCTGGCGGTCAGAATGGTGCCGGCCGGGATGCTGGGGAAGTAAGTCGACGCCACCGGCATGGCGGAGTGTTCCGGTTGCCGCGGAGTTGCCGACCGGGCTTGCTGCGCCTGCGCCTCCCGCAAATAGAAGATGTCCTGCAGGGCTTGAGATGACGAGACGCCGCTCGCGCTATTGTCCTCGTCCAGTTCCAGTTGGAAAATAAGGCTCCGGATCTGGGATGGTGAATCGACGAATGCCGCCGATTGGAGATTCGAAGGCAAGCTAGCCGATCGATAGAGCAACGTCGCCGAACCGGCCGCCGAAGGACTCAACGATGAGATCGCTTCCACGCTCATGGCACCTCGACGAAACGCTGTCTCAGCGCTCGAAAAACGGCAAGAGCGAACGAAGAAGGCGTTGGAATCGAGGAGCAGCTCGAGGACAGCTGAATGCCAGTTAGGAAAATACCTATATAGCTATCTGTAAGCAAGTAGTGATAAAACCCGCTGCAACAGTTTAAATTGAACTGCAGCCATTTGGGATCGGAAATGTAGGAGCCTGCAAGCAGGCTCCTTGTTGCTACATCGGCTACAGTATTTCTGAATCTGCTCTAGCGCCTTTTTTGGGCCCCCTAGCCGGTCCGCATGACCCACATGCCCGCCGCCATCAGGGCCATCCCGAGATCTTCGCCGAGGGCGACGACGGAAAGGGGAACTTTCAGGATGTTGCCCATGCAGGCGCAATTCAGGTCGATGCCTCTCCGAAGTGCGACAATTACGCCGATCGAACCGAAGCCCATCACGATCACGGTCGCGCCGTAAACGAGCGCGGCATGGCTCGCGGAGAGATATCCGAGGCCGAGGGCGAGTTCGATGAACGGATAGACGAATCCGTAGGGTCGGACTGCTCGAGCGAGGAGGTCGTACATTGCGAATCCGTCGACGAAACGGGGAAGGTCAAAGAGCTTCAGCATCGCGAAAGTCACCAGGAAGTAGCCCATGAAATCATGCATCCAGGCGTGCCATGCCGCGGCGTCGGAGTGATCAAAACCTTTAGCAGCGGCGGCAAGGGCGGTCACGGCCAGCAGGACCAGCAAAGGTAGATATTCGGTCCAGACTTGGTGGCGGGATCGGGCGCGGGCGGGACTCGGCTTCATCTCCGTTTTGACCGACGGCTGCGAACGCAGTTCGGATGGCCGGTCGTCGGGCGAGCACGGACTTGCGCACACAGGGGAGCCGGCTAGATTCGGTATCGCTATAAAGAGGTACGGCGCGGCAGAGCCCCAACCAAAGGAGAGGGCGCGGCCGTAAACAATTTAACGGGCGGATGAGGACATCCGCCCCTACCGGAATCGCATCGATTTTCAGGCGCAAATTGCGATGAGGTGCCGGACGCAGGTAATAATCCTCGCAAAAATGCGGGACCCGCCAGTACAGCAAGGCAATGGAGATCCGAGTCGGAAAAATCTCTGGAGAAGCAATCCCATGAAAATATTCCTCGTGCGCCACGCTCATGCGGTCGACGGCGAGCCCGATGATTTGCGCCCGCTCAGTTCGAAAGGCCGGAAACAGATCCGGACCATGGCGCCATTCCTCAAAGCAGAGGCGGGGTTCGATCCGACCGAGATTTGGCACAGCCCGTTGTTGCGGGCCGTCCAGACGGCGGAACAAGTGTCGATCGTCAGCAGCGTGACGAGGCGCTGCGAGGTCGGCGGATTGCGACCGGATGATGATCCGCGGGCGATCGCCGCGCGACTGGCGGCGACGCGGAAATCCGTGGCGGTTGTTGGGCACGAGCCAAATCTGAGTGCACTGGCGACCGCACTTCTGGGTGATTCGATGGAAAGGCCTTTGGTGGTTCTGAAGAAATGCGCTATCCTGACGTTGGAGCGGGAGCGGGGTGTTTTCAGGGTTTCGTCGCTGGTGGCGCCGTAGCGGGAAAATGCTTTCGCGAAATAGGAGCCGGCTTGCAGGCGATTCTGGTGTAGGTGGAACCGGACCTCCGGGCCGGTTTCGTTCAAAGCGCGTCCAGAGGCCGCGCTCCACCCGGGAAGCAATCGCCTGCAAGCAGGCTCTTACCTCTCCGATCCGGTTCGGCGTGTGCTCCGTCCTTGCGCTCCCCAGCGTTGGGGATTGTTATGAAATTCCGATGCGCGAACGCGGGCCATTTTATGCGACCAGCCGTATTTGGGGCCTGGTCGCGATCCTGACGCTCCTGGTCGCCGGGTGCGAGTCGCCGGAGGCGCCCAAGCCGGCTCCCGTATCCGATTTGTCGGCGGAAAAACGAATTCTGTCCCAATTGACGAAATACGAGGACGCCATCCGGCACATGGACTACGACGCGGCGGCGGATCTGTTCATTGCGAATGGGAAACTCCTGAACCCCGGGCGGCCCGAGATCGAGGGTCGCGAGTTGATTCGGGTGTTTCTGAAATCGTTCAATGGATTCAAGGTGATCGAGAACTCCGACCAGGCGAATTCAACGGTCGTCGAAGGCAAATCAGCGCAGCAGTCGGGCACGTATGCGCAAACGGTCACCATTCCCGAGGGTGACACCGTGCACGTGCAGGGAAAATTCGAGGCGTGGTGGGTGCTCGACTATGACGGCGAATGGCGTCTCGCGCGGCTCGAGACGACACCCACGCAATAAAGGCGCGAATCAGGAAGACTATGGCCGCAACAGGGCGCAAAGAACGCAGAAAGGATTCGGATTTCGCGGATCTGGAATTTGGCCCAGGGTCATGAGTCTTTTTGCCGTTCGCGTTTTCTGACTGCGCTCCCGTTTATTTGTCTTTGATTGGTGCAACCCCTAATCCCCTCTGACATGAAGTCCCGTTACTGTTTTCTGGTTGGTGCATTTTTTCTGCCCCTGGTGGCGCTGGCGCAACCGGCTCCGCGCGTGATTCCTCTCTGGGCCAACGGTGCGCCCGGATTCGAGAAACTGAAGGACGAACCCGAGCAAGCGAAGGACTACTGGGTCAAACACATCAACAACCCGTCGCTCACGGTATTTCTGCCTCCGAAGGAAAAAGCCAACGGCTGTGCGGTCGTGGTCGCGCCGGGCGGTGGATTTCGCGAGCTGGTGTTTGATGCCGAGGGCAAGCAGGTCGCGGATTTTCTCAATCCGCTGGGCGTGGCGGTGTTTGTCTTGAAATACCGCCTGCCCAACGAAGACGGCTCGCCGTACAATTTCGAAAACGTGCGCGCCGACGCCTATCGTGCCCTGCGCACGGTTCGCACGCGCGCGGGCGAGTTTGGGGTCGATCCGAAGCGCATCGGCATCCTCGGATTCTCGGCCGGCGGCGGAGTGGTCATGATGGTGGCTTATGGCAAAGGCGACGGAGACCCGAAGGCGGCGGATCCGATCGACCGCACGAACGGGCGGCCGGATTTCGAGATGATGGTGTATCCGGGCGGGAAGACGCCGGACAAGATTCCAGCGGATGCGCCGCCCGCGTTTTTGGTTTGTGCGAACGACGACGACTACGGATGCGACAAGGTCACCTTGGAACTTTTGGAAAAATTCAAGGCCGCCAAGGTATCCGTGGAGGCCATCTTTTTTGCCCAGGGCCGGCACGCCTTCAACATGGGCAACCGGTCCACGTTCGCGGCGGTCCGGGGATGGCCGCAGCGCATGGCTGACTGGATGGGGGATCGCGGGTTCCTCAAACCCGGCGGTTGAGAGGTGACTGGTAGGGGACGGCGTCCCGCCGGCCTTAGGTCGGTTCGCATGAGGCGGATGTGACATCCGCCCCTACCGAAGGCGGAATCCACGATTTGCCGCGTTTTCGGCTGACGGATTTGAATCGCTGATAGGGTGGACCGGCTTGTCCAACGCGGCTGAACGCATTGCGGACAATGCGTTCCACCTCGTCGACCACCTTCTCCCAGCGAGCGGGCGGCAACTCGTCCCTTCCTGCCGACCACTCGCCCCAGCGGGGTTTATTTCTGCGCCTGAACCTCACAACCTTCGCTCAGGTCTGAATTAAGGGGTCTGGCCCCGGCGAGCTCTGACGCTCCCGGGGCCGGGTTTTTTTAGGGAGGGTGGTTTTTACAATTGGTGCCCGGACTTGCCTTGACCGGGGAGCGGACACGTTGCCCGCGCGGCACTTCGCCGTGGCCATTGGTCGCCGAAATGCCACACGTAGGAGGATGCGTTTGCCCCTGCGGATCGAGATCGCGCTGGCCTTGGCGACCGTCGGAGCGTCGGTGTCGGGTCGCGCCGAAAAGGTGGATCTGCTGCTGGTTCACGGACAGATTTACACCGAGTCGGCGACCATGCCGGTAGCCCAGGCAGTCGCGGTGGCGGGTGATCGCATCGTGTTTGTTGGCTCGAACGACGAAGCCCGTGAGCACCATTTCGAGGCGACCCGAACGATCGACCTTGGTGGCAGAACGATGGTGCCGGGGTTGAACGACGCGCACATGCATCTGGCGGGTGTCGGATTTCGCGAACTGGAATTTAATCTCGAGGGCACGACGGGAATTGCCGACCTGCAGCAGCGGCTGGTGGCACGTGTTCGAGCGTCGCCCAGGAAAGGCTGGTTGCGTGGACGCGGGTGGATCGAGACTCACTGGGCTCCGGCGACCTTTCCGATGGCGGCGGATATCGACGCCGTGGTGGCGGACCGACCGGTGGCGTTGGTGCGCGCCGACGGCCACGCGCTGGTGGCGAATGCGGCGGCGTTGAAGCTCGCCGGGATCGATGCGACGACGCCCAATCCGACCGGCGGCGAAATTCTGCGCGACCCGAAGACCGGCCGGCCCACGGGCATGCTCATCGACAACGCGATGACGTTGATCAATCGCCTGATTCCGCCGGCGACCGAGGACGAATTGGCTGAGGCATTGGTGGTCGGTGCGCGACGCGAGGCCACGCTGGGCTGGACCGGCATCCAGGTGGCGGGCCACGATTGGGAGGAGTCGCAGTTGCTGCGACGCCTGGTGGCCAACGGACGCATTGGTCTCCGGGTTTACGACGCCGTCAGTGGCCCGGGTCCGGAGTCGGCGACCGGCGTGCGCACACCCGGCACGAAATATGAGGACGGCACGGCGGCCGCGCGGCTGTTCGAGGAAGGTGCGGTGATTGACGAGTCGGGTGGCCGCTACACCCGTCGGGCGGTGAAGATGTGGATGGACGGCGCGCTGGGCTCGCGTGGCGCGGCGCTGTTGCAGCCCTACTCGGATTATCCATCGACCGGGCTGCTGATGCATCGTGAGGAGGATCTGTTGCCTTTTCTCTGCGAAGCATTGCGGCGGGGAATCCAGATCGAGATCCACGCCATCGGAGATCGCGCCAACCGACAGGTGCTCGACCTGTATGAAAAAGCCTTCGCGGCGGTGCCGGTGTCCGAGCGCAAGGTCGCGGCGCCGCGTTGGCGGGTTGAGCACGCGCAGATAGTCGCTCCGGTCGACATTCCGCGTTTCGCCAAAATGGAGGTCATCGCATCGATGCAACCCTCGCACGCGATCGGAGACCTTTATTTCGCACCGAAACGACTTGGCCAGGACCGGCTCGCGGGAGCGTACGCCTGGCAATCGATCCTGCAGACGGGTGCGGCGTTCTGCGCCGGATCGGATGCGCCGGTCGAGCGCGGCGAGCCGATGATCGAATTCTATGCCGCCATCTCGCGGCGCTCGTTGGATGGATACGCGGACGCCGACTGGCATCTCGAACAGCGAATGACGCGGGCGCAGATTCTGGCGGCGCTCACGACCGGTGCGGCCTATGCGTCGTTTCAGGAGTCGAATCGCGGCGCGATCGAAGTCGGCAAGTGGGCGGATCTGACGGTGCTAACGGGCGATATCATGACCATCCCGGAACCGGAGGTTTTGAAAGTCCGATGCGCGCTGACCATCGTGGGCGGGCGGGTTGTATTTGAGGCGCCATGACGTAGGTTCATGCAGTTGAAGGTTGAGGGACCGAGCCCCTGAAAGAATACCGCGATTTCTCGGTTAAGGCCTGCGGCGCGAAATTCGGTTCGGCCATTCGAACCATGATTCGACTTCTCGACTGAAACGTTTCGGATAGCGCGCCACCACACACGCATTTCGGGCCTTTCCGCTTGCTGGAAGGCCACCTGACGGGATACTTGCGGTCGAATTGCGTGTCTTCGTAAGTGCCTCATCACCGCCCGAACCTGCCATGAACGATTTTCGCATTCCTTTCCTTCCATTCGGTTCGAAGGCCGCATTCCGCCTGGGCGCTGCGCTGGCCGTCCTGGCTCTGGGCCTGCTTACGGGATGCGAAAGCGACGGCGGCGGCTCGGCGGATTTGCATGCGGATAATCAGGCTCCGCAGGCCCCGGACGTGCAGGCCATCCGCGAAGGTGACGTGCTGAAGGTTACGTTCCCGGGAGCGCCTAATCTCGACACGACGCAAACGGTGAGGCGCGACGGCCGGATCACGCTTGGAATCATTGGCGAGATCAAGGTATCCGGCCTGACACCGCCGAGCCTCGAGAAACAGCTGATGGATCTTTACTCCAAGGAACTCGTCGAGAAGGAGGTCACGGTCACAGTGGTATCGTCGACTTTCACCGTTTATGTGACGGGTGCGGTCCTGAAACCGGGTAAGATAACCACTGATCACCCGCTGACACTGCTTGAAGCGGTGATGGAAGCCGGTGGCCTCGACAACATGAAGGCCGATCCGAAAGCCGTGAAGATCATCCGTCTCGAGAACGGCGTGCAGCACACTTACAAGGTCAACCTGAAGGAAATCCTGAACGCGCAATCCAGGGACCCGATTTATCTGAAGCCGTCGGACAGCGTGATCGTGCCGGAGCGTTTCTCGGTTTTTAATTGAAGGCCAGGGCCTGAGCGTCTCGAGCTGAATGCGGCGGGCAGGGGTTGGCGAAGCGTGTCTATCCGACGCTAGAGGGCGGCCGTCCTCGGTCGCCGGGCGTTCTCGTATCGATCGGCTGGCATGATTTCGCGGCCGATACCTGAAGCGAGGCGTTCAGGCAGGCGAGGCAGCGGATGTGGTGGAACCGGACCTCCGGGTCGGTTTTCTGGCGATCTTTATGACGGCTCTTGGCGCTTGGATAGCCTAAGAGTACCCTGTTTGTCGGCTGCGTGATAGAGGTCACGCTTAGCAGGTGAAGTAGATCGATCAACCGGCCCGGAGGTCCGGTTCCACCTTCCAGATACGCCGGAAGGAGCGCAAAAAAATCCCGCCGGAGGCCGGCGGGATTCGAGGATTGAGGAACCGACAAAAAATCAGTTCTTGGCCGTCTTGCGGCGGAAGGCGAGGAGGCCAACCAGACCAAGACCGAGCATGCTGAGGGTCACGCCGCCATCCGGAACGCGGGCGATAACGTAGTCCTGACCCGGACCGGTGACGGCAATGAGGTCGGCCGTGACGGCGTTCGGATTCGTCGTGAGGAAGTTCGCCATGGTGGAGATCTCGGTCATGACGGCCGAGGAGCTGCTGTCGACGCTATCCAGCTTGAAGTTCGTGCCGCCGTAGACGGCGTTGTCGACGATCGTCCAGATTTCGATCTGGAGAGCGGCGGCATTCACGTTCGAAATCGACGGCGTGTAGTATTGCGCCCAGAGCTGCTCGATCTGCTTTGCGGCCGACGAGCCCATGCCGGAGATGGTGGCTTTCGGGGCCAGGCTGAGGTCCTCGGTCTGGTAGGACATCGGACCCGATCCGCTCCAGTGCCACGGATCGATGCAGAAGCCCGTGGTCGCGACGCCATCGACCTTCAGGTCGAGGACGCCCGCGTAGACGTGGAGATTGTTGCCCAGGCCGTTCGGGCCAGTGCTGTTGATGAAGACGGTTTCGTTGGCACCCACGCCGACTTCCTGGACGGTGACCGGATCGGCGCGAAGGCCGAGAACGGTCAGCGAAGACATCGCGAGGAGGGCGCAGAACTTGGAGACGTGGCTCATATTGGAGGTAAGCGTTGAGTGGATCTGCGGCTTTAAAGCTTTACGCATACCAACTGCAAAAGTTTCGCCAGTAATCTCGTAAGCTACTGATAATAAACTATAAAGACGCATACCTATTTACCTCGCCGCGCCTCGGAGAACGGCCTGAATTGTAATCTTTTCCGACGCTCGCCGCCGACAAGGATGCTTTTGCTAGGGTATGCATCCCAACTTGCTTGTGATTAGCAGTTAATGGCTCTGCAGACTCAATCCGACATTGTAGTCGCGGCCGACGCGGCGACAGGTCTGAGGCATACGGATCCTTACCGGCGGGGTTCGGCGACCCCGCCCTACACCCGGACACACGGCAAACGCGAACAGGGACAGACTATGTTTAACGCGAACAGGGACAGACTATGTTTGGCGGCAGTCGATCCAGCAGACTCGTAGTGCGGGGCTCTGGGTGGCGCCCGGCCGAACCGTCACTCGGGCTTCTGCACGCCGAGCCGGTCCATCATCTCGTACAACGTGGGACGGCTGATTCCGAGTTCGACCGCGGCGGCGGAAATCTTACCGCCATGTTTGCGGAGGGCGCTCCGAATCATCTCGGTTTCGAGTCCGTCGCGCGCCTCCTTGAGCGAAGCGCCCACCCGCGGTGCCCCCGGTTTGGTGAGTTCCAAATCCTGGAGATTGAGCCGGCGGCCGTTGCTCATGATGACGGCCCGCTTCACGCGATTTTGCAGCTCGCGCACGTTGCCCGGCCAGTCATGACGCTGCAGTCCGCGATTGGCATCCTCGGTAAACGCGAGGTCCGACTTGCCGTTTTGAGCGGCGAACTGCTGCAGAAATGATCGCGCCAGCAAAAGAATGTCGCCATCGCGCTCGCGCAGAGGCGGCATCAGAATCTGAACCACGGCCAAGCGGTAATAGAGGTCCTCGCGGAACGAGCCATCCTTGAGCGCCTTCTTGAGGTCGACATTGGTGGCGGCGATGACACGCGTATCGACCTGGATTTCCTGACGGCCACCGACCCGCTCGAGGCGTTGCTCCTGCAGAAAGCGCAGCAGCTTGACCTGGAGCAGCAGCGGGACGTCACCGATTTCATCGAGGAAGAGTGTGCCGCCGGCGGAGGTCTCGATGCGGCCCTTGCGCTGCATGTGGGCGCCGGTGAAGGAGCCTTTTTCGTGACCGAAGAGCTCGCTTTCCATCAGCGATTCGGGGATCGCGCTGCAATTGATCGCGACAAACGGTCCGTCACGGCGGCCGCTGCGCATATGGATGGCGCGGGCCACCATCTCCTTGCCCGTACCGCTTTCGCCGAGAATGAGCACCGGGGCATCGGTCGTGGCGACCTTGCGGACCGACTCGAACACGGTCTGCATTCCTGTGCTGGTGCCGAGCAGGCCTTCGAATGACTCGGTGGAGACGCGATGCTGGAGGTCGCGGTACTCGCGTTCGAGTTGGTAGAGATGGTAGCAGCGCTTGAGCAGGAGTTTCAGCTCGGGAATCTCAACCGGCTTGTTGAGAAAATCGTAGGCGCCGGCGCCCACGGCCTGCATGGCAGCCGTTTTCTCGCTCTGGCCGCTCACGATGACGATCTTGGCCAGCGGATCGATGGCGAGGAGTTCGGCCAGTGCCGCGAGGCCTTCCACCGGAGTTCCGGGCTGCGGGGGCAAGCCGAGATCGAGAAGCACCACGGGCGGTCGCGCTCCGCGAAATGCCTGGATCGCGCTAGGGCGATCCCCCGCCATCAGGACTTCATATTCATTGTCGAGCGCCCACCGCATTTGCGTGCGGATCTCCTCGTCGTCGTCGACAATCAACAGCTTCGGCTTCATCGGGTTTCGTTGAGCTTGGGCAGGAACACCTGAAAGGTCGTACCCCGGCCCGGTTCGCTTGCAACCGTGATCTTTCCGCCGTGGGCCTCCACGATCATCCGGCTCTGGAACATGCCGATGCCGAGGCCTCCCGCCTTGCTGGTCTGAAAAGGACGAAACAGCGAATTGCGCATGAAATCCGGCGACATGCCGCAGCCGTGATCGGCCACACTGAGCACGATCCACGAGGTGTCCTCCGCCGTGGCAATCCGGATTTCGGCCTTGGGTGGCGACGCTTCAATCGCGTTGAGCACAAGGTTGGTGACCACCTTGTGCATCTGCTCGGCATCGATTCGCGCGCGACCGATTTCCTTGAGATTCTTGACGATGTTTTGTCCGGCGGCGGCCTCGAGTCCTGAAACGGCGGCGTCGACGACCTCGTTGAAATTCGAGGGAGCGGCCTTGATCGCGAGTTCCCCACGGAGCTGCGTGAGACGGGCGATGAGGCGGTTGATGTGGCCGACCGTCTTGCCGATGCCGCGGAGCGCGTCCTGCCGGAATGCCGGATCGTCAAAGTGGACCGGCAGATTCTGGAGCATGAGGTTCAGCGTGGAGCCGGCGTTCTTCATGTCGTGCACGAAGAAGGTCGCCATCGCCTGGAATGCCTCGAGTTCCCGCGCCTGCAGGAGTTTTTGTGACAACTGCACGTTGAGCAGGCTGGCGGCGGCGTGATCCGCCACCGATTTCAGCAGATCGAGATCCTGAAGCGAAAAAGGCACACCGCCGACGCGATCACCGAGGACGATGACTCCGAGAAACTCCCCGCGGCCGATCATCGGCACGCACACGCGGTTGCCACCCTTTTCGGGAAAAGCCGCGGGCTGCCAGTTTTTCAACGCCGCGGCCCAGCTTTCGGTCGCCGTCTCGATTGCCTCGGGATCGGGCCGGTCGCGGAAATGTTCGATGACTGCGGCCGTGTCGGCCTCGAGCAGGCTGTGCGGCTGACTCGACTCCGCGAGGGAGGTGGAGGCGGCCAGGCGAAGTTCATCCTTGTGGTCACTGAGGACCCAGACACTGACCGACAGGACCTGGAACATGTCAGCGCTCAACCGCACGAGGGCGCGCGCGATGTCCTTGGGCTCGACGCAGGACGCCGTGGCCTCGAGAAGTTTCTTCCATGCGGTCCGGTAGTCGTAGAGCGGCCTTTGCAGGTGGCGGCTGACGAATTGCCGGAGCTGCAGACGCAGCCGGTCGGATTGCAGCAGGATCGCGAGCAGGACGATCGCGACCAGCACGATCAGGGCCTTGAGATTGAACACCGCATCGCCGCCGAAATAGGTCACGATCTGGGCGAGAACGCCGACGATCAGCAGATAAATGCCCGCGAGAAGGGCGGTGAGTGAACCCTGGAGAAAAGTCGGAGACGGATAGACGTCGACCTCGGCTGTTCCAGTGCGGAGGAACGAGCGGAGCATGAGCAGCACGGCCACGAGCGTGGTGCCGGCGGTGAATTCCTCGAGGCTGCGATCGAGTCCGCGAAACAGCATGATTTCACTAGCCGTGTAGAGGCGGGCGACGAAGACGACGCCGAGGCCGAGGAGCATGAACTTGATTCGCCAGCGCATCGTGCCCACCGCGGCCCGGTAGGTGCGCTCGAAATTCATGAGCACGGCGATCGAGCCAATGAGGAGGACCGTGCAAAAAATTCTGCCGGCCCCGCCGAGTCCGATGGTCCACGTGTGCGTGGTGGCGTCCGCTTCAAAGGTGAGCAGGTTCGGACGGTAGAAGACGACCAGGGCGACGGGAATCGCCAGGGCGGCAACGACGACCAGGCGCCAGCGTTTGACGAATTCGCCGGCGTTGCCACGGGCATAGGTGAGACTGAACACCAGCCAGATCGCGATCAGGGGGGACAAGGCGACGAAGCGCCATTGCTGCCAGTTGATGATTTCGGTCGCGTTGGTCGCGCGTCCCGCTCGCCAGCTGCAGAACCCCTCGGCCGCCAGCACCAGCATGCCCGCGAAATAGGCCCAATGGGCCGCCGATCGCCGATCGCGAAGCAGCGCACCGATGGCCAGCACGGCGCAGCAAGCGGCACTGATCGGCGGCAGGGCCGTGAGCACGACCGACAGCGCCGAGATTTCCGGGCCGGGGCTAATCACAGGCATCCTTGGGCATCGTCACTGCGACCCCGAGCATGCGGAGTTTCCGACCGCTGGCAATGCGAAGGAAAGCGATCCGGCGGGATGGAAGCCAATCTTGCGCAGAGACGAGAGCAAAGAGACCGGGAGACGAGGGACGAAAGACAAGAGACCAAGAGACGAAAGGCGGAAGGCGAAGGACGAGAGGGACAAGAGACGAGAGACGAGAGACCAGAAACCAAAAGACGAAGGGACGAGGGACGAATGTCGGACAGCGGCAGACAGGCTCGGACAACCGACGACTGCTCCAATGGGCTTGCCCATCTCCTCCATCCAAAGTCCGGCCTTCTCCATCCGTCGCCTGCCCTCTGACATCTGACTGCTATCGTCGGTCTCGCTCCTCGATTCTCGCTCCTTTCAACCACCGATGCGCGTTCACTTGGCGCCGGCCAGCGCGCTTTCGGCCTGTTGGCGGATTTCCGTGCGGGGATTCAGGTCGACCGCCTTTTGCAGAGCACGACGGCCATCGGCGACCTGTCCAAGCTTCAATCGTGCCTGACCGAGACGGAGCCAGGTCTCGGCATCGGCCGGGCTGCGTTCCGACGCCTCCTCGAGAACTTTCTCGGCTCCGGTCATGTCGCCCTGGCGAAAGAGCGCGAGACCGAAGGCCTTGGCGAGTTCGGGATCCGTGGGAAAACGTGCCCGAGCCTTCACTGCGTACTCGGCGGCTTTTTTGCTCTGGGAATCGGGATACAAAATCGCGAGGTCGCGCATCGCGGGCAGGAAGGAAGGCAATCGATTCAGGATCGCCTCGTCGTCCCGGATGGCAGCGGCAGCATCGCCATGCTGGCGAGACTGAGCGGCGCGGACATATAAAGCGACCGGGTTGCCGGGATCGACCTGCAGGGCGGCCGTGACATCTTTGTCTTCCCCGTCGGGCCGGTCGGAAGTTTGGCTTACCAGGGAAAGCAGGGAAACAAACTGGCGGGCATCGGCCGCATGTGGCATCAGCGATGACAGGCGGAGAGCGCGAGACATCGTGTCGGACGCCTCGCGAACATTTCCGACACTGAATTGGGCGCGAGCGAGGTCGTATTGCAGTTCGCCACTGTCCGGAATGCTTTGGGCAGCATCCTGAAGGAGTGTCAGCGACCACTCGGAATTTCCGGTCGCGAGAGCCAGCCGTCCAAGCCGGTGGGTGATCGATGCATCCTCGGGCTTCAACTCATGCGCGTCCTTCGCGAGATCGAAGGCCCTGGCATTCTGTCCCTGATTTTCGTCGACGCGAGCCAGGCCGATGAGGGCCGTCAGGTTCTTCGGCGCGCCGCGCAGGATCTTTTCATAGTCGGTGCGGGCGCGATCGAGCGTACCCTCATGCTCCTCGATGGCGGCTCGGCGCCCGAGCGCCAGCGGATCGTCAGGATGATGACTCAGCGCATGTTCGATGGTACTCTGGTCGGTCGCTCCAGACTTGGCGGGGTCGATGGCGAGAAGCGCGAGGGTTTCCTGGGCTTCGGATTTTCCGGCGAAATCGGCGTTGGCCCGCAGTGCGCGGGTCAGCGCGTCGCGGGCGCGGGATTCGTCACCCAAGGCGAGGCGGGCCATCCCGAGGTGATATTGAATGGCGGGCGAGTCGGGCAGTTTCGCGGCGCTTTCTTCCAGCAGCGCCACCGCCCAGGAAAATTGATTTCCCTGATAGAGGATCCATCCGAGCGTGTCGGCCACATGCGCGTCATTCGGCAGCACTTCGCGTGCGCGCTGGGCCATGCGCAGGGCCTGGTCGGGCTGCTTGAGTTGTTCCGAATAGAGATAGGCGAGATTGTTCAGGGCCGGAGCATAGCGTGAATTCAGCGCGACAATCTTTTCATAGGCTTCGCGGGCACCCGCGAAATTGCCCTGTTCCTGCTCGATCGCGCCCATGAGCATCAAGGTCGGCACGTCACGCGGATTCTTGGCGTTTGATTCCTTGAGGCTGGCGAGAGCCTTGTCCTGGCGATGTCCGGCAACGTAGAGACGGGCGAGGGCGTAGAAGGCGTTGGGGGAAGACGGGTCGAGCTCGAGCGCGCGGTGCAGGGATTTCTCCGCCTCGGCATCGTTTCCCTGCGCGGTCAGCACCTTGGCGCGCAGGAGATGGAGCCCGGCGACGTGGGGCGACTTGGCGAGGTGCGCGTCGACCCGGGCCAGCGCGGTGACGAGATTCTTGTCATCGAGATCGAGACCGACCAACTGTTCAACGGCAGGCAGATATTCGGGCGAAAGGGCGAGGGCGTGTTCGAAGCTGGCACGCGCGACGACGCGTTGTCCCTGCTGCAACTGGATCAATCCGGCGAGCCAGGATAGTTCCGGATCGGTGGGTGCCTGTTCCGCTGCCTGTCGGTAGACGGCCAGGGCCTCGTTGAGATCGCCGGAGGCATGGAACGCCTCCGCGAGCAAAATCCAGGCGCGTACCGGTGGATTCGGGTGCCGCTGCACGAATTGTTTCAGGGCGACCACGGCGGATTTGGGTTCGCCGCGACGAATGGTCATGCTGGCGTTCAGCAGCACGGCGTCGGCAAAGTCGGGCGCGAGGGCGAGGGCTTCGGCGAGAATATTGGCGGCTTTGGCGGTTTCACCGGCACCAAGATCGCAAAGAGCCAGATAGTAGCGCAGTGGCGCGGATTGCGGATAGATGCGGAGGACTTTTTCGAGCGCGGGCGCGGTGGATGCGGCCTGTCCGGTTTCGATGGCGATCCGGGCTTGCAGCAGCAGGGCTTCGAGATGAATGGGATCCTTGCCCAGGACGCGGGTGACGAGTTCGGAGCTTTCGGGATACTTGTGTTCGCGAGCGGAAATTTCCGCGAGCAGCATGAGCGCCGGAAGGTAGTCCGGCGTCTTGGTGATCATCGCCTGGAGGATCTGCCGGGCCTGATCGGGATGCCCATGTTCGAAGTCGAACTGGGCCAGCTGCAGGCGCTGGGGCGAGCGGTCAGGGGAATGTTCGGCGGCGGCGGCAAAGTCACGGGCGGCGGTGGCGAGATCGCCATCCACCATGGCCAACGTGGCGGTGGCGGTAATGGCCGGGGCGTATCCCGCGTCGAGGGTCAGGGCACGCGCGAACTCGGTGCGCGCCTCCGGCAATTGATGTGTGCGCACGTCGAGTATGCCGCGGGCGGTGGCGAGGGCGGCGGATTCGCCGGTTCCGGAAAAGCCTCCGAGAATCTCGCGCGCCGAGGCGACATCGGCGGGCGTCACCGAGCTGTTGGCCAGCAGCAGCACGGCCTGAGCATCGGCCGGGCGGTGTTGGAGGACGAAGCGCGCTTCGTTGCGTGCGGCTTCCCATCGTCCACCCGCCAGAAAGTAGAGTCCGAGCTTGGTGCGGAGATCGAGATCGTTGGGACGCAGATCGCGCGCGCGGGAAAGGTAAGAATACGTGTTCCCGACATGGCCGTCGTCGAAGGCGATCTTGCCGAGTCCGGCCAGCGCGCGACCCTCGCCCGGATCGAGCGCGAGGGCGTTCAGGTACTCGATCTCGGCGCGATCGAAATTTCCCGTCGCGTAGGCTTCGTCGCCCGCGGCCACCCGTCGATCGAGTTTTGCCTGTCGGCTGCAGGACGCCGAAAGGAGTGCGGCGATGACAACGGGAACGGCAACACGAAGACGGAGGAGGATCGGCATTTTCAGGAGGACGGCTGCGCGGATGCCGGACCAGGCTTGCGTTCGGACCGCACCAGCCACCACAGCAGCGCGAAAAACGGCACCATCGACAACGCGAAGAAGATCGGACCCCCGTGATGGTGGATATAGGAGTCAATCATGTCCGGGCTCACGTGAACGCAGAGTTCGCCGATCACGAAGACACGAAACCCATTGCGCAACAGCGCGAGGGGAATCATGGCGATCGCGAGCAGTGTGCGGCGCCACGGGGAGCGCAGGAACAGGTAGCCCGCGACCAGGGACACCATGAAAAGAACAATGCTGGAATGGATGCCGCTGCATTCCGGCGCCACGCGGAGGTTGATGCCGGGCAGGCGGAAGATCAGGTCGTGATAAAAGACCGGGGTGCCAGTGATCGAGAACATCGCGAGCGCGGCGGCCGCGGAGCCGTGCTGCAGAAACGATTCGACCGTGGCGACGATCGACGGCGGCATGGGCGCCAGGAAGATGAGGAATCCGATGGGAAAAGTCAGGGCCCCGACGAGGCGGCGTCCGAGAAACCCAAGGCAGGCCACGGCGACAAAGGCAACGAAGGCCAGGGCGACCAAAGCGAGGCGGTTCTCGGGAGAGGCGTCACTGGGTTGCGTGGTGAAAGCCAGGGCAAGGAATCCCAATCCGAGCGCGGCGGGAAGCGCAGCCCAAACGCGTACGGGCGTGGTATCGCTGGGCAGCGTGGTGCGCTGCCACCAGACGAGGAACACGCTGATCACCGGCACGAGCAGAATGTAGGAATAGAGGTCGCTGCCCGCGGCGAAGCGCGCAAGAACCGCCAGCGGCCAGAGAAAGGCGAGGACGATCACGCCTACGGCCAGCCAGAATGGTTTTGGCCAGCGTGCGGCGGAACCGCATCCGGTCAGCGGCGAAACATCCAAGTCGCCAGGCGAAGTTTTCGGAAGTGGACCGCGTCGCGACGGGGAACCCGCTTCCATTCCCGGTGGAATCGCGCTGGGCATTCCTGTCAGGCGGGGTTAGAAGCGATAGCCAAGCTCGAGGCCGTATTGCCGGCTGGCCACGCCGAATTGGGCCAAGTCGGAGGAATTGTGGGTATCCTGAAAAAAGACCGCGGCGGAAACGCGGCCGAACACATCGGTGGACACCTGGACGGCATAAGAATACGTATCGTCATTTCGGACGGACACGAGGCTGCCGGCGGGAACGACGTAGTCGTTTTTCTGCTGGGAAATCGACGCATTGAGGAACAGATGCTGGACGAGCTGCTGTTCCAACTGAGCATTCCACTGGGTGGTTTTCATGAGCACGCCCGGAAAATAGGTGGTGCTGACCAGATGATCCGCGCCCAGCGAAATCCGGGTGGTGCCGATCGGAGACCATTGGAGCGAGGCGCCATAGAGGGGGTTGTTCGCGTTGGCCGCGCTTCCGTCGCGGAAATGGCGCGATTCCTCACCTGCATGGGCTGAAAACGAGAGCTTGTTGAGGGCGGACCACGTCATCCGTACCTGGGGCCGGAGATACGTCGAATCCGTGCCAGCGCTCATGTCCAGATACCCGTACGCAAGACCGATCGCGGTATCCAAACGCGGAGCGGCCTTATAGTGCAGCCAGTCTGCGGTGGAATACTCGTGGGAACTCGAAAAATCCTCCGCCGACTGATAGGCGTGGGAGAGGCCCAACTCGAGTGCCAGCGCGCTATTGATGCTGTAGACTCCGCTGACGTTGTTGGACCACGTGGTTTGACGGGCCTGCTGGCCGAGCTGAACGTCGGGCGAGGAGGTGGAGAGAAAGCTGTTGTTGGCCGAGAACGTCCAGTCCTCGTAAGTGGCCCAGCCATCAAGACGCAGGGACTGATCGACTGAGTTGTTGTACGCCGAATTGGTGTAGAAAACGAAGGTGGGAGTATAGTTGAGAACCCAATGACGCCCGACATCCATGAACATGTCGGGAGTAAGATTATGAATACCGGTGGAATGAGTGGTTCCGTCGGGATCGGGCAGCCCATCCGCCTCGACAAACCGGTAGAGCAGGTGCGCCCGGAAGGTCAGCGGGCCCGAGATGAAAAGGGGCGTTTCGTTCGGATAGAGCGGCACGGCCTGCGACACCGTCGGGTTTTCCGCATCATAAACCTGCTTCTGTGCTTCCGGCATCAGGGCCTCCGGAGGCGGTGCGACCACGATTTCCTGCGCCCGCAGCCCGGTGAGGGTGGTCATGGCTGCCAAAGCGAGCCCAAGCAACGGCGTCAACGTTTTGAAGAAGAGCGGATTAGAGGGAAGGTGGCGGGTGAGGCGATTCATGGTGCGGTCAAGCGGTAGCGGATGCGAAGAAGAGAACAATGTCGCCGGGCTTCGGCACGGATTGGGATGTGGCCGACCTATGACCACCAGGCAGAGTGCCACGTTCCCGGGCCGGCGGGCAAGGCAACTATAGCGGGACAGCGGCTGGCGCGAACGGTGCCGTCGCACCGCGCGAATCAGGGTGCGATGTCCCAGGCGGTGTCGACCGAGGCGACGAAATAGGTGGTCCCGGTGAACGTGGTGCCATTCATCTCCCAGATCACGCGCGCGCCGACATTGGGGTCGGTCGCAAGCATGTCCTCCCACATGAGGTCGGGTTTGCCATCGCCGGTGTAGTCGGCCACGGCTGCCACCCGCCAGGCGGGATCCACAAAGGCGACGTAGGCAAAGTTGACGATATTGGTGCCATTCATCAGCCAGACGATGTGGTCGCCGGCGACCGAGGTGCCGTTGTCGGCCACGCATTCCCAGATGAGGTCGTTGTGGCCGTCTCCGTCGAAGTCGGCCGCACCGCAGATGCGCCAGCCCGGATCGACGTAGGCGAGGTAATAGAAGCTCGAGATGGACGTCCCGGTGAGGAACCAGATGGCACGATCGCCGGTGACCGGATTTTCCCACACCAGGTCGCTGTAACCATCGCCATCCATGTCAGCCACGGCAGCGATGCGCCAGGGCGGTGGAACATAGGCCAGATAGGCGGCATTCCCGGTGAAGCTCGTGCCATTGAAGAACCAGACCGCGTGATCACCGGTGACGGAATCCTCCCAGACGATGTCGGTCTGTCCGTCGCCGTTGAAATCGCCGCGTCCCACCATGTGCCATTCGGGCGGAATATTTGCCAGGTAGGGATCGACGCCGGAATTGACGGTGTTGTTCATCGTCCAGATGGCGCGGTCGCCAGTCACGGTGTTCTGCCAAAGCAGGTCCGCCGAGCCATCGCCATTCATGTCGCCCGGCTGGAGGGACAACGTGGCGGGGGTGGAATCGACCACCAGTCCATTGCTCGTGGCCACGGCGCGATACTGATCGCCGTTCATCGTGAAATTGGTGCCGTGGATCGTCAGCGCGGCCGTCGTCGTGCCGGAATAGGTGGCATCGTCGGAAATATTCACCCACGTGGTGGTCCCCGCCGCGAGGCGCTGCCACTGGTACGTCGCAATGGGATTGGAAACGACGGAGAAGGTGGCGGTGTTCCCGCTGAGTATGGTCTGGGTGAAGACCTGGGTGCCCACGACCGTGACCGTTGCGCTGGCGCTGGAGGTGGAGCCCGATGCATTCTGCGCCACGAGATTGTAAACGCCGCCACCGCCGGTGGGCGAGGCATCGAGCGACGCAATGGTCAGATGGGCGGTGTTCACGCCCTGGAAGGTGGCGCTGTTTTGCAGCGCCGCGCCATCCTTGTACCATTGGAGATACGCCCAGTTCCAGGCGGTGCCGGCCGCATTCAGCGTGACGTTGTTGCCGGTCGCGACGGTCTGGCTGGCCGGTTGGGTTGTAAATACGGGCAGTCCGGCGACGAGATTGGTTTTCCGAATCGTCTGGTTGCCCGTGTCGGCAATGAACAGGTTTCCCTTGCTGTCGATCTGCACGCCGCGCGGCGCGTTGAACCTCGCGGCGACTCCGCTGCCGTTGGTGCTGCCCGGCAGCCCGGCGGAGCCCGCGATGGTGATCACGCTCTGCGAAGCGGTCAGCAGACGAATCGTATGGTTGCCCGTGTCCGCAACGTAGATTGTGCCGGCGGCATCGACGCAGATGCCGGCGGGCGCATTGAAGCGGGCCGCATTGCCCAGGCCGTCCGTCGAGCCGGTGACGCCGGCGGTACCGGCGAACGTGATGACGGTGCGGTCGGGCGTGATCTTGCGAATCGTGTGGCTGCCGGTGTCGGTCACATAAATATCCGAGGCATTGTCGATCGCGATGCCGGCGGGATTGAAAAACAGGGCCGAGGAACCCACCCCGTCGATATTGCCGATGGCGCCGCTGACACCGGCGAACGTGCTCACGCTTCCCCCGGGCGCAATCACCCGGATGGAGGAATTTCCGGTGTCCGCGACATAGACGTAGCCGGCCGAATCGACGGCGACGCCGGCCGGACCGTTGAATCGGGCGGCGGCGCCCAGTCCGTCCACGACACCGGGCAGGCCTGCCGTGCCCGCCAGCGTCGTCACCACTCCGCCCGGAGCGATCAGGCGGATCGTGTGATTGCCCGTATCGGCCACGTAGAGATTTCCCATTGTGTCCACGGCGATGCCGGAGGGGCTGTTGAACCGGGCGGCGGCGCCCGTGCCGTCAGCCGTTCCCGAAGTGCCCGCCGTGCCGGCAAGTGTCGTCACGACGCCGGCCGACGTGATCATTCGAATCAGGTGGTTGGCCTTGTCCGCCACATACGTATTGCCCAACGAATCGATCGCGATGCCGTTCGGCCCGTTGAAGCGCGCCGACGTGCCCGTCGCATTCGTGGATCCCGAGGTGCCGGCTTTGCCCGCCAGGACGGCGAAAGGATAGGGAGGAAGAAAATCGGACTGATCGGTAAACTGCAGCTGGAATGTTCCCGTGGCCCCATTCTTGCCATCCACGGCGATGTAGTAGGTCGTGCCCGACGTCGCGGCGAAGGAGATCGAACTGGCGGTGTTGCCCGTGGAAATATCGTCGTTGCTGGCGACCGCGCTGAGAGTGGGAAGAGTCGTGCCGGTATATATGGCCAGGACTGTGTCAAAGGTGGCGCCGACGGTATTGACGGTGAAAATACCATTCGCGGGTGCGGTCCATTTCCACCAGACGGAGGAACCCCCGATGTTGCCGGCATGCAGCGGCTCACCCGCTTCCTTGGTCGCGGCAATGGTGGTCCCCCGGAGGATGGCCTCGGTGCCGGTGATCACCGTCGCCGCGCTGAAATTGTCGTTCGCGGGCAGCGCGTAGGTCGACAAGACCGTCGTGGCGAGAGTCGATCCCACGGAATTTGAGACGTTGGCCGCATACACATCCGTCGATACCAGGAGTCCGGGCGAACTCACCTGCGCCCACGGCACGACATACGCGCTGGTGGTTGCCCCGGGAATCGCGATGCCGTTTTTGGTCCATTGATAGGAAAACGGCGCCGTTCCCGTCGTCACGTTTACGGTCAGCGTGATCTTGTTTCCTGTGTACGCCGATGTTTGGGCGTAACTTGCGACAACAGCACAGGCGAGAGCGCAGCCTGCGAGAACAGGCCGCCCAAGTCGGGAGCGGTTGATCGACCATACCATACCGAGACGCAGAATGCGTAGTCGGCCAAGTACGTGCAATCTGATAACTTCAATGGTGTATAATCCGAGTCAAAGACCCGAAATTTCACCTAAATTTGCAAATGAACGGCCACAAGCGGTCGGCATCCGAATGTTAGCGTTACTTCATATACACAAGAGGGATATATTGAAATAAGGCTCTCCAACGCGACTGTCGCCGAGGGATTTTACGGGGCGACGGAAGATTCGCTGAAATAGGCAGCCCGAAGGCTCTGGAAGTAAGGGCGTCATAAAGTCCCTCAGTACCGCCGGGTATGCCTCCGATGGTAAGGCGGTGAAGTTCTCCTAGGCGCCCGAAGGCGAACTCCACGGAGGAGCGAAGGCGTTTTCTTCAGCGCGGCGAGTTGGAGGAACGTCCGGAGTCCATCAGCCGCTCGAAGAGATAACCCACGGATTCCTTGATCAATTCCTCGGCGCGAATGCTGGATTGCCACCATTTTCCCGGCGCGCGATCGGGCGGGATCCACGCGATCACGCCGACTTTCGCGGGTGAAAAGGCCCTGGAAAAAATGAGTCGGCTCCGGCGGGCATGTGCGCCCAGGGTGAAAACATTGATCGCGGCCGGATGGAGATGGGCCGCGTCGAGAGCGCGCCACGCGGCGGCGGCGGTAGCGAACGTGCGCTGCCGCGTGGTGGGAACCTGATGGGCGATGAGGATGGCGGACGCCGGCAAGCCAAGGGCGGCCAGATGCCTCGCCCCTTCGTCGGCATAGTTCATCTGTCCGTTGTCCCAGGGGCTGTCGCTTTTTCCCCCGGCACTGACAATGTAGCGATAGTGGCCGCGCAGGAATTCATCCTTGGCGGCGTCGAGTCCGGCGTACCCGATCCAGGCCTCGACCACCAGAACATCGCTGTCCTCCCGTTGGGTCACGGCGAGGAAGCTTTCGGCGCCGAACACCCAGCCCAAGGCGATTCCGAACCCGACGGAGACGACCAGCGCCCACCCCCACAAGGTGGGTACCGGCACGTGGCGCCGTCGCATGAGCTGGATGGCCATCAATCCAGGGAGCCGGGGCTATCCGGGTGGTGCGGTCAACCGGCCAAACGGATTTTCTGCCGGCGGGCAGCCCGATCGCAACCGGTCATTCAGGACTTCCAGACCTGGCCGGGCGCCGTCGTGATCGCCGCCATGGCATTCCGCGAATCGATGATGCAGGGCGCCCATTGCGCGAGTTCCTGGTAGTTTACCGAAGCGTGATTCGTGGCCAGGAGGACGGCATCGAACGATCCGATGGTCTCCTTGTTCCAGGCCACCGATTTCGTGCCGGCCCACTGGGGGTGCTCACGCGTCGGCCTCACGACCGGAACGTAGGGGTCGTAGTAGGAGACCAGCGCGCCGCGGTGCTTGAGCATCTCCATCAGCACGTAGCTCGGCGATTCGCGGTCGTCGTCGACGTTCGGCTTGTAGGCAAGGCCCAGGACGAGGACCTTGCTGCCCTTGACGGGCTTGCTGCGATCATTCAGCGCCTCGGCCACGCGGTGAATCACGTATTCCGGCATCGCCGTGTTGATCTCGCCGGCCAGTTCAATGAACCGCGTGTGTTGTCCGTATTCGCGCGCCTTCCAGGTGAGATAGAACGGGTCGATCGGGATGCAATGGCCGCCGAGGCCGGGCCCCGGATAGAAGGCCATGAATCCGAAAGGCTTCGTCTTGGCGGCGTTGATCACTTCCCACACGTCGATGCCCATCGCTGCGTAGACCACCTTAAGCTCATTCACCAGGGCGATATTCACGCCGCGGAAGGTGTTCTCAAGGAGCTTGGCCGCCTCCGCCACCCGGCAGGAGGATACCGGTACCAGGGTCTTGATGGCGATCGAGTAGAGTGCGACCGCTTTCTTCAGGCACGCCGGTGTAAAGCCGCCGACGATTTTTGGAATCGTGGCCACCACACTGCTCGGATTGCCCGGATCTTCGCGCTCGGGCGAGAAGGCGAGATGGAAGTCGGTCCCCGCCTTGAGGCCCGAACCCTTTTCGATGACTTCCCGCAGATCCTCGTCGGTCGTGCCCGGATAAGTCGTCGACTCCAGGACAACGAGCGTGCCTTTCTTCAGGTGCGGTGCGAGCGCCTTGCCGGTTTCAGTGATGTAGGAGATGTCCGGCTCGCGATTCTTGTTCAACGGCGTCGGAACGCAAATGATCACCGCTTCCACTTCCTTGACGCGCCCAAAATCCGTGGACGCATGGAACGCCTTCTTGTCGACCATCTCCTTGATCGACTCGGCGCCGATATGCTTGATGTAGCTGCGCCCGCCATTGAGCGCGTCCACCTTGGTGCGGTCGATGTCGAGGCCGAGCACGGAAGCCCCGCAGCGGGCAAATTGGAGGGAAAGGGGAAGGCCGACGTAGCCGAGGCCGACGATCGCGATGTTCATGAGGGTGGAAGGAGGTTTGAGTTGGAAAAGGAGCGAGGCAACGACTTATCGCAGGTCAGGATATTCGCGGTGGGCGCCTCAATTGCGCGCCGGTACCTGTTCCGCCACGTACCGGCCGATTTCGAGGGACGCGGTGGCCGCCGGTGACGGCGCATTGCACACGTGCACGGCGTTGGCTTCGCGAATGATCAGAAAATCGTCGACCAGTCCGCCGTCGGGGAGCAGCGCCTGCGCCCGAACTCCGGCTTCACCCGGCACAAGATCCTCCGCGGTGATTTCCGGAATCAGCTGCTGCAGGCTGCGCACGAAGGCCGCCTTGCTGAACGAGCGATGCATCTCGCGCAGCCCCGCCGCGGCGTGCTTCGAGGCCAGTTTCCAGAACCCGCCGTAGGTCATCGTTTCCGCAAAATCGCGCAGGTTGAACGAGGTGCGGTGATAGCCCTCGCGCTTCATGCTCAGCACGGCGTTCGGTCCCGCGTGAATGCTGCCATCGATCATGCGGGTGAAATGCACGCCGAGGAACGGGAACTGCGGGTCGGGCACCGGGTAGATCAGGTTTTTGACCAGCGAGCGCCGCTCCGGCCGGATCTCGTAGTATTCCCCGCGGAAGGGAACAATCTGTGCGGTCGGCTGCGCGCCGGCGAGCCGAACGATGCGATCGCTATGCAGCCCGGCGCAATTGACGATCACGCGGGTGGCGATGACGTCGCGATCCGTTTCGACCACGATGCCTCCCTGGTCGCGGGCAAATCCGGTGACACGGGTGCCGGGGCGAAGCACACCGCCCCGGTTTTGAATCAGCTCGGCCAATTTCCGGCAGATCGCGGTGTAACTTACGATACCCGTCGACGGCACCAGCACGCCTTCCACGCACTTCACATGCGGTTCGATCTCGGCGACACCGCCGGGACTCAATTTGCGCACGTCGAGACCGTTGGCGACTCCGCGATCGAAAATCTTCTGCAGCGCCGGCCTTTCGCCCTCCGAGGTCGCGACGATCACCTTGCCGCAAATCTCGAACGGAATGCCGTTCTCACGGCAAAAATCCAGAACGCGCTGATTGCCTTCGCGGCACAGCTTCGCCTTGAGGCTGCCGGGTTTGTAGTAAATTCCCGAGTGGATCACCCCGCTGTTGCGACCGGTTTGGTGCCGGGCCCAATCCTTTTCCTTCTCGACGACGACCACGCGGCTGGACGGATTCCTTTGCAACAGCGCCCAGGCGGTGGCCAGGCCGACGATCCCGCCGCCGATGATCGCACAGTCAAATTTTTGGGCCAATGGCATGAAGAATTTTGGAGTTTGGATTCTCGATTTTCGAGCTTCGAGTGGGGTCAGAGGTCAGAGGTCAGAGGTCAGAGGTCAGAGGTCAGAGGTCAGAGGTCAGAGGTCAGAGGTCAGAGGTCAGAGGTCAGAGGTCAGAGGTCAGAGGTCAGAGGTCAGAGGTCA
>DASZXI010000074.1:0-40722 GCA_035545955.1 Candidatus Didemnitutus sp. | reverse complement strand
AGTGACGAGTGACGAGTGACGAGTGACGAGTGACGAGTGACGAGTGACGAGTGACGAGTGACGAGTGACGAGTGACGAGTGACGAGTGACGAGTGACGAGTGACGAGTGACGAGTGACGAGTGACGAGTGACGAATTTGCTTGGATGCTTCCTCTAGCCGGACATCTCAGCCGGCGCGATTCCGGAAATCGAAAATCGAGAATCCAAAACCGAAAATGGGCTGGGCCAATCGTCATTCGTCAATTGTCCTTCGTAAATGCCTTGCGGCCTATCCCAGGATTGTCAGCAGAATGCCCGCGAGAATGCCGAGTACCGCGGGCAGTTTCCGGAGGCCGTTTTCCTCGCCGAAAAACAGCAATCCGCCGGCGAAGGCGACGAGCAGGCTGCCGCGCCGGAGGCTGGCGACGATCGAGATGAGCGCGGCGGGGTCCTGCAGCGCGCGGAAATAGATGTAGTCGGCAACGAGCAGGGCACACGCGAGCAGCGGAATGCTCCAGCGCCGGTGGAACTCGTGGCGCGTCCACCACCGCAGTTTCCAGCCGACCGCAAATGGAAACACCAGCACGACGAGATAGAGAGCGAACCAGCACTGCACCGTTGGCGCGCGAAAACCGGCGCGCCCGAGCAGGAACTTGTCGTACAGACCCGAGGCGGCGTTGAAAATCGTCCCGGCGAGGAGCCACCAAACCCAGCGATTGCGATGAAAATGGATGCCTTCGCGACGCCCGGCGAGGGAAAGGGCCACGAACGAACCGAGGGTGAGCGCCATGCCGACGAATTGCAGCCAGCCGGGTCGCTCGGACAGCAGCGTGAGACCGCCCACCATGGTCCAGATCGGGCTCATCGCCCGGATCGGCGACGCCAGCGAGACCGGGAGGTGCTTCACGGCGAAATACGTGCAGGCCCACGAGGTGGCGACGATCGCCGACTTCAGGAGAATTTGTGCGTGTTGGGTGGGAGTGAGCGGATCGACGACCAGGAAGACCGGAACGTGCGCGAGTCCCGAGCGCTGCAGTGACCAGAGGGTTCCCCACACGAGCGCGCCGCAGCAATTGCTGAGAAAGAGCACCGGCAGGACGGCGTTTTCCCGCACCGCGTGCTTGGTCAGCAGTTCGTAACAACCGAGGAAAAACGAGGACAATAGACTCGCGGCAACCCAGGACATCGGATGAGACGTGACGGTAGCGGCGGACACTGGCAAGCCGGCCCGATTTCTCACCCCGCCGAAAATCCCCAATCGGGGCGTCTAAACGAAATTTGGAAATTTAACGCTCGAAATCTGGCGCTTGGATTTTGGAGGTTGGTGCTTGGAGCTTCGCGGCTCTATTCATTTCCAGTTGAATGCGATCTCTGTGAGTCCTCCGTGCCTCCGTGGTTCAATTCTGCTCGGCTACGAATCGATTTAATCTGCAGTAATCCATCGTCTCCAGCCTTGCCCGCCCCAGACCATCCGCTACATTGAACCTCCTATGGGACGTCAATGGCTCCACGCGAAACGGGCGATCGTCAACCTGAAGAAAGGCCAGACGGTCGGCAAGCTGGTGAAGGAAATCACGGTCGCGGCCAAGCTCGGTGGAGCCGATCCGGCCGCGAATGCCCGGCTTTTTGCCGCGCTGGAAAAAGCCCGCAAGGCGAGCGTGACGCGCGAGGTGATCGAACGCGCGATTGCCAAAGGCGCGGGTACCGGCGCCGACAAGATGAGCCTCGAGCACATCGTTTACGAAGGCTATGCGCCGCACAAGGTGCCGGTGATCGTCGAGGTGATGACCGACAACCACAACCGCGCGGCCGGCGAGATCCGCATCCTGTTCAAGAAGGGCGTGCTCGGTTCAGCGGGCAGCAACAAATTCCTGTTCGATCATCGCGGCATCGTGGAGGCCTACACTTCCGACGGCGCTGCGGATCTCGAGGGTGCGGCGATCGAGGCCGGCGCCGATGATTTTGAACCGCTCAGCCACGCACAGAACGACGACGTGCCCGAAGGCGCGCATGCCGCGCGGTTCCTCACCGACCGTCATGCCGTGCATAGTGTGTCCACCTGGCTGAAGGCGCACGGATGGCACGTGGTGACGGCTGAGCTGGGATACCTGCCGAAACAGTTCCCGGAACTCGACGACACGGCCCGCACCGAAGTGGGCGAGTTTTTGCAGGCGCTCGAGGACCAGGACGACGTGCAGCGCGTGTGGGCAGCGGTGAAGTAAGGGGCGGATGTGAATGGTTGAATGTTGAAGGTTGAGAGGAGCCTCAGAGTGAGAGTGAAAGTGAGGATGAGAGTGAGGGCGGCGGTGAATAATTGAGGGTTCCGGGTTGAACGACTTCAATTTGGTCGGGCGCGGATAAGGCGCACTTAAAAATTTCACCGGCAGGCCAGCAGCGCGGCTTTTAGCCGTCGAATGCGCGTGAGTGTCCGGTGTATTCCTCCGGATTTGGGTTACAATGGCGGCATGGATCCTTCGACGCTCGATTCCACGCAGGCGGCGGCGGCCGCGCAGTTCAACCGCCAGAGCGATCGCTACGGCAAGGCACACATTCTCGCCGACACGAGCGACGTCGCGGCGGCTCTGGCCGGCATCGATGTTCCGGCGCGAGGCGAAGCACTCGATGTCGCGACCGGGGGCGGTCACACGGCGTTGTGGCTCGCGCAGCACGGCTGGCGGGTCACGGCCGGGGATATCGCGCCGCGCATGCTGGACAATGCGCGTCGCCTGGCGGCGGAAGCGGGAAGCCCGATTGCGACGCGGCTCTTTCCCGCGGAAGAAATTCCATTTCCCGACCAGGCATTCGATTTGGTCAGCAGCCGCGTCGCACCGCATCATTTCACTTCACCGGAAAAATTCGTCGCGGAGGTTGCGCGCGTTCTCAAGCCCGGCGGCGTGTTTCTCCTGATCGATGGCAGTGTGCCGGACGATGATCCGGTGACCGAGGAATGGCTGCATCGCGTGGAGAAATGGCGCGACCCGAGTCATGGCCGTTTTCTTTCCCGTCGCCGGTGGGAGGAGATCGTCACGGGCGCGGGATTGCGGGTGGTCAAGTCGGAACTGCATCCCTTGAAACAGCCCAATCTCGAATGGTATTTCGAGACGGCGGCAACGTCGCCGGAAAATCGCACCCGGGTTCTGGAGGCGGTGCGTACCGTGCCGGCATCGGTGCGAGCGGCGCTGCGTCTCGGCGAGGAAGATGGCAAGGTTGTCTGGTGGTGGCCGCGGCTGACGCTGGTGGCGGTGAGTGACGAGTGACGAGTGACGAGTGACGAGTGACGAGTGACGAGTGACGAGTGACGAGTGACGAGTGACGAGTGACGAAAATATCCGCAACTAGCGCATATTTTCGCATATGGCCACGGGCGAACGCGCCGAATTCGTATGGTCTCTCAGCTCTAGACTCTGAGCTCTCAGCTTCCTCTTCACCTCTACCGCCCGTACAGCTTCGCGATCTCGGCGAGATAGGCGGCGGGCGCCGCGGTCAACGACTGCAACTGCTCAACGCTGAAGCGCCACTGCCAGTTTCCCTGCGCAAGCGAGGGCGTGTTGAAGCGCGCTTCCGAGCCGAGCGAGAGCAGATCCTGCATCGAGACCACGGCGAGGCGGGCCGGTGACGCGAATGCCGCGCGAAGAAAATCCCACGGAATCTCACGGCCGTCGATGCGGAGATAGTGATTCACATGATCGCGCGTGGGCTGGTCGAGCCCGCGGTACCAGCCGGCCGTCGTGTCGTTGTCATGCGTTCCCGGATAAACCGTCGCATTCGGGGTGTGCAGGTGTGGCAGGTAGCCATTCGTCGCGTCGCCGCCGAAGGCAAACTGGAGCACCAGCATTCCGGGCAGGCCGGTATCGGCGAGCAGCTGTCGGACCGAATCGGTGAGCACACCGAGATCCTCCGCGATGATGCGGGCCTCGGGAAATGCGCGCTGCACGGCGGCGAAGAAGGCGAGACCGGGGCCGGGAATCCATTCGCCCTTGCGCGCATTGGCGGCCGGCCAGGGGATGCGCCAGTAGGCATCGAAGCCGCGGAAATGGTCGAAGCGCACGATGTCGTAGAGCGCAAACGACGCCTTGAGGCGCGCGAGCCACCACGCATAACCATCCGCCCGGTGGGTACTCCAGCGGTAGAGCGGATTGCCCCACAACTGTCCATCCTCGGAAAAATAATCCGGCGGCACGCCGGCGACCGCGATCGGTTGGAGCGTCTTGGGGTCGAGCTCGAACAGCTCGGGCGCCGACCAGGCGTCCGCGGAGTCGCCGGCGACAAAAATCGGCACGTCGCCGATGATCTCGATGCCGCGGGCCTTGGCGGCGGCGCGCACCGCATGCCACTGGCCGAAGAAAAGATACTGCGTGAAGGCGTGCGCGTCGGTCGCGTCGGCGAGCTGGGCGCGCAGCGGCGAGCGCAGCGCACGCCGGTATTCGCGTTCCCCTACCGGCCATTCCTGCCAGGAGCGTCCGCCAAAATGATCCTTCAACGCGCGGAAATACGCATAGGCGTCGAGCCAGCCGCGCTGCCGCTTTTTGAACGCCTCAAAATCCCCGTACGGCAGCGAAATCTTTTTCTCCTGGAATCGGCAGTGAGCGGCGAACAACAGGGGCCACTTCAGGTTGAAGAGGGCGCCGTAGTCGGTGCGCGTGGCGGAGAGTCCGGCCAGCGGTGCGATTTCGCCGCTCGTGAGCAGGCCGAAACGCACGAGAGCGGTGAGGTCGACGAGGAGCGGACTGCCGGCGAACGCGGAGAAACATTGATAGGGCGAGTCGCCATAGCCCGTCGGCCCCAGCGGGCAGATCTGCCAGTGATGAAATCCCGCGCGTTGCAGAAAATCCAGGAACGCCACGGCATTTTCGTCGAACGTCCCGATGCCCTGTGCCCCCGGCAGGCTCGTGGGATGGAGCAGCACGCCGGCCGAGCGAGCCGTCAGCCACGAAAAAAGCGGTTCGCGGAGCGTTGAACGCTTCACGGGCTTTGCCGAAGAGGCGGGCTTTTTGGCGGGACGACCGGGCATCGGTTCGAGCGTGAGGCCCGTGAAACTTCCGAACAACAGGAAAAGTGGGTGAGCAGTGGGCGGTCGGGGCCGATGTCCCATCGGCTCGCGGAAGGCGGTGGGAGATGAACCGGGAGCGGTAAGCCGTGAGCGGCGTAGAAATCCCGCGATTTCCGAATGCGGTTTGATGGAGGGCGGGCGACTCGCCCGCCGATAGCTTGCGTTTGTGAGATGCGCCAGAATTTGATGCGTGTCCCGGCTACGAGCGTTTGCGGCGGCCGGCGTCGGCCGCCCTTCAGCAAAGGCGAAGGAACGGGAATTCCGACGCAGCCTACACCATCGCCACGACAACGATCGCCGTGATCGCGAGGCCCGCGGTGATGGTCAGGCCGTAAACGAGCGTGAGAACGGCGGCCTTGAGGATCGTGAGGGGCCACGACTGCCCGAACAAACGGCGCAACATGATCACCGGATAGATCAGCATCCAAAGCGTCGCGGCCAGTCCGATGATGCCGGCGACGATCGGCGAGAGGAGTCCCACCAGGCCCGTCCATCCCTCCGAGACCATCCACCACAGAAACACGAAGGTGTGGTAGTGGATCGCAATGATCAGATGCTGAAGATAGAAAAGTCCGGCCTTGCGAAAGAGAATACGCGTGTAGAGCGCGAAGAGCGGCAGGCAGATGAGCAGCATCTTCGGCACGGCATGAGTGTACGCCTCCTTGATTTCCTCCTGATGGCTGAGGGCGAATTCGGCTTTTTCCGAGAGGGCGCGCTCCAACGGGGTCTTCGCCTTCGCTTCTTCCCGACTCAAATCCTGATTGTGAGTCCTGTCCTTGCCGGCCAGCTCCCGCCTGATTTTTTGCTCCAGAATCGCGGGCAGATCGCGTTCCTGTTCCGCGGTGAGTTTCACCGCCTTGAGGGTGGGATCGAGAAGTTCCTGGCGCAGGTTTTCGAGACGCTGTTTTGCGGCCGGGTCCTTGGAGTCGGTGGCGGCGGACGCGACGGCTTCCGCGAGGCTCTCGCGCGTGTCGCGGTCGCCATTGACCTGCGCCGGCAGATCGTTGCCGCCGCCATGGAGCAGACGGGCGAGAAAAAACAGGACGCTGATGAACAGGTAGAGCCGAAAGGGCGGCATCTGGCCCGCGCGTTTGCCCGCATTGAAGTCGGCGGAAAGCCGGCCCGGCCGGAACAGCAGCGTGAAGACGTTGCGGAAAAACTTCTCGTCGAAATGGAAAAAGTTTTCGAGCGCCTCGAGAAAGACGTGCCCGAACGAGCGATGAAACTCGAAGTCGTGCTGGCCGCAGCGATGGCAAAACGGCCCGTGCAGTTCGGCGCCGCAGTTCTGGCAGGCGGCGTGGGCGGGAGGAGCGGAATGGTCGCTCACGAGGCGAGTCGCCCGTTCCCGGAACGATCGCCGCCCGAGTCGGGCGGTTGAAGGTTGGGAGTTGAGGGTTGAGAGACCAAGGCACCCGATGGGTCGAATCCGCGCGAACCGCCTGAAGAGCTCAATCGAAGGATTGAGACATCCGCCTCCGGGATGGCGAGCTTCACGTTCGACCGTTGGTCGCCGGTCCGTCGGTTTTTCCCGGTAGACGGCACCGGCCGGCCGGTGCGCGAGCGGACGCCGTTGAGCGGGCGAAGTGGCGCCTTCGACCGGAGACTACTTGGGTTCGACCGCCATGCCCTGTTCGATGCCCGTGCCGGACACGATCGAGCAGATGGAGATCTTTTCCTTGACCGTGTCGACGCGGATCGAGGCCTTTTCCGTAAAGCTGTTGTCGAGGACCTCGCCCGTGCCGGGGTCACGCAGCACCTCGGACGAGCCGACCTTGAAGACCTGGCCGGCTTCGACGCCCTCGCGCGAACCGCGGTTGAAATAAACCTGCGTGCCCTTCACGAGAATCACGTTGGCGGTCCAGGGCAGTCCCTCGAGCTGGGAAATGCAGAACGCGACGGCCTGATCGATGGCCGCCTCGATCGCCTTGCCGGCATTCGTTTTCTTGAAAGCGCCGACGTCGCCATTGAATCCGCCGTGCGAGACGCCCACCGACAGTCCACCCTGTTTGACCGTGCCGACGACCTTCTTCGAGGCCTTCACCTGGCCGGTGCTGGAATCGACCATATAAATGACGGCGTTGATTTCGGAAACCTTGCCGCCGGCGCCGATGCGCACGCCGCCAAATCCGATGCCGCCGCCGCCGCCTTCGGTGCCGTCCGCAAAATGGGTGATTTCGCCCTTCACCAGCAGCTGGGCGGGCGTCATCTGGCCCTTCACGGGTGCCTTGTCACCGCCGGCGGTGCGTCCACTGGCGGCAAAATCCTGCTCCGCGATCGCCGCGTTGCGCATGTCGGCTTCCGCGATGACGATGAACCGGCCGGTTTGCTGCAGCGAATCGGTCAGCACGGCACCAAAGGTGTCGGAGAGATTGAATTGTCCGGACCAGTTCGCGCGATTTTCGAACTTCGTCACGGCAATCGTGTAGCGAAGTCCGCCCGCGGCGGGTGCGGTGGGGGTCGAGGCCGGTGCCGGGGCATCGTCGGCGCGGGCGAGGGCGGATCCAAGGACGGCAAACAGGGTGAGGGCGGCGAGTCTCTTCATGGTTCGAACCGAGGATGGAGTGGAGTCAACCGACGGCGACCGCCGTCGGAGCAATCCCCACGTCAGTATCAGATGCCCCAATGCGGGCAACAGCAAAGCGCCCGCTCAGGGCGCCGGCGCGGGCGGGGGGGCGGGAAGCACAGCGTTCATCGCCTCCATCAGGTCGTGAAACTGGAACGGCTTCCGCAGCACGCGATCCGCGCCGAGGCTGGTGGCCATGTGCAGATAGAGCTTCGGATCGTAGGCGAAGCCGCCGGACATGGCGATGATGCGCACCTTCGGGTTGATGCGGCGGAGCTCGACGATCATGCCCAGGCCTTCCTTTTCGGGCATGACGACGTCGGTGATGACTAGGTCCGCGGGCGACTCACGATAGAGCTTGATGCCCTCGACGCCATTGCCGGCCTGGCGGACGGTATGTCCGGCCTTGACGAGCATCGCGCAAATGAGCGGACGCACGTCTTCGTCATCTTCGACTACGAGAATGGAAGCCATGAAAATTGGGCGAAGGATGGCTCAGGATTGGCCTGAGTGCAACGAACGGTCCACCGCCTCGAGCAGTGCAAAGGGTTTGAAGGGTTTTGGCAAGAAGGCGCCGGCCCGTTCGAAGGAGGCGAACTCGGGCTCGGGCAGGCCGCTCATGACCACGACCCGCTGATGGGGAAATTCCCGCCGCAGGGAGGCGGCAAAGGGCTCCGCACCCGGCTCGGGCATGTGCCAGTCGGTGAGCACCAGGGCGATTTCCGTCGCCCGCGCCGAGTAGACCGCCCGGCCCTCCGTGCCGTCGGCCGCCGTGAGCACGCGAAATCCATGATTGGTCAGGAGGGCGCCGGCGAAATTGCGGACATCGAGCTCGTCGTCGACGATCAGGATCATCTCGTTGTTGCCGCGCGGATACGCCGCGGTCGGACGGGCGTCGACCTTGGGCTCGACCTCATCACGGGCGGGCGGCAGGTAAACGCGGAACGCGGAACCGGCGCCGACGTGCGACTCGACCGTGCAGAAGCCCTCGTGGGAGGAGACGATCTTGCGGACGGTGGCGAGGCCGAGGCCGGTGCCCTTGCCCGGCTTTTTGCTGGAGAAAAACGGCTCCCAGATGCGTTCGAGATTCTCGGCGGCAATGCCGGCGCCGGTGTCGGCCACCTCGATCACCACGAAGCGTCCACCGCGCGCCTCGGGTACGCCAGCCGGGCCTTTTTCCAGCGTCTGATTGCTGATGCGCAGCGTGACGGTGCCGCCGGCGGGCATCGCGTCGCGCGCATTGACGCAGAGGTTGAGCACCACCTGGTGAAGCTGGGTGACGTTGGCGACGACGGGCCAGACTCCGAGGTCGAAGTGCTGTTCGACGCGGATCGATTTCGGAAAGGTCTCGGCCATCAGGTTGGCGACCTCCCGCAACACGACCTGCGGTTGGAGCGGAACGCGCTGTCCGCCCGAGCCGTGCACGAAGGACAGCAACTGGCCGGCGAGTGCGGCGCCGCGTTCGGCGCTTTTTTCGATGGTGCCGAGAAGCGTGCGATCCGACGGGTCGGTCACGCGGTCGCGCAGCATCGGGCCCACCATCAGCACGGGCGTGAGAATGTTGTTGAGGTCGTGAGCAATGCCGGCGGCGAGCAGGCCGAGATTCTCGACCCGCTGGGCGCGCAGAAACTGCTCCTCCAGCAGCTTCTTTTCGGTGATGTCCTGCATCGTTCCGGTGCAGCGCAACGATCCGTCGGCATCGTTGATCGTGGAGTTGCGGGCCTCGATCCAGCGGAGCTTGCCGTCGTGACGGATCACGCGGTACTCGCCGCGATGGCCGCCGCTGGCGGAGATCCGCCGGACAAAATTCTCCTCGAACGCCGCGCGATCGGCCGACTCGATGCGGGGCAGGAGCGACGCGAACGCCGGCGGTTCATCGCTCGGGGCCAGATCGAACAGAAGGAAGAGTTCGACCGACCACGCGGCCTCGTGCTTGCCCGGAATCAGTTCCCAGCTGCCGAGCCGGGCCGTGGCCTGCGCTGCGGACAATCCGGCCTTGCTGCGCTGCAACGCCTCCAGCTGAAGGCTGAACTGGAGCATCAGGAGCCCGACGGAAAATCCGAGGACGCGGGCGGCCCAGGCGAGCGCGATCCAGCTGGGCAGGTAACCCAGATGGTGCTGAATGGGCGAGGCCAGGGCGAAGAGCGCGTACGGTACGCAGAAGATCGCGGCCACCAGGGCGCCGGGCAACAGGGTGCGGCGCCAGATGCGATAGAGCCAGGCGGTGATCGCGATGCGCGAGGCCGCCACCGGCACAAACATGACCACGAGATTCAGGGTAACCCACAGGAACCGTGCCCGATCGAGAGGCAGGTCGAACCAGCGGGACGTCAGTTCGGGAAAAACAAACCGGCCCAGAAAGATAAGGGGCGCGCTGGCGCCGAAATACCACCGGCCAAGCCACCACGGAAGGCGGACGCCAGTCAGGTCGGCGCAGCCGGCCACCAGGCAGGCGTTGGCCACCAGGCAAAGCTGGTCGGCGGTGCCATACCAGATCGCGGCGCCGATCGACGTGTCGGAGATGCCCGGCAACAGCATCGCGGCGCGCACGGCCTCGATCGCCCAGCTCCACGCCATCAACCGCGCGAAATTTGTCCGCCGCTGGCGATTCAGGAAAAAAAACACGCCACCGAACGCGGCGTGCAGCATGACAATGACCTGAATGTACGGTTGATCCATGATCGGGTCAGCCCGATGGGCGGCCGCGGGCACGACAGGCCGCCATGCTCAAGTGCCGGCGCCGCCTCAAAAAGACGGGCTGGGTCCTCGCGAAGGTTTTTGGGTGAGTACTTATATCGGGCTTTTCGCGGCCAAGCTTAGTGCTCGAGCCATGTTATCCGTATGGTTTGCGATCGCTATTCAAAATAGGCCCCATCAATCGCAATAAAAAAAAGCCGGCGGCCACGTGGGCCGCCGGCCTAAGATGGTGACAGATACGTTACTTACTTGTTCTGCCGCAATGTAATGGTCCCGTTCATCGTGGCCAGCTGGACGTCGACGCCGCCACCGTTGAGCGTGCCGATAATCGATTTGCCGCCAAAGGCCGGGATGGCGAAGTGCGGCAACGGACCCATGTCGCCCAACGCGCCAGCCATCATGGCCTTCTGGGCATCGCGGGCCGCGCGCTGGGCATCGCGCATGGCGTCCCGCACGGCTTTTTCGGCATTCCGCTTGGCTTCGCTCGCGGCGGCACGCGCCTCGGGTGCTTCCGGCGCCTCCGGGGCTTCGGGAGCCTCGACGGTGTCGGCCGAGCCATGGCGGACGCTGTTTTCCGTCTTCGCCTTGAGCGCGTTCTCCGAGAAGTCCGTCAGGATCGCGCCATTGTGCGACCGCAGGCGCAGATTGGCTTTTGCGTCGGCGGGCAGCTTCACGGTGATCTCGCCGTTCATCGAACTGAACGAAAGAGGCTTGGCGGGCATCGTCTTGAACGACGCGTCGATCTCGCCGTTCATCGTGTTGACGACCACCGCGCCGCCGAGGTCATGCATGGTGACCGGACCATTCGCGCTGGAAACGTCCACGTCACCGTTGATGTTCAGGATGGTCATGTCCCCGCCCGCCTCGGTGCGGAGCACCAGCGCGGTGTTGCGCGGAACCTGGACCTTGAACTCGGCGCCGTGGGCCGCCCACGCGTTTTCACCGCTCAGGCGGAGCGACACGGTGTTGTTCTTTTCGAAGAGCTCGAAACTCACCTCTTCGTCGAGTCGGCGCAGGCCGTCAGGGCGGTCTTCCTTGTGGCCCTTTTGGGCAATCGTTGAGGTCACGACGACTTCATCGCCGTCGTACCCGGAAATCTCGATATCGGCCCAGGGCAGGGCGGCGGCGAGCGTTCCGGGTTTGGAGGGATCGCTGAACTTGATGCGGCTGGTGGTGGTGCCTTCATCGTCGTCCGCGCGGAGCGCCGGCCCGCTGAGCAGGAGGGCGGCGGCACCGACAAGAGCGGCGCAACGAAGGAGGTGGAATGGGAACTTCATGTGAGGGCTGGTTTGGAGGGATGGATCTGGCTGGTTTTAGGATTGTCAGCGGGCAAAGGGGAGCGGAGCACGGCGAGACCGCGGCGCGCGGCCTCGCGGACGTTCTTGTCGGCGGACTCGTCGTGGCTCAGGTGTTCGAACATCGCCGAAGCCTGCGGCTCGCGGGCGGAAGTCAGGAGCTCGATCATCGCGACCTGGACGAGCGGCGCCGATTCGCGTTGCAGCGCGGAGAGCAGGCCGACGCGGACGAATTGATCGTTCACATGCGGCGCGAGCGCTTCGACGGCGGACAAACGCACGTTGACCGACGGGTCGAAGGCGAGTGCGCCCACCAGATCGGTCAGTACTTTGCGATCGGGCGTCTTGAGGTCCATGGTGGCGAGGACGGTCTGCAAGCGCTCGCTGGTCGACTTTTGCGTCTCGAAAATGACATTCGAAAAATGTTTCACGTCATCCAGCTGCGCATGCAGCTCCCGCAATTCCTCGCGGGTCCTCTCGTCGACGACCGGCGCGGGATGCAGGAAGCGCACGCCGACGAACAGGCCGCCCAGCAGCAGCGCGACGGCGAAGCCGAATTGAAAGGCGGGACGCGACGGCAGCAGGGCGGCAAAGAAACGGTCGATTCCGCCGCGCACGAAAGCGAACGGGCTGGCGGAGCCGGCGTGTTCCTCGTGCGTCTCGAGCATGGCGTAGAATTGCTCGCGCAGGCGGGCACTCGGTTCGGGTTCCGGCAGGCGGTCGAGCTTGCTCGTGATCTCCTGCAGCGCCGCCCATTCCCGCTGGCAGGCGGGGCACGAGGACAGATGGGCGCGGAGGCTGGCGGCCTCCGGCGCGGGCAGCGAACCGTCCTGGTAGTCGATGAAACTTTCCTGGACCCTTTGGCAGTTCATGGGACGTGTGGTTTGAAATTCGCGCTCAGGCCGTCTGGCCCTTGCGCATCTTGAAATAGACGTCGCGCAGCTCCTTCAGCGCGCGGTGGACGCGGACCTTGACCGCGCCGACGGAGCAATCGAGCAACTGCGCGATCTCGCGGTGCTCGATCTTCTGCAGGCGCGAGAGCACGAGGACCTCGCGGTGCTCGACGGGCAGACGCGCAAGCGCCTGGCGCAGCAGCGCGAGATCGTCGTTCGACGACGCCTGGTCGTCGGGCGACGGATCGTGGTCGGGATGTTCCTGCAGGGCGACGGGGTCGGCGGGCTGCGGGAGGGAGGAATGTTTGCGGTAGTGGTCGGCCGAGACTTTTCGCGCCAGGTGATAGATCCAGGCGGAAAACTTGCCTTCGTCGCGGTAGGTGTGCCGGTACTTGAGGATCCGGTAGAACACGACCTGCACGAGATCCTCGCTGGCCGACGGCTGGTTCGTCAGCCGCACGAAAAACGCGTACAACCGGCGGTTGTAGCGCTCGAACAGCTCGCCCAGGCGCGCGATTTCGCCCGCGCGAACGGCAATCATCAGGTCGTGATCGGAAACCTCCACGGCGCAATCGAGACTATCGGCTGTCGCCGCGGAAGGAACTCGGATTTCGGACGTGGTGGCGATCGACATGGATCTCAGGCATGGTTGCGGAAAAGATAACTGTGCGTGGGCCGATTGGTTACCGGATTTCTTGGCAGATGAGGGTCACTTACTTTGTAAGATATTCCCTTATAAATACTTGAGTATTGAAGCGGATATTCGGCATCGACAGATTCCGGCGGGACTCAAACGCTTCGCGCTTCGTCCCAAGGCCGACACCGGCCAACCTTTTCCCTGCATGAACCAATTTCGGGTGCTTTTTCTTTTCCTCGCGCTGGCAACAATGACGTGGGCCGACTCCGATCCGGCGCTGGCCGCGTCGCCTTCGGAATTTGTCCGGTCGCAGGCGGGCGGAGCCGTTCACTGGCAGTCGTGGGATGCGACGATCGTGGATCGCGCGAAGGCCGCGGGCAAACCCGTCTACCTTTTCGCCGGATCGCAGCTGAACGAGCTCACGCGCGCCACGGCCCGACAGACGTTTGCGAACGCCGAGGTCGCGGCGTTTCTGAACGAGAATTTTTTCTGCGTGCTCGTGGACCGGGATGAGCAGCCCGACCTGGCCGCGGCGATCCAGTATTTCCTGAAATCCGTCAAGCAGCAGGACGGCTGGCCCGCGCATCTCTGGCTCACACCCGAGCTGCAGCCTTACGAGGGAGCCGCGTACCTGCCGCCGTCGGAAGAGTGGGGCAAGCCGAGTTTCATGAAGGTGGCGCGTCAGGCGAAGGAGGCCTGGGCCGACGCCAAGGCTTGTCGCGCGCGCGCGGCCGATGCCGTGAGTCTGATGAAAACCAATCCGGATTTGCCTCCGCCGTCGGAAATGGCAGGGGTGAAGCCCGACGCCCAGGCGGAGGATGCAATCGGCGCGTGGCGGGCGGCGGTGGACGCGACCAACGGCGGCTTCGGCACCGCGCCGAAGGCACTCGATCCGGAGTTGATCCGCGTGCTGCTGACGCGGGCACCGGCCGACCGTGACCTCGCGGTGGCCGCATTGCGCGCCGCGATCAATGGCGCGACGCATGACCCGCTCGACGGCGGATTTTTCCCCCGGACGACCGACGCCGCCTGGAAGATTTCCTATTTTCAAAAAGGCCTGTCCGACCAGGCGCGCATCGCGCTGGCCTGTCTGGACGCGGCCAAGGTCACGGGCGATGCGCATTTCGGCGCGGCAGCTCGCGGCGCGCTCGACTATGCCATGACTTCCCTCGCGTTGCGCAACGGCGGATATGCGGCCGCCGTGGACGCGACCGGGGACGAAAACGGCTCCTATTACACCTGGACCGACGCCGAGATCGATGCGGCGCTGGGAGCGAATTCCGACGCGTTCAAGAAGGCTTACGGCGTGGCCGCCGCGGGAAACATTTCTCCCGACGACGATCCCTCGGGAAAATTCAAGGGGCGGAACATTCTGCGACGCGTCACGCCGGCCGGATCGGAACCGGAGGAGCGCGCCCTGGCCGCATCGGCCGGGAAACTTTACACCGTGCGATCGAAGCGTCCGGCGCCCGCGCGGAGTCTGCGCGCCACGGCGGCGGGCGAGGGATTGATGCTGGCCGCATTCTCCCGCGGCGCGGCTGAATTGCCGGACGCAGCCATGAAGGCCCGGCTCGCCGATGCCGCGGGGCAACTCTTCGCCTGGCTGCAGAAGGACATGGTGACCGCCGACGGAGACGTTCGGCACCTGCCCACGCCTTCGATTCTGGGCGGACCGGCTGATTATTTCGGGTTGGCTTTCGGTTGTCGCGAATATGCCAAGCTGGGTCATCCCGAAGCGACCAAGCTGGCGGACCAACTCGTGGCGCGAGCGAACGAAAGGTTCCTCGATGCGGCGCACGGGCGATACCTCGCCGCGCCGGCCGAGCTTCCGCCGGGAGTTTTTGTTCGGGCCCCGGCGACCGGCGATGCGCCCTCGGCGGAGTGCCTCGCGGTGCAGGCGGGAGTGGCGTCGGACACCAAAGCGTCCCTCGCGCGCACGGCGGCCGCGGAGATGGAGGCGGGCTCGACCGCGCCGGGGGATGTGTTGTTTGTGCTGACGAAATAGTGCGCGAGCCAAGAGTTCAGGGCGGAGAGCCTGGAGCAGTTCCGAGAAACCTGTAGCCGTTGAAAGTTGCCTGGGAGGTGGGGCGGGACCGCTGGGCCCGCCGAGAATCTTCGTATCGCAAATCCGGCATCGAATATCCCGTGGCTCCTGCAACGTGGCGTCACGGCGGCCGGGGTCGGCCGCCCTCCACTGACGGATGGTTTCGGACAATCGCCTTTAAATCGCGCCGGCCCTGACTAGCCTGTACGCATGAACCGTCGCGATTTTCTTTTCCGCACCAGCGCGGCCGCCGTCGGGCTGGCCGCTCGCCATTCGCTGTTCGGTCAGTCCGCCGCGCCCGCCGCCCCCGCGGCGCACCCATCGCCGGTGACGGAATTTCATGCGCTGCGCCGCAACACCGGCTATTTCACCGGCCGCGGCGGCACGATTGGCTGGATGATCAACCCCGACGCCATCGTGACGATCGATACGCAGTTTCCCGACACGGCGGCGATCTGTCTCGCGGGTTTGCCGGGGCGCAAGGACCGCAAGATCGACGCGGTCGTCAACACGCACCACCATTTCGACCACACCTCGGGCAACAAGATTTTCCGCCCCGCGGCGCGCATGCTTGTGGCGCAGAAAAATGTCCCGGAGCTGCAGGCCGCCGCGTTCGAGCGCAGTCCGCAGGCCGAACCGCCTGTCTTTCCCGACACGCTTTTCCCCGACGTCTGGCGCAAGGATGTCGGCGACGAGGTGGTTTCCGCGCAGTATTTCGGACCGGCGCACACGAAGGGCGACATCACGGTATATTTCGAGCGTGCCAACGTCCTTCACGTCGGCGACCTGCTGTTCAATCGCATCTATCCCGTCGTGGATCGCCCGGGCGGCGCCTCGGTTCGCAACTGGATCAAGGTGATCGACGAGATCACGAAGAGTTATCCGAAGGACGCGCAGCTGATCTGCGGACACGGCAAGCGCGGTTTCGGCGTGGCGGGCACGATGGCCGACCTGACCCTGCAGCGCGACTTCTTCACCGCCCTCGTGGCGCACGTGGAGTCGGAGATCAAGGCCGGCAAGTCACGCGATGACATCGTGCGCCTGATCAACCTGCCGGGCTTTCCCGACCATGCGGCCGACGAAAAGACGAGCCGATTGCCGGGAATTCTCGGCGCGACGTACGACGAGCTGACGACGGTGAGTTGAAGGTGGAACGCGTCGCCCTCGACGCATTAAAGCGTCTTGAGGACAAGACGCCCCACCTTGGCTACGGGGCTCGTCGTGGAAACGGGTTTATCGCGCGAACGATCGCGGCGTAAAGCCGCTCCCACAGCGAATTCCGTTTGGAATCCGTGCCGTCCGTGAAATCCGTGGTCAGAATGATTGGGGATGTTCAACGGCGGCATTCGGCCCTTCGACAGGCTCAGGGCAGGCGATGCCGCCCTAAATCGATCCACGCCTACTGCGCGATGGCCAGTTTTCCGCTCGCGGGATCGTAGCGCAGCTCGATCGTCTGGGCCGCATCGAGCTTCACGCCCTCGGCGGTCGCGACTTTCGCCCCGTCGTGCAGCACCACGCGGTAGGTTCCGGGTTCGAGCTCGGGCGCGTTCAGATTGAGCGTGCTGCCGGAGGCCACCTTCGAGCCTGCGGCATCGAGAATCTCATAGGGAAAATCCTCGGGCGGGAGCAGCGTCGGCACGGTCGCCACCACCGGCGGGGGCGGCGGGCGCGGAGCCGACGCGGTGGCGGCCACGAGCGCGTTGGCGAGTTGGAGGCCGTCGGCGGCGGTGTAGAATCGTCCGCCCGTGGCGCCGGCGAAAAACTGCATGTCCGCCGCGATGCGGCGGCCGGTAAGCGTGAAGCCGATGATGTCGAGGCGGACGGGCACGCCCAGCGCGGCGAGTTGCGGACCGGCCTTGCGCGGGTCGCCGCCGCAGCTCTCCTCGCCGTCCGTCACGAGCACGATCGCGCCGCCGCCGATTTTTTTCAGGTCCTCGCCGGCCTGCAGCGCGGACAGCACCAACGGCGTTTCGCCGCGCGCCTTGGCACCGTCAATCACCTTGCCGAGCGCGGCGCGGTTCATCGGACCGATCGGGACGACGAGTTCGGTGTCGGTGTTGCTCTTCGAGGAAAATCCGCTGTAGCGGTGGCCGTAAAGGCGCAGTCCCACGTTCAGGTCGTTGGGAAGTTTCGCGAGCACCGCGCGCATCACATCCTTGGCCGTGGCGATGCGGGTGCTACGTCCGAGATATTCATTCATCGAGCCCGAGCAGTCGAGGATCAGCTCGAGATTGCGTGGCAATGAGGAGGCTGGTCCGGTGGCGGCGACGACCGGTTTCGGTGCGGGCGACGGCAGCGGAGCGGGTCGGGGCAGGGCCGTGACTGCGAGGTGCGCGGGTTCGATCTTCGTGGTGAAACTTCCGGCGAGTGCGATCACCGGCCACATCGTCGAACCGAACGGAGTCGCTTCCGGCCGCTCCTGCCAGGAGCCATCCGCCTGCTGCTGATAAATGAGAAAACGCACGCCGCGCTGGAAAGCGGGTGAGCCGATGCTGAACCCGGCCTGCCGCAGCGTGTACAACACCTCGCCCGTCGCGAAGTCGCTGCTGGTCGGGTCATCCTCTCCCTCGAGCGGCCAGCCGCCGTCGCCGAGCTGACGGCTCAGAAGGTTGACGCAAATCTGCCGCGCCTGCTTCTTGCCGGCATCGTCGCCGTGCCGCAGGAGCGTCAGCGCCTTGAACACGGAGTCCTGGGTCGTGGCCGCTTCGGCGTGCGTCACAAAATCGAGCGCCTTGGCCAGCGCGCCGGACAGCGCCGCGTTGGGGCCCGAGGCGAGCCCGCGCGCCCAGATCTCGATGGCATGACTGGTGTGCAGAATCGCCCCCTGCGTCACCGGATTGCGCTGGTCGGAACTCGCGACGGAGCCGTCCTCGTTCTGCCGCGCGGCCAGCCACGCCCCGGCCTTGGCGATCGCCGCCAGATCCTCCGGCTGGCGCGGTCCGTATTCGAGGGCCAGCGCCGCGAAGAGCGTGTTCGTGGCCTCCTCATGTTCGTTGTGCTGCGGACTGCGGGCAATGTCGCCCTCCTCGTTTTGCGACCGGCGGGCGTAGTCGTTCAGCAGCCGCTGGGTGGCGCGGCTGATCACATAGTCGTTTTGTGCGGCAATCGAGATGCCCATCATGGCCTGCGACTGCACGTGACAGCCGAGACAGTCCGAGCGAATCTGGAAATCCGCCGCGCTGGCGCTGAGGTAGTACAGGCCCTGTTGCGCGGCGTGCCGCGGCTGGACCCGCCAGTCCGTGATGGCGGGAAATCGCGTCCGCAGCGGCGAATAACCGGGCGCGGTGCCCTCGAGAATGCGCAGCCCGACCAGGGCGAGTTCATTGCCGTTCGAGCGCGACAGCAGGCGAACCTTGAGAAATTTCACGGAGGTCGGAGGGACCGCGACCGTGAGCTTTTCCTGACCATCCTCGGCCACGCCCCCGCCGAGTTTCGTGTAACCGGCCGTCGTATTTTCGTTCGCACCCCAAACCTCGATCTCAAGGGGCAGGGTATCGGGAGAGGTCGCGGTCAGCTCGACCCGCGCCACCAGCGCGGACTGATGTTGGAAAAAAGACACGACGAGATCGCTCGGCAATTCCGGAGACTCGCTGTCCGCCGGTGCCTCCGGGCGCGGCATCGGTTTCCACGCCCGGGAATTTCCGTTTTGCAAAAGGCAGGGAGCCCAGCTCAATCCGGCGCCATCCTCCCCGCTGACCGAATCCATCAGCGCGCCGAATTCGGGATCGGCGAGATTGAATTCGTCGGCCGGGGCGAGCGCCGACACGGTCAGCGGCGCGCTTCCCACCAGCAGGTTCGGCGGATCCATGCCGATGGCCTCCACGCGATAGCGCCCGGGCAGCAACGCGCGCGGGAGGGGGAGCGCGATCGACGGCGCGGGATTGTCCGCACCGAGTCGCTCGCCGTCGGATTCCATCGGCGGCTGGACGACCGTGAATCCGCGCGGCAGCCCCGCGACCTCGTCCGCCACCAGTCGCACCGTGAAGGTGAACGTGTCGTCGCCTTCCATGTGCGCGCGGCCGGTGACATAGATCTTGGGCTGCCAGCCCTTCAGTTCCTGGATCGGATCGGTCGGGTCCTGTCCCTCGACGCGCGGATCGACGGTGCGCACCTCGACGGTGACCGCGGGAATCCTGGGCGCCGCGGGAGCCGGCGCGGCGTCCGTCGAGGCCGGAGTCGCGGGCGCGTCGGGGGTCGGATCGGAAGGGTCCGGCGGATCGTCCGCCCGCGCCTGCACCAACAGGAGGGAAATAATCAGGGCGAGAAGAACGCGACGGCTCATCGGCGGGGATCAGGGCGAGGCAACGAGGGTGAATTTTTCGGCGACTTCGTTTCCTTTCAATCCCATCTCGAATTTTTTGGCCGTGGCCGGAACCCTCCAGGCCACTTCAAATAGACGCACTTCACCGGCCGCGAGGGCGAAACTGGTCGGCGGCGATGCCGGGCCGCGCGCGGAGATGTCGTCGGGCGGTGTCTCCGAGCCGTCGCTGAACCACACGCACTGTTCGCCCACGGTAAACCGGCCGGTGTCGGGTCCCTGGTTTTTCACCGCGTAGTCGACCAGCAGAAACTTTTCGTTGTCCGCGGCGGTTTCGCCCGCGAAGGACTTCTCCAGCCGATGACTCACGATCCGGAATTCGAGCGGACCGTCGGTGATCTTGTGCTCGAATTTCTCCGGCAGCGCGGCGGCCGCCGCTTTCCCCACCAGCGCCAGATGCATCGGCTTGGGCGTCACCGTGTCCTCGTGCCCGGGAATCGTGTAGTCGGCAAAGAAACACTCGAGTTCGAGCGCCTTGGCGCCCGCGGGCACGAGGAACACGAGGTGCAACTGCCCCCAGCCGGTGGCGGGAAATTCAAAATCGGCCGGCAGTGCCGTTTCCTTTTCGAGGCCGCACGGCTGGGCTCCGTCGGCAATCGCGAAGAGATCCTCGCCGATTCCGGCCCAGCCGGCCGGGTCGGGGCGCCAGAATGTTTCCCCCTTGGCATGAGCCGGATCGTAAGGCGGATACGCGTCCTCCACCTTCAACAGACTCCGGCCTGAAAATTCCACCGTGACGTAGCGGCGGCCCGGCGGCGGCGCGGGCAGGCTGGCGGCGTTGGCGACCGGTTTGGCGACGAGCGCGAAAATCTCGTTCTTTTGCGCGCCTTCGGGATCGGGCGCCGCGGTGGCCGGTCGCGACGGTCCGGTTTTTCCGCTGAGCGGCAGGACGAAATCGCCTCCGGTGGGATCATGATAATGCAGCTCGAGCGCGTGACCTTCCGAGCGCGGCGCCTCGAAGACGAGATCCCCGCGGACCGCCGCGCCGGGCTTGGGAAGTTCGTAGTACGCCAGGGACTTTTTTCCCGCCGCGTTTTTCAAGCCTACGACCTTGCGCAGATAGGCTGCGTCGGTGCTGCCGCCGGAATGGGTCACGATGTCGGAATCCTCGGTATCGAGATTGGCGGTCGAAGCCTCGCGCAGTGTGAGCGGAAAACTGTCCCGGCCGTCCACGACCAGCGTCAGCGCCTCGGCGAGATTATCGTTCTTCGCTCCCGTCGGCAGCTCACGCGTCGCCGCCAATTCCGGATCGATCACGTTGGTCCATTCGGCGCCGAGGACCAGATAGGCTTTGCCTTCGGCCGGATGATTGTCGCCGTACGCCGTTTCCCAGTGCGACGAGGAAATCGTGAGTTTCACCGTATGATTCTGCGCCGCCGCGGGCGAATCGGCGGCGTGCGCCGTCGCGGCGGCGAAGACCAGTCCGGAAAGGAGGGCGCGACGGATCATGGCTTGGCCGGCGATGCGCCCGGGAGATCGTACGATTGGGCGAACGACCCGCCGTGAAAGGACAACCGCACCGGCGCGAGTGTGGCGTCGATCCGATAGGCAATTTCGAACCGGCGCTCCTCTCCCGGCGGCAGGTGAATCTTGTCGCCTTCGGGGCGATGGGGCCCGCGGGCGGTCGCGCCATCCGGCCCGGACTCGGCGCCGCCCGCATCGAGTACGAGCAGCTGTTCGGCGGGTTGAAAAAATTCGCCGGTCTCCCCGTGATTGGTCACGTCGACATCGAGAATGACGAACATCTGTCCGTCGCCGGCGGCCTCATCGGAAAATTTCGCCGCTCGCCGGGCACCGACGGAGATCTGGAACATCTCGTCGGTGATCTTGAGCGGTCCCGCGGGCGGCAGCTTGGCGACCGGAGTGTCGTTCAGCGGGAAGCGCACAGGGGCGAGGTTCAGCACGCCGTCATCGGTGGCCGCGTGCGGCATCGCGCAGCACAGCTCCAGCCGGCGGGCATCGGCCGGCACGAGGAAGGTCACCTTCGGTCCGGTGAAGAATTCCGGAATGAACCGGAGCGAATCGGGCAACGTGCCCTCGACCGCCGCGCACGAGTACACGCCGTCGGCGATCACGTGGAGGTAGGTCGGAACCTCGGTCCAGTCGAGGAGGTTGACGCGGGAGACCTTGGTTCCGGGTTCGAGAGCGGCGTCGTAGGCGCTGCCTTCCTTTTCCGCGAGCCACAGGCTGCGGGCGCGGAGGTCGACGCTCACCGCGCGAAATCCGGTAGGTGCCTTGAAGCCCGGTGCGGGATCCTGAAAGGAGAAAACGGCGAACTCGCCGACGGCATTTTTCTGGGCGGGCCGAACGGGCTCCGACGACGGAGCCGTCCCGCTGACCGCGAGCGAGAAGTCACCGCCCACGTCATCGTAAAAACGAAGATCCAGGCTGGCCGGCTTGCCCGAGGGAATCTCGAACACGACATCACCCGTGGCTTTCTTGCCGGCCGTGGCGACAACGAACGCGCCCAGGCTTTCCGGTCCGTCGCGCGAGGGCAGCCCGTTGCGCAGGACGGCGAGCGCCGCGCCATCGCTCACGAGAAACAGGTGCTGGGCGAGATTGTCGACGCCGTAGCCCGGAGCGAGGCCGCGTTTGTCGGCGAGTGCGGCGTCGATGATGTTTTCCCAGGTTGTGGACAAAATGACGAACTGGCGCCCGGCCGGCGCAGCGGTCGCGCCGTAACGGGGCGCGAGCGCCACGTTGGCAACCGTCAGCCGGACGGCATGGCTGGCGGCCGTGAGCGGCGCCGCGTCGGCCGTGACGGCCGTGAAGCCGGTCATCAGCAGGCCGACGCACACAACCAACAGCCGGGCCATGGCGAAGGAAGCGGCTAGTTGCCGGTCTCGGTCAGCGTGACGGAAACGGCGAGACGTCCGCCGGCATGGGACTCGGCGGTGATTGTGATGGCGCCGGGCGGCGTGGTGCGCGACAGGGTCAGTGTGCCGGTTGGTCCGGCATCATTGGTGGCGCCTTGGCGGCCGACCACCTCATAACCTGCGGCCTTGGCCTTGCCCTCGTAGAAATCGAGAATGGCGTCGATTTTGTCGAGGCTCAGGAAGGAATACTGTGCCGTGCGGACATTTCCGACGGCGTTGAGGACCGCGTCCTGTGTCGCGCCGCCGGGATAGCCCGGGGCGGAGGCGGGCAGCTTCCGCACGATATTGTCGAGCGCGGCAGCCTTGCCGGCCGACATGCCCGACGTGCTGGGAATGGTCGAGGCATCGGCGTTCGCCGCCGCGGCCTGGGCGGATCGCGCCATCGCCTGCGCACTTTGGGTCAGCCTTTCAACCTCCTGCTGAATGTTGTCCGCGGTGAACTTGCTGGCGTCGATCGTCTCGGTCTTTCCGGTCTTAACGTTCCGGACGGTCAGGGTCAGCTTGTCTCCGTCCGACGAAACCACCTCGAGATCGGGATTGCTGCGGACAAGCGTCTGGAGACCCAGATAAGAGGCATATCCGGGCTTCTCCTTCATTTTCTGCGAGACTTCGCGCAGTTTCTTGGCGCCCAGGTAGGTGCACGTGGCGACGCATCCGCCGACGAGCAGGAAGAAACCCAGGACAATGCAGACGATGATGATAACGACCTTGCTGCCGGAACTTTTGGGGGCAGGCGCGGCCGGGGTGGCGGGGGGAGGCGTCGGGTCGGACATGGTACTCGCTGGGGCGAACAGGTTTCAGGAAGCGCTGGCGTCGCGAATCCGACCGCGACGCGCAAGAAAGCGGTGGGCTCGGAGGATGCGAAAGATGCCGGATCAGCGCAAGACACCAATCGGCGGACGGGAGGTCTTGTAAAATGACCCGATTTCCGCCGCGCTGAATGCGCTCCCGAGTGAAAAATCGAATCCGAAGTACAACTTGAACTCTTGTAATGATTCGTTGTCTTATGGCGCTATTTCCCCCATCCCCTTCCCTTTTTATGACGAAACACGGTGCCGGCGAAACCGGATCTCGGATCGAAGAAAATCTGCAGCAGCAGCACGGTACCCAGGGAGGCGGAATGAGGAAGACGTTCAGGCACCTGGCGGTCGCGATGGGTTTGATGGTTGCGCCGGCATTGCTGGCCCAGACCTATAGTTTTTCCACGATCGGCGGCATTTCGGGAACCGGCGGTGTTCTCGATGGCAAAGGTGGTTACGTCACTTCGCCCCCCATGTTTGCGGCCCCGAGCAGCGTGGTGCTGGATTCCTCGGGCAATGTTTACGTGGCCGACACGAACAACCAGGTGATCCGCAAGATCACCCCGGCGGGAGTGGTTTCCACTTTCGTTGGGCAAATGGGGGTCGTGGGTGCCACCGATGGCACGGGAACAGCCGCCTCGTTCAGTGCGCCCGAAGCCTCGGCGATCGATTCCAGCGGCAACATTTACGTGGCGGACTACGTCTCTGCCACAATCCGCAAGATCACCAGCGCCGGCGTGGTCACGAGCCTGGCAGGTTACCCGGGCATCACCGGGTCGGCCAACGGCACGGGCAATGCGGCCACCTTCAACGGTCCGCGCGGCATCGCGGTGGATAAATCGGGCAACGTGTTCGTGGCCGACTCGCTGAATCATGTCATCCGCAAGGTCACGCAATCGGGCGTGGTCACGACCTTCTCGGGCATCGTCGGCACGGCAGGTCATGTCGACGGCAATGCGACCACCGCCACCTACAATTATCCCAGTGCGCTGGCGTTCGACAGCGCCGGCATTCTTTACGTCGCCGACACCTACAACCAAACGATCCGCAAGGTCGCCACCGACGGCTCCGCCAGCACTTATGTGGGCACGACGCTGGCCGCGGGCCATGTCGATGCCACCGGCACCGCGGCCAAGCTGAATCTGCCGGCCGGACTGGCGTTCGACACCAGCGGCAATCTTTACATCTCGGAACAGGGCAACAATACGATCCGCAAGGTGGCCTCGGGCGGCGCGGTCACCACGCTCGCGGGCGGCGGCGCGACCGGCTACGATTCCGGTCGGGCCGATGGCACCGGAACGAACGCGCTGTTCTCGGCGCCCTCTGGACTGGCGGTCGACTCCTCGGGCAACATCTTTCTCGCCGACTACCGCAATTCCCTCATCCGCAAGATCACCTCGGCGGGAGTCGTCACCACGATCGCCGGCGCGGGTGGCGTCGGCGGCAGCCTCAACGGCACCGGTTACATCGTGGCGCCGACGCTCTTCTGGCGCCCGACCAATCTGGCGATGGACAATTCCGGCAACATATTCGTGGCCGACACTTTTGGCGAGGTGATCCGGAAGATCGCCCTCGACGGCACCGTCACCACCTTCGCCGGCAATTCCAAGCTGGCGGGCACCACGGACGGCAAGGGCACCGCCGCCTCCTTTGACGGACCCACGGGACTGGCGGTCGACAACGCCGGCAATGTCGTGGTCGCGGACACTTACAATCACACGATCCGTCAGGTGGCTCCCGACGGGACGGTGAGCACGCTCGCCGGCACGGCCGGCACCGCGGGCAGTGCCGATGGCATCGGCAAGGCCGCCACCTTCAATCTTCCAAGCGGCGTCGCGGTCGACAACGCGGCGAACGCCGTTTACGTCGCCGACTACGGCAATCACACGATCCGCCGCATCGATCGCGCGAGCGGGCAGGTGACGACGTACGCCGGCACGGCCGGCAGCATGGGCAGCGCCGACGGCTCGGGGTCGAGTGCGACCTTTGACTTCCCCCGCGACATCGCCTTCGACCCGACCAGCGGAAACCTGGTCGTCGCCGATACCGGCAACCATCTGATTCGCCGGATCGCCGGCGGCTTCGTGACCACCCTCGCCGGCTCCGCCGGGATGACCGGCAGCGCCGATGCCACGGGTGCGTCCGCGCGGTTCAATTCGCCGTCGGGCGTGGCGGTGGACACCTCGGGCAACATTTACGTGGCGGATTCCAACAACGACACCATCCGCAAGGTCACGCCTTCGGGCGCGGTGACCACCATCGGCGGCACGCCGGGTGTGGCGGGCAGCGCGGACGGCTCCGGACCGGTGGCGCGTTTCGATCACCCGACCGGCGTTGCGGTCGACGCGGCGGGCGACGTCTTTGTCGCCGATTACAACAACGACACGATTCGCGAAGGCCTGGTCTCGACCAACTCCTCGGGTGCGGTCGGCGGCGGCACGGGCAGTGTCAACGGCAGCGGAGCCAACTCCACGGGCACGACGGTGTCCACGACCGGCCTCAACGGCAGCGGCAGCTTCCTCCACCCGGGTGGCCTGGTGACCGATTCGCTCGGCAACCTTTACGTCGTCGACACCCAGCACCACTCCATCAAGCGCATCACGACCGCCGGCGGCATTTCCACGTTTGTCGGCACCGGCTCGGCGGGCTCGACCGATGGAAAAGGCACTGCGGCTTCGTTCAACGCGCCGACGGGCATCACCATCGGCAGCGGCAACACGATGTATGTGACCGACACCGGCAACGCCACGATCCGCCAGATCACGAGCGATGGCACGGTGACGACGATCGCGGGCTCGACGACGGCGCGCGGCAACAACGACGCGACCGGCTCGGCCGCCACCTTTGCCACGCCCACCGGCATCTCGATCGATTCCAGCCTCGGCACGCTGTATGTTACCGACACCAGCAATCACACCATTCGCAAGGTCACGACGGCGGGCGTGGTGACGACGGCCGCGGGCGCCGCCGGACAGCCGGGCGACACCGATGCGATCGGCATTGCCGCACGGTTCAACAACCCGACCGGCATTTCACTCGACACGAACAACAACGCCTTCATCGCCGACAGCTATAACAACACGATCCGGTTGATGGACGCGACCGGCATCGTCACCACCTTCGCTGGAGCTGCAGGGGTCAGCGGTGACTACGACGGCAACGGCAACTACGCGTTGTTCAACATGCCTTACACCGTGGCCACGGCCGGCACCGCCGTCTACGTGGCCGACACCGGCAACAACACCATTCGCGGCATTTCCACGGACACCGCTCACTCGGTCTTCACCCTCGCGGGCTATCCCGGTCTCGCGGGTGCCGCCGATGGTCAGGTCTATTCCGCGCTGTTCAACAAGCCGCAGGGCATGTCGTACAACTCCCTGACGAACTACCTGATCATTTCCGACACCGGCAACGAGCTGATCCGATACGTCACCACCACCGGTGTGGTCACAACGCCGGCCTTCACGACCGACACCAGCTCCAACGGCGGTGGCGGCACGCTGGCGAACACTGGCGGCGGCGGCGGCGACCTGGGCATGGACTTTGTGCTGCTGCTGGCCGGACTGTCGGCTGCGGCAGGTCTGACCGCACTCGGCCGTCAGCGCAGCGCGGCCCGGGCGCGGCGCTGAAGGTCTTCTGCCGGATGTAGGAGCCTGCTTGGAGGCGAATTCTTACCGGTGGAGCGTGGCCTCCGCACGCGCTTTGGTGCACGGCGCGCACAGCGGTTGCGCCCCACCCCTAAGACAGGTGCCAGCGGCTACATCGCGTTAACTAATATTCTCTAAGGCCGGCGCATCCGCTCGAGCCGCTGCAGATTTCCCGCGGCGTCGGCGTCGTTCGGGCTGACCTCGAGCGCACGTTGCCAGAGCTGACGGGCGGCGTCGAGATGGCCGGACTTCGCCTCGAGGATGCCAAGGTTGTTCAAGGCCGGAACATAGTTGGGCTCCAGCCGGAGCGCCGCCTCGTAGTGACTCCGCGCGTCGCCTTCGCGATCGGGCAAATCTGAAAGCAAATTCGCGAGATCGTAGTGCGCCTTGACCAGCCCGGGATTGAGCCGGAGCGCCTCTTCCAGCTGGGTCAGCGCCGCCGCGATTCCGGACGGCGTTTTTGCCAGGAAGCTCGCGTAGTTGACGTGCGCTTCCGCCCATCCCGGATCCAGTCGCAGCGTCGCTTGATATTCCTGCGCGGCCTCGGCGGCGCCGCCGTTGGTCCGGGCGAGCGTGTTGGCCAGGCCGAAATGCGCGGCGGGCAAAGTGGGCACCGCGGCGAGAACATGACGGTAGTGCGCGATGGCCTCGTCGATCTGCGCCGGCTCTTCCGCGAACGCGTGCGCGAGATTGAGTTCGGCTTCAAAAAAATCCGGCTGCAGGTGAAGCGCGGTCATGAAGTGATTCGTCGCCGCCGTCCGGTCGTGCGTCACCAGCAGCAGGAGGCCGTAGTTGTTGTGCGCATCGGCATAATCGGGCTTGAGCGCGAGCGCGGCCTCATAGTGTTGCGCGGCCTCCGCGCGAAGACTCGGCGATCGCGCCAACTCGACGCCGAGATTGTTGTGCGCCATCCAGCAATCGGGATTGCGGGCCAGCGTGTCGCGATAAAGGGCGTCGCCGCTGACGTAATGCGCGCTGTCCTGGCGCGCCAGCAGGCCCAGTCCACCGACCACGACGATGCCTGCGGTCAATCGCGCCAGCACCGGCAGTCGACCCGCCACTTTCACGCCCCCGGCCGCGAGCAGCGTCAGCGCGACGGGCAGCGCGTGATACTGAAAGTGGTCCGCCACGTAGGAGAAACGAAACGGATAGACGTTGATGAAGCCCAGCGCCGGCACGAGGATGCCGGCGTAGAGCAACCAGCCGGCGAGCAGTCCGGGCGCGGCGGCGCGCTTCCAGATCAGGACGGCCGTGACGACGAGCGCCGCGAGCGCCGCCAGATGTCCGGTCGAAAGCCCCACCGGCAGCGTCCAGTGCGGGTAGATGAAAACCAGTCCGACGGGAGCGACCGTTTTGGCGACGTAGAACCACAGAATGCGGCCGGCGAGTCCGACCCGCTGCAGCAGCGAGAGGTCGAACTCGGAGCCGTTCGCCCCGATGAGCGTGCGCTCCACCCAGGCCGTGGTGAGAGCCGCGGCGATCGCGGCGGCGAACCACGGCAGCAGCGGGACGACATCGCGCCGTCCCTCGATTCGTCCGTTGCGCCACGCGAGAACGACGAGCAGCGCCGCAGGCAGCACGGCCGTCACGCTCTTGGTGCCGAGCGCGAGCGCGAAGAACACCGAGGCCCGCGCGTAGCTGCCCGGAGAGCGATTCCCGTCAAAGGCGAGAAACGATCGCGTCGCCAGCAGGGCGAAAAGCAACGAAAGCGTGTTTTTCTGCTCTGAAATCCACGCCACCGACTCGACCGCCACGGGGTGAACCGTGAAGAGACACGCGGCCAGCAACGCCACGCCGGCGGGAAGTGCCGCTCCGACGTTCTTTCCCGCAACGAGCTGGCGCAGCAGCAAGGCCCACAGCCAGGCATTCGCGGCATGCAACAGGACGTTGAGCAGGTGATAACCGACCACCGCGTCGCCCCAGAGCCGGTGTTCGATCCAGAACGCCGTGTGCAGGACGGGATAATATTGCTGGGTCGCACCGAGCTCGAACCAGATCCGCGCCAACCCATGCCAGGATCGCAGCGCCGGCGTCGTGACGTGCGCGGCATCGTCCCACACCAACGTGCCGTGGAGGGCTGGCCAATAAACCAGCAACGCGAGTGCGCTGACGAACAGGAATAACAGGGCCGGCCGTTCCTCGATGGCGACGGACCGGACAGGGCGCATGGTTTTTCGCGAATTGATCAACGGGACGCGTTGGGCGGCGCCGGGGTCAGCTCAAAGAGAAGTGTTGGATCGAGCGGATAGCGTCCGAAGCGCTCGCCGTAGAGCGCGAGACCGCCCTCACCGTCGACTTCGAAGCGAATCACGATCTCGCCCGCGCTTGCCGCCGCGTCGATGGCGGCCGACGGCAGAGGAGCATCGATCGGATAGCCGTACGAACCTGCCTCCCGCAGCTTTCCGTCGCGGAGTTGCGCGTGCCAGGAGAGAATGCCGCGGTGATCCGCGGGATCGTTGGGAAGGGAATAAACGCCGGCATCGACTCCGTTGATTCGCACCCGCACCGCCGAGGGGAAAAGATGCGTGTCGGTCATGGGGTAGGAATTCGGATTTGCACCGGGATCGTGCGCGCCCTGGCCGCGCATGTAGTCGCCCGAGTCCTTCAGCGTGCCTTCGCGGTCCTTTCCGAGCAGTCGCTTGGCTGACGCTTCGAAGCGCAGCCTGGCGTGGGCGATGCCGCCTGGCGCGAGATCGTGTGGCCACGGAATCCGATATTCGAAATGGCCGTGGCCCGCGCCGTTGACCTTCAGGCCGTCGAGCACGGTCCACTTCTTCAACGACCACGTCGCGTCCTGGAAAGTTGCCGGAGCAAAGCGCAGCGCGCGCCAGGAAATTCCGCCCGCTTGAAACGGTTCGTCGCGAGGAGCGGCGCCGTCCGAAACCAGAAACGTGGTGAAATTTCTCTGGCGCACGGCGCCCGAGGCATCGTGCAGGGTGAGGGTCAGCAGCGCGAGCGCGCGATGATACGGCATCGCAATCTGCAGAGGTGCGAGGTCACGCGTCATCCAGGGAACGAAGGGTATGGCGATGCGCTGACTTGAATATTCCTCGGACTCGCCGCGGTCGTTCCAGCCGGACAACGCGGCTTCAAGTTGCAGGTCTCCGGCCGGCGCCTGATCGGTGAGGAACGAGGCGAACAGCGGAACGGCAACTGTTTCACCGGGGTGGGCATCCCGACAAAGCTCGCTGCCGGTCGAGACATAGAAGGGCTGATGAAGGTCGGCGATCGACATCCCTGGCACAATTTCCCCGAGGCCCGTGAATTTCTCGCTGCGGTCGAAGCGATAGTAGCCGTTCCATTCATTGATCACGTCGTGGTGCTCGGTGTAGAGCCAGCCGGCGACTTTCGGATGGCGTCGGAATTCGTTCATCATCGCATGGTAGTCCCAGCTCCAGTCGACGTCGCCCGTGCTGCCTTCGTAGCCCCACACATTGCCGCACTCGCTGTTGAACATCGGCTGGTTCGACTGCGTTCTTCCGCCAAAGAAATTCCAGGTTGAGCCGGGGTGGGTGTCGCGCGTGATCGCATCGAGATGCTCGCGCCAGGCATATCCGGGCAGGTAATCATGCCATGAGTTCACGTCGGTCTCGACATGATCGTGGTTGCACGCCGAGTTGTCCTCCACCAGCCGCGTGGAATCGAGCGCCTTGGCCTGGTGATACATCGATCGCACCCACTCCTGCGTGGACGGAAGATATGATCGGGCCGCGCCCTGGCCGGTGAACAGGCCCCAGGTTTCGTTGAACAGCACCCAGGAAAAGATCGCCGGATGATTGAAATCGCGTTCGATCATGCCGCGCATCGCGGTCTCGCTTTCCTGCTGCGCCTCCGGCGTCGGTTCGCCCCAGAAATTGGGCACGTCGGCCATGATAAGCAGGCCGAGCTTGTCAGCCCAGTAGAGCTTGCGCGGCACCTCCACCTTGATGTGCACGCGATTGGCATTCAATCCGAGTCGCTTGGACCGCAGGATCTCGTCGCGCATGAACGCGTCGCTCGGAAACGTGTAGTAGCCGCCCGCATTGTACGACTGATCGAGCGTCGCCTGCAGATAGAAAGGCCGTCCATTCAAAGCCAGGTACGAAAAGTCGGTACCCGGCAACGTGGTCACACCGATCGAGCGCAGACCGAAATAGGTGTGCACCTGGTCCGTGCCCGCCGCGGTCTCCAACGTGACATCCGTCTGGTAGAGATACGGATCATCGGGCGACCATGGGTGGGGGTGGGCGAGGGGAGCGACGATTTCGACCTCGGCGGAACCGGGCCTGGCGGTCACGGTCACATCGTCCGCATCGTGAGCGGTGAACTTAAGCGTGATCCGGGCGGGCGCGGAAAGGGCTGAGCTCAGGCGTGCATGCAGCGTCGCCCGTCCGTGAACGAGGTCGGGCGTGAGGTGCACCGACTTCAAGTAAGTGGCCGGGCGGGCTTCGAGGTAGACGGTCTGCCAGATTCCCTTCACGTCGCCATAGCCCTGCTTGCCCTCGAGCTTGAACGGATGCGGCGTGTCATCGACGCGCATCACGAGTTGCTGCGGATGGTCCCAATTCACGATGTCCGTCAGCTCGAACTCGAAAGGCGTGTAGCCGCCCTGATGCTCGCCGAGGGCATGTCCGTCCAGCCAGCCCGACGTTTTCCAGTCGCAGGCGCCCACCACCAGAAAAATTCGCTGACCGCGCCATTCCGGCGGCACCCGGATCGCTCGGTGGTACCACGCGATGTCCGCCTCGTTGGCGACACCCGACAGCGGCGAACCCCACGGAAATGGCACGACGATCTTTTTCGAAAAATCGACCGGACTCTTAGCCCATCCCTCGGTCAGGCCGCGGTCCTGCTTGTCGGATCGGAAATCCCACGAGCCATTCAGATTCAACCAGCGATCGCGCTGAAAATCGGGCCGCGGGTGCTCCGGCAGGGGAATCGTCTCATCGCCGGCGACGGCGCGCAGGCAAGAGAAGAAGAACACCGCCAGCAGGGGAAAAGGACGCATGCCGTTTTTCTAGGCGCCGGCCGACGGCTTGGAAAGGATCGGTTTCGGGCAATTGCGAGCCCCCAGGAGGTCGAGCGCGTTGACCTCAACGCGCTTTTCTCCGAGGTGGAACGCGACGTCCCCGGCGCGTTTAAGAGACGACTGTCGCAACGGAATTTGGAGGTAGGGCGGGACCGCTGGGCCCGCCGCTTCTACCTGCCTGGACCGCCCGCTGCCGAAACCGCGTCAGCCAGCTTCCTCGCCTCACCATCCGCCGGCTCGAGCGCCAAAGCCGCATTGATTTCGGCGCGCGCTTCCCCGGCGCGGTTTTCGTGCAACAGCAGGCGCGCGAGCGCAACACGCGCCCGCACCGAATCCGGATCGATTTCCAGTCCACGACGGAACAACGCCATCGCCTCCACGTTGTTTCCCTGCACGGCGCGCACCCGCGCGAGGTTGAAAATGGCCGCCGAGTAGCGGTCCTTGATCTCAAGCGCGCGTTCAAAATGGCCCCGGGCCTCGTCGATCTTCCCGGTTTCAAGCAAAGCCACCCCAAGGTTGTTGTGCGCCTCGGCATTGTGGGGATTGATTTCGAGCGCGCGTTGAAAGCGAGGAATGGCCTCGTCGCGCTGCCCGGCATGCAGCAGCACGTAGCCGATGTTGTTGAAGGCGAGATCGTCGTCCGGCTTCGCCTCGAGCGCGCGCTGGTATTCCGCCAGCGCCTCCACGGGCAGATTTTCGCGCAGCAGGAGATCGCCGAGATTGTCGTAGGCCATCCAGCAGCCGGGATTGCGCTCCAGCGTGCATCGCCAAAGCGTCTCGGGGTCGGAAAAGTTGGCGGCATATTTCCACGTCGCGAGAGAGAGAACGCCGATCAGCGCCACGGCGGCGAGCCGCGCGCTGCGGGGCACGACCCGACTTAGAAGCGGTGCGACCCGAACCAGTGCGGCGACGAGGCCCGCGATCAGCGTGGCCGAGGCAAGATATTGAAAATGATCCGCCACGTACGAGTAGCGAAAGGGATAGACGTTGAAGAATCCCAGCGCGGGAAAGAGCGTTCCGGCAAACAACAGCGCGACGGAAAGAGGTGCGCGTGAGGTTCGTCGCAAAGTGAAAAGCATAACCAATGCGCCGATGGCCAGCGTGGGCGGCAGCCATGCCGAGGCGTCCTTCGGATCGAGCGCCCAATGCGGGTAAATAAAGGTCAGACCGCCGGGCCAGACAACTTTGCCGGCGTAAAACCAGAGGGCGCGGCCGGCGATCAGGAGCCGGGTGAGCGGACTCAATTCGAAACCGGCGCCCTCGGCGCCGATGTACGCGCGCTCCATCCACGCCGTGACGACTCCCGCGATCGCTGCGAACACGAACCAGGGAGTGAGCGGCAACCACAAGCGGCGATCGCGCAGATCCCGCCCTTGCCACCACGCCACCACGAGGAGCGCGGCGGGCAGAGTGGCGGTCACGCTCTTGCTGCCGAGCGCGAGCAGGAAAAGCAGCGTGGCGAGGACGTACGAGCCGGCGCGCCGGTCACGGTCGAAGCGCAGCCACGCAAGCGTCGCGGAAAAATAGAAAACGGCGGACAGGGTGTTTTTCTGTTCGGAAATCCACGCGACGGTTTCGACGCCGACCGGGTGGACGGCGAAAACGATCGCCGCCAGCAGCGCGCCGGGGATCCTGAGCTCGCGCAGGACGCGGTAGAAAAGGAATGCCGCCAGGCTGTGCAGCGCGAGGTTGACCCAGTGATAGGCTGCCGCCGCATCGCCCCAGATCGCGTGCTCGAACCAGAACGCCGAGTGCAGCACCGGATAGTATTGCTGCGTCGCGCCGAATTCGAACCAGATGCGAAAAAGTCCGTGAGCTGACCGCAGGGCTCGCGGGGTGACGTGACCGTTGTCATCCCAGATGAAACCGGCGTGCCAGATCGACTGGTAGGCCAGCGCCACCAGCACGAAAATGCCGGCGGCCACGATCCAGTCGTTCTCCAACCCGGTGGAGCGCGTTGCCCTCAACGCGCTTTCTTCCGACCTTGATCTCGCCCGCGGTTGGTCGCCCGTCATGCGCACAATTCCGCCGCATTACGTTGCCCGGGCGGAAGAGGTCGGCGTCGCTTGGCGACACTTTGGATCCAGACATCGGCGACCTGCGTGGGGCGCTCGCGGACGAAACGGGCGTAGATTTCGGGATCGGTGCCTCCGTCGTCGCCGACGAGATGAAAACGCACGCCGGGAAAAGAGTCGAAAATCTCCGTGATCCGGCGCGATTTGTAAGCGGCGTGGTCGCGAACCGGGTCGGCGCTGCCGCGCGCGACGTGTTTCAATATCAGCACGCCGCGGGGATAGCCAGCGAGAGCCAGAAAGCGCCGGACATTGTCGGTGAGTTGGCGCGGCGTGGCGGAGAGATAAAAGACGGGCGCCGCGGCGGGATTCGGAAGCGCGTCCACGATCCGGCGATAGCCCTGCGCCATGCGCGGGACCGCGGCCCGCTTTTCCGGCGGCAGCAGGAGGCTGTTGCGAAGAAATGAACGGCGACTCGTGACACCGGTGACCAGGATCGTGTCGTCCAGGTCGGAGATGATTCCGGTGTCGTTGCGAGGGTCGACGACGAGCAGGCCGGCCGGGCTGCTGGCGCTGGGCTGAGTTGCGATCTCATGCCAGCCCGGCCGAAGATTCAGGGAAGGCGAGCCGACCAGCGACCAATATCCGTGGTGATCGGTTCGGGTGGTCCACGAATGCGCGCCGACACTCCAGGTCACGGCGTCGGGTCGGCCGGCGGTCGCCAACAGGCGGCTGTTGCGATAGAGGGAATGGAGCCGGCCGCTGTCGCCCTGGGGCGTGCGCCGGATTTTCGTGACGCGTCCGGAAAACTGGTAGGAGGAGCAACCCTGCCACGCGTCGTCGACGATGGTCTGCAGGCGGGGGGACGACGAAGAACCGGCCATTGGGTTTACCTTCTACGGAATATTGAATGGTGACCAGCCACCTGTCGGCAATCGGCAGAAGATTTTTCAGGAGGCACCGGAAGAAACTGAGCGATCACTTTTATACTTGGCCAATCAGAATTGAACCACGGAGACACGGAGAACTCGGAGAGGTCTGTTTTCACAGGAAGTAACAGAGAGCGGAGACGAATTCTTTGCGGTCTCCTGTGAATTCCGACTCTTCGTTACCTCCTGAAGATGCATCATTTCTTTGCGCCTTTTGCGCTTTTTTGCGGCGACAGATTTTCTAAAACGCCACTAACGCGTCGATTTCGGCAGGGCAGCCACGAGCGCGGAGGCGATCGTAAGTGCGGCGTCGGGTCGGGCGATGGCACGAGCGGCGGCGGCCATGCGCTTCAAGCGCGCCTCGTCGGCAAACCAGTTTTCCAAATAATAAGCTGCGTCGGCGACATCGTACAGTCGCACGGCTGCGCCTTCGCCGAGCAGATACTCGCAATTGCGCTGCTCCTGTCCGGGGATCGGCGCCACGAGGGCCATCGGTTTTCCTTTCGCGAGGATTTCGGTGGTGGTGAGTCCGCCCGGCTTCGTGACGATCAGGTCGGCGGCGTCCATCAGCTCGTGCATGTTGTTGACGAAGCCGTGGACGGTCACGGGAAACGGCAGCGTCGCCGCGAGTGCCCGGCATTCCTTCTCCAGCGTGGCGTTGCGTCCGGCGACGACCACCAGCGAGAGATCGCTGCGCGAGTTGCGGAATGACGCCAGCATGTCCTTCATCGGGCCGACACCGAAACCGCCCGAGAGCAGCAGCGCGGTGGGCCGTTCCGGCAACCCGAGCTTCAGGCGGGCGGCGGGCGCCGGGGTGCGATGAGCGAAGACCGGATCAACCGGAATGCCGGTGACCGTGATTCGTTCCGACGGGTAACCTTTGCGGGCGAGTTCGCGGGCGGTCGAGGCCGTGGCGACGTAGGTGTGATCGATATGCGAGTGGACCCAGTAGGCGTGCGGGCTGACGTCGGTGATGATCGAATGGACGGGCGTTGCGATGCGGCCCCGTTTTTTCAGGTCGGAGAGTAGTTCCAGCGGCAGGAAATGCGTGCAGACGACAAGGTCGGGCTGCGTCTCCGCCAGCAGGTGCTTGAAGGCGCCGGCGTTGAGCTTGTCAAAGGCAAGGCGGGCGCGGGATTGCCGGGTGCCGATCGGTTTGGCGGAGTCGGTTTTCTCGTAGATGTAGCCCCACAATTCGGGGGCGGTCTGCACGAGATCGATGTACGACTTCGCATACATCCGGCGGAACAGCGCCGTGGTGTATTCGAGAGTGTCGACCACGCGATGGTCGCGTCCCTTCGCCGCGAGCGCGGCACCGATCGCCTGGGCGGCGCGCATATGACCCGCGCCGGCGGTCGCATGAAGAATGAGAATCGAGGTGGGCCCGGCGGCGTGGGATTTGGTCACGGGAATCAGTTTCTAGTCGTCACCCCATCGCCCGCGCAAGCACGGCGCGCAGCGGCACTCGACGGATTATTTCCCGGGACCCATCCGGTAGGGATCGACGCCCCGTCGGATCGCCCACGGAATACGCTGACCACACCGAGGTGATGGTTGTAGGAGCGGCTTTACGCCGCGATATGATCTACGACCAATATCCGCCTCTCCCCGTGATTCGAACAATCCGCCGCCGGCCTCAGTCAACCAGTACGTCCGGCCTTTACGGCAGAAGAGCCTTGATCAGATGCCTGCCTTCCGGAAGGCGGTGTCAAGAGTCACGACATGACCCCTTTGGATCGGCCTACTCGTACGACAGCACGCATCCGCATGCGGTCGCTTCGACTTTTGGGTACACGTTAGGTTACGACGCCAACGGCAATCTCTCGTCGCGCTCGAAGAGCGGAGAGAACTGGTCGTTCAATTGGAACGGTGCCGACCGGCCGCGCTGGATGATCAAGAGCGTCGGCAGCAGCGCGACGGGCGACGAGTTCCTCTACAACGCCCACCGCAGCCGGGTCATTCACCTCGATGTCAATGCCGCCACTGGCACGGCGCCCGCCCAAGTGCCCTCCGGCTACGCCTACAAGAAGATCTATGCCGCAGGTGCCAGCATGGAGGTCGAATACAACTATGCGTCAGCTTCCTGGCACCATGTGAAGGCCCGGATCTACGTCCCGGCTCCGGACGGCGCAGCGGGGGCGGTGGAGTTCACTCCGGCGGCCAACAACACGGTGACCGAGCAGGCGGACGTCTATCATTACGACCACCTCGGATCGATCGACTGCATCACGACCTACGTGCCTCCGCCGCCCGCGGGCTATGCGGTCGATCACGCCGGCAAGACGACCCGTTACGGTTACGACGCCTGGGGCCAGCGGCGGAATCCGGCTACCATGTCCGGTCCGCCGACCTCCGCGACGTCCGCTGGCGGCCACACCGATCTGACCATGCGCGGATTCACGGGCCACGAGATGCTGGATGACATCGGTCTCATCCACATGAACGGGCGGATTTACGATCCGTTGCTGGGGAGGTTCCTGTCGGCGGATATAATGGTTCAGTTCCCAGGAGATCTCCAAAGTTATAACCGGTACTCTTATGTTGATAACAACCCATTAAGCGACACTGACTCGAGCGGGTTTGCGGCTGATCAGAAAGAGACGCCAGAACAGAAGGCTGAAAGGGAAGCACAAGAAGCCGCGACGCGAAAGAGGGTAGAAGACTCAGCGTTAGGCACTTCGGCGCACGATCAAATTCTCGGCAACCTTCATGGCGAAGATGCTAATATAGCCGCAGGCAAAGCTGCAAACGACGGGGCAAAAAAATCCCAGGCCGCAAGCACTACGAACTCCGATAACAGGTTGCCCGGCAGCGAAATCAAACCAGCCACCGATCAAAAGATAGCACAAAAGCAAGATGAGACCAAAACCAACCCTTACGCCCTAATCCTAGTGGCTCAAGACATTGCTGACAGCGCAGCTCAGGAGACCTCAGGTAAGTCGGCCGATGAGGTAAGAGTGATAAACAATAACAAAGGAATAGTCGACGAAATAAATATGTATAAGAGGCAAATAGACTTTAGATTGAAAAAACTAAACATTCCTGAGCGAGTAACCATAAAATATTTTTCAAGTCCCGCCGAGTTAAAGAAATTGACGCTCGCCAATGTTGGAGATAAAACTCGATTCATGTCAGCCCTGGCGCATGGGATAGAAGAAAAAGACGGACGGGTAATGAGTGTTGCTATCGGCGGAAAGGCGGTGCCGACGGATGATTTTAAGGAAGCCTTTGAGCCTTTTGCAAAAACTCAATCGCCACTAATCGAAGTACTTCCGCTATACTGTGACACTGTTGGAGTACGTCATCCTGATGAGATCCAGACAGACTTACACAGGCTCCTCGACAACGAATCTCCTCGCCGATGAAAACAACCCTTATTCTCTTTGTCCTGTTCTGCGGTAGTGTACTTGTGGCGGAGAGCAAAAATGGTACCGCCGAAATGGCTCGATACAGAAGTGAATTTATTTCTAAACTGGGTATATCCAAAGCGTCATTTGAAGAAACGGGAATCTGGCAATTTGACGTCGAAAAAGCTGTCACCAAAAAGGGGATCGACGTCGTCTATGATTTTGCGCTGCATGCAACCGACACATGCACTGGAGAAAGGTATTTCCGTATTGGAAGGAAAGAAGAATATATCTTCGTCGAGAAGTGTTACCCTTTGGAGAAAGACCTTCGCGAAGTGAGATTATATTTTTTCGTCGATAAGTCAGGCGTATTTGTGAAAGTTGGATGTTCGGAGGCGATCAGTCAATGATAACGTCAGCCGAGCCGAAGGGGTCATGTCTTGACTCTTGACTGGCGGTCGGGGCGGCAGGGACGGGTGGCAGAGCCGGCCGATTGAGAAGGAAGGACTCCATACAAGACGTACCGAATATTCGGTAGAGGGACGTTTTGATTTCTGCTGAAAAAAACGGCGGGCTGGATTCATGCATGAGGCATCGGAAGTGAGCTAAGGCCATGGCCAGAAAGCTGCGGCTGGAGTTTCCGGGGGCATGCTATCACGTGATCAACCGGGGGGGGCCGAACCGAAGGGGTCATGTCTCGACTCTTGACAGAGGCCGGTGGCAGAGCCGAGGTGAGGGAATGGCGAGGAAGCTGCGGCTCAAATTCCCCGCGGCGCGCGACTGGGTGATCAACCGAAGCCTCTTCGAGGCCGCATGTCCAGCGCTTCCCCTTGACCGACATCGATCCAACTCCGGCTCTCGTGAGGGCGCAGTCAAGAGTCAAGACATGACCCCTTTTTTCGGGCCCTGTCACGGACAGCGACGGAAGGTCGTGATGGAGCAGTCCGAGCTACGACTACATGGATCGAGTTACTTCGGTCACGAAGGGCAGCTATGCCACGACGCGATCCTATCGGGATACGGACGGCGTTGTCCTGACGATCGGCACCGGCACCAGTCCGGGGATCACCGACATCCAGAATCTGGCCTACAACTTCGACGGGCTCGGCAATCTCACCAGCCGGGGCAATGGGTCGGCCACCGAAAGCCGAACCGAAGGGGTCATGTCTTGACTCTTGACTGGCGGTCGGGGCGGCAAGGACGGGTGGCAGAGCCGTCCGATTGAGGGGGAAGGACTCCATGCAAGACGTACCGAATATTCGGTAGAGGGACGGTTGGGCCGAACCGAAGGGGTCATGTCTCGACTCTTGACTGCTGGCGCGGGGTGCAGGCATCGGCGACGAGTGGCGGGGTTGATGGACCTTGGCGGATGACCTCCGGTAAGCGTCCGACCGGGTGCCTCGTAGACGGGCCGAACCGAAGGGGTCATGTCTTGAGGGCCTGTTGCCCAAATCGACTGATAATTGAACATTGGGAGGAGGCGGGCGTCTGACGTGGGCAATTATGATGGGGCAACACGACGGGCAGGCGGAGTTGTTCAGTTATCAGGTGAACCTGGATCGGCGGGTGCGGGCGGATCATCCGTTGCGCGCGGTGCGGCAGACGATCGATTTCACCTTCGTGCGGGAGGAGGTGAGCGGATTCTATGGATACAACGGCAACGAGTCGGTCGACCCTGTGGTGATCCTGAAGCTGATGTTCGTGCTTTTCTTCGACAACGTGAGGAGCGAGCGGGGGCTGATGCGGATGCTGCCGGAGCGCCTGGACTACTTGTGGTTCCTCGGCTTCGGACTCGACGACGAGATTCCCGATCACAGCGTCCTGTCCAAGGCCCGGGCGCGCTGGGGCCAGCCGGTTTTCGAGTCGCTGTTCGTGCGGATTGTGCGCCAGTGCGTGGCCGCCGGCCTCGTCGATGGCACCAAGCTGCACATGGACGGCAGCCTGATCGATGCCCAGGCGAGCAAGGACACGGTGGCACGATCCTCCCCGGAACTGATTGCGGCGCTGAAGGCCGCCTACCAGGTCGAGGAGCGCAAACTCGACGGGCATCAGGGAGCCCCCAATTATCAACCGGTCAACGCGACGCTTTGCAGCCTGACCGATCCGGATGCACCGTGCGTGCGCAACAGCAAGATCGGCGCTGCCGGCGACACCCGTCCGCGCTACAAGCTGCATCGCGCCGTCGACGACCGCTGCGGGGTGATCACGGCGACGGCGACCACCCCGGGAGACATTGCCGAACCGACCCAAAGCCTGCCGCTGATCGATCAGCACCGCGTCCACACCGGCTGCACGGTGCGGACCGTGGTGGGCGACCAGCAATACGGCACGATCGACAATCACCGCACGCTGCAACAGCGCGGGATTCGCACGCACCTGAAGATCGTGCCCGGTCGACCACCGCCCGCGGACCGGTTTTCCCCGGAGGCCTTCCGGTACGACGTCCCCGGCGACCGCTTCGAGTGTCCGGCCGGTCAGTTTCTTTACCCGCGCGGCTACGATGCCCGGCGCCAGCACACCGAGTACGTGGCGCGCAAGGGCGTGTGTGCCGCCTGTCCGCTGCGCCTCCAGTGCACCACCTCAAAGCATAGCCGGACGCTGCACCGCTATCGGCACCACGATCTGGT
>DASZXI010000073.1:0-19915 GCA_035545955.1 Candidatus Didemnitutus sp. | reverse complement strand
GACCTCTGACCTCTGACCTCTGACCTCTGACCTCTGACCTCTGACCTCTGACCTCTGACCTCTGACCTCTGACCTCTGACCTCTGACCTCTGACCTCTGACCTCTGACCTCTGACCTCTGACCTCTGACCATGCCCAGCCTCCTCTACACCGTCCGCACCACCTGCCCGAGCGTACAGGTCCGGGGACGCTATCTCTCGTGGCTCGTGCCGGATCATGTGCTCGCGGTGAAGGCGGGCGGCGCAACGGACGTGCGGGTCGTATTGCTGGACGTCACCGACCCGGCGGGACCGGCCTCGCTCGAGGTGCAGTACGTGTTTTCGTCGCGGAAAGCGTTCGACACCTACGTGCGCGATCACGCGCCGGCACTGCGCGCGGACGGCCTGAAGCATTTTCCACCGGAATCAGGCGTGAAGTCCGAACGGCAGGTGGCGGAGATTGCGGCGGAATTGTGATCGCCGATCGGTGTGGGGCGGGGTCTCCGAACCTCGCCTCGATTCCCGGACAGTTGCCCACGAATCGTCACGAACGATCACAAATTGGGTCGGGCCAAACCAACTGGAAGTATCATTCGTTCCGACTCGTGGGCAATCCCTCTGCGCCTCCGTGGTTCACTAGAATCCGCGGATCGATGAGGACATCGATCCCTACCGATCGGAATTCGCGTCGCACCGCGGGGATCACGCCCTGGCGGCGGGCCCAGCGGTCCCGCCCTACCTGCTCGCTTCTCGCTACCCGCTCCTTCTTCAGAACCGGTATTTCACATACCCCTCCGCTCTCAACGGCAGCTCCGGCAAAACGAGAATGCTCGCGGTGTAGGGATCGCCGTTGTGGATCCAGTTGTGCTGATTGGTCAGGTTCAGGATGTCGACGTCCACCAGCCACGGGCCATGCTGCCAGGAGATCGAGGCGTTGAGCGTGTACTGGTCGGGAATGTGCCACTGGTCGTCGATGTTGCCGCGCTGACGACTCTGCCATTGGCCGTCGAGTGCGAGGCCAAATCCGTTCGTCCACCGGTAGCGTACGCTGCCATTCAGCATCACGTGCGAGAATCCGAGCAGCGGCCAGTCACCGACCGGCACCTGATCGCCAAACGGACTGTAGCTGTCGTCGCCGGTGCCCTGCCCGCCCGGTCCGCGCCCGGCCGCATAGCCGGCATAGATGTCGCGACCGCCGAGCTGATAGGGTGACGCGTCGATATATTTGCCGTCCTGAAACGTCGCATTGAAGGTCGCGCTGAACCGCGTGTCGGGCTGGTAGACGGCCTCGAGTTCGATGCCGCGCACCTCGATGTCATCATGAACGTCGCCGAGTCCCGTGCGTGAGCGTTTCTGGTCGAAGGCGTCCGCGCCCACGAAGAGCTGGTTGGCCGCGAGACTGTATTTCGCCCCGAGCTCCAGCAGTTCGCTGCGGTTGCGCAGATCGTTCGGATCGATCGTGCCGTCGGACTGCAGGCTGATGCCGCCGCCGCCCAGATTGCCGTGCAGTGAGGTCGTCGATTGCGCGGTAATGTAGTAACTGGAACCTGGCGTGGCCCGAAACATCAGGCTCACGTCACCCGATCCGGCGTTGGCGTTTGCGGTGGCGCTCGCCGGCGTCGTGCCGGCCGCGGGCAAGGGATCGCGCGCCCGCGCATAAAACGCATCGTAGCGCGCGCCCCACATTAGATGGACGCGCTTCGTCAGCGTCACGTCATCCTGAAGGAAGAGCGCCGGATTCCAGACGCGCGAATCGCCCGTTTCCGGCGTCGGCACGTAGGGATCGAGCGGCGAGAAAAACTCGAAGCCGCCGGGGCCCGGGGTGCCGGGGAAAAACGACGACGGAAATTGTGCGGCCTGATCGAACACCCGCGAGGGATCGGTGATGTCGAAATTGTACAGGTACTCGTTGGTGTAGTTTTCGAACGAGAGGACCTGCTGCAGGCGCACCGCGGCACCGGTGACGATCGACTGCGGCAGTCCGAGCGCGTCGGTCTTCAGGTGAAACTCCGTGCGATTCTCGAACGTGTTTTGCCGGACAAATTCCAGATAGGCCGTGGCGTACACGCGTTCGCGATTCACGTGCTCGGCAAAGGTCCGGTTGATGATTGTGAGATCCGGCGAGACCTCGAGCGTGGCAATGAGCTGGGCGTTGGCGACGTGCGCCTCCGCGAAATCGCCCTTCGACAATAATGTCGCATCCCAGGGCAATTTGACCGCGCTCGTCGCCGGAATCGGTCCCGGATTGTAGGGATCGTCCGCGGACAGACCCGTGTAGTAGAGATCGTGATCGATCAGGTCCTGATTCACGCGGTTCACACCCAACGTTTCGTTCGTGTTCTGCCACATCCACTGGGCGTTGAAATCGAGTTTGAAGCCCGGATGCGGCCGCCAGGTGAGCGCGCCGAACAGATCCTCGCGATCGTCCTTGTCGCCGTTCCGCTGGTAAAACGTATCGCCGCCCTTGCCCTCGTAGCTCAACCGCCAGGCCAGCTGGTTGTTGATCGGCGCGGTCGTGTCGATCTGCAGGCTTTCATTCAGATATGAAAGCCCGTCGACGGTCCACGTCCCGAGCCGTGCCGTCACGGTCGTCTGCGGCGTGAACTGCGGCTCCTTGGTCTGGTAGTTGACGTAGCCGCCGGTCAGGTAACCCGCGCCGAATACGGCCGAGCCGGCGCCGCGCACGACATCGACCGCCTCGACGCCGTTGAACGAAGGCAGAAAACCGTAGAGGTTGTTGGTGCGCCGCTGCCCGTTGACGTACGACTCGGCCACGTCGCCGCGGATGTAGGGCACGGTGAGTTCGCCATAACTGGACGGCGCGTAGGCGCCCGGGCTGTATTCGAGAATATCGGCGAGGCCGTGAATGGCGCGTTCGTTGAGCAACCCCGCCGTGATCGTGGAAACCGCCCGCGGGGTGTCCAACGGACCGCGATCGTCACCCATGACGGCGCCGGTCTGGCGCGTGAGCGGGTTGAACGACTGCTCGAGCGGCACGCCCTCGACGACGTAGCGATCCAGCGTGGTGACATCTCCCACCGGTGCGGCATTGGCGGGTGGGTTGTCGGAATCCTCGGCGGAGACCAGGGCGGTCGCGGCGAAGGGCGCCAAAAGAAAAAGGCGGCGAAAACGGGGAAGCAGGAGCATGCAGCGGACGCCTGTTTCCTCAAACGGCCCGTCGGCGAAAGCGGCGGGCACCATGCTCGCGCTGTTTCCTTCGCCGGCATAATCCGTTTCAGGTTCGAAGGGTCGAGCGGCCGGGCGTGCCGCAATCTCAGTCCTCCGCGGAGGACACCCCTACAGGCTGACCCGCAACAAATCCGCCTCCGGGCCGCCGTCAAACCCGCACTGCGTCACCCCCATAAACATGAAGGGGCCGCCCTTTCGAGCAGCCCCTGCATGACCTAACACCAAGCAAACCGTAAGAACTACAAACAATGTTCGTTGAGGAACGACGCACTGATGTCGTTAGGATAGACGCGACCGCGCTCAAAACGTTGAATTTTTTCTTGGGGAAAATTTGTGAATAACTTGTAAAGGAATTGTCTGGTCTTGGACGCTGGAGGCCAGTTACTTACGCACGGTTGGGTTCCGGATTCGGGCGCTTGGGCGCCCTGCACGGCATTGTTTTTTTTGAATCCATGAACCCTTCGCGTCCGCATCTTTTCGGCGTCCTCGCCGGCGTATTCCTCGCCGCGGGACTTGCCTTTGCCTCGATGACCCTCGCCAACGCCTGGACCCGCATCGCCGAGAGCCAGGTCATAAATGTCACCGGCTCAGCCCACAAAAATGTCCACTCCGACCTCGTGCTCTGGCGCGCGAGCGTCGCGGTCGAGGCCCCCACCCTGCTCGACGCGCAGGAAAATCTCCGGTCCGATGCGGCGCGACTCGGCGAGTTTCTTCATGCCCACGGGTTCAACGACTACAACTTTGCGCCGCCGCAGATCCAGGAGTTGCTGGCGAAGCGCCACCACAAGGAGGACGACACCACCGAAAATGTGCGCGTCGGTTATCAGCTGACCCAGGCGGTGACCGTGCATTCCAGCGAAGTCGAGCGACTGGCGCAGCTCGTCGGCAACTCGGGCGAACTCATCCAGCAGGGCGTCAACATTTCCTCGGACGGTCTCACCTACATCTATACCAGGGCCGGTGACGCCAAAGTGGAAATGATGGCCGACGCCACGCGCGACGCGCGTTCGCGGGCCGAGCAGATCGCGGCGCAGGGCGGACGCCGCGTGAAGGAGTTGCGCTCGGCCCGCATGGGCGTCGTGCAAATCAACCCGATCTATTCCGGCGCGACGAGCGCCGAAGGCAACAACGACACGTCGACCTCGGAGAAAACGATAACGGCCACCGTGAGCGCGACGTTTGCGCTGCAGTGATCGGAATGTAGGGCGGGGTCGCCGAACCCCGCCAAGGTGAAACGCGTTGTCCTCAACGCGTTGAAGCGTCTTGGGGACAAGCCGCGCCACCTTTCGGGTGCGTTGGCGGGGTTCGGCGACCCCGCCCTACATCCTACAGATGAACTTCCGCCGGCATGACCTTGCCGGTCTTTTCCCGAATCGGCGTGCGCTTGAGCGGATAACGGAACTGCTGGCCCTCGTAGTTGCGGAACACCACCTCGTTGTCGTCGATGCTTTCAACGTATTCCGGATTGATGGGCACCTTGCCGCCTCCGCCCGGCGCGTCGATGACGTACTGCGGCACCGCGTAGCCCGTCGTGTGTCCGCGCAAAGCCCGGATGATCTCGAGGCCCTTGCGCACATCGACCATGAAGTGCGAGCCGCCGGTGATGAGATCCATCTGGTAAAGATAATACGGACGCACCCGCATCCGCAGCAGACGGTGCACGAGCGCCTTCATCACCTCCACATCGTCGTTCACGCCGCTAAGCAGCACGCTCTGGTTGCCGAGCGGCACGCCCGCGAACGCCAGCCGCTCGCAGGCATCCTTCAGCTCGCGCGTCGCCTCGCGCGGATGGTTCACGTGAATGCTCATCCAGATCGGACCGTGCCGCTTGAACACTTCGCAGAGCTCCGGCGTGATGCGCTGCGGCAGGAAAATCGGGATGCGCGAGCCGATGCGAATGAACTCCACGTGCTTGATCGCGCGCAGACGACCCAGCAGATGATCGAGCTTCTTGTCCGACAGCAGCAGCGGATCGCCACCGGAAAGAAGCACGTCGCGCACTTCCGGATGGGACTCGATGTACCGGAGCGCCTGTTCGTACTCCGGATGGAAATTGTAGTCCTGCGCGTTGCTGACGAGGCGGCTCCGCGTGCAGTAGCGGCAATACGCCGCGCACCGATCGGTCACGAGGAACAGGACCCGGTCCGGGTACCGATGCACGAGGCCCGGGACCGGCGAATGGCCGTCCTCGTCGAGTGAGTCGAGCTGCTCCTCTGCCGAAAGCACCATCTCGTCGCCGCGGGGAATGACCTGACGGCGAATCGGGCAGTTCGGATCATCGCGGTCGATGAGGTTGAAAAAGTACGGCGTGATCGCCAGCGCCAGCTTCTGATTGGCGTGCTCGCAGCCGGCGCGCTCCTCGGGCGTGAGCGTCATGTATCTTTCGAGCTGCGCGACCGTCGTTATGCGGTTTTTCAGCTGCCAGGTCCAGTCCCGCCAGTCGGATTCCGGAACATGTTGCCAAAGCCCCTGGCCCTCGAACCAAACGGCACGGTCTTCGGTGAAAGGCATGATGCTGTTTGATGGTTACGTGGTTTGCCGGGGGTGTCAAATGGCGGCCAACGGGGTCGTCCCCTCTCCGGCGCCTCCCCGGCCGCCGGCGTTAATGATTTCTTAATGCCGGGACGCCGCCTCTTAATTAGGCGCCCGGATCGGGACGGGTTAGGATTTCGCCGTCGCCCACCGGCGACTCCCGTCATGAGCGATCTCCTCTTTGTCCTCGCCTCGGCCGCGTTCTTCGCGGTTTCGGCCGCCTATGCCCGGTTCTGCAGCGCGATCCGCTAGACCCGCCATGGAAACCCTCTTCGTCAGCCTGCTCGCCCTCGCCGCCCTCGGCTATCTCGTCGCAGCCGTGCTGCGGCCGGAAAAATTCTGAAAACGCTTCCCGTGAACTCGCCGCAATCCTGGCTCCAACTTGCCGTGTTCATCGCCGCGCTGATAGCGGTGACGCCGCTGTCCGGCCGTTACCTCGTGGCGGTCCTGAATCCGCACGGGCGCACCTGGCTCGATCCTTTGGTGCGTCCGATCGAACGGGTCACCTATCGTCTGTGCGGGATCGATCCCTCCCGGGAACAAACCTGGCGCGGCTACGCGGGCTCGCTGCTCGCCTTCAGTTTCGTGGGGATGGTCTTCACCTACGCGATTCTCCGCCTGCAGGATCACCTGCCGCTCAATCCGCAACATCTGCCGGCGCTCAATCCGCACCTCGCATTCAACACGGCCGCGAGCTTCACGACGAACACCAACTGGCAGTTCTACGGGGGTGAGACGACGATGTCGTACTTTTCGCAGATGGTCGCATTGACCATCCACAATTTCACCTCCGCGGCCGCGGGCATCGCGGTCGCCGCCGCCCTGGTGCGCGGCATCGCGCGGAACCGCGCCGACACCTTGGGCAACTTCTGGACCGACTCGGTGCGCGTCACCTACTACCTGCTCGTGCCGGTCAGCCTGGTGTTCGCCGTCGTGCTTGTTTCGCAGGGCATCGTCCAGAACTTCCAACCGTTCACGGTGGCGAAGACGATGGAGCCGTACACGACCCAGGTCGCCAAGACCGACGAACTGGGCCAGCCGGTCAATGGCGCCGACGGCAAACCGGTCATCATCGATCAGGTGGTCGACACCCAGACCATCGTGCAGGGCCCGATGGCGTCACAGGTCGCGATCAAGATGCTCGGCACGAACGGCGGCGGCTATGCGAACGCCAATGCCGCCCACCCGTTCGAGAACCCCACCCCGCTTTCCAATTTTCTCCAGATGCTTTCAATTCTCGCGATCCCGAGCGGACTCACGTGGTACCTCGGGCGCACCGTGGGAAATTCTCGCCACGGTTGGGCCGTTTGGGGCGCGATGTTTGTCCTTTTCCTGGCCGGCGTGCTCGTCTGCTGGCAGGCGGAGGCGGCAGGAAATCCGATTCATCGGCACCTCGGCGTGTCCGCCGTGGATGGAAATCTCGAGGGCAAGGAGGTCCGCTTCGGCCTCTTCAACTCGGCACTGTTCGCCACAGTGACAACCGACGCCTCGTGCGGCGCCGTGAATGCGATGCACGACTCGTTCACCCCGGTGGGCGGCCTTGTGCCGCTCTTCAACATCCAGACCGGCGAGGTGATCTTCGGCGGCGTCGGCGCGGGCCTTTATGGCATGCTGATCTTTGTGGTGCTCGCTGTCTTTATCGCCGGCCTGATGGTGGGACGCACGCCCGAGTATCTCGGCAAGAAAATCGAGGCCTACGACGTGAAGCTGGTGATGCTCGTGCTCATGGTCCTCGCCGCCACGATCCTCGGCTTCACGGCTTGGGCGAGCATCACCCCGTGGGGCACCGCCGCGCTGGCCAACAACGGCCCCCACGGATTCAGCGAAATGCTCTATGCGTTCAGCTCTGCCGTCGGCAACAATGGCAGCGCTTTTGGCGGCCTATCCGGCAACGAAGTCCACTGGGATTCCACGATGGCCGTCGCGATGCTGATCGGACGGTTCCTCATGATTGTTCCGATCCTGGCGCTGGCCGGCAATCTCGCCGCCAAGAAAACCATTCCGGCCAGCGCCGGCACATTTCAGACCGAAGGCCTGACCTTTGTCGTTCTCCTCGTCGGCACGGTCGTCCTCGTCGGAGCCCTGACCTTTCTGCCGGCACTCGCGATGGGACCGGTGGTGGAGCATTACCTAATGAAAGCGGGAAATCTCTTTTAGTAGCGAGTATCGAGTAGCGGGTAGCGAGTAGGCGAACCAACCAATCTCGAACCTCCCGATCGAAATCACTCGCTCGCCACCCGTCACCCACCACTCGTCACTTTCAAAAATGTCCTCCAAATCCGCCTCTCTCTTCGACCGCGCCATCATGGGTCCGGCGATCACCGAAGCGTTCGTCAAGCTCGACCCGCGCGCGCAGCTGCGCAATCCGGTCATGCTGATCACGCTCGCCGGCGCGGTGCTCACGTTCGAGCAGCTCTTCACCGCCAGGGGGCCCTTCGCCTACGGGCTGCAGATCGCGTTGTGGCTGCTCTTCACCGTTGTTTTCGCGAACTTCGCGGAATCCGTGGCGGAAGGTCGCGGCAAGGCCCAGGCGCGCGCGCTCCGGGCTTCGCGCCAGCAACTCGTCGCCCGACGGCAGACTCGCCCGGGCACCTTCGAATCGGTTGATGCCGCCCAGCTCCGCCGCGACGACGTCGTTTCCGTGCGCCAGGGCGAGATCATTCCCGGTGACGGCGACGTGATCGAAGGCATCGCCAGCGTCGATGAATCCGCCATCACCGGCGAGTCCGCGCCGGTGATCCGCGAGGCCGGCGGCGACCGCTGCGCCGTCACGGGCGGCACGCGAATTCTGTCCGATCAGCTCGTGATCCGCATCACGGCCAATCCCGGCGAAGGCTTCCTCGATCACATGATCAGCCTGGTCGAGGGCGCCACCCGGAAACGCACGCCCAACGAGATCGCACTGACGATCCTCCTGTCGGCCCTGACCTTCATCTTCCTGCTCGTGATCATCACGCTCCGGCCTTTCGGCAGTCATGCCGGAGTCGCCTTTACCCTCACCACGCTGATCGCGCTCCTAGTCTGCCTGATTCCGACAACGATCGGCGGACTACTTAGTGCGATCGGCATCGCGGGAATGGACCGGCTGCTCCAGCGCAACGTGCTCGCGATGAGCGGACGCGCGGTCGAGGCGGCGGGTGACATCGATGTGCTGCTGCTCGACAAGACCGGCACCATCACGCTGGGCAACCGCATGGCGAGCGAGTTCATTCCGGCGCCGGGTGTCGCGGTCGAATTGCTCGCCGACGCGGCGCAGCTCGCGTCGCTCGCCGACGAGACTCCGGAAGGCCGCAGCATCGTTGTCCTGGCGAAGGAAAAATTTGCCCTGCGCGGCCGCGAGGTCGCGATCCCTCCCGCCACCTTCGTGCCGTTCACCGCCCAGACGCGCATGAGCGGCGTCGACATCGCAGCCGATCGCACCCATCCCGCGCGCACGATCCGAAAAGGCGCCGCCGCCAGCGTCAAGGCGTGGATCGAGTCCCAGCACGGACTCTATCCGCCCGCCGTCGGCGATGCGGTCGATGCGGTTTCGCGACAGGGCGGCACCCCGCTGGTGGTCGCGGACGGTCCTGTTGTGCTCGGCGTCGTCCATCTGAAGGACGTGGTCAAGGGCGGCATCAAGGAACGCTTCGCCGAACTGCGCCGCATGGGCATCCGCACGGTCATGATCACGGGCGACAATCCGCTCACGGCCGCCGCGATCGCCGCGGAGGCGGGCGTGGATGATTTTCTCGCGCAGGCCACTCCCGAGATGAAACTCGCGCGCATCCGCGAGGAGCAGGCGAAGGGACATCTCGTCGCCATGACCGGCGACGGCACCAACGACGCACCCGCACTGGCGCAGGCCGACGTCGGCGTCGCCATGAACACCGGTACCCAGGCCGCGAAGGAGGCCGGGAACATGGTCGATCTCGATTCCAACCCCACGAAGCTGATCGAGATCGTCGCAATCGGGAAGCAGCTCCTGATCACGCGCGGCGCCCTGACGACATTCTCGATCGCCAACGATGTCGCCAAATATTTCGCGATCATCCCCGCGATGCTCGTCGGTGCGTTTCCCGCCATCGCACCGCTCAACATCATGCGGCTCGGCTCGCCCCTCAGCGCGATCCTCAGTGCGGTCATTTTCAACGCGCTCATCATCATCGCGCTCATCCCGCTCGCGTTGCGCGGCGTGGCCTACCGGCCGATCGGCGCGGCGGCCATGCTGCAGCGCAATCTGTTCATCTACGGACTTGGCGGCATCGTGATCCCGTTTCTCGGCATCAAGGCGATCGATGTCCTCCTCAACGCCCTGCATTTCGTCTGAACCACATCCATGAAGCCAAGAGCTGAGAGCCGAGTGTCCAGAGACTGCCTGCCGAGCACAGTTGTCCCGTCCCGTACTCTTCAGCTCTCAGCTTTCAACGGCAACATTCAGCCCAAATTGCCATGAAAACCCTTTTTTCTGAACTCCGCGCCTCGCTGCTTCTCACTCTGGTTTTCGCGTTGCTGCTCTGCGGTGCGTATCCGGTCGCGGTTTGGGCCGCCGGCCAGCTGCTCTTTCCGGCCCAGGCCAACGGCAGCCTGGTGCGTGACCCCGACGGCCGCGTGCGCGGCTCCTGGCTGCTGGCGCAGAATTTCACCAGTCCCGCCACGTTTCATCCCCGCCCTTCGGCCGCGGGAACCGGCTACGATGCGGCCAATTCCTCGGGCACGAATCTGGGACCGACCAGCAAGAAGCTGGCGGACGCGATCCATGACGCGGTTGAGGCCTACCGAAAGGAAAACAATCTCCCGGCCGATGCATCGGTGCCGGCCGATGCCGTCACCAGCTCCGGCAGCGGACTTGATCCGCACATCTCCGTCGCCAACGCCCGATGGCAGGCGCCGCGCGTCGCGTCAGCACGACATCTGCCCCTGGTCGACGTCCTCGCGCAGATCGACGCCGCCACCGACCGGCGCAGCTGGGGTGTGTTGGGCGAACCGGGTGTCAATGTGCTCCGGCTCAACCGCGCCCTCGACGAGCGGACGGTTCGCCCGTGAGCGCCGTGCCCATGACCAGCCCGCCCAAATTTCCCCGACGCACGCGCGGCGAGCTGGGCTTCGTCATCTTCCTGGTCGCACTCGGTCTGCTGGCCCTGGTCTCCTGGCTGCTCGATCCGCACCATCGGGACGACGGCGGCTCACGCGTCTGGCCTGACCCGAAAAGCTCCCATCCGTGACCGCCGCACTGATGAAGAATGGGTAAAATCCCGGGCCGATGAACAAATTGTCACCGCCGGCATCCAATAGATGAACGCGCCGACCGATTATCCATCGAAGCCTCCCTGCCATGAAAACGCTCCGAACCCAGCCCCGTCGCTTCGAGTTCGGATTCCCGTTGCTGGATGCCAGCGTGCTGGTCGAGGACTTCGGCAACGCGGTTGTCATTCGTGCCACCCGCGACACCTTCACCGAGCAGCGCAAGGCCGCCTTCGTCCGCGAGCTCGCGGCCGAGGGTTTCATCGACAGTTCCTATCAGTGGTTTGGACTGGCCGGACCCGACACGTATTTCGGCGTCCAGTGGCACGTCGATTTCAGCTGGCTCGAACTTCCGCACCGTCTCCTGGCGCGCACCAACCGCCTGATGGTCGCATTCGAACTGGGAAGCCTGGCGGCGTGGGGCGTCCTGATGTCGATTTTCCTGCGCCACTGAGTGCGGACGGAGCCGGCGCGGCGCTGTTGCGTCAGCGCGATCCGAGGTCAGGATGACGGTTCCCATGGCTGAGCTCCGTCCTGATCCCGACGACCTGCTTTCCAGCCTCAAGGCGCGGGAGGAGCGGGTCGGCCGCGGACGGTTGAAAATCTTTCTCGGGATGTGTCCCGGCGTGGGCAAGACGTACGCCATGCTGCGGGCGGCGCAACAGGAACGCACCGCCGGCATCGACGTCCTCGTCGGCATTGTGGAAACCCACGGGCGGATCGAGACGGAATCGCTCCTCGCCGGACTCAACGTGCTCCCGCGGCGCGCGATCGACTACCGCGGCACACGACTCACCGAAATGGATCTCGAGGAGCTGCGGGCGCGGAAACCGGCCGTAGCGGTCGTCGACGAACTCGCCCACACCAATGCGCCCGGATCGCGCCACGCCAAGCGCTGGCAGGACGTCGTCGAATTGCTCGAGGCGGGAATCGACGTGCACACGACGCTGAACATCCAGCACGTCGAGTCGCGGGCCGACGCGGTCCGGCAGATCACCGGCGCGAACCAGCAGGAGACCGTGCCCGACTCGGTGCTCGATCTCGCCGACGAGATCGAACTCGTCGACATCACTCCGGCCACTCTGTTGGAGCGGCTGCGCGACGGCAAGGTGTACCTCGGCGAGCGCGCCGAGGCCGCCCGGAAAAACTTTTTTCAGGAGTCGCATCTGACCGCGTTGCGCGAGCTCGCGCTGCGCTACACCGCCGAAAGCGTGGACCGCCAGTTGCGCGAACTCCGGGTCGGAAGGGGCCGCCAGGTCGTCTGGCGCAGCGGAGAACGCCTGCTCGTCGCCGTGGGCCCGAGTCCGTTTTCGACCCATCTCGTGCGCTGGACCCGGCGCATGGCGGCAGCGCAGGGCGCCGCCTGGATCGCGGTGCACGTCGAAAACTCCACGCCGCTCGCACCCGAGGACCAGCGCCTGCTGGAAAAGAATCTCGCCCTGGCGCGCGAGCTCGGGGCGGAGATTGCGGTGACGCATGACGACGACATCGCCGCGGCGCTCACCCGCACTGCGCTGCGCCACAACGCGACTCAGATCGTCGTGGGCAAACCAAGAACGCGCCGCTGGCTGGACCGGATCCGTGGCGGTACGCTCGTCGACCGGCTGATTCACGAAGGCGGCAACATCGACATTTATGTGGTCCCGGCCGAGGCCGAGCGGCCTTCGCGCCGCTTCGCTCCGATCGACCGCGCTCTTCTCAGTGCGCCTTCGGAATACGCCTGGTCGGCCGCCACGGTCGCCGCGATCACGCTGGGCGGCCTCGCGCTGCCCACCGACACCTATCTCGCGGCCGGTCTCGTGTATCTGCTGGGCGTGATTCTGCTCAGCCTGCGTTTCGGCCGCGGACCGGTGCTTGCCGCGGCCGTGGGCAGCGCGTTGACCTGGGACTTTCTGTTCATTCCGCCGCGCTTCACCTTCTACATCGGAAAAATCGAGGATGCGGCGCTGTTCGGCACCTATTTTGTCGTGGCGCTCGTGACCGGTCACCTGACCTCGCGGATCCGCGCGCAGGCCCATCAGGAACGCCGGCGCGAGGAACGGGCCACGGCGCTGTTCGAGCTGACGCGCGCGCTCGCCGGCGCGCGCACGCTCGACGAGGCGGTGTTCGCCGCGTTGCGTCAGGCCGACGCGCTCTTCGCCGCCCGTTCCGCCCTCGTGCTCGCCGATGAAGCTGGCCGGCTGGTGCCGCATTTCGCCGGCTCGTTCGCCCTCGATGAAAAGGAACGGGGCGTCGCCGACTGGGTTTTCCGCAACCGCCGCCCGGCCGGACGCGGCACCGACACCCTTCCAGCCAGCGGCGCCTTTTACCTTCCGCTGGTCCGGGACGACGTCGCGGTCGGCGTGATTGGTGTCGCCGCCGCCACGGGCGTGGAGCTCTCCCTGGCGCAGCGCGGGCTGCTCGAGGCGTTTGCCCGGCAACTCGCGCTGGCGGTGGAGCGCGAGCATCTGCGCGAGGCGGGCGAACGCGAAAAGATCCTGGCCGAGTCCGACAAGCTTCATCGCGTCCTGCTCGACAGCGTATCGCACGAGCTCCGGACACCGCTCGCTGTGATCACCGGTTCGCTCGACGCCCTGACGGAGGGTGCCGCCCCGCATCAGGCGTTGCTCGAGGAGGCCCGCCTGGCCGCGCGGCGCCTCAATCGTCTCGTCGGAAACCTCCTCGATCAAACCCGCCTCGAGAGCGGAAATCTCAAACCGCATCTGGACTGGTGCGATGCCAACGACCTCATCAACGCCGCGATCGAGGGCACGCGCGATGTGCTGGCGGGTCATCCGCTGGAGAAGGCGGTGCCCGACGACATGCCGCCGTTACGCGCCGATTTTGCGCTGATGGAGCAGTCCCTCGCAAATCTCCTGCTGAACGCCGCGCGCCACACGCCCGCGGGCACGCCGGTGTTCCTCGCCACCGGCATCGAGCGGGGCGGACAGCGCGTCTACTTCACGGTGGCCGATCGCGGACCCGGATTTCCGGCGTCGATGCGCGACCGGCTGTTCAAAAAGTTCGAACGCGGGGATGCCGCCCGGGCCGGCGGGCTCGGCCTGGGATTGTCCATTGTACGTGGATTCGTCGGCGCCCAGGGCGGAGAGGTCATGGTCGGCGAGAACCCGGGCGGAGGCGCGGTGTTCACCATTTACCTGCCGCACGTCGCCCCTCAACCTCCTCCGTCGGAATGAAACGCCTGTCCGTGGAATTGCGCCGATGAGCGACGCCGCCGCCAGCGTGCTCGTGATCGACGACGAACGCCAGATCCGGCGCCTGCTGCGCGTCACGCTCGAAGGGGGCGGCTATGCCGTCCGCGAAGCTGAGACCGGCCAGCTAGGCCTGCAGGAAATCGCACATCAGGCGCCCGACGCAGTGATCGTCGACCTCGGCCTGCCGGACCTGGTGGGATCGGAGGTCGTCCGCCGTCTCCGCGAATGGTCGCGCGTGCCGGTTCTGGTGCTGTCGGTTCGCGGCGGCGAGGACGACAAGATCGAGGCGCTGGATGCCGGGGCCGATGACTATATTACCAAGCCGTTCAGCGGCCGCGAGCTTCTGGCGCGCCTGCGGGCATTGTTGCGACGCAAACCGGGAGCGATTGATCCCGCGGTCATTGCCTTCGGAGATATCGAGCTCGACCAGGCGGCGCGCGTCGTTCGCAAAAAAGGCGACGAGGTCCATCTGACCGCGAAGGAATACGCCCTCCTGCGCCTGCTGGTGCAGCACCGCGGGCGGGTCGTGACGCATCGCCAGCTCCTGCGCGAGCTGTGGGGCCCGAATGCCGAGGAGTCCACGCACTACCTTCGCGTGCACATGACCCATCTCCGCCAAAAGCTGGAATCCGACCCGGGATCGCCCCGGCATTTGCGGACCGAGGCCGGCATAGGTTACCGTCTGGTAGAAAGTTAGCAAATTTGGCGTCACTGATCCGCGGGAAGGTTAAGGCGTCGGGCGAATGTGACGATGTGTAGGACGCAAGCTGTCGTTCGTTGCCCCGACCCCGTGGCGATGGCTGACAGGTTGAGCCCCATGTCCAGCGACCCCTTCCACTACGGCACCGTCCCGGCGACCGCGAGCTCCTCGCGCCGCTCCGCGTCTTCGTCCTCCCTGTGGGCAATCGCCCTCCTCGGGGCGGCATTCGTGGCGACCGTCATCTGGATGGCCCGCACGCCCGCTTCCGACCCCGCCTTTTTCGCCATCGTGATCGCATCGCTGACGGCCGCCCTGGGTCTCGGCGCCGTGCTGTGGACCTCCATCGCGCACCCGCGTTCGGACAAGGCCGCGGCCAAGCGGCTCGATGTGACCATGGCGCAGTTGAAGGCGATGTGGGACCAGGCCCCGTTGAGCCTGATGCTTTTCGATCCGGCGGACCCGAACGTGCCGGTCAAGATCATCGACTGCAATCCGATGGCCTGCGAGTTGCATGGCTACACGCGCGAAGAGCTCATCGGCCAGTGCGTCGACATCATCGAGGCGCGTCCGTGGGCCGTGGAGGGCGCGAAGAACTGGATCTCCGAATTGCGGACCAAGCTGCGCGTCGAAGGCCAGGCTCTCCACAAGCGCAAGGATGGAACGCTGATCGACACCGAATACGCCACCAGCCTCATCGTGGTCGACGGCCGGGAACTTGTCATCGGCATGGACCGCGACGCGACCGACCGTCGCGCCATCGAACGCACGCTGTTGCAGGAGCGCACGATCACCCGCGCCCTGCTCGACAACATTCCGGACCATATTTACTGCAAGGACCGCGAGTCGCGGTTCCTCATCATCAGCCGCGCGATGGCCAAGCATTTCGGCCTCGATGATCCGTCCCAGGCGATCGGCAAGACCGACCGCGACTTCTTCAAGACCGAGCACGCCCGCCAAGCCTTCGTGGACGAGCTCCGCATCATGGAAACCGGCGAGCCGATCGTTGGCCTGATGGAAAAGGAAACGTGGGCCGACGGCCGCATCACCTGGGGCCTGACAACCAAGACCCCGCTGCGCGACTCGACGGGCGCGATCATCGGCACCTGCGGCATCACCAAGGACATCACGCCGTTCAAGGAAGCCGAGGACCAGATCAAGCGCGCCAAGGATGCGGCCGAGGCCGCCGACCGTGCCAAGAGCGAGTTCCTCGCGGTCATGAGCCACGAAATCCGCACCCCGATGAACGGCGTGCTCGGATTCACGAATCTCCTGCTGGACACGTCCCTCACCAGCGAGCAGCGCGACTGGCTGCACACGATCCGCAGCAGCGGCGAATCGCTCCTGACCCTCATCAACGACATTCTCGACTTTTCGAAGATCGAATCCGGCCGTCTCGACCTCGAGCAGAACCCGGTCTCCGTCCGCCGTTGCGTGGAGGAAGTCTCGGACCTGCTCTGGAGCAAGGCCAACGAGCGCAAGCTCGAGCTCCTGCAGTGCTTCGAGGCCGGCGTCCCGGACTGGATCGTCAGCGACGGCACGCGTCTGCGCCAGGTGCTCGTCAACCTGATCGGCAACGCCATCAAGTTCACCGCGCAGGGCGAAGTTCAGGTTCACGTCGCACCCGTACCGACGCGACCCGGAGAGGCGCCGCAGCTGGCGATTTCCATTCACGACACCGGCGAGGGCATTCCCCACGACCGCATCGACCGTCTTTTCCGTCCGTTCAGCCAGGCTGACTCGTCGACGACCCGTCGCTTCGGCGGCACCGGTCTCGGTCTTGCGATTTCGCGCAGCCTCACCCACCTCCTGGGCGGCGATCTCGTGCTGGCTCACACCTCGCCCAAGGGATCATGCTTCCGCTTCACGCTGCAGGCGGTCCCGACCACGGCTCCCGAAGGCGAAGCCCCGGCGCGCGCAGAGCCCGGTCCCGACGGCGTGATGGTCGGCCGTCATGCGCTCATCGTAGACGACAACGAGACCAATCGCCGCATTCTCACGAGCCAGCTGCAGCGCTGGGGCTTGAGCTGCCACGCGTGTGCGGAACCCGCGGACGCGCTGACTTATCTCAAGGGTCACTCGGCCGACATCGCGCTTCTCGACATGATGATGCCGGGCATGAACGGCGTCGAACTCGCCGCCGCGATGCACGCGATGCCGGAGGGGGCCAAATTGCCGGCGATCCTTCTCTCCTCGATCAGCCGCGACGAGTTGCGTCAGTTCAATCCGGACATCCATTTCCGCGCCATCCTCGCGAAGCCGATCCGCCAGGCCGCGCTGATCGACGCCATGACCGGCGCGCTCGCCGGTGCCCCGAAGCCTTCAAAGCGCAGCACGGCGCCAATGATCATCCCGACCTTGAATCCGAACCTGGGACGCGAGCATCCGCTGCGCATCCTGGTCGCGGAGGACAACGCCGTGAATCAAAAGCTGATTGGCGGCCTCCTCAAGCGTCTCGGCTACACCCCGAAGATCGTCGACAACGGCGCCCTGTGCGTCGAGGCCCTGCGGCGCGACGCGTACGATCTGGTTTTCATGGATTGCCAGATGCCCGAGATGGACGGCTACGCCGCCACCGGCAAGATTCGCAGCGGCGACGCCGGCGAGCGGCATCGCGACCTGACGGTCATCGCGCTCACCGCGTCGGCGATGGCCGGCGACCGCGAACGCTGCCTGGCGGCCGGCATGACTGACTATCTGACGAAACCGATCCAGGCGCCGGCTTTGATCAAGGTCATCGAAGGCGTTCCGCTCGTTGCCCGGACGGAGTAATCTTTTTTCACAGAAGGCAACGGAGGGAACAAAGCCCGGCAAGTAGGCAGCGCCTACGGCCTCAAGGTGGAGCGGCTTGTCCTCAAGACGCTTAACGCATTGGGGACAATGCGTTCCACCTTGCTGACACGCCGAGATGTCATTCAACGCATCTTCCGATTCCCCTTAAGACACACTCGCACGCGGATTTGCCGGGGCGGCGCCGATTCGCCTTGGCAGGGGCCGCGCAAGGGCATTTCGTCGGGCTTTAATGCCCGCCCACCAGCCCGCCATTCTCGCCCTCGAAGACGGTAGTGTTTTCCGGGGCCGTGCTTTCGGGGCGGGCGCCACGATCGCTGGCGAATGCGTGTTCAACACGTCGATGACCGGCTACCAGGAAATCCTCACGGATCCCTCGTATTTCGGCCAGATCGTCACGATGACGGCTGTCCAGATCGGCAACTACGGCATCAACGCGGCCGATGAGGAATCGTCCGCCCCGAAATGCTCCGGCTTTGTCGTCCGCGAGGTTTCGCCGGTGGTCAGCAACTGGCGCAGCACGATGTCGCTCGACGCCTATCTGAAAAAATACGGCATCCCGGGCATCAGCGATGTCGACACCCGTGCGATCACGAAGAAGCTGCGGGTCGAGGGCGCGATGAAATGCTGCCTGAGCACGCTGCCGCTGAGCGACGACGAGGCGCTGCGGCGCGCGAAGGGCTGGCAGGACATGGCCGGCAGCGATTACGTGAAGGACACGACGTGCGCCGCTCCGTACGTCTGGGGGGCCGACGACGAGAGCCGTCACAACGCCCAATACCTGCCCGTTGGAACGTTTCAGGGAGCGACCTCCACGCCGTCGCGGCGATTCAAGGTCGCGGCGTTCGACTACGGCGCGAAGTACACGATTTTCCGCAAGTTGATCCGTCACGGTTTCGACGTGCACGTGTTTCCCGCGGGAACCGCGGCGGCGCAGATCCGCGAGTCCGGAGTCGACTGCGTGTTCCTGTCGAACGGACCGGGCGATCCGGCCGCGCTGCCCTACGTGCACAAGACCGTGACCGAGCTGATCCCGCACTATCCGGTGTTCGGAATCTGCCTCGGGCATCAGATGATCACGCATGCACTCGGCGGCTCGACGTACAAGCTCAAGTTTGGCCATCGCGGCGGCAACCAGCCGGTGAAAAATCTCGAATCCGGACGCGTCTCGATCACCGCCCAGAACCACGGTTTCGCCACGGATCCGAAGTCGATTGAGAATCGCGGGGCGATGATCACCGAGATCAACCTGAACGACAACACCGTCGAGGGGCTGCGCCACAAGGAACTGCCGGTTTTCTCCGTGCAGTATCATCCCGAGGCCGCGCCCGGCCCGAACGACGCCGATCCGCTTTTCACGGAATTCCACCAGATGGTGGCCCGCCGCAAGGACGGGAAGATCTAGCCCGCCAATCCGATCTGATGTAGGGCGGCATCGCCGAATGCCGCCGACTTCACCCGCGAAACACGCGAATAACGCGAAAACCTCCGACGGATCTCGCCCTGGCAGAGCCCGAGTCCCCATCGGGCCGTCGAAGTGGTTCAATCTCCACCGCGGATTTGCGGTCCCTCGTAAGATCAACACCGTACATCGCCCATGGACGCACCTTTCGTTGGTCCGGACGGGAAGAAACGCTGTCACTGGTGTAGTGCGACTCCCGAATACATCGATTACCATGACCGCGAATGGGGATTTCCCGAGTCGGACGACTCGCGCCTGTTCGAAAAGCTCAGTCTCGAGGGATTTCAGTCCGGCCTGAGCTGGCGCACCATTCTCGCGAAACGGGAGAATTTCCGCCGTGCATTTGCCGGCTTCGAGATCGATCGCGTGGCCCGGTTCACGGAACGCGACGTGAAGCGCCTGCTGGCGGATGCCGGGATTGTCCGTCATCGCGGCAAAATCGAGGCGGTGATCAACAACGCGAAGCGCGCCCGCGAACTGATCCAGGAGGCCGGATCGCTGGGCGCGTTCATCTGGAGCTTCGAACCGGAGGCGAAGAGCCGTAGACTCACCGCTGACGGCATTCGCAACGAAGCGACCGCCCTTTCCAAGGATCTGAAAAAACGCGGGTGGAATTTTGTCGGCCCAACGACCGTCTACGCGTTCATGCAGGCGATGGGGATGGTCAATGACCACGCGGAAGGCTGCGTCTTCCATGGTGCCTCGGAAAAGGCGCGGCGCGCATTCAAGCGGCCTTGAGAGGTGAGTCGGCATCGCCCGGCCCGAGCCGGTCGAAGGTCCGAATGCCGCGTTGGATTGAACTGTAGGAGCGGCTTTACGCCGCGATTCAGCCTAATCATCGCGGCGTAAAG
>DASZXI010000072.1:0-150826 GCA_035545955.1 Candidatus Didemnitutus sp. | reverse complement strand
GCTCCCGCTCTGGCCAAACACCTCGCCCGTAAGCTCACCGCTCGGCTCACTCTCCAAGACTAAAAAACCCTTCGCCACGCCAACCCCGAGTGTTACCCATGTCTCCGGTCTGAGTGTTACCCTTGTCTTCGGTCCAAACAGGAGACATCAGCCCCTACCGTTTAAAGCCGGCGCGATGGGCGCGCTCGATGCACTGCCGCTCATCGAGGATGCCGCCCGAACACGTGGGATCGGAAAGCGAACTCGCCGCGACAGCCACGCCGAGCAGGAGCGCATCTCCCATCGGTCGTCCTTCGTGGAGCGCGTGCAGAACACCGGCCGCGAAAGCATCCCCGGCTCCCGCGGCGCCGCGAATGTCGGCCGGCGCCACGTCGACGCTCGGTTGCCAGAGCAACGTGCCCTCGTCGTCACAGCAACACGCCCCCTCCGGAAAATGGATGAACACCGCCCGTCGCACCCCGCCCCGTCGCAGGATCTCCGCCGCCGCACGCACCTTCTCGGCATCGAGCGACTTTCCCCGCAGCGTCAGGCCGGTGACGCGCGCCGCCTCGAAATCGTTCAGGAAAAGATAATCGACCAGCGGCAGGACGGGTCCAACCACCTGCGTAAAGGCTCCGATCTCGGCGCTGACCAGGTCGACCGACGTCAAAAGTCCCGCCCGGGACGCCGCCTCCAGAACCGCGCAGGCGGCCGGACGTCCGTCGGGGCCGGGCCGATCGAGCGTGTCGAGCAGCATCAGATAACCGAGATGGAAGAAACGCGCCCGGGTCCGGGAAAAATCGAAGTCGGAAGGCGCCAGGCGCGCGTTGGCGCCGCGCTGGTGAAAGAAGGTGCGCCGGCCCGTTGCCGTCACGGTCATTACGTCCGTGAAGCTGGTCGGTGCATCCGGCTCGACCCGCAACTGCGCAGTGTCGATCCGGTGCACGCGGCAGTCGTCGCGAATCCAGCGGCCAAAGTCGTCATCTCCCACCAAGCCGATGCCTTCGAGCGGATAGGTCGCTCCCAAGCGCGCGAGGTCCTTGAGCAAATTGTACGGAGCACCGCCGTTGGCGCGAAACTCCTCGCCAATTGAGGCCAGCGCGTCTTGTTCCGGCCACGCATCGATCATCTTCACCTGGTCGACGATCCAGTTGCCGCCCGCGATGACGCCCGAACGTGTGCCGGATTCCGCCATGATTTTAGGTTCGCCACAAAAGGGCACAAAGAACGCAAAGAGAGAGCCCTGTGGAGCTGCGCAACGGTGCTGAATGTCGAACGAGTTCCAAGGAGAATGGAACAGGAATTCTCAAAGTCTTTGCGTTCTTTTGCGGCAATTTCTTCAGAGTGAAACCACTCGCTTCTCAAGGTGCGACTGCAGGGCCGCGGCCCAGATTTCGTGCTGAGTGACGGCTTCGTCCGGCGTGACGCAACCCAGACGGTCGCCCAGGCGGCCGGCGCGCTCGACGAGAAAGGCCGCCCACATCTGCATCAGGATGTCGGGAAAGCCCGGTTCGAAAATGCCACCGGTGATCGCCTTGAACGGCATCTCGAATCCGAGTTCGGTGCGAACCCACGCCTGTTCCGGCTCCCGCGTGAATGTCCAGAGAGTCTTCGGTTCGCGCGTGGAGAAGCGAACCCCGCCGTCGGTACCGATCACCTCGAAGATCCAGGTGTTCGTCTCGCCCGGCGCGAGACGCTTCATCTCGAAAGTCATCGGAACATCGTCCCCGCCGATCGGCACGGTCGCATTCACCCGCGCATTGTCCCAAGTGTCGCAGGCCACCCGTCCGCCGCGGCCATCGGGTCGTTCGGCATAACCCTTCTGCAGCTGCGCGTGAATCGATCGCGGCCGCCAGCCGAGGCGCAGCGGCAGGTGCGTCACGTGCATGCCCAGGTCGGCCATCACCCCGATTTCGCCGCAGGTGGCCGACTGTCGTTTCCAGTTGGCCGGCTTGGCAGGATCGAGATCGCTTGAATGCAGGAAGGCGCTCCGCACCTCGAGGATGCGACCGAGCCGCCCCGACGACGCCATCCGCCAGGCGCGCTGGGCGCCCGGATAATACGGAAACTCCGACGACACGCGCACAAATCTCCCGAGTTGGCGGGCGGTGTCCCGCAGACGACGCGCGGCCGCCAGGTCGATGCCAAAGGGCTTTTCGGCGAGCAGGTCCTTGCCCGCGTTCAGAACGTCGAGGGCGATCGCTTCGTGCAGGTGATGCGGAACGGCGAGGTAGACGACATCAACCTCGCTCTTCAGCAACTCACGATGGTCGGAAAAAAAGGCGCGCACGGTTGGCACCTGACGAAACCACTCCAGTGCCGCCAGCTGGTCGTCGCATACCGCCACCAATTCGGGCTTCACGCCTGTGGCGAGCAGCGCAAACCACCGACCGAATGCGCTGGCCACCTCGCGGCCCATCAAACCGCCACCGATGACGCCGACACGAATCACGGGTGAGGAAGCGGACATGGCGGGGAGGATGCTGCCATATCACCGGGATGAATGCGGCGGGTCGATTCGAAACAGCGCCGGGCGGCGAGCGGCAGGCGGTAAGCTGTAAGGTCTAAGCTATCAGGTTTAAGGTCTAAGCCGTAAGTGTTAAGCTTTAAGCTGTAAGTCCGAGGTCTCGATAGTCTCGGATCGGTTGTAGGAGCGGGTTTATCCCGCGATGGGTCGAGAGAAAGAGAACAAGGCGACGAGAACCGGCAGCGTCCGATGTCCTCATCGGACCGGTGCAGGAGGTGGAACCGGACCTCCCCGTTCGACAAGCTCAGGGCCCCGAGCAAGGTCGAGAGGCGGGCCGGTTTGTTCGCGGCGTAAATCTGCTCCCACAATTCGCGGCGGGGTTCGGCGCATTCGACAGGCTCAGGGCAAGCGACCCCGCCCTGCATCAAACCTACTCGCTGCTCGCTACCGGCTACTCGCTACCGCAGGTCAGTAAATCTCCGGCACAATCATTTCCGGGGGGATCGGCTCGCGATGATAGTCCGGATGATGGATGCGCGGCGGCAGCACGATGTGGTCGTGTTCGACCTCGTTGTACTTCACCAGCGAAAGCAGGTGCTGGATGCAGTTCAGGCGCGCCTTCTTCTTGTCCTTGCCCTGCACCACCCACCAGCGCGCCTCGGGAATGTGCGTGCGATCGAACATCACTTCCTTCGCCTTGGTGTAGAGTTCCCACCGCTTGCGCGACTCGAGATCCATCGGGCTCAGTTTCCACTGTTTCAAGGGATCGTTGATGCGACACCGGAAACGAAACTCCTGCTCCTCGTCGGGAATCGAGAACCAGTACTTCACAATCTGGATGCCCGAGCGCACGAGCATCTTCTCGAATTCGGGCACCGAGCGGAAAAACTCCTCGTACTCGGCATCGGTGCAGAAATCCATCACGCGCTCGACCCCCGCGCGATTGTACCAGCTGCGGTCGAACAGCACCATTTCGCCGGCCGCCGGCAGGTGCTCGACGTAGCGCTGGAAATACCACTGCGTCTTCTCGCGGTTGGACGGCGCCGGCAGGGCGACGACGCGCGCCACGCGGGGATTCAGATGCTGGGTGATGCGCTTGATGACGCCGCCCTTGCCCGCGGCGTCGCGGCCTTCGAAAAGAATCACCATCCGGTGACCCGAATGCACGATCCAGTCGTGCATCTTCACCAGCTCGGCCTGCAGTCGAAACAGCTCGCGAAAATATTTTTGCCGCGCCTCGCGCGACTGGTCGTCCTCCGTCCGCTGCGCCGGCTTCGACGGATCGAGCTGCACCCAATCCTCGCGCTCCATCTCGAGCTCCTCATCGTATTCGTCGATGATCTCGTTGTGGACGCGGCGGATCAGCTTGTTTTGTTCGCGTTGGGTCTTTTCGTCCGTGGCCATGACAGAAAATGGGGTCGCTCTAGGAAAATCCTTCGTCCGCCGTCGGCAAGTCGCGACCGGCCCTATGTCGATTCGGAGGTAAAATGTAACAATTCCCCAATCGATTGGGGGTCATTTAGTTGCATTATTAAGCATCATCTCGCGGAAGACCGGGAGAAACGGTGCCCGCTGATCGCGATTCGTGACCACGGAGCCGTCGGCGCCAAACTCCTGGTAGAAACGCGTGGTTGCATCGAACGCCGGCCACGCCGGCAATCCGGGCCCAGCAGGGTTTCCAGTCCGCGCGAAATTGGTCCAGTAGGCCTGGATCGCATCGGAGACCTGTCGGTCGACCGGCGTGAATTCACCGCCCTGACTTCCGGTCGCCACCAGGTTGCCGAAGACATAGGGCAGATCGCTGGAGTGAGCGACGTGCGCGCGCGGCGGGATGGCGCGATCAAACTGATACTCCCACGTCGGATGGCCCGCCTTCGCGTGCCATTCGCCGTCGAGAATGGCGCCGCAGCGGAAAAGATCCGCACCGAGCTGCTCCGGTGTTCCGCCGAGCAGCGGGTCGACCGGCAGGCCGGTATGCTCGCCATCGATCGCGTACAACCTCTCGGCCTCCTCGGCGTGTTTGCCGAAAAACTGGGCGACGACCGTGCGGCAATTGGCGATGCCTCCGTCGATCGGGAATTCCATCGCACAGGTGCCGATCAAGAGCGGAACCGGCAGGGAGCGTCCCTGCGCGAAAGCAAGGACGGGCGGCTCCTTCAACACCCACCCATCGACCGCCACCGCGGGGACGGGACCCGCCTTGGCGAGGATTTCCGCCGGCGAAAGTCCGCGGAGATATTTCAAGGGATCGCCCGCAGGTGGATCAAGCCGGGCGACCGCCGCGACTCCGGCTGCCTCGGCATGCGCCAGCGATGGCGACATCGAGGCGGCCGGCAGCGAACCGCTTTCCACGATGGCCCGATGAATCAGGCCGTGCGCCAGCGGCGAGGTCAGCAAATGAAGAATATCAATCGCCCCGGCCGACTGACCGAAAACCGTCACGTTGGACGGATCGCCGCCAAACTTCGCAATGTTGTCGTGCACCCACTGCAGCGCGGCGAGCTGATCGAGCAGACCGTAATCTCCCGAGGCGTGATGCGGCGACTCCTGCGTCAGCGCCGGATGGGCGAGAAAACCGAAAATTCCCAGGCGGTATTCCACAACGACCAGGACGACGTCGTGTCCGATCAGCCGCGTGCCGTCGTAAAGTTGATCGAAACCGCCCGAGCCGCCGACATTGCCGCCCCCGTGAATCCAGACCATCACCGGGCGTTCTCCTTTTCCGACGGACGGCGTCCAGACGTCGAGATAAAGGCAATCCTCCCGGCTCGCGGCCGCCATATCGGCATTCCAGCCAAACGAGGCCTGCATGGCCGGCGGACCCGACTTGTCGCCGTCGCGCGTACCGGACCACGGTTCGATGGGCATCGGTTCGCGCCACCGCCGGTCTCCAATGGGCGGAGCCGCAAACGGAACGCCGCGAAATACCGCGCCGTGTCCGCCCGGCAAGGTGCGGCCCGCGATCGCACCGCCCGTGACTGTGACCACAGGTTGAACCTCCGCGGCCGCAACGAAGCCGATCGTCGCAAAAATCAATCCGGAGCCGACGACCAGGATACGGATTCCCGGCCAACGCGCGCTCGGCGCGGAAGGATGGAGCAATGAAAACATGGGGGTAACGGACGCCCGTCGTCACGACGCAACGCCAAGTCCCACGGTGCTCCCGGGAGCGAAACGAGTCAAGAGACCGGCCGGGAGGATTTAACGGGAGGCAACGTTTGTTGAGGTAGGGCGGGACCGCTGGGCCCGCCGATATATCCGGGCGGCGGGCCCAGCGGTCCCGCCCTACCTGAATACATTTCCTGTAGGAGGAATTCCTCCGTTCTCTCCTGTGAGATCTCGCCACAACGACGTTCTTTAATCTGCCCTAAAGGTTCGAGATGCTATCGTGTCCAATCGATCCGACCCGCCGACGAGGCTCGACGCCCCGGAGGCGAAGAATCAGGATCTGATGTTTCCGATGAGAATCCTCGTGGTTGAAGACGATCCCGCGCTGCGTGACAGCCTGGCGGCGACCTTGCGCGAGGAGAATTATGCCGTCGACACGGCCGAGGACGGCGAGGTGGGACTCTTCAAGGCCCGCGAGAGTCCGTACGACCTGATCCTGCTCGATGTCATGCTGCCGCGCATCGACGGGTGGCAGATGCTCGAGTGGCTGCGTCCGGTCTGCGACGCGCCGGTGCTCGTGTTGAGCGCACGCGATGCCGTCACGGACCGGATCAAGGGACTCGACCACGGCGCTGACGATTATCTGGCCAAGCCGTTCGACACGAATGAACTCCTCGCGCGCATCCGTGCGCTCATCCGGCGTTCGGCCGGGCGGGCGCACTCGCTGCTGAAAATCGGCAAGGTGCGGATCGACACCGCCGCCCGGCGCGTGACGCGCGCGGGGGAGGCGGTTGCCCTGACGGCGCGCGAGTACGGACTGCTCGAATTTCTCGCCTTTCATCGCGGCGAGGCGGTGACGCGGACCGATCTTTATGAACATTTGTTCGGCGAGGACGACAACACGCTCTCCAATCTGCTCGATGTCCACGTTTCCAATCTGCGCAAGAAACTCGGCCACGACCTGATCGTGACGCACCGCGGCCACGGTTACTGCATCGAATGAGCTCTCCGTTCCAGTCGATCCGCTGGCGCGTCCAGATCTGGCACGGCGTGATTTTGTTCATCGCGCTCGCAGCCTTTTGCGTCACCGCCTGCCGCCTGGCCTGGAACGACAAGCTGCACGAGGCGGACGGCGCGATCTGGAGCCGCGAGTGGGCCGTGCTTTCCTCGATCCTGCGCAGCCGTCGTGCCACGCCGGACAACGACACCCGCAATCACGAGAGTCCGCCGTTTTCCGCCGTGCTGTTGGCGGGAAGGCTGCGCGCGGGCGATCCGACCGTCACGCCCGAGGTGGCCGCGCAGTTTTCCGGTCACGAGCCCGGTTATTCCTATTTCAGTTTTCGCGACACCGACGGCCGGGTGCTGTTGCAGTCGGCCAACGTGCCGGCGGACCTGCAGTTTCTTCCCGCCACCGGACACACCTACGCCGAGCAATGGCGTTCGATCGGCGACCGCCGCGAAGTGGCCCGAAACTCGACCGCCGGCATCCGCAGCATCGTGGGACACGACCTGACGCCCGAACTCGCCACGATGCACCAGTTCGCCTGGGCGCTCGGGGCCTGCGCGCTGGCCGTCTGGCTGCTGGGGCTGGTGGGCGGATGGTGGCTCGCCGGACGGGCCATCCGGCCGATCAACATCATCAGCCGCACCGCCGACCGCATCGCCAATGGCGATCTGGGCGAACGCATCCAGGTGGCGGGCACCGACAGCGAGCTCGATCAGCTCAGCCGCGTGCTGAACCAGACCTTCGCGCGGCTGCACGATTCGATCGAGCACCAGAAACAGTTTACCGCGGACGCATCCCACGAACTGCGCACGCCGGTCACGATCCTGTTGTCGGAAACCGGCCGCCTGCTGCGCAACAATCGCGTGCGCACGGAGCAGGAATATCGCGACGTCCTGCAGACCTGCAATCACGCCGCGAACCGCATGCGGAGGTTGGTCGAGGCGCTGCTCGTGCTGGCCCGCCAGGAGTCGGAGGCGGCGCGTGCGATTCGCGATGACTGCGACCTGGCCGACATCGTGCGCGAAATCACGATTCAGCTCAATCCGCTGGCGGCCGCGCGTGACATTGTCATTGAGACCGATCTGGCCGCCGCCCCCTGCCGGGGCGATCCGGTGGCCCTCGCGGTGATGGCCGGAAACCTGGTGGCCAACGCGATCGAGCACAACGCCACCGGCCGCACTGTGGCGGTCAGCTGCTCCACCGAATCGGGTGAGGTCATTTTTTCCGTGCGCGACGACGGCCCTGGCATCGCCGCCGCGGACCTGCCGCACATTTTCCGCCGTTTCTACCGCGCCGACAAGGCCCGCTCATCCTCCACCGGTCACGCCGGGCTTGGGCTGGCGATTGCGCTGGCGGTCGCCCGCAATCACGGCGGTTCGATCGTGGCGTCGAGTCCGCCGGACGGCGGCGCCGTGTTCACCGTGCGCTTGCCGGCGGCCAATACGACGCTCGCGGCGGCGGTGGTAGTTTGAGGGCTCCGGTGATTCTGGTGTAGGGCGGGATCGCCGAATCCCGCCAAAACGCCCGAAAGGTGGAGCGGCTTGTCCCCAAGACGCTTCAACGCGTTGAGGACAACGCGTTCCACCTCGGCGGGGTTCGGCGACCCCGCCCTACATCCAATCAATGCCGATCGAACACGAACGTCTGATCCGTCGTCTGTCCGGCGTTCATGAACGAGTCCGACACGTTATGAATGACGAGATGCGTTCCACCATCGGTCAGCGTCCAGGTCTCATGACTGTTCAGCTTTCGTGGCGGCGTGCCCCGCGCCAAGGTCGTGACCGTTTCCATCGTGATCGTATTCGGATCGTCGCCTGACTTCGCCACCGTGACGCGCTCCGAACGCATGAACTGTGACTTCGTCTCCGATCCATCGAGCGCGTAGCGGACTTCCATCGTGTCGTCGTCCTTGTACTCGCGAACGAAATAGGACTTCACGTCGAGAGCCGTGCCCACGCGGTTCACGACCAGCCGTGCCGGGGAAAATGCCGCCCCCATCGGACCAAACTTGCTGGCGGCCTCGTCGAGCACCCAGCTGCCGCTGAAGCCAGCGCCCGCCGGGCCGGCCGGAATGGCGGGAGCCAGTTCGGCCAACGATGGCGGAGCCACCGGCGTGAGCACCGGCAACCCGCAGGCGCGGCGATAGCTGGCGGTGATTTCCGCATACACAGGGTCGCTGCGACCGAGCATGCGGCCGCCGCTCATGATGTCGGCATAGCCGGCGGGCGTGGTGTTGCGCACCATGCTCGTCCAGATCGCGTAGTACGTCCACAGCGGCTGTTTCGCCATGACCTCGGGATGCGGCGGCGTGCCGACCTCGGCCAGGGCGAGCGGCTTGCCCTGACTCAATTGCACGAGGCTGTCGTAGTAGGATTGCGCGAAGTCGCCGCCATAGACATCGAGGCCCAGCACGTCCACATACTGCATACCCGGAAAATATTTCGCGTGTTCCATCGCCGGGTTGTGCACACGATCAGTGCTCCACAGCCAGATCAGGTTCTTCAGGTGATGGTGGTAGACGAAACGATCGAACAGCTGGCGATAAAGCGCCTGCGTCGTGTAGGGACCGTCGATCCGCCCACCCCACCAGAACCAGTCGCCGTTCATTTCGTGGTACGGCCGCCAGATCACCGGCACATGGGCGTCCTGGAGTTGCTTCAGAAAACCCGCGATGACGTCCACCTGCGCCGCCCAGTGATTGTAGAGCGCGGTGCCGGGAGTGAGAATGTCGCGAAACTGCTCGTCGGTGAGTTTCCCCTGCACGCTGTGCAGCTTCGCGGGATCGGCCCCGGGCACCGGCTGAAACGTGACGGGTTCATCGGCGGTGGGAGGCACCGCGTGCCAGCACAGGCTGATGATCGAACCCAGGCGGTGCTGCCGAATCGCCTCCTGCACGATGGCCGGGCGATTTTCGGTGGAATCGGAATCGCCCGGTCCGGCGAAGCCAAAATCCGAGGTCCAGACCGCCGGCATTTTTCCCGTGTAGGCGCCGGCAAAAAGAGAATTGCGGTCGCGGCCCACGGGCGGGTTGTGCTGACCCGTCAGCGTGTAACGACCGGAAATTTCCTGCAGGAAATCCAACAGTGCGACCGCCTCGGGTGAGGCATCCGGCGTGACGGGTTTGAACCGGACTTCCCCGGCTGACGCGGCGACACCGATCACGAGCGCAAGGACGACCAGGGAACGAAATGACGTTTTCATGAAGATGCGTTTCACGGTTGGACTGCGACCATCTGACGAAGTGCGAGATCGGAGTCGCGCGACGAATGACCGACCAGCAATTCGACGCGCCCCGGCTCGACCGTCCAGTCGTGCGCCGCGACATTCCAGTAGGCCAGGTCGGCGGCGCGCAGGGTCATCCGCGCGGTCTGCGTTTTTCCGGGCGCGACCGAGATTCTTTGGAAGCCGCGCAACTGCTTGTGCGGCCGGTCCACTTTGGAATCGGGATAACGCACGTAGAGCTGCACCACCTCGTCGCCGGCCCGCGTGCCAGTATTCGTCACGTCGACGCTGACCTCCATCGAACCGTCGCGCGCCAGGTGGTCCGCGGCGTGAAGATTGGACAGGTTAAACGTCGTGTAGCTGAGTCCGAAGCCAAACGGGTACTGGGGCTCCGCGGTCGCATACATGTAGGTCCGGCCGTGCCGGATATCGAAATCCATCATCGGCGGCAGCTGGTCCAGCGAGGCCGGCCAGGTCTGCGTCGTTTTCCCGCCCGGATTGAAATCGCCGAAAATCACGTCCGCCAGCGCGCTGCCCTGTTCCTGGCTGGCGTGAGTGATCTGGAGAATGGCGGGGGCGTGCGCCGCGACCCAAGGCATCGAAAAGGGAAAGTTCGCGACCAGCACGACGATCGTCCGTGGATTCGCCGCGACCACCTTCCGGACAAATTCCTCCTGCGCGGCGGGCAGCGCGATCTCCTTGCGGTCCACCGCCTCCTTGCCGTCGCTCGGCGACGTCACGATCTCCCAGCCCGCATTGCTTTCCGGCTGGTTGCCGATGACGACCACGGCCACGTCGCGTTTGCGCGCGCACTCGACGGCCGTGTCGCTCATGTCCGCCACCCAGTTCACATCGAATTTCTCCGGCGAAAAGAACGACGGATGCGCGTAGTTCTCGATGCCCTCGCGCGGGTCGATGCGATAAGGCGGCGTGCCGGAATACCAGTCGAGCAAGGTGGTGTTCGCGAGCGGACCCACGACGGCGACCGACTTGATTTTCGCCGCGTCGACGGGCAGGACGCCGGCGTCGTTCTTGAGCAGCACGATCGATTCGCGCGTGACCTGGCGCACCAATTCGTGGGTCGCGGGATCGTTCCAGGGTTCGACTGCACCGGCCGTGCGGCCGATCGAGGCGTACGGAACCGTGCCCGCCGGATCGAGCAGCCCGAGCCGGAGCCACATGCGGAAGCGGCCGCGAATGGCCTGGTCGAGATCCTTCTCCGTGATCAGGCCGCGCTTCAGCGCCTCCTGCAGCGGTTCCTTTGAGACATCCAGGTAAAGATTGATTCCCGCTTTGAGACAGGCTGCGGCCGCCGCGGGCAAATCGGGGAACATCTTGTGCTCCTTCACGAGGTTCGTCATGCCGCCGCCGTCCGTGCAAATGATGCCGTCGAGCCCCCACTCCTTCATCACGATGTTGCGCAGAACGGGACTGACGTGCTGCGGGACGCCGTTCACCGCGTTGTAGGATGCCATCATCGCGTTCGCGTGGCCGTCGCGCACGGCCATCTCGAACGGCTTCGCGTAGTATTCCCGCCACAGGCGCTCATCGAAATTTGACGACGTGTGAAAACGACCGTCCTCATTGCTGTTCGCGAGAAAATGCTTCAGCAGGCTGCCGACCTTGAGGTGTTTGGGATCGTCGCCCTGCAGTCCGCGCACGAATGCCGTCGCCATGGTTCCGACCAGAAACGGATCCTCGCCGTAACATTCTTCCGTCCGGCCCCAGCGCGGATCGCGGCCGATGTCGGTGTTCGGCGCCATGACGACGAGCGCGGCGCGGTGATACTTTTCGCTTTGAAACAGAAACCGCGCCTCGGTCGCCTCCTCGGCTGACACCCGCGTCAGCAGACCGGGATCCCACGTCTCCGCGAGTCCATAGGCCTGCGGAAACTGGGTGGTCGCAGTCGGATTGAACCGGCCCCAGTTGCTCGGACCGCCCTGGGCAATGCCATGATAACCCTCGGTGATCGCCGTCAGCGTCAGGTTGAGGCGCGGGATCGCGGGCAGAAAACCGACGATGCCAAGTTTCTCGTCGAGGGTAAGCCGGCCCACCACGTCGTCGATGCGCTGGTCTTCGGACAGGCCCGGGTTGCGGAACGGATAGTCGTAAGTCGGAGCCGGCGCGCCAAATGCGGCCAGGCTCAACATGGACACGAATAGGACAACAGCGGGCAGGGATTTCATGGAGTGGCGTCGCGGTGTGCCGCGGACCTAGGGGGCCGCCATCCTACCCGACGGCACCTTTAGGATACATGAAGAAATGAGGGTGTCGAAGACTGTGCCACATTCTCACTTTCACCGATCCGACCCCAGCGATCCGAGCACGACCAGGGCGTTTCCGGTGGTCACCGCGGCGGCGACGCCGGCGTGGCCGGAAATGAACGCCTGGATTTCCAGATCGGTCATGACGAAGAATGCCGTCGACAGCGCATCGGAAATCGCCGCCGTGCCCGCCCGTGCCCAGACGCGTGTCGATCGCGACGCCGGCTGGCCGGTGCGTGGATCGATCAGGTGACGGCCCTTGACCGCAATTCCGGAGGCGCTCACGGCGCCGTTGGTCAGGCCAATCTCGCGCCGGGAGTCGTCCTCGCCCACTCCGACCAGCCAACCTCGTTCCCCTTCCGGAGCCTCGAGCGCCAGGAACGTACTGCCGCCGCAATGTCCGCAGGCGGAGCTGATTTGCCATTCGCGCAGGACATCGCCCACCCGATCCAACGCGTATCCCTTGCCGACAGCGCCGAGGTCGAGCTGCAGGCGAAGCGCTTGCGAAATCAGCCGGTGATTCGCCGGATCGAGCAGAAACACAGGTTCGTGCGGCGACGCCCCCGGCTCGCGCTGCGTCCCGAAAGCCGGATCGAAGGCATGCCCCGTCGCCTCCGCCAGCCCTGCGGCGAGCGTCAGGCATTGCAGGGCGTCTTCTCCGATCGCGACGGATTCGCCGCGGTTGAGCCGATTGGCGCGCGCAATATCGCTGCTCTCGACGAAGCGACTGAGTTCGTCCTCCAGCCGATCCACCTCGCGCCAGGCGGCCGCCGCGGCCTGACGGGCGTATTCAGGATCATGGCCAGCAACCGTGATTTCCCAATGCGTCGCCATGGCCTCATGACGAAAAGTCGAACGGCTCATCGCGCCCTCCGTTGGAGTTTGCGCCGCAACCGCCACATCGCCACCGCCGGTCGCCACCAAAGATTGCCGAGCCCGTAGTTGGAGCGTCCACGCAGGCGCGGGCGGTGACGCACCGGAAACTCGGCCACGCGAAATCCGGCGGCAACGGCTTGCGCGGGAATGAAGGCCTGCAACAGATCCATTTCGGTCAGTGCCCCGATGAGTTCCCGGCGCATCACCCGCAATTGACATCCCGCATCATGCACCCCGTCGCGCAACACGGACCGTCGCACGCGATTGGCCAGCGCCGACATCGCGCGCCGAACCCAGTTGTCGTGGCGATCGACCCGCCAGCCGCAGGCCAGGTCCGCGCGACCGGAATCCACCGCCTCGATCAGGACCGGAAAATCCTCCGGATCGTTTTGTCCGTCGCCGTCCATGGTCAGCACCAAGGGAGCCTGGGCGATTCTCAGGCCGCTCAACAACGCCGAACCCTGTCCGCGATGCGTAAGCGCCAGGCGCCGGCAGAAAGATAGGCGTTGGGCCAGCGAGTCAACCATCGTCGCCGTGCCATCGGTGCTCCCGTCGTCGGCGACAATTATTTCGTGACCGCCCGGATGGCGCGCCAGCACCCGATCGGCCGCGACGACCACGTCGCCGATGTTTTCCGCCTCATTGTAGACGGGAATGACGAGCGAGAGGCGCGGGCTCATGACCGGGGAGTAAACACCACGCAGACGAATCCCGGCCGCAACCCGAGAAATGTCTCCGCATATTCTCCGTGCAGGTGCGCACGCACCGTCTCCGCAAGACCGGCGGAAGCGATCACGAGCGCGCCGTCACAATCGTCGGGTCGCTCGTTCCAGTAACCGACGTTATCGAGGCCGCGCAGGTACCAGGGCAGCGGCCAGTATTCCTCGCTGATCACGCGAATGGGCCGGTCCGGATGCGCCCGCAACGCGGCTTCGGCGAGCGCGCGAAACTTCAGCACATCCGGGGCGCTGTGCACGTAGGCGTACGGATTGCGCTCGTCCGCCGCATACCTTCCCGTCACGCGCGCGGTTTGCACACCCAAAAAAATCACCGTCACCGAAGCCGCGGCGGCGCCGAGCCAGCGCCCCGCGGGCCATCGGTCCAGCGCGGCGATCGTTCCCGCCGCGAGGATTGCCATCCCCGGCACAAACTGGATCACCTGCCAGGGGGTTTTGTACGGAGTCAGCGAAAAGACGATCAACAGGATGATCGTCTGAACCGCCGCCCAACGCAGCAACGGTTCGGGACGTCGCCACGCGAGAACAAATCCGACCACGGCCAGCAGCGAGAACGCGACCTGCTCGAAAACCAGGCCGCCCTTTTCCTGCCAGCCGAAAAGTTGCAGGTAGTAAGTCCACGATTTCTCGTGTCCCGTGACGCCCTCGGCCAGTCGGCGCGCCGAACGCGCATACACGACGAAGGCGTCACTGAGTCCCGTCCAATGCGTCCCGAACGACGAATAGAATAGCGCCGCCACGACGAACGCCGTCCCAACAAAAACTCCTGCTGCGACCGGCCAGCGAATCCCCGCCGCCGGCCGAACCACGCGAAGCACGGCCAGTCCACCAAGCAGGGCCGCGAGCGCCACGATCGGCGCCGTTTCCTTCGTCGCCTGCATCAGTCCCGCACACGCTCCGGCGATCAAAGCCCAGCGAAGTTTGCCGGTGCACCAGAAATTCCGGGCCGCGAGAAAAAGTCCGAGCGAAAAGCCGACCAGGAGGGTTTCCTGGATGAAATAGCGGCTATAGTAGACGGAGGGCGGCGACACCGCGAGAAAGACGGCCGCAACGAGCGCGGGCCACGGGCCGAGCGGGCGCGCCAGCCAGTAGAGCAGCAGAACGGCCAGCGTCCCCACGAGCGCGGGCAGAAGGCGAAGGGTCGTTTCGTCGAGGCGGGCGAGCGTGGTTTGTCCGCGCGCCCAGGCGATCGGCAACGCGAGATAATACAGAACCGGTCCGTGATGATCGCCCGGATCGAAGGCGTAGCGACCGGTTTCGAGCAGGTTGCCGGTCTTGACGCCCTGGTTCGCCTCATCGGCGTGCATCGGCCGCGCCGCGAGATCGTGCATCCGCCACCACGCCGCCACGAGGACCAGAAGAACCAGGGGCAGCCAGCGGGGCGGAGTCGGCATGGCGGGCGCGCCGGGCGCGGCCGGCGTTACTTCGCCGGCACGCCGTAGACCTCGACCTCGGTGTAGTGGTTCAGCTCGTCCGACGTGTTGCCGTTGCTGTACAGCCGCACGTAACGCGCGCTCGTGCCCTTGGCATCGATCACGCGGCCCTGATAGGTCTCGATGTAGGCCATGTCCGTGCCCTTGCCGAGACCGTCGGCGTTGCTGTCATCATTGTTGAACAGCGTCGTGACGTCCTTCTTGAACGCGGGATCGTTCGACACCTGCACGACGACCGCGTGATAGACGCGCGCCTGCGAATGGAAATGCCACACCGCGATGGCGGCCAGCTTCGCGGGCGCGCCGAGATCGATCTGCACCCATTGCACACCGGGCCCCATCTCGACGTACGTGCCCTCGACGCCGGACTTTTCGCCGTCGGTGACAAACGACAGTTCGCCGATGACGGGCAGGGAGTCGCTGCCGGTGACGGGCTTGTTGAGCGACAGCAGCACGGCGTCGGCCGGCACCATGACCGGCGGGTGCTTGGTATCGGCCGGCTCGAGATTGGCCACCTGGATCGGACGCGGCGTGCCGACGAAGAGCGGCTTCGGCAGGTTGAGCTTGAGCGGCACGAGGTCGGCGGCGGCGAGGCGCGCAACGGCGGCCAGGGCGAGGAGAACGGCGGGGAGTCGGAGCATGGGAGGAATCAAATGGTGAAATCGCCCGGCGCAAACGTGAGCATCTGGCGGGCGGCGACGGCCGCGTTGACGCGCAGGACGGTGGCGGCGGTCGCGAGGGCGGATTCGCCCGGGCAGTTCAGCTTCGCCCGACCGCGGATCGAGTCGAAGAAGTTTTCGAGGTGGGGCTGGTGGATCGCCTTGTCGAGCGTCACCGGAATATCCCAAGCCGACAGTTCGGCCGTCTCGCGCACGTCGACCGTGCCGGCGCCCTTGCCGGGTCGGGGCATCTGCGGGCGGGGTTTGTCCCACGGCCGCGGCGCGGTGAGCGCGCCCTCGCCGGAGCCGGGGCGCGCGATGTAGCCCTTGTCGACCCAGGGCTGCCAGTCGGGCGCGCGGGCCTCGCGGTAGAGTTTCGTGTACTTGGGGTTCTCCGACATCTTGAGCGCGCCTTCGTCGCCCATGAAATACTCATGGTAGCCGCCGCCGGCGCTGGTGGTCGTCAGGACCGTGTACGTCGTGCGCACGATCTGCGCCTCGGTCGGATATTCGTAGATCGCGATCACGTTGTCGTACCACTCGTGCGTGGTGTAATAGTCGCGTCCGCCGCCGGCGAGCACGCTCACGGGGTTCACGCCGAGCATCCAGTTGAAGACGTCGATCTGGTGTGCGCCGAGATCGGAGATGACGCCACCCGAGTATTTCTTGAACCAGCGCCAGTTCCGGAACTGATGCATGTCCTCGTAGCCGTACTTGTGCAGCACCGCCTCCGACAGCTCCTGGTGCAGCGGAAAACCGAGATCCTCGGTGACCGCGCGATTCCACTGCGCGCTCGCGTTGGTGATGCGGCCGAGCAGATGGGCGTCGCGGATGAGCTTGTCGCGCGCCCAAAGGTAGCGCGGATTGCTGCGGCGCTGGTGGCCGATCTGGAGCAGCTTGCCCGTCTCGTGGGAGGCGCGGACCATGGCACGGGCACCCTCGACGGTGTTGGACATCAGCTTCTCGCAGTACACGTGATGACCGGCCTTGAGCGCGGCGCACGTGTGCTCGGAGTGCATGAAATCCGGCGTGGCCACGATGACGGCATCGACGTCGGGCACCGCGGAAAGCATCTCGCGATAGTCCTCGAACGGCTTCGGGTCGTGGCCGAATTTCTGCAGGAGGCGTTCGCCGTAACGGCGGTTGTACGGCCAGATGTCGCAGACGGCCTTGAAGCGAATATCGGGAATCTTGAGCGTGGCGTTGAGCAGCACGCGGCCCTGTTCGCCGCAGCCGATGAGGGCGACGTTCACCGTGTCGCCGCCGCTTTCCGGCGCGCTGCGCAGGATGTAGGGCGCGGCGAGAAAGGCGGCGCCGAGCTTGGCCCCGGTGGTGAGAAAATCGCGGCGGGTGAAGCCTGGAGGAGAGGAGGCGGCCATGTTCGGGCGTTCCGTTGCCGCTCAGGAAATCCGGTCGCGCCAGAGCGCCAGCCGGTCGTGCCGCACGAGCACGAGCGCGGCGGCGAACAGGCCGACGTAGACGCCGACCCACGCAATGCCGTCGTCCTCCTGCACCGCCATGAGGCCGAACGCGAGGCCGACGTAGAGCAGGCCGGAAAGGAAGAGCGCGATCCGGGTCTTGATGCCCAGCAGCAGCATCGCGCCGAACACGATCATCAGGTAGCCGAGCGAATGGGCGAAACCGCGCGACATCCAGAGTTTGACGAACGAGTTCGTGGTGATGTAGTCCGCCATCCGGTTCATGTTCGTGGCGTAGTTGGCGAAGCTGTAATGTCCCTGGGCCTCGAACTTCTGCAGGCCGGCGAGAAAGGTGCGCAGGCCGAGGAAAAGCCGCAGCAGCAGGAAGGCCGCCGTGCATTCGAAACGGAAGGCGGTCGAGGGAGTCGCGTTGGAATCGCTCATGGTCGGAACGGAATCAGACGCCGAAGCCGGTGCGATAGACCTTGGTGACAAAGTCGTTGGCCGCGGGGAAATTGGTCACTTTCAGCGCGGCCGAGTCCCACTCGATGCGGCGACGGGCGCGAACCGCGACGTTGCTCAGCAGAACGGTCTCGGTGAGGCGCGAGGAGTAGGAAAAATTCGACCCGGCCGGCGTGCCGCCCTTGCAGGCGCGGATCCACTCGGCGAAATGTCCACCGGCAACGCGCGGAAGCGTCTTCGCCGGCAGCGTCGGCCCGGCCTCGCGCATCTTCGCCTCGGGAATGAGACGGATGCTGCCGTAGTAGGTGTCGCAGTAGACCGAGGCCTTCGAGCCAATGATGAGCGTGCCGTTGTCCCAATGCTCCATGCGGCCGGGCTCCAGATCGGCGGGTTCCGTCGGTTTCATGCCGCCGTCGTACCACGTCCACTTGAGCGCCGGCATCGAACCGCGCGCCGGGAAGTGATACTCGATCACGGACGCGGTGGGCGGGCTGACCTCGGTGGCGTGCGCGCTGATCGGAATGATCGCGGTCGGCGCGGTCAGGCCGAGCGCCCAAAAGGCGCCGTCCATGATGTGACAGCCCATGTCCCCGAGTGCGCCAGTGCCGAAATCCCAGTAGCCGCGCCACGTGAACGGCATGTAGGCCGGATCGTATTCGCGTTCCGCCGCGACGCCGAGCCAGAGATCCCAGTCGAGCGTCGGGGGCACGACCGGCTTCATCTTGCTATGGTCGGGCCGGTGCACGCCCTGCGGCCAGATCGGACGGTCGGTCCAGCTGTGCATCTCGCGGACCTCGCCAAGCACGCCCGCATCGAGCCACTCCTTCAGCAGGCGCATGCCTTCGCCGGCGTGGCCCTGGTTGCCCATCTGGGTCTGCTGTTTCGGATGCGCCGCCACGAATTCGGCCAGCTTGCGCGCCTCGGTGATCGTATGGGTGAGCGGTTTCTCGACGAACACGTGCTTGCCGAGCGACAACGCCGCCATCGCGATCGGGAAATGCATGTGATCCGGCGTCGAAACCGTGACGGCGTCGATCTTGTTGCCGAGCTGATCGAGCATCTTCCGGAAATCGCGAAACCGCGGCACGTCCGGAAACTCCTGGTAAGTCTTGGCTGCGCGCTCGTCGTCGACGTCGCAGAACGCGACGAAGTTCTCCCCCTTCATGCCCTGCACGGCATCCCAACCGCGACCGCCGACTCCGCAACAGGCCACATTCAGGCGGTTGTTGGGGGACGACGAGCCGCTCCCGGAATTCTGGGAGCGGAGGATGGCGGGCAGCGTGATCGCCGCGGAGGCGAGCGAAGCGGTCTTCAGAAACGTGCGCCGGGACATGTCGGGGTTTTGCATGGGGTGACTGGGGGTGGAATTTCGAAACCGGAACGACCAAGCTAGCCAATTCGCGCGCGACTGGCCACAGATTTTTCCGGACTGGCCGGAAAAATCTTCGGAACCGTCAAGCGCGGCCGGCCGTCTTTACCGCGGCGGAAGATAACGGGCCTCGAGCCGCTGGATCACCGGCGTGACCTGCGCCTCCTTGAAATGCGTCTTGTCCGTGTGCTCGCGCAGCTGCCGGACATAGTCGGCCAGATACGTTGCCGCCTGCTCGCGTTTCACGTCGGCCTCGCCCACTCCCGTCGCCTTCAGGTTGTCGATCTCGGTCGTCTGCACGCTTTCCAGCGCCGCGATGATGCGATCGAATTCCGTCTGCATCGGCGCGACATCCAGTCTTTCCAGCGCCGCGATGGCGTCGGAGCGGAAAGGGAAGATGACCTCCGGCAGGCCGCCCCCGAGATTTTTCGCCGCCTCGTTGGCGACGTCGGCCGACTTCGCGACGGATTTGGCGCTGTCGATCGATTTCTCGAGCAGCCCCTTGGCCGTCCCCGACAGCGCCTTTCGTTTCTTGTCGTAGCCGGAACTCGCCATGTTGCGCGTCTGGCCGAGCAGTTCGACCAGCTTGCCCACCTTGCCCTGAAATTGCGTCAGCGCCTGTTCCCACGGCTGCAGTTTCTTGCGGGCGTCGCGGAAAACCGGGTAATCGGGCACGCGCTCGGCCACCACCACGTCGGCGAGCGCCTCGATCTCGTCGTTCAGCCGGCGCGCGATCTCCTCGACGCGTCGCGTGATGCGGGCCAGGCGCCGTTCCTCCTCGCGCGCGGCGATCAGCTCCGGGCTCTCCTCCTTCTTGCCCAGTTTCCGGAACGGACCGGGCAGCGAGATCCCCTTTTTCTCCATGCCGTGGAGCTTGGTCCGCTGCGACTCGAGTGCGGACGACACCTGCACGAGGCCGGCCCGGACGTGGCTCTCCTCAATCAGACGCGTCTGCAGCATCTGCGGCACGTTGGCCGTGGCGTGGAGGGAAGGCGTGGCTTCGTCGTCAGGATCCGACATCGGGCAATGGATTCAATCGATCCGAAGCGTGCGGGTTTCGCGCCGGGTTGCAATGGTGCAAGAATCGCCCTCCCGAGAGGGTCCGAAGCGATGCCGGATCTCGATGGGTGTCCGCGGGCGAACGGATATCAAAAACATGGTGGCCACGAAAAGGCACAAAAAGCCCGCCGCTTCGGTGAATCTCACGAGCGCCCATAGGCGCGCGAACCTGAAGTCGCTTTGTTTTTTTGTGACTTATCGTGCCTCTTGGCGGCCATGGAAATATTTGAACTGCTTCAATAATCCGAAACCAGGGAGTTCAGGGCCGAACCACGGGAACAGAGATTTGCCGGACTGCTCGCGAGTTCCTGAGTTCCAGATAAGTTGGCTGCGGAGTATTTGGAGACGCCCGCAACCCCCTGAGCTTCGAACGCGCGGTTGGACCGATGAGGAAATCGACGCCCACCCGATTCACTGCACCCGTTCGCGCATCTCGTCGGGCAGCAGGTCGAGCGCGATCGAGCGCAATTTCGGATCGGAAATCGGCTGGCCGAATGCCTTGGCAAGAACCTGGAGGCGATACAGCAGGCCCGTGGGGAGATTGCGGAGGCCCGCCTCGTCCATTTCGGTCAGGCAGCGCCGCACCTGGTCCGCCGACAAGGCGTTCTGTTTCGCGCGGTACAACACCACCGCAAGGCTCACGCGGCGATCCCATGGCATGGTCTTGTCGCCCCCGCCCGCCACTCGCGTGCGGACCTGTTCGGCGGTGCGCGCAAAATTGTCGGTGTCTTCCCGTGCGAGCTCAACCTGCGCACGCGCCACGAGCGCGCCGAGGTCCGCCGGGTAACGACGCAACGTCTGCGCCGCCGCACCGGCCTGGTTCAGCTGGCCCATGTCCACGAAGTATTCCGCCAGCCGACTGAGGGCGACCGCGTCGTCCTGATCCTCGACCACCTGCAGGATCGTGACGTACTGCCCTTCAAATCCCGCAATTCCGGGAAACGAATAGGCCACCGGGCGCAGCCACGGCGGCAGCCGCCAGAAGTGGAGGCGGTTGAGAAACGTCTCGTCCATCTTACCCAAGCCCAGGCGCGCATAGAAATCGAGGTAGGAATCCCACGAGGGAATCACCAGGTACCGGACACCCCGGCGATCGATCAGCTCGCGGGCCTCCTCGGGTGTCGAGGCGCTCACGATGCGCATGGCAATTTCGAGTCCGCCGAGATTCTCCAGGCCGAGCGTGGCCAGGCCGCGGAGGTTTCCGTAGTGATGCAACGTGAACGTCAGATTGTGCGGAGCGAGCGCGATCTCGCCCGGAACTCCGGATCGCCGGGCCAGCCAGCGGGCGAGGTCGCGCTCGACCAATCCATAGACCTCCCCCTCGTTCAAGTTCCGCCCGGTCGCGTCCACGTGTCGCGGAGAGAACAGCACGGCTCCCGGCAGCGTGATTCCGCCGACGAAGATTCCCCAGGCCCACCGCGCGACCGGTCCCCGGGAAAACGTCGCGACCGCCGCGCCGGTCGCCACCAGCGCGGCCAGGAGCGCGGTGTCCACGCCGCTCCACCAGCTCAGCTTCCAGCCCGCAAATCCCAGGGCCACCACGACCGGGCCGATGGACAGTCCCAGGCGCGCTCGCGCCTCGACCGGTCCCACGCGGCGGAACAGCATCCACAGGATCGGGACGAGCAGCAGCAGAGGCAGCAAGGTGGCGGAGAACATCGCCGACAAACCGTCGCGGTACATCCAGTTGACGAGATTGGTCGCTGCCGGCCCGTCCGGAATGCGCGCGAGACGCTGGTCCGACAACTCACCGGCGAAGATGCCGGCCTGGTGGGTCAGGCGCATCGCGACCGGAATGGCCGCCAGCCCGGCGAGAATCAGCACCCAAATCAGCGGATCGCGCCACGAGCGAACCCATTTGCGCGTGGCGAGTCCGTCCGCGATCCGCGCCACCGCCTCGCCGCCGGCGAGCCAGGCCACGGCGTACAGAGGGTGAATCGATCGCAGCTGCCATTCGCCGAGATGTCCGGGAAAAAACTCGATGAGGTAGGCCGCAAACGCCGTGATCGCCCCCGCCAGGCCCCACGCGCGCCACGGCAAGACGACCGCGTTTTCCGCAGAGCGCCGGGCCAGCGTCGCGACCACTCCGCCCAAGGCAATGCCGGCGAGGATCGGCGCCACCAGCGGGACGTTGAGCCAAAGCCCGATCGCTCCGACCACCCCGGCCATCACCATCCTTCGGCGCAGGCTGGCCGGAGTCAGAATTCCCGCCGACCCGGCCACGTCGAGCGTCAGCAAAATCGCCCACAGACTCAGCACAAAAGCGATTCCGCGGTCGTCCGGCATGGCCGGCAGAAATTCCGTGTTGAGCGGAAACAGGCAGGCGGCTCCCAGCGATGCCAGCGCGGCGGAAAACGACCCGAACCTCCGGGCGACAAATACGACCAGTCCCGCAAATGCAATCAGCTGCAGGATCGGATCCGACCACGTCGCGGCCCAGTCCAGCGCCGCCGCGGCGTCATCGCCCGAAACCGCGCGCCGGATGCCCACCAGCGTTCCCAGCCACCAACGGTATGGCGAAGGCGCAAATACATCGCGACCAAACGGCGCGTTTTCATAGTCAATATGCCGCACCCGCAGCTCGTGCTGCTCGACCATGACGCGGGTGAGATCGAGCCACGCAAAACTGGCGTTATTGTGATCGGGCACGATCAATCGGGCGAGACCCGGCACCGGACCGCTTTCTCCGACCGCGGTCACCGCCCGGACATGATGGACGCGCACGAGCACGGCCGTCACCAGGAGGGAAACGGCCAGCAGCGGCACGATGATCCAACCGAACGAGGAGAAAGCCGGCGACCGGCCGGAGCCGGGCGCGCCTGAAGGGGCGGGTTTCAGAGGCACGAAGGCAAAGGCGCCCGTCCCGCCGGAGCAAGCATAGTCCGGGCGGGTCCCAAACCGAACCCTTCCTTGACTCTCCCTCTGAAGAAACGTGCACTGACCTCCTTTTGATGAGGGCCGCGGACCACCGATTTCCCCTTCCCGCGCGGCGCTTCGGCCACCGCTTCCGCCGGGCATTTCCGTCCCTGATCGGTCTCACCGCGGCCGTCCTCGCCGGTGCTGCTCCCGGAATCATTGAAAAGCCGCTGGCGACCCGGCCGGCCCGCACCGCCCCGACCCTGTTTACAATCGTTCCGCCGGAGGAATCCGGTGTTCGCACAACCAATCGCTATTCCGATCCCCGGATGTGGGGCGACCTTTTCCAGGAATTCGAAGGCGGATCGATCGGGACCGGCGTCGCGATCGGCGACTACGATGGCGATGGGAAGCCGGATCTATTTGTGGTCAGCAAAACCGAGAGCTGTCGGTTGTTTCGGAATCTCGGCAACTACAAGTTCGAGGACGTGACCGAGCGGGCGGGTGTGGCCGATGTCGGACCGGCGGCCGGGATCTGGAAAGGCGGCGTGAGTTTCGTCGATGTGAACAACGACGGCCGACTGGACATCTACGTCTGCCGCTTCAACGCCCCGAACCTGCTCTACCTGAATCAGGGCGACGGCGCCGGGTCCAACGGGGCCGGCGTCACCTTCAAGGAAGCCGCGCACGCCGCGGGGCTCGATGTCGTCGACTCGAGCGTCATGGCCTCATTCTGCGACTACGATCGCGACGGATGGCTCGACGTCTACGTTGCGACCAACCTGCTCAACAACGCCGCTCATCCCAATGGCCAGCGCGGCCATCTTTTCCACAACAATCGCGACGGCACGTTCACCGAGGTGACCGACCGCGCCGGCATCACCGGCGAATCGCAAAGCCACTCCGCGACCTGGTGGGACTACGACAACGACGGGTGGCCCGACCTGTACGTCGCGAATGACTACGGCGTGCCCGACCGTCTCTATCACAACAACCACGACGGCACGTTCACCGATGTGATCGACCGCGTCCTGCCGCACACCTCCTATTACTCGATGGGCTCGGACACGGGCGACGTGAACAACGACGGCCGCATCGATCTGCTCGTGGCCGACATGGCGGCCACCACCGCGTACAAGGACCAGCATTCGATCGCCGAGGCGCGCGGCAAATCGCTCGATCCCGCGGATGGCTCGCCGGTCGCACCCAAGTACCACCGCAGCGCGCTTTATCTCAACACCGGCACCGGTCGCGCGCTCGAAGCCGCCTATCTCGCCGGCGTCGCGGCGACCGACTGGACCTGGGCGCCGCGTTTCGAGGACCTCGACAACGACGGCCTCGTCGACCTGTTCGTCACCAACGGATTCAACCGGGATCCCAATCCGGACGTGCACCAGCACTCGATCGGTGCCGAGACGACGGCCGAGCGCGTAAAGATCATGCACGACAGCCCGGTTCTCGTGGAAACCCACCTCGCCTATCGCAATCTCGGCCACCTCGAGTTCAAGGAGGTCGGGGCCGCGTGGGGACTCGACCAGAAAGGCGTGGCGTTCGGATCGGCCTTCGGTGACCTGAGCGGCGACGGCAATCTCGATCTCGTCTATTCGAACTTCGAGGCCGGGGCCACGCTCCTGCGCAACGGCGGTGACACGGGCCACCGCGTGATCTTCGACCTGCGCGGCACGCGATCCAATCGCTTTGGCGTGGGCGCGCTGGTGCGGCTCGAAACCGCGGCCGGCCTGCAGGTCCGGCAGCTCTGGCTCGCGCGCGGCTACATGTCCAGCAGCGAGCCGATGGTGCATTTCGGACTCGGCGATGAAACCGAGATTCGTCGCGTGACCGTCACCTGGCCGAGCGGACAGGTGCAGGAATTTTCGCATCTCGCCGCCGACCGGCGCTACACGATCACCGAGCCCGATCACGAAATTCCCAATCCGCTATCCGAGAATCCCCGCCCTGCGTTTGCCGAAGTCAGTCACGAACTAGGACTGTCCGTCGAGTCGCACGAGGAACCGGTCGACGAGGTTCACGTCCAGAAACTCGTTCCGGTGCGCCTGAACCGACGCGGACCCGCCCTGGCCGTCACCGGCACCCACCCGACCCTCGTTGCGATCGGCGGGACGACCCAGACGCCGCTCACGCTCCTCGCCCAACATAGCGACACGTTCTCAGCTCTGGAAACCGGTGCAACGCCGGGGCCCGTCGACGACGGCCCGCTCCTCTTCTTCGACGCCGATGGCGACGGGAACGACGATCTGCTGGTCACGCGCGGAGGCAATGCGCTCCCCGCCGGCTCCCCCGAATATCAGCCGCGACTCCTGCGCGGCGACGGCAAAGGCGGTTTCGTTCCTTTTGCCGATGGAACCCTTCCTCCACTGACGCTCAGCGTCGGCGCCGTGGCCGCGGCGGATTTTGATCATTCGGGCCATCTCGGAGTTTTCCTCGGGGCGCGCGTCCTGCCCGGGCAGTATCCGCTGCCACCGGCCAGCGCGCTGCTCGCCAACCGCGGCGGGCGCTTTGAGGATGTCACCGACACGCTCGCTCCGGCGCTGCGTAATGTCGGAATGGTCACGTCGGCGCTGTGGAGCGATGTCGACGGCGACGGCTGGCCCGATCTCGTTCTCACGCTCGAATGGGGTCGCGTGAAATATTTCCACAACAACTCCGGCCAGGGTTTCGAGGACTGGTCCGAGCGCGCCGGATTTTCCGCCGCGGGCAATGGCTGGTGGACCTCGCTCGCCACGGCAGACTTCAACGGCGACGGACGGCCGGATTTCGTGGCGGGCAACATGGGCCTGAACACCCCTTACCAGCCCGATGCGCAGCATCCCGTGCTGCTGTTCTCGGGAGATTTCCGCGGCAACGGATCCACGCAGCTGATCGAAGGATTCTACGACAGTGACAAGCTGGTGCCGCGGCGGGCCCGCACCGCGCTCGCCGCCGAGATCCCGCTGCTGCTCCGGCGCTTTCCGCGCAATGACCCGTACGCGCGCGCCACGCTGGGATTCATCGTTGGGGACGACAAGCTCGCCAAGGCGCAGCGCTTCGAAGCCACGGAACTTCGGAGCGGCGTTTTCCTGAGCCAGCCGGACGGAACCTATCGCTTCGAGCCGCTGCCGCGCCTCGCCCAGATTTCACCGCTGCAGGGCATCGTCGCGGGCGATCTCGACGGCGATGGCCATGCCGACATCTACGCCGTGCAGAATTCCTACGCGCCCATTCCCTCGGTGGGCCGCTACGACACCGGCCTGAGCCAGCTGCTGCGCGGCGACGGCCATGGCCACTTCGAGGCGGTGCCCGTCGCGGACAGCGGCCTGCTCGTCACCGGCGATGCCAAGGGGCTGGTCACCTTTGCCGCCGGCAACAGCGGCTGGCCGGATTTTCTGGTTTCCCGCAACAACAACACCACGCTCGCCTTCCGTAATCCCGGTGCATCCGGGCGGCACTCGACGCGCGTCGTGCTTCACGGACGTCCGGGAAATGCCGCGGCGATCGGGGCTCGCATCCTGACGCATTTTGCCGACGGATCGGTCACGCTCGCGGAAGCCGCGGCGAACTCCGGTTTGTACGGCCAATCCCCGGCGGTCGTGTACGTGGGCTGGACCGATTCCAATCCGCCCCGGCGCCTGGAAATCCGCTGGCCGGATGGCGCCACCAGCTCGCTTGACGGCGCGCCGCCGATTCCGACGCTGGAGTTGTCGGCGCCGAACCGTTGATCTCATCCCCGCCCTCCATGTCTTCGCCCTCCGGATTCGCCCGGTTTTTGTGTGCGCTCGCGGCGTGCGCGCTGGCGACCGGACCGGTGCGGGGAGATGCGCCGGCCCTGAGCGCACGACCGCTGGCTCCGCTCACGCCGCCGACCGGCAGGACGATGTTCGTACCACTGACGCCCGAGCAAACCGGCGTGCGGACGGAAAACCGGTACGCCGACCCGAAGATGCGCAACGAACTTTATCAGGAGTTCGAAACCGGCTCGATTGGCACCGGCGTGGCGATTGGCGACTACGATGGCGACGGCCGGCCGGACATTTTCGTGGTGAGCAAGACCGAGGGTTGCCACCTGTTTCGCAATCTCGGCGACTACAAGTTCGAGGATGTCACCGAAATGGCCGGGGTGGCGGATCACGGCGCCGACGCGGGAATCTGGAAATCCGGCGTGAGCTTCGTCGACGTGAACAACGACGGACGGCTCGACATTTATGTCTGTCGGTTCAACGCCCCGAATCTTCTCTACATCAACCAGGGCGACGGGACGTTCAAGGAGGAGGCAAAAAAGTACGGGCTCGATATCGCGGATTCTAGCGTGATGGCGTCGTTCTGCGACTACGATCGCGACGGCTGGCTCGATGTCTACATCACGACAAACCTGCTCGACATCACGAAGCATTCGAACGGACAGCGCGGGTATCTGCTGCACCACAACCGGGACGGCACTTTCACCAATGTCACCGATCGCGCCGGCATCACGGACGAATCGCAGAGCCATTCAGCCACGTGGTGGGACTACGACAATGATGGCTGGCCCGATCTCTACGTCGCCAACGACTACGGATACCAGCATCCGGACAAGCTCTATCACAACAATCGCGACGGCACGTTCACCAACGTCATCGATCAGGTGATTCCGCATACGTCGTTCTCGTCGATGGGGGCGGACATCGGCGACGTGAACAATGACGGCCGGATTGACTTCCTCGTCGCCGACATGGCCGCCACGACGCACTTCAAGGACCAACATTCGCTCGCCGACGCGCGCGCGAAGACCGAGGAATTCGACAACGCTTCCCAGACCCAGAAATACCACCGCAATGCCCTGCTGTTGAACACGGGCACCGGACACACTCTGGAGGCGGCGTTTCTGGCGGGAATTTCGACGACCGACTGGACGTGGTCACTGCGGTTCGAGGATTTCGACAACGACGGACGGCTCGATTTGTTCGTCACGAATGGATTTCCGCGCGATCCGGGCGTCGACGTGATCCGCCGCATGATGAACGCCGAGTCGCCCCAGGAGCGCATCCGCATCATGTACGCGAGCCCGATGCAGGCGGAGAACAACCTCGCGTTTCGCAATCGCGGGGATCTGCAGTTCGAAAACGTGAGCGCCGCCTGGGGCGTCGACCAGAAGAACGTGAGTTTTGGCGCGGCCGTCGGCGACCTTTCGGGGCGGGGCAATCTCGACATCGTCTATTCCAGCTACCACGGCAGCGTCACCCTGCTCCGCAACGACTGCGCAACCGGCCACCGGATCATTCTCGATCTGCGCGGCACCACCTCGAACCGCTTTGGCGTGGGGGCAACCGCCCACCTCGAAAGCGCGTCGGGAATCCAAACCCGTCAACTGGTGCTCGCACGCGGCTACATGTCGAGCAGCGAGCCGATGCTCCACTTCGGCCTCGGCGATGACTCGCTGGTGAAGCGCCTCACCATCACCTGGCCGGGCGGCAAGGTTCAGACCTTCACCGACCTTGCCGCGGACCAGCGCTACACGATCACCGAGCCGGCGGGACCTGATCCGAAAGCAGCGTCCGAGCCACCCGTTTCCGCGCTGTTCCGCGACGTCAGCGCGGACACCGGTCTCGCACTGGAAAGTCGCGATGAACCGGTCGACGAACTCGCCGTCCAACGCCTCCTGCCTTACCGGTTGAACCGTCGCGGCCCGGCCATTGCGGTGGGTCGACTGTCCGCGACCACTCCCGAGATCATCGTGATTGGCGGCACCACGCAGGATCCCCTGCGTTTCGTGGTCCCGAGTGGAAACGGCCGCTTCGCCGCCACGCCGATCGGCGCGGCCGGTCCGGTCGACGATGGTCCGGTGCTCCTTTTCGACGCCGATGGCGATGGCAACACGGACCTGCTGGTGACCCGCGGCGGCAACGCGCTGCCGGCGGGGTCCCCTGAGTATCAGCCGAAATTGTGGCTCGGCGATGGCCGTGGCGGCTTCCGTCCCGCTCCCGATGACGCCCTGCCTCCCTTGACGCTCAGCGCCGGCGCGGCGGCGGCAGCGGACTTTGACCGCAGTGGACATGTCGGTGTGTTCGTCGGCGCCCGCCTGCTGCCCGGACAGTATCCGCTCGTGCCGTCGAGCGCGCTGCTGCGGAATCGCGGCGGAAAATTCGAGGACGTGACCGACGCGATGGCGCCGGGATTGCGCGAGGTCGGGATGGTGACGGCCGCATTGTGGTCGGATGTCGATGGCGACGGCTGGCCTGATCTGCTCGTCGCCACCGATTGGGGACAGGTCCACTATTTCCACAACAACGCCGGAAAAGGCTTCGAAGACTGGACCGAGCGGGCGGGATTCGCGTCCGCGGGCACCGGCTGGTGGACCTCGCTGGCGTCGGCCGACTTCAATGGCGACGGGCGGCCGGATTTCGTCGTCGGAAATTTCGGACTCAACACGCAGTACCATGCCGAGCCGACGCATCCCGCCCTCCTCTACTCTGGAGATTTCAAGGGCGACGGCTCCCAGCAACTGCTCGAGGCGTATTACGAGGGCGAGAAAATCTATCCCTGGCGCGCCCGGCGCGACCTGGCCGCGGCGCTGCCGGCGATCCACAAGAAATTTCCGCAGAATGATCTGTATGCCAAGGCCACGCTCGCCGAGATCGTGGGCGAGGACCGCCTCGCCAAGGCGACACGATTCGCCGCCACGGAACTTCGGAGCGGCGTGTTCCTGAGCCAGCCCGATGGCACCTATCAATTCAAACCGCTCCCGCGCCTGGCGCAGATCTCGCCGCTGGAGGGAATGGTGGCCGGAGATTTCGACGGCGACGGTCACGCCGATATCTACGCGGTGCAGAATTTCTTCTCGCCGATTCCCGCGGTCGGCCGGTTCGACGGCGGACTCAGCCAGCTCCTGCGCGGTGACGGCAGGGGAAACTTCGAGGCGGTCCCGGTGCGCGACAGCGGACTGCTCGTCACGGGAGACGCGCGCGGTCTGGCGATGCTCGACCTGGATGGCGACTCCTGGCCGGATTTTGTCGCCACACGCAACAACGGACGCACGGTGGCGTTCCGCAACGAGGCGCGCGGATCAGGCCGGCCACTGGCGGTGACTTTGCACGGCCCGGGCGGAAATTTCATGGCGATCGGTGCGCGCGTCGTCGCGATCGATGCCGGCGGCGGCGCTCAAATGGCAGAGGTGCAGGCTGGCTCGGGATACTACGGCCAGTCGACCGCGGTGCTTTTCTTCGGACGTCCCAATGGACAACCAGTGACTTCCCTCAAGATTCGCTGGCCAAATGGCCAGGAGACCGTGCAGCCCGTGCCGGCAGGTGCGAGCGCGATAACGGTGGGAGCGCCGGCGAGTTGAGCGGTGCGATCGGGAAGGTAGGGCGGGACCGTTTTGCGCTCCACCCAAATCCTCGAGCGGCAAACGCTCCCGTCCCACCTCACAATCTCTCCCGCAGCGCCGCGGGCAGAAGATCGGACGCCAGGGCTTTCAGGTTCGGATCGGCGATTTCCTGGTGAAACGCCTTGAGCAACACCTGCCATCCAAAAAGAGAACCGGTCGTGAGGGAACGAAGGCGCTCCTCATTGGCCTCGCTCAGGGTGCGCTGGAGTTGCGCCCGCGCCTCGTCGATGTGATTGGAACGGGCGAGCACCATTGCGAGGCTGACGCGTCGATCCCAAGCCAGATAGCGATCGCCGCCGGCCGCCAGCCGCGCCACCAGGGTGTCAACGACCCCGGTCAAAGCCTCGTGATCGTTCCGCGCGAGGTCCACCTGGGCTTGGGCGGCCAGCGCGCCGACGTCTCCCGGATATTGTTTCAGGCTCGCCGCTGAGACGACGGCGCGGTCCAGGTCATCCGTTTCAACAAAGTATTCGGTCAGGCGACTCGCCGCGGCAACCGGACTCTGGTCATCGACCACCTCGAAAATTGCGATCGACTGCCCCGTAAAATCGCCGGCCACCGGCAACTGATAGGGAATCGGTCGCAGCCAGGTCGGAAGATTCCAATGGCGCAACTCCGTCGCGAGGTAGCTGGTGCGATGCGAATATTTCCCCGCCAGATAGAGCGACGCAAAGTTGTCGAAAAACGGATCCCAGGAGGGAAGGACCAGGTAGCGCACGCCGCGGCTGCGCAGGAGTTCCTGGACTTCCTCCATGGTGGTGACACCCGCAATCGCCAGCGAGGTACCGAAGCCAGCCTGATTTTCCGGCGCGAACGTTCCGATGCCGCGAAAGCCGCCGTAGTAACCCAGGGTGGTGGTGAGGTGCGGCGGCGCGAACACGACCGCTCCGGAATTCCCCGATCGCAAGGCCAGCCAGCGCGCGACGTGACGCTCGACCAATTCCTCCGACTCGCTGGTGGTGAGCTTCGCATCGGGGCCCATGCTCGCACCCGGCCACGTCACCGTCAGCCCGGCGACCACTCCGACGACGAGCGTCGCGAGCGCGGTCCCTCGCAACGCCGGCGAAAATCCACCGTGCGAGGCGGTCAAAACAACTCCCGCGGCCAAAACGGCCGCGCCACCATAAGTCCACCAGCTGAGTTGTCCGATCGCGACGCCACCGAGCAGGAGCACCGGACACAGGGCGATCGCTACGCGCAGATCGCGCGGCTTCCGGACGAGCGCGAAGCCAGCGGGAATCACCACGGCAAAGGGAAGCAGCGTCGCCCACGCGCGGCTGCCCATGCCATCCCGGCCGAACCAATGAAACACATTGGTCGCCGTGACTCCGTCGGAAAGATTGTCGAGTCGAGCCCACAGGAGATCGCGGCTGGTCCAACCCGCGTGCCCAGTCACCGCAACGATCACGATGGGAGTAGCCACGCCGATCAGGGCCGAGAGCAATGTCGCCAGCCGGCGAACTCCGCCCGAGCGCTGTCCGAGGCGAAACGCGGCATCGGCCTGAGCCGCGATTTCTCCCAGGCCCAGCCACGCGAAGCCGTAGGCCGGATGCACGACATCGAGGCGCCAGCCGCCCAGGTGGGCCGGAGCATACTCGAGCAAATAGGACAGAAGGATGGTCACGGCGCCGGTGGCCGACCACCAGCGCCAGGGCAGAATCGTTTCCGACTGACTTGACGCGCGCTGCGTTCGCTGCAGGAACAATCCGGCGATGGCGCCGCCGGCGAGGCTCACCAGAAGCGCCGTGGCCACAGGTACGTTTATCCAGAAGGTCAATCCGCCGAGCAAGCCGGCCAGGACGAATCCGGGACGTCGCGAAGAAGGCGCGAGCCCGGGATCGAGCGTCGCCGCCAGAACGGTGATCTGCCCGACCACCAACAGCGCCGTGAGGCCGCGAACGTCCGGAACACCCGGGACAAAAGCCGCTGCGAGAGGAAAAAATCCGACCAGGCCGGCGACCAGGACTCCCAGGGACAGGGAACCAAACCGGCGCCACACCAGCCAGCCGAGTCCGCCCATCCCCAGCACCAGCAGGACCGGATCGGCCAGCAATCCACCGTATTCCACCGCGGTGCCTCCGGTGTGCCCGCTCACTAGATGATCCAGGCCGGCCATGGCGGCCAGCCACCAGCGATAGATCGAACCGTTGACCACATCGCGGCCGAACGGTGCATTGTCAAAGTCGACCACGCGGACGCGCGCAGGTCCTTGTTCCAGCATCTCCCGGGTCTCGCGCACCCACTCGAAGCTGTTCTCATTTCGCTCCGGGATGATCAGGCGAGGCGGGGTTTGCGCCGCCATCGTCGGTTTGGACGGTGCGGTCGCGGTCACCGCGCTCTCCGAGGCCAAGTCGGAGACGCGTTCGATATGCCTGATCCGGCGCGCCGTGCTGCAGGAAAGGAAAATGAGGCCTGCGGCCACCATCACCACCCAGGACGGAAAGCGTGGGCGCACCGCCGGCTTCGACGTGGAAGGGGATTTGGGCATCGCGAACGGCGCGCCATTCAATCGCGGCCGGGGGCGCGGGCAAGGAAAGTCCTATCCGGCCAGCTCTCCCTTGACTCGTCCGAGGGCCGGCCGCTCACTTTTCGCTCTGATGGCTGCCCTGCCCCACGTGTCGCATTTTTCGGGCCGCCGTGTCGGCGCGTGCGGATTGTGTGCGGGTGCACTTGCCCTCGCCATCGCCAGCCTGCCCGCACAAGCGCAGGTGGACTCCTCGCCGCTGGCGCCGCGGTCGGGTCCGCGGGGAAAGACGATGCTGGTCGAGATGCCCCCCGAAGCCACCGGCATCCACACGACCAACAACTACGACGATCCCCGCATGTGGGGAGCTCTGGCCCACGAGTTTGAGGTCGGCGCCATCGGGACGGGCGTGGCGATCGGTGACTACGATGGCGACGGGCGGCCGGACATATTCGTGGTCAGCAAGACCGAGAGCTGCCGCCTTTTCCGCAACCTGGGCAGTTTCAAGTTCGAGGACGTGACGGAGAAGGCGGGTGTCGCGGACCACGGTGATGCCGCGCGCATCTGGAAACAGGGCGTGACGTTCGTCGACGTGAACAATGACGGCCGTCTCGACATCTACGTCTGCCGGTACAACGCGCCCAACCTGCTCTACATCAATCAGGGAGACGGCACGTTCAAGGAAATGGCGCACGCTTACGGGCTCGATCTCAACGATGCGTCCGTGATGGCGGCATTTTGCGACTACGATCGCGATGGGTGGCTCGATGTGTTCGTCCAGACCAACCTGCTCAACTTCAACGAGCATCCGAAGGGCCAGCGCAATCATCTCTTTCACAACAACCGCAACGGAACATTCACCGAGGTGACCGATCGCGCAGGCATCAGCGGCGAGGCCCAGGGTCACTCGGCCACCTGGTGGGATTTCGACGGTGACGGCTGGCCGGACCTCTACGTGGCGAACGATTTTGCGGCGCCCGACAAGCTCTACCGAAACAATCGCGACGGCACGTTCACCGACGTGATCGCCCAGGTGGTTCCGCACACCCCGTTTTCGTCGATGGGTTCCGACCTCGGGGACATCAACAACGACGGTCGGGTGGATTTCCTCGCCACAGACATGGCGGCGACCTCGCACGAACGCGACCAGCGGGGAATGGCGGACTCGCGCGCGCGCACGATCGATCTCGATCCCCGCTCCGGCGAGGTGCCGCAATATGAACGCAACGCCCTGTATTTGAATACGGGGACGGGGCGCTGTCTGGAGGCTGCCTGTCTGGCCGGAATCGCCGCGACCGACTGGACCTGGGCGGTGCGATTCGAGGACCTGGATAATGACGGCCGCCTCGACCTCGTCGTCATGAACGGAATGCATCGCGAGGCGAACAACTCGGACCTGCTGGCCAGGCAGATGAGCGCGCAAACCGCGGCGGAGAGGACCCAGGTTATCCGCGACAGCCCGGAATATGCGACCACTCACCTCGCCTACCGAAATCTCGGGGACCTGAAGTTCGAGGACGTTTCCGCGGCTTGGGGATTGAACCGGCGCGGCGTGAGTTTCGGCGCCGCGTTCGGCGATCTCGATGGAGACGGCGACCTGGACCTGGTGTACTCCAACTATCGGGCCGGCGTGACCGTCCTGCGCAACGACTCGGATTCCGGTCATCGGGTCCTGGTCGATCTGCGCGGAACCGTTTCGAATCGATTCGGCATCGGCGCGCTGGTCCGGATCGAAACGGCGTCCGGCATCCAGGTGCGCCCGCTGGTGCTCGCGCGTGGAGTCCTTTCGAGCAGCGAGCCGGTTGTTCATTTCGGACTCGGCGACGACCCCGTTATCCGGCGGATGACGATCAACTGGCCGAGCGGTCGCGTGCAGGTACTGGAGAATCTTCCGGTCGATCGCCGCTATCGGATCACCGAGCCCTCCGAATCGCCGAACGTCGCCGAGCCGGCGGAACCGCCTGCGCTCTTTCGCGAAGTCTCGACCGAAGTTGGCCTCAATCTTGACAGCAAGGCCGAGCTGGTGGACGAGTCGGCCACGCAACGGCTCCTTCCGTTCCGGCTGAATCGACGCGGACCTTATCTCGCCCGCTCGCACCTTGCCGACGGTTCAGCCGTGGTGGCGATCAGCGGAACGACCCTCACGCCGCTGCGGTTGCTGCGCCGTGGCGGCGACGGACGCTTCCAGCTACTCGAGGGAATTCCCGCAAACAACAATGCCACGAACGACGGTCCCATCGCCTTTGTGAACCTGGACGAGAATTTGCGCAGTGTGCGTCCTGATGATTACTCCGGGCGGATAATTGCGGGATCCGGAATTTCAGGAAATCCCGCCCAGCATTTGACTCTCCTCGTCACCAAGGGGGGCAACATCCTGCCCGCGGGTTCGCGGGAATATCAGCCGCAGCTTTTTCAGGATGACGGCCGAGGAAAATTCCACGAACTGACCGGTTTGCTTCCAACGCTGCCGATCAATGCCGGGGCGGTGGCGATCGCCGACTTCGACCGCGATGGGCGTCAGGACGTGTTCATCGGCGGGCGGGTCGAGACCGGCGACTATCCGTCCGCTCCGCAAAGCGCCCTGCTGCGCAATGTCGGCGGTCGCCTGGAAGACGTGACGGATGCGATCGCGCCGGGATTGTCGCGGGTGGGCATGGTGACCGCGGCCGTATGGGCCGACGTCGATGGCGATGGCTGGCCGGATCTCGTGCTGACGCTCGACTGGGGACAGGTGAAATACTTTCACAACCGCAGCGGTTCCGGGTTTGAGGACTGGACGGAGCGCAGTGGATTTGCCTCGGCCGGGACCGGCTGGTGGCGCTCGATTGCCGTGGCTGATTTCAATGGCGACGGCGTGCCGGATTTCGTGGTGGGCAATGTGGGCCTCAACACTCCCTACCACGCGAGTCCCGATCGGCCCGCCCTGCTTTTCGTGGGCGACTTCGCCGGTCGCGGCGAACAGCCGCAGCTGGTCGAGGCGGCCTACGAGGGCGATCGGCTTTATCCGTGGCGGACGCGCAAGGAACTCGGTGCCGTCATCCCGTCGATTCTCAAAAAATATCCGCACAACAACACCTTTGCCCGCGCGCCGCTCGATGAAGTGCTCGGTGCGGGTGCACTCGCGGCGGCCGGTCGTTATGCCGTCACGGAGCTGCGCAGCGGCATCCTGTTGAGTCAGCCCGACGGGACATACCGCTTCGAGCCGCTGCCGAAAATGGCCCAGATCGCTCCGATCACCCGGCTCGTGGCCGGCGATTTCGACCGTAACTTCCGGATGGACGTGATCGCTCTTCAGAATTCCGCCGAACCGATTCCCTATGTGGGCAATTTCGATGGCGGACTGGGCGTTTACCTGCGTGGCGACGGCAAGGGCGGATTCACGGCCGAGTCGGCGCAGGAGAGCGGAATCGCCATTCCGGGATTTGCGCAGGACGCCGTGGTGTTGCGCGGCGATGGAAACGACCGGGCGGTGATGGTGGTCGTGACCCGATTCGATGGCGCGACGATGGCCTTTTTGGACGGCGATTGGAGAGTCGACGGTTTGAATATCGGTCGGTGGAAGAAGGAATAGGTGGAGGGGAATTGCGCCGGGCGTTCGCGAAGCCAACGGGCCCGGCTGCATCGGGCCGCAGGAATTCGAAGGCGGTCGGTCGGGCCGAGCCCGGATGATCGCGGCGTAAAGCCGCTCCTTCAGTGAACCTCGGACCAGACGAATCCGTCCAGAGGAAGGGCGAACCATGGAGTCCCAAGTCGACTCTGGAAACCTTCGCCAGGTGGATCGGGCTTCGGACTTCGCCGGTTCGACTCACCCTCTCATGTTTTCGGCGGACGAGGTAGCCGCCCTCGATCCCGTGAAATACCGTCGGTGCCATTCTCCGACGGGCAGCGCGCACTGTCGGAGCGGATTTACGCCGCGATGGTCCGAGGCCTTGAGTCCGGCTTCATGGGCCCACAGAAATCCAAAGGCAGTCGGGTGCACCGAGTCCGGACGATCGCGGCGTAAAGCCGCTCCTACATCCGAAACCGACCGCATCCCAGTCGATACATCGGCCAAAACCAAATTGGCCAAGAAAAAGTCCGGTGGCTTTGGGCCACCGGACTTGAAGTTTTGGTGCGGCCGGATTTGAAACCGGCCGCAGTGCGAACGTTCGCTTAGAAGTCGAACGAGTTGGTCAGCTCCCAGCCCATGCCTTCCTGGATGCGGGCCAGCGCGAGGCTGCCGTCAGGTTGGACACGGGCGGCGACAAGCTTGTCCTTCTCACCAACGCTACGCAGGTTGACCTGGATGCGCCAGTTGAGGTTGTGGGCAATCTTGCGGCTGTAGCCAACCCACGCGTCGAGGTGGTGATCGTTCGGCCCGATGAAGGGCTCGTCCGGATTCAGACCACCGTTGGTCAGGCCTGCTTCCTGGGGAATCAGGTTGACCGCGTAACGCGGGTCGCTCGAGTTCACGTTCTTGTAGGTCGGGTCGAACTTGTAGCCGATGATACGGCCGGCTTCCATGCGGAACGCGCCACCCACGAAGAAGTTCTTCAGGGGACCGTGGTCGAAGTTGTAGGTCGACACGGCGTTGAAGCGCCAGGGCGAGACTTCGGGCGCGGCATGGCCGAGACCGTTCAGCTCAACCGTGAACTGCGCGACGACGCTCTGGTCCCACTGGAGACCGAGCGGGCCGCCGCCGTTGTACCACTCACGAACCTGGCCACCAGGTCCGTTCATGAACGCGGTCATGTCACCGATGAACTGCTGGGCGCCCTGGTCAATCGCGGTGTGAATCGCGTTCACATGCGTGTAGTTGATCGAGACGTTCCAGTTCTTCGTCGGATTGGCGGTGAGTTCGATTTCGACACCCTTGGACTGGTTGTCGACCGTAACCTGGTGGTTACCGAACTGCGAACCACCACCCGGATTCGGGCCGCCCGAGTCATTGTAACCGAGCGGATAGGAATCACGCAGGTTACCGCTGGCGGAACCGATCGTCGCATTGAGCGGCGGCGACAGGTTGAAGGCGGAGAAGTAGTTCGCGCTGAAGATGCCACCCGGTTTGCCCGCGTCGATCCAGGCCTTGGTGATCGCGTTGCCACCGATGAAGTGGGTGCCATTGGGCGAGACGCCACCGGTCAGGTTGTAGGCGTTGGCCGCGGCAATGTTGGCCGCAGTGTCACGCGTGAAACCGTCGTTGACCGCGTAGTCCCAGTATCCGCCGTAGCTGCCCGCGACCTGTCCGCCCTTCAAGCCGTCCTGGAGGGTGGTGGCCCAAGCATAGCCCCAGATCGCGCCGTCAGCGATGAAGTACGCGTTCTGGCCGAGGCCTGCGATCGAGTTGCCTTCGGTGTCTGCCAGGGTCGCGTTGGCAACCTTGGTCTTGAACCAGTCAACCTTCAGCGAGACCTTGTCGTTCAGGGCGGTGATCACGAAACCGTATTCGCGGGTGTCGCCCTTGGCGTTCGGGAGGATGTTGCCCTCGAAGTCGAGACGGGAGGCGTCAGCCTTGAAGTTCTGCGACTTGTTATATTCGAGGCTGATCGTCATGTCGCCCGGGAGCTTCGAGACCAGCTTCTTCGGGAGGTGGTAAACCACGCCCCACGAACGGCTGATGCCCGCAACGTCCGTACGCGAGTAGATGTTATCCGGATAGTTCAGGCTGGTGAAGCCGGTATCCTGATTGGTCTGGGCGATCGTCTGGTAGTTGGTGATCGAGTCCTTGCGCCAGCCGAAGGCCGGAACGAGGTCGCCACCGAGGAAGTAACCCTGCCAGGTGATGCCCTTGGAGATGTCGCGATAGCGGGTGCGGTTCGCGGCCTCGACCAGGCTCGGATAATCCTGCGGATTCGTGGCGTACATCCAGGTGATCGGCTCGGCGGTCCAGCCCACATAGTTCGCCGGGTTGGCGACCTGCGTGGAGCTGATCGTCTGGCCAGCCGTGTTGGTGAACGTGTACGGATCAGCCGGGTTGACGCCCGGGGCGTTCCAGGTCGAGTTGAAGTTACGCACGAACTGGTTCTGCGGCGGCTGAACGACGTAGTTCAGATTGCGCAGATTGGCACCGGAGGCCGAGGACGCACTGTACAGGTTCGGTCCGAGATACGCGATCCAGTCGAATTCACGGCTGGAGGCGAGCGTGTTGACCGCGGTCGCGAGCGCCGCCTGGTTGTTGTTGTCCGTGATGTAACCGGGGCTCGTCGCGTATTCGGCGAACGAGACGTAGTTCGAAAGGACGCGCTCGTCTTCGTAGAGACCCGTGACGCGCTGGTGACCGATGATGTCGGACACCGTCGACTTGCCGAAGAAGTCCTCCGGACGGAACTCGGCGGTCGGCGTGAAGCGCCAGGTGGTGCGGAGATTCGACTTCGTGTAGTTCAGGCCCGGGGACGACGCCGCGTTGCCGGCGTACGGACGGCCGACGTTCGGGTTGAGGCTGCCGTCGGAATAGGTCTGGTTGACGTCGATCGAGATCGCGTAGTTGTCACCCGTCATCCACTGCAGATCGGTCGCCGTGTAATTCTGGCGATCGTAGGCGAACTGGAACGCGAGGCGGTCGTTGAAGAACGACTGTTCGACCGAGATGTTGATCGCATCCCACTTCTGCGACTCGTGCTTGTTCGGGCCGTCGAGCAGGTACTTGTAGAAGTTGTAGATCGACGGATCCGTGATGACCGTGTCGGCGTAGTAGGCAGAGCCCGGGATGATGACCGCCGGGTAGGCGGGATCATTCGGGATACCCGTGCGCGCACCGGTGTAACCGATGTTGGCCGCATACTGACCGAACGGCGGAATGCCCATCGGACGATAAACCGCGGGATTCTGGAGCTGGTTGAGTGCGTTCGCCACGCCGTTCTGCAGACCGAAGCTCGGTTCCGCAGCGATCGTCTTGATCGGCGTGCCGCTGGCGGCATTCGGCGTGATGGCCTGACCGGTGATCGGATTGACGATGTTGTTCACCGGAGCCGGCGTCACTTCGTAGTAGTTCAGCACGTCAGCCCAGTAGGAGCGGGTTTCCGCCCAACCACCGACCTGGAACGTGTTGACCGCGAGATTACTGCCCTGGTCACCCACCACGAGAGCGCCCGTCGGGCTCTTGTTCTGATTGCTGAATTGATTGATCGTCAGGTGGTTGATTCCGAGTTCACCGTATTGATCGGTGCCAGTCTTGAACCACGGAGTGATTTCGTCGGTCGGCGGCGTCGTGCGCGGGTTGTTCGACTCGACATTGCCGTGTTCGAATTTCACGCGGATCGAGGTGTGGTTGTCCTCACCGAAGATCTGCGGATCGAAACGCAGCGCACCGTAGTAGCGGTGGTCGTTCTTGAAGGCCGGCTTCTGCTCGTAGAGCTTGTCGTCGCGCAAGGCGGCGAACCGGATGGCCAGCACGCCCTTGATCAGCTCCTGATTCAGGTTGATCGAATTGCGGAGGGAGCCCCAGTTGTCGAAAACGTCTTCAACGTTGTAGGCCGTCTTGAACGAGGCGTCGTTGACGCTCGTGTTGATGATACCGGCCGGGCTGCCTGAACCGAACAAAATCGAATTCGGGCCGCGCTGCAGGTCGACGCGACCCACGTTGAATCCATCCCACGGAATGTCCGTCAGGAAGTAGTCGCGGGTGTTGTCGGCAGCGTCGAGACCGCGGACGCGGGTCGTCGTGCTGACCTCATTCTCCTGATACACCGAGGTGCCGGCGATGCCCGAGAAGTTACCGCGGATGCCCGCGACTTCCGTGCTCGGCGTGTACACCAACAGGTCGGCGTTGTTCTTGGCGCCGGTGTCTTTCAGGAACTGCGTCGTCACGACGGAAATCGCGGAGGCGACGTCCTTCAGTTCGGTACGGACACGGGTACCGGCGAGAGTGTCCTTTGCAGTGTATCCCGTGTCTTCGCTCGCTTCGACGACGAAGGGGGACAACACGATGGCCTTGTCAGGCTCCTGATTGGCGTTTGAGTCCGCCGCAGGAGCAGCAGCTTGCGCTGGCAATCGCATAACTGCGGCCAAGCACAGCGCGGTGGTGGCACCGACGCGGCAAGACCGCACGGTCAGGCGTTTCATGGTCATTTGGGGTTAGGGGGTGGGTTGACGATCCCGGGGAGGACCGCCACTTGTCCCGGCATAAGCCGGGCACCAAGCGGCACAACTATATCTTTTATCCCAGAAGGTGTGAATGAGTTCAGTTGCTCGTAAATTAAGATTTTTTGCCGCCCCGCAAGTATGACACGGCGCACTTTTGGCGCTTTGATAAGTCACGATCAGCCAACCGCGCCCTAGCGGTCCGCGGTGGATTTGTTCTTTTTGCGATAGCCTCCCGGCGAATCGCCGGTGAGGCGCTTAAACACAACGCACATGTATTCCACGTGCTCGAAGCCGGCAAGCTCGGCGATCTCCTTCAGCGGGTAGTCTGTTTCCAACAGCAATTGCCGGATCTTGGCGACTTGAACCCGCCGGATCTCCGCCTGCGGTGACCGACCAAGGTGCCGCCGGAACTTCTTCTCCAGCTGACTCCGTGACGCAAAGGCGTGCTTCAGAACTTCGTCGACCGAAATCCCCTGGCAGGCCCGCTCCCGAATGAAGCTGAGCGCCGTCGCCACGTTCTTGTCGTCGATCGCCAGGATGTCCGACGACGGCCGGGTCACCACCCCCAACGGCTCGATCCGGCGGTCGATATCCACCAGTTTCTGCCCGGCAATCATCTGCTCCAGCAGCTCCGCCGCCCGGTAGCCCGACTGGAAGGCGTTGGAAGCCACGCTGGAAAGGGGTGGATACGACAGTTCACATCGGATGCTGTCGTTGTTGGCTCCCAGGACCGCCACCTCCTCCGGTACCAGCAACCCGTTCGCCTGCGCCGCACTGATCACCTGCAGGGCCCGCATGTCATTGCAGGCCATCACTGCCACCGGCTTCGGCAACTGCATGAGCCAGGTGCTGATCGCGTCGGTCTGCTGGGTATCCCAAAACGGCGTCAGGTCGCCCGGATACGCCACGTCGAGCACGGCGCACTTGTGTCCCGCGAGGCCGACCGCCTCGACAAAACCGTCGCGCCGTTCGCACGACCACTCGGCATTCGAAAACCCGCAGAACCCGTAGTGCCGGTAGCCGCGCTCGACAAAATGCTCCGCGCCATAGTGACCGATTCCGGCGTTCTCCGGACGGATCTTCGGCACCCCGGGAAAAATCGGACAATCATTGAGATCGACCAGCGGCAACTTCAGCTGGGCGCAGGTTTGAACCAGCGATGAAGTCGTGTGCCGGCTGATGACCCCGCTCCACTTCTTGCTCCTGACCCACCGGGGATTCAGTTCGGCCCTGGCCTCATCGTCCAGAAACGCCTCCCACCGCTGATGGGTGCGCTCGTAATGCGCCACGCCCTTCAGCATGGCCGTGCACTCCTCAAATCGGGTCTGGAAAACCAAAAGGACGTGTGGCCTCACCCCTCGACGGTGAAAAAGGCGCCCCGGAGAGGCAAGTCTGGGCATGGACGTCAGCTGTTCCACGGGGCGGCTCCACTAGTGCGAGTCAAAGTTGGTCGGATCTCATCCTCGTCTCCGGAAATTGCACCGAAACGGCTCAGATACTGAAATTCTTCCGAAGGCCAGCGGTTCGCTGTTTTTGTCTCGTCACTGCTCACCAGTCACTTGTCACTGGAGCGGCTTTTGCCGCTCCTACTTCTTCAGCGGATTCTCCTTGATGAACTGCACGATTTCCTGCGCCTGACAGAAACACAGCGCCGAAAACGTATCGGCTGCCCCGTAATAGATCGCGATCCGGCCTGTCGTCGCGTCGCACAGGCATCCCACCGGAAAGCAAACTCCGGGTACAAACCCCGAGAGTTCGTAGGGCGCTTCGGGCAGCAGAAACGGCTGGTTCGCGCACGCGATCACCTTCCAAGGCTCCTCGCGGTCGAGCAGGACACCGCCCATCGAGTAGACGAATCCGTTGCAGGTGGTCGTCACGCCGTGATAAAAAAGCAGCCAGCCTTCATTCGTCTCGATCGGCGAAGGACCCGCCCCGATCTTCGTACCCTGCCACCACGGCCAGCCGCGACCCATGATGTGCCGGTGCCGTCCCCAGTAAATCAGATCGGGACTCTCGCTGAGAAAGATATCGCCAAACGGCGTGTGGCCGGTGTCGCTCGGCCGGCTGAGCATCAGGAACTTTCCGTTGAATTTGCGCGGAAACAGAACGCCGTTGCGGTTGTACGGCAGGAAGGCGTTTTCCAGTTGTTCAAACTTAACGAAATCCGTCGTACGGGCGATGCCGATCGTCGGGCCGTGATAGCCGTTGCACCATGTCACGTAATGCACGCCGTCGATCAGCGTCACCCGGGGATCGTAGGCATACTCGTGCCGCCGGACCTCCGGATCTTCGCAGACAAAATCGATCGGCTTCGGCTCAAAAGTGAACTTGATGCCGTCCGGGCTCCGGCCGACATGCAAGTGCGGCACGCGATCCATGCCTTCGGTTCGAAATACCCCGATGAAGCCGCCCTTCCACGGAACGACCGCACTATTATAGATACCGGTCACCCGCGGGAGCGGCCGGCGGCCGATCACGGGATTGCCATCAAAGCGCCAGGCCAGATCGGAATTTCCCGCGGGACGGGCCTGCCACGGAATGTTGGGTAACGCGTCGCCAAAAATCTCGAGCTTCATGAGGAGAGGAGGTTGGGGCTGGATCGCCGTATCCTCTCCACGCGAGCTCGGACATCCCGTCCGTACCGACAATGCCGCAACGCCGCCGGGGCATGCCGGCGACTTCAAGGCAGGTCTGGGGTCCGAAGGGGGTAGGTCTGAACGCCGCGGGGGGAACGGCGGGACAAAAGGGGCGCCCGAATCTTAGCCCTCCGCGGGCCCAATGTTAATGAGATCTTTTGTCCGGAAGTTGAGAGGGCGACGCCTGAATTGCGGCGCCCACATTGCACTTATTTGCCCCGCATAGTCTCAGGTGGGGCGGGACCGCTGGGCCCGCCCTACCCATGAAAACGAATCGGAAATCTCGTCAAACTTCGCGACCCGTGTGGATTCGGGATCCGATGAAACCGGACCCCGCCGTCCGCTGATTTATTTGGCGAGCGGCGTCAGGCGCAGCAACGCGACATCGTGGGAATCGACACGCACCGTGTACGGCTTCGAGGTGTCGCCGACGGCCTTCTTCGCCCACAGATCGCGCAAGCCGAATTTGCCATGCAGGAACCACAGACGATCGAAATCGATGGTGAGATCGGCGGCCGACTGGCTGGTGTTCAGCGCGCACACCGCCCACTCCTTGTTGCTCAGCTCCTTCACCCAGATCTCGATGTTCTTGCCGGGTTCGACGAGCGCGCGAAATCCTTCCTTGCCCAGCTTGTCCTGATCGAGCGCGATCACATCCTTGTCGGTGAGAATCAGACGTGTCTCCTCGCTCATGTGACGCACGTCGTTGCCGGCGATCAGCGGCGCCGCCAGAATGCACCAGAGGCTGAAATGCGCGCGCGACTCGGCGACACTCAATCCGTGGTTGCCCACCTCGAGCATGTCGGGGTCGTTCCAGTGCCCGGGTCCCGCGTATTTGCCGATGCCCTCGGGTCCAACGTCACCCGCGAGGGTCGCCTGCAGGTCGAGAATCACCTTCCAGCCGTGCTCCCATCCCTTGAGGCCGTCGTAGGAGGCATAGATGTCACCGGTCGTGCGCCAGAGATGGCCGACATCCGACGCCCACTGCCAGGGCTTCGCGGTGCCCCACTCGCACATGCTGAAAATCACCGGCCGCTTGGCCGCGTACAACGCATCGCGCATGCGCTTGTAGGCGTCGCGCGCGTCCGCGGTGCCCACATTGCACCAGTCGTATTTCAGATAATCCACGCCCCACGACGCCCACGTCAGCGCATCCTGAAACTCGTGCCCCCAGCTCGCCGGATAGCCGCCGCAGGTCTTGTCGCCGGCGCAGCTGTAGATGCCGAACTTGAAGCCCTTCGCATGCAGCCAGTCGCCGAGCGCCTTCATGCCGTTCGGAAATTTCACCGGATCGGCCACCAGGTCGCCGCGCGCATCGCGCTGCATCGCCGCCCAGCAGTCGTCGATGACGACGTAATTGTAGCCCGCATCGCGCATGCCGCTCGTGATCATCGCCTCGGCGGTCTCCTTGATCAGCGCCTCGTCGATGTGGCTGGCGAAGGTGTTCCAGGTGTTGAATCCCATCGGCGGAGTCTCCGCGAGGCCCTCGAACTTCTGGGCGTGGACAGTCGCCGCCGCGGCGGCACAGGCTAGGACAATCAGTGCTTTTTTCATTGGGTTGGGTCGGTTGAAAATGGGATTCGGGCCGAAAACGAGGCCATCACTGGCGCGAGCGGCGGCGTGGAGGGCGGGCGACCTCCATCGATCGGCTCTTCGCTAGGAGGCAGGAATATCCCGCGTCGCATGGCGCGCGCGCAGATGGGATCCGTTCGAGCGGATCACGTCGCGATACCAGTAGTATGAATCCTTCGGCGTGCGTTTCTGCGTGGCGTAGTCGACGTGGATCAGCCCAAAGCGGTCCTTGTAGCCTTCGGCCCACTCGAAATTGTCCATGATCGACCAGTGGAAGTAACCGGCCACCGGCAAACGCTCGTCGACCGCGCGCCGCAAACCACCGAGGTAGCGCGCGAGAAAATCGATCCGCTGCGGATCGTGCACCTTGCCGTCGAGGTGAACGAAGTCCGTGTTGCAGTAGCCGTTCTCCGAAAAAACGATCGCCTTCCCGTAACGCTCCGTCTGGAACCGAGCCGCCCAGTACAGCGCCTGGGGCGCGATCTCGAGCCACGGCAGCGTCCCGCGCGGATTGCCGGTGCCCCAGCCCTGCGGCACCTTCTTCGCCCGGCCCCGCGCATCGGCCGCCACGGGCCAGCCGGTGTAGCAATTGTACGCCAGCAAATCGAGCGGCTGGGAAATCAACTCGAGATCCGTCGACCTGATTTTCGGCATCTCTTTCGCGAAAGCCTTCTGCCCGTCCGCCGGATATCGCCCGAAAAACACGGGATCCAGCCACCAGGTGAGATTCCACATGTTCTTTTCCGTGACTTCAAAATACGCCTTTTGCGCCGCCGCGATGTCGCGCGCCGAGTCCGTCGCCGGAATCCGCTCGCGCGCCGTGTGCGCCAGGGCGATTTTCACCGGACCCGGGCAGCGTGCCCGCAAGGCCTGCACCGCCCGGCCGTGCGCCATGAGCAGATGGTGCGCTCCCTTCAGACAGTCGGCGAACGGCTTCTTGTGTCCCGGCGCGAACACGCCGTCCTGATAACCGAGTCCGATGATCACCGGCGGCTCGTTGAACGTCATCCAATGCTTCACGCGATCACCGAATTTCGTGGCGACCAGGTCGGCGTAATCGCCAAACCATTCGACCAGGTCGCGATTCAGAAATCCGCCGCGCTGCTCGAGGATTTGCGGCAGATCCCAGTGAAACAGCGTCACCCACGGTGTGATGCCTTTCGCGAGCAGCCCGTCGAGCAGCCGGTCATAAAACGCGATCCCCTTCGGATTCGGCCGGCCGGTGCCGTTGGGAATCAGGCGTGGCCACGACAGCGAGAGCCGGTACGCGTGCGCGCCAAGCCGGTGCATGAGACCGACGTCCTCGCGCCAGCGGTGATAGTGATCACAGGCGACGTCGCCAGTGTGACCGCCGAAAGTCTTGCCAGGCGTGTGCGTGAACACGTCCCAAACCGAAGGTTTGCGACCGTCCACCGCCGCCGCGCCCTCGATCTGATAGGCGGCAGCAGCAACGCCCCAAGTGAAGTTTTTGGGGAAAGGCATTCGAATTAGGGGTAAACGGCGCAAGGCGCCGAATCTGCCGCGCACTCTACCCCATTCCGACGCGAGGCGTCACCAGAAATTTTTGCCGCGGCGAAATTTCTGCGCCATGTCGCATCACTCGATCCCGACTTGCTCGATTCACCCGGCATCGATTGGGACCCTTTTTCGTGTTCTTCGCGGGATCGTCTACTCGCTACTCATTACTCGCTACCCGCTACTCGCCGCCAACGGCTCACTGCCATCCGCTCACGCTCACTTTTCCATCTTCCGGCTCTTCGCGAGGGATCGTCACCTCACTACGCGCTACCCTCTACCCGCCGCTCACCGCCCACTGCTCACTTTTTTCTCTGCAACCTTCGCACCACCTCGATCGCAATCGCCGCGGCGGTCCGCGCGTTGTTCACGAGCAACGAAGTGTTCGCGCGTCGCGACGCCCCGCCGGTGATCTCCGCGACGCGTTTCAACAGAAAAGGCGTGAGCGCCTTCCCGTGCACGCCCTGCTCATCCGCCTCGCGCGTCGCCTGCACGATCGCCCGCTCCGCTTCCTCAGCCGGCATCGCATCGGCCGCGGGCACCGGAACCGTGATCAACACGCCGTGTTCCGAGCCCAGTTCGCGGGACGCGATGTAGATCGACGCCGCCGACGCGGCGTCATCGACCCGCACGTCAACCGGCAGACCCGAACTCCGCGAATAAAACGATGGCAGCGTGTCGGTCTGATAGCCGACCACCGGCACTCCCTGCGTTTCGAGCACTTCGAGTGTGAGCGGCAGATCGAGAATCGATTTCGCCCCCGAGCACACCACAGCCACCGGCGTGCGGCCGAGTTCCAGCAAGTCCGCCGAGACGTCGAACGGCGCGCCGCGATGCACCCCGCCAATTCCGCCCGTCGCGAAAACGGAAATGCCCGCTGCCGCCGCAACGATCATCGTTCCCGCGACCGTCGTGGCGGCGTCTTCGCGCCGCGCCACGGCGATCGGCAGGTCGCGCCGGCTGCATTTGCGCACGCTGCCCACGGGGCGCTTGGCGAGCGCTTCCATCTCGACGCGCGAAATCCCGGCGGTGATCACGCCGCCCAGCACCGCAATCGTCGCCGGAACGGCCCCGCCCGCGCGAACCGCCTCTTCCATTGACGACGCGGTTTCGAAATTCGCCGGCCAAGGAAGGCCGTGGGTGATCAGCGTCGACTCGAGCGCCACGACCGCCCGCCCCTCGCGCAACGCCGCCGCCACCTCCGGAGAAAGGCGCACGTGTTTTTCGATTTCCATGACGCCAGCAGGGACCGGTGTCCCAACCAGATCAAGCCCCGGGGTATCAATCCGCATCTTAGGTAGGGGCGGATGTCTCATCCGCCTTCCCTCGACCTCGCCCCAAGGCCGGCAGGATGCCGTCCCCTACCGAATTGCCGTCATCAATCCACATGTTGTCCGCCACCGGTAGGGGCGGATGTCTCCATCCGCCTTCCGCCCTCCTAGGTGAGAGTTCTCCAATCTACGAAGTGCGGCCAATCGTCCGCCCGGCCGACCAATCCCGCCCGGACTGGATTCTGCCTGATATAGTCCGCTTTCAATTGCAACGACTCGCCCGGGCGAATCCTGTGATCGAAAAAGTAACGCTGCCAGTCGATTCCAAGGTGACGTGCGCAATATCTCTTCCACGCTCCAACTACGTTCGATTGTCTTGATTGCGGTGGAAAAGCCAGGATCGCGTGCAGGTGGTCCGGCATCAAAAGAAACAAATACGCATGCCAAACCCCACGGCGATGATAGTTGGCGCAGGCTTCGATCAAACGCGCACTTCGATCAGGGCGGCAGAGGTGGTTGGCGCCTCTCTGAGCACAACAAATCGTCACAAAAAACCAATCACCCTCGGGTACGAATGGCGGAGGCGTGTGTCCCAATGCGGTGCGAAGCGGCATGGATTCATTCGGGCAAGTCGGCGCAAGTGCACAATCTGTCCCGGTAATGCATCTTCGGTAGGGGCGGATGTCTCATCCGCCTTTGCCTGATTCGCCCCAAGGCCGGCAGGATGCCGTCCCCTACCGGACGGATCCGTGCCGGCTCGGTTCTCGGTCCTCGATTCTCGCTTCTCCCACCGGTTCCTCTCGCCACCCGTCGCCTACTCCCTAGATTCCCGGCCTCATCCATGGCGGCACCGACCGATTCTCCCGCTGCGCCATCCGGCGGAAATCCGCATCGCGCTGAAAACGCGCGCGAGAAATCCTTTTCCCTTACCCAACAGATCGTCGTCGGCCTCGTCGTCGGCGTTCTGCTCGGCTGGTGGCTCAACGCACACTTTGCCGATCCCGCTCTCGCCGCGCAAAAGAAGGCCTGGCTCGATTGGTGCGGCGTCGTCCGCGATATTTTCCTGCATCTCATCAAGGCGATGATCGCCCCGCTCATCTTCGCCAGCGTCGTCCAGGGCTTTGCCGGCACGGGCGACATGAAAAAAGCGCGCCGCATCGGCTGGAAATCGCTGCTCTACTTCGAGGTTCTCACCACCCTCGCGCTCGTCGTCGGCCTGCTCGTGGTCAACCTCCTCCGGCCCGGCGCAGGCGTGCATCTCGACGCCGATCCACCCACCGCCGGCGTGGCCCGGCCGCTTTCGCTCGCCGAGATCATCCTCCATATTTTTCCGACGAGCCTGTTCGACGCCATGGCGCGCAACGACGTTCTCCAGGTCGTGTGCTTCGCGGTCTTTTTCGCCATGGCCGTGATCGCCGCCGGCGAGGCCGGCCGGCCGGTGCTCACATTCTTCGGCAGTCTCACCCAGGTCATGTTCAAGTTCGCCGGCGTGATCATGAAGTTCGCGCCCTTCGGCGTCGGCGCGGCGATCGCCGTGACCGTCGCGGACCAGGGACTCGGCTCCCTCCTTGGTTTGGGAAAACTCATTTTCACGCTCTACCTCGCGCTCGTGGTCTTCGTCGTGTTGGTGCTCGGCACGGTCATCCGCCTCGCGCGCGTGCCCCTGCGACCGTTCATCCGCGCTGTCCGCGAACCGTTCACGCTCGCCTTCGCCACCGCCAACAGCGAGGCCGCCCTGCCCAAGGCTTTCGAAAACATGGAACGCCTGGGCGTCCCGCGCAGCATCGTCGGCTTCGTGCTGCCCGCCGGCTATTCGTTCAACCTCGACGGCTCCACCCTTCATCTCGCCGTCGCTTCGGTGTTCATCGCGCAAGCTGCCGAGTCGAGTCACGGCACGCCGTTCGGCATCGTGCAACAGGTGCTGATGATGCTGACCTTGATGCTGACCTCGAAAGGCGTCGCCGCCGTCCCGCGCGCCTCCTTCGTGATTTTGGTCGGCGCGATCGGCCAGTTCAATCTGCCCGCCGCCGGCGCCTTCCTCATTCTCGGAGTCGACGCGCTCCTCGACATGGCCCGGACCTCGGTAAACGTTCTGGGAAATTGCCTTGCCAGCGTGGTGGTCGCCCGCTGGGAAGGGGAATTCGACGACGCCAAAGCCGCGACCTTTGCCGAGAGCGATTCTCGAGACAGTTAGTCGCAACCAATTAATGAAGAGCTGGTTGTATTTAAATTTTACGCCCTGAATCGGCCCAAAAACCCGGTAATGGATTGCTGGAGTACGACGACGACCTACTCTGGACCATCCCACTGAAATGAACAGCGGATCCTCCGAGCTTCTGGTGATCGCACTCCTGCTGGTGCTGAACGGCCTCTTCGCCTTGGCCGAAATGGCGCTTATTCTCGTTTCGTCCCGCCGCTCCCGCCTCAAACAGCTCGCGGAGGAAGGTTCCGAAGCCGCGAAGACCGCCCTGTCGCTCGCCGACAACCCCAATCGCTTCCTGCCGACCGTGCAGTTCGGCTCCACGTTGAGCAGCGTGCTCACCGGCGGCTTCGGCGGCGCCGTGATCGCCGGACGACTCAACCGCTGGCTGCTCCAAACCTGGCCGCAAACTTCCGAGTACTCCGCGGTGATCAGTTTCGCGTGCATCGTCCTCGGCATCACGTTCGTCACGATCGTCGTCGGCGAACTCGTCCCGAAGCGCCTCGCGCTCGCCCACCCGGAACGCTGGGCGATGGCGCTCGCCCGCCCGATGTCGATCCTGTCGCGGTTCGCCGCCCCGTTCATCTGGCTGCTCGGCGCCTGCACGAACGTGATCGCCCGCGTCCTCGGCGCCGGCCGGCACCAGCCCGCGCCCGTCACCGAAGCCGAGGTCGCCGCGCTCATCGATCAGGGACTTCGCTCCGGCGTGTTCCACAAGGCCGAAAAGCAGATGGTCGAGGGCGTGATGTCGCTCGACCAATGCCAGGTCACGGCGCTCATGACGCCACGACCGAAGCTCGTCTGGCTCAACATCGACGACGCCGACGAGGTCAACTGGCGCAAGATCGTCGCCAGCGGCCACTCTCACTTCCCCGTTTTTCAGGGCCTCCGCGATAATGTGATGGGCATGGCCAGCGTGAAGGCGCTCTGGGCGAACGCCGCGTTCAATCTCCCGACCACGCTCAAGAATCTGCTCACGCCGCCGCTGATCGTGCCGGAGTCGACGATGGCGCTGCAGGCGCTCGAGACTTTCAAGAAAACCGGCAAGCATGTCGCGCTGATCGCCGACGAATTTGGCGGCATCCAGGGCATGCTCACGTTGATCGACGTCCTCGAGGCCATCGTCGGCGACCTGCCCGACCAGCTCCGCCGCGCGCAACCCGAGGCGCGCAAACGCGACGATGGCTCCTGGCTCATCGATGGCACGATCGCCGCGGGAGAGATTCGCGAGCTGCTCGGTTTGAAGGAACTGCCCGGCGAAAACAGCGCCGATTTTCAGACGCTGGGCGGGTTCATCATGACCCATTTCGGGCGCGTGCCCGCCGCCGGCGATCACTTCGAAGCCGAAGGCTGGCGCTTTGAGGTCGTCGACATGGATCGTCAGCGCGTCGACAAGGTGCTCGTCAGCCGCCTTCCCGAAGTCGCCGGCGAGCTCGAGGAAAAAGCCTCGGCGTAGTTGCCGAGACCGTTCGGTGTAGGGCGGGGTCGCCTGCCCTGAGCTTGTCGAAGGGCCGAACCCCGCCTGCGACTACGGTCCGATGGGACATCGTACCCTACCGGTTTGTCCGCGGTTCTCGATTCTCGTTCCTCGCTTTTCCTTCTCACTCATCACCCGCCACTCGTCACTTCGGTCGCTACCCACTACTGGCTACTCGCTACTCGCTGCTACTCGCTACTCTCAGACAGCCCCTCCTACATCGCCTCCGGCCTTAGCGCCATGACCGACGGCACGCCACTCCGGGTCCACACGAGCAAAAATTGATTCGGGCTGTCGAGCAGCACGTACTGCTGCGAGTCCACAACAAAGCCCCGCCCGCCAAACTGATATTTCTCCCCGGGCGGAATCACGTGCAGCGTCTTCGACTGGCTGACGATTTCGCACTGCATCCGGATGAAACTTTCCGCCGTGGCGTTAACAAACAGCGCGGTGCGCAGCGGCTCCAGCTTTTCGGAGATCGAATGGCCCTTCGCGTCGAACGTCACGATGTAGGCCACCTGCCCGTCCTGCACTTCGAAATACCAAACCGCCACGTTCTTTTGCGGCTCCTCCGCCGGCTTGCTCTTCATCCGCGTCCGAATCTGGTCGAGCGTGTCGCCCAGCCGCGCCTGCGCGACCACCGCGCTCAGCACAAAAACCAAAGCCACCGCGATCCGTTTCATCAGGCAGAACGGGTAAGCAGATTTCGCAGCGCCGCGAGGTATTTCTCCTGCGTACGCGTGATCACGTCCGCAGGCAACTGCGGGCCGGGTGGCTTCTGGTCCCATTGGATCGCGAGCAGATGGTCGCGGACAAACTGCTTGTCGTAGCTCGGCGGCGACATCCCTGGCGCATAACTGTCGGCCGGCCAGTAGCGCGACGAATCCGGCGTCAACACCTCGTCGATCAGGTACAATTTCGCCGCCGCGTCCGTGCCGAACTCGAACTTCGTGTCCGCCAGGATCATCCCGGCCTGACGCGCGCGGTCGTGCCCGATCTGATAAAGCTGCAGGCTCGCCGCCTTCACCTTCGCGTACAACTCCGCGCCGACTGCCGTCGCGCCCTGACGATCATCGATCGGCTCATCGTGCTGCCCCTTCGGCGCCTTCGTCGTCGGCGTGAAGATCGGTTGCGGCAATCGGTCGGCCTGCCGCAATCCATGCGGCAGCGTGATCCCGCAGACTTGGCCTGTCTTTTGATAGGAGCTCCAGCCGCTGCCGATGAGATAGCCGCGCGCGACGCACTCGATGGTCAACGGCTTCAGTTTCCGCACCACCATGCTCCGCAATTTCAGGTCCGGATCGGAAATCCCGCGACGCGAAAATTCGCCGGCCTGGTCCGGCAGCAGATGATTCTCGATCAGCTTGGCCGTCTCCGCGAACCACCACAGGCTCATCTGCGTCAAAATGATCCCCTTGCCCGGAATGCCATCCGGCAGAATCACGTCAAACGCCGACAGCCGGTCGCTCGCCACCAGGAGCAGCGCATCGCCCAGATCAAAAATTTCCCGCACCTTGCCCGAGGCAATCCGAGGGAAAGGCAACCGGTCGATGCTCGTGACCGCGCGGGCGGGCAGCGACGCGGCAATGGCGGCAAAATCCATGCCCCAACCCAATCCGCCACCTTCGCGGCGTCAAAATCAGAAAACGCGGCATGCAGCATTTCCGGGGTGCATTTGCCGAGCGAACCTCTCTTATGGATGGCGACTGCGGGCCTGCGCCGGCAGTCGACCCCCAGCCCCCATGATCCCATTTCCTCCGGCGCAGTCGCGCGGTGGTCTTCTGGCGTTATCGTCCGCAACACCCGCCCGCCCATGACGACGCTCCCGGTGCACGAAGCCGCCCGCGAAATTGAGGCCGATCTTCGCCAGAACGTCCTGCCGTTCTGGATCCAACACGTGGTTGACCGGCCCAATCGCACGTTCCTCGGCAGCCTCAGCAACACGCTCGAAGTGGATCGCACCGCCGAACGCGGCGCCCTGCTGACGAGTCGCATCCTCTGGACCTACGCCGCGGCGTTTCGGCGCTATCGCGATGAGGCTTATCGCACGATGGCGGATCACGCTTATGCCGATCTGCTCGAACATTTTCACGATCGCGAACATGGCGGATTCTACTGGTCGATCGGCCCCGACGGCCGCGTCGTGCGCGATCGCAAACAAATCTACGGACAGGCCTTCGCCATCTACGCGCTCGCCGAATACCACGCGGCCACGGGGAAAAAGGAAGCCCTCGACCAGGCCATCGCGATTTTCCATCTGATCGAGAAACACGGTCGCGAGCCGCGCTTCGGCGGCTACCTCGAGGCGTTTGATCGCGCCTGGCGGCCGGTCGCCGACATGCGCCTGAGCGCCGTCGACCAGAACGACCCGAAATCGCAAAACACGCATCTCCACGTGATGGAGGCCTACACGACCCTGCTGTCGGTGTGGCCTGATCCGGCCGTGCGCCAGTCGCTGCGCGAAATTGTGGACGTGATGCTGACTCGCATCGTCGATCCGCGCACCGGGCATCTCGGATTGTTTTTCACCGAGGACTGGAAACCGACCTCCGACAAGATTTCGTATGGTCACGACATCGAGGCCGCGTGGCTGCTCCTCGCCGCCGCCGAGGCGGTGGGCGACGCCGCGCTCGTCGCGCGCGTGCAGGCGCTCGCGGTGAAGATCGCGGACGTCACGCTCGCGGAGGGCGTCGATGCTGACGGCGGCGTCTACAACCTCGGCGGACCGGCGGGCCTCGTCGACACCGCGAAGGAATGGTGGCCGCAGGCGGAGGCTGTGCTCGGGTTTCTCTGCGCCTGGGAGCTTTCGAAGAAACCGCGGTTCCTCGAAGCCGCGCTGCATTCGTGGAATTTCATCAAGACCCGCCTGATCGATCGGAAAAACGGGGAATGGTTTCGCGGCGTGACGCGTGAAGGACGCCTGCTTTCCGATCAGCTCAAAGTGAGCTTCTGGAAATGCCCCTACCACAACGGTCGCATGGGCCTCGAAGCCGTGCGGCGACTCGCCGGTCACTGAATTCTTACGGGAATTCAGTAGAGGCGGACGTCCCATCGGCCAGACGACTCTCCTCCGCGAACCGAAAATCCTCTCAAATCAAAGATCAGCATTCGCAGCAAGGAACGGTGGCTTTGATCAAAGATGTCTAACAGTCTGTTCGACCTATCCGACTGCAGATGACGAATGCTCTCGAATATTGTGGTGCAGAACTCCAGGCAAACCGCGCGAGGAGCGACGGGCGCAGCCCGGAAGCACCGAGCGCATTTCCGTTTCTGTCCTTGGCGAATTTCGTGTCCATTCGTGAATTTCGTGGGGGATCGTTTTCCGTGTCCTCCGTGTATTCCGTGGGCAAACCTCCCTCCTCCGTTTTTCTCCGTTCCCTCCTGTAAAATCTCCTTACTCCGATGAAAAAGCCCTCTCCCGCCAAGAAATCCGCCGTCCCCACGTCCTGGACCGCACGACTCAAGCAACTTCGCTCCAAGCACGAGAAATTCCTGTCGCGCAAGAACCCCGTCGATCCCGAGTGGGACAACGGCGTGTTCGACCGCTTCGTTCATCCCGCGATCACGTACCGCCACGCCCCGCTCGAGTGGCGCTACGATCTCAACCCGCAGACGAATCCGTTCCTGATGGAACGCCTCGGTGTGAACGGCACGTTCAATCCGGGCGCATTCTACTGGAAGGGCAAGGTGCACATGGTCGTCCGCTTCGAAGGCTACGATCGCAAAAGCCTCTTCGCCATCGCCGAGAGCCCGAACGGCATCGACAACTGGCGGTTCTGGGATGAGCCCGTCGACCTGCCCGAGCTCAAGCCCGAGACGAACGTGTACGACATGCGCATCACGTTCCATGAGGATGGCTGGATCTATGGCGTGTTCTGCGCGGAGGCGAAGGATCCCGACGCCAAACCCGGCGACCTCTCGAGCGCCGTCGCCCAGGCCGGCATGGTCCGCACGAAGGATTTCAAAAAATGGGAGCGCCTGCCGAACCTGAAGACGCCGGCGTCGCAGCAGCGCAATGTCGTGCTGCACCCGGAATTCGTTTCGCGCCAGTACGCATTCTACACGCGGCCGATGGACGGCTTCATCGACGTCGGTTCCGGGGGCGGGATCGGCTGGACGCTCTGTCCCGACATCACCACCGGCGTGACCGGCCCGGAAAAGATCATCGATTCGCGCGCGTACCATACGATCAAGGAGGTCAAGAACGGCCAGGGCCCCGCTCCGATCCGCACGCCGCAGGGCTGGCTGCATCTCGCGCACGGCGTGCGCGCCTGCGCGGCGGGCCTGCGTTACGTGCTCTACATGTTCATGACGTCGCTCGAGGATCCCTCGAAGGTGATCGCGCGCCCCGGCGGACACTTTCTCGCGCCGTACGGAACGGAGGGCGTTGGCGATGTTTCCAATGTCACGTTCACCAACGGCTGGGTGGAACTCCCCGACAAGGAGCGCACCGTGCTGATGTACTACGGCGGATCGGACACCCGCTGCTACGTCGCGCGTTCGAACGTGGCCAAGCTGGTGGACTGGTGCCTGCACACCCCCGAGGACGCGCTCACCACGCGCAAGGCCGTCGAGCAGCGCCTCGCGCTCATCCGCGCGAATAAGGGGCTCGTGTAGGAGCGGCTTTACGCCGCGAACCGGCAGTATCGAGTAGCGAGGAGCGAGTAGGCGGACGCCGCGAATAGCCCGGTAGGGCCCGATGTCCCCATCGGGCCGCAAATGGAAAGGCCGACGAGGCATCGCCCTCGTCCCTTTGCGCCTCTTGCGCATTCTTGCGCATTTTTGCGGCCAATCGGTCCGACTCCAAAAGTGCGCAAGGCGCGACGGGCGCAGCCCGGAAGCTCCTTGCGCGTATTCTCCGGCCATCTTTCTGTGTGATCCGTGTGTTCCGTGGGCCAGAAATCCTCTCCGATGTAGGAGCGGCTTTATGCCGCGAACCGGCAGTAGCGAGCATCGAGTAGCGAGGAGCGAGTAGGCGATCCGACAAACCCACGCAGCGGGCCCTACGCGGTAGGGATCGATAACCTCATCGATCCGCCCACTTGATCGGCCGCAAAAATGCGCAACGCGCGACGGGCGCCGCCCGGAGGCTCGTTACGCAGCCTTATGCTTCGCGTGTTTCGCGGGAAGACCTCCGTGCCTCTGTGGTGAAATTCCTGACCTCCTCCGTTCCGTCAGTTTGCTCCCGCAAGAATCTTTTCGTGCCGATTCGTGACTTTCGTGGGGGATCGGTCGGTCGACAGTTGAACGATTTTTGCGGCCAATCGGATCGACTCCAAACGTGCGCAAGGAGCGACGGGCATGGCCCGGAAGCTCATTGCGCGTATTCTCCGGCCATCTTTCTGTGTGATCCGTGTGTTCCGTGGGCACTTCGGGTTTCGTGGGGGATCGTCCTTCGCTGGGCTACCTTGGATTCGCGCGCATTCGTGCAATTCGTGGGCAAACCGAGCCTCTTCGTTCCCTCCTCGCCTCCTGGAAAATCACATTCTCCACCAATCTGGGAACGGCTTTCAAGGGAATCGGGTCCAAGAGGCATCCCACATTCCCGCCTTCGCATGAAACGCAACCATCCCCGCAAGTCCCTCAACCATCGCTTTGACGCCGCTCTCGCCGTGCCGTCCTATTTGTCCGAGACGGCCGTGCGCGACATCTCCGGCGCCCTGAACGCGCTTCTCGCGGATGTCTTCGCGCTCTACCTCAAGACAAAGAATTTTCACTGGCACCTGAGCGGGCCGCATTTCAACGAGTACCACCTGATGCTCGACCGGCAGGGCGAGGAAATCATCGGCATCACCGACGACCTCGCCGAGCGCGTGCGCAAAATCGGCGGCACGACGATCCGATCGATCGGACACATCGCGCGGCTGCAGCGCATCACCGACAACGATGCCGAGTTCGTCGACGCGCATGGCATGCTGGCCGAGTTACGCGAGGACAACCAGGATCTCACCGCGCGCATGATTGCGTTGCATGACCTCTGCAACGACGCGAACGACGTCGCCACCACGAGCATGCTGGAGATCTGGATCGACCAGGCCGAGAAACGCGCCTGGTTCCTGTTCGAAATCACGCGCGGGCAGCACTGAGCGAGAAGTAGCGAGTATCGAGTAGCCCGTAGCGAGTAGGCAATTCAACGAGCCATTATCTATCGCTGGCGTTCGTTGCTTCGTCCCATTTTCGCGTCCTTCGCGTATTTCGCGGGCAGCCGTTCGTCTCTTCGTGTTTGATTCCGCCACCCTCTTCTTTCGCGCAGTTCACTCTCGTGAGAATCTTTTCGTGCTGATTCGTGGATTTCGTGGGGGATCGACTCCTTCGCTCCGAGTGCTTCGTGTATTCCGCGAACAAATCTCCGCGCCTCTGGGGTTCAATTTATAACCCCCGGCCCGATGAGGACATCAGGCCCTACCTGCTCTTCCCGGTCGCCGGATCGATGTCGTTCACATCGATACGCCCCTGCACGGCCGACAACTTCAGCGTGATCGGGATCGATTTTGACGCCGGACAATTGCTTTGCTCCGCGACGCTCTCGATCGGGACGAGCACGTTGGTCTCGGGATAATACGCCGCGGCACATCCCTTCCGGATCGGATATGGCGCCACCATGAAACGTTCGGCGGTGCGGGTCTGTCCGTTGAAATGACTCGTGATGTCCACGAGATGACCCGCCTGCAGCCCGGCCTCGCGCAGGTCGTCCTCGTTCAGGAAAATCACGCGCCGGCCGTTGTAGATGCCGCGATACCGGTCATCTAAACCGTAGATCGACGTGTTGAACTGATCGTGGCTCCGCACCGTGGTCAGCAGGAGCTGCCCGGCCTCGGGCGCGGTGCGCGTGAGCGGATGCGCAATGAAATGCGCCTTGCCCGTCGGGGTGTTGAACTTCCGCTGATCACGCGGCGGATTCGGCAGATAAAACGTGCCCGCGCGAATCCGGTCGTTGTACGCGGGAAACCCGGGCACCACCGCCTCGATCTTGTCGCGGATCAAATCATAGTTGACGACATAGTCGTCCCAGTGCACCGGCCGGTCCGGTCCGAGCACCGCCTTCGCCAAGCCCGCCACGATCGCCAGCTCGCTCCGCAGTTCCGGCGAGATCGGTTCGAGCACGCCGCGGGTCGGGTTGATCACCCCCATGCTGTCCTCGACCGTTTGAAATTGTTCTCCCGTCGCCTGGCGGTCGATTTCGGTTCGGCCCAGGCACGGCAGAATGAGCGCGGTCCGGCCGGTCACGAGATGCGCCCGGTTCAGCTTGATCGACACATGCGCCGTAAGGCTGCATTTTCGGAGCGCGGCCGCGGTGAATTCGGTGTCGGACGGGGCCGCAAGGAAATTGCCGCCCATGGCAAAGAACACCTTCGCCCGTCCCGTATGCATCGCCTTGATCGCCTCCACCACGTCGAGTCCCGGCGCGCGCGGCGGATCGAAGCCGAATTCGGTCTGTAGCTTGTCGAGAAACTCCTTCTTCGGCTTGTCCCAGATGCCGACGGTGCGGTCGCCCTGCACGTTCGAGTGGCCGCGAATCGGACACGGGCCGGCGCCCGGCCGGCCGATGTTGCCCCGCAGCAGCAGAAAATTCACGACGTCCTGAATCGTTGCGACCGCATTCTTGTGCTGGGTGAGTCCCATGCACCAGCAGACGATGATCCGGTGGGATTCCATGGCGATTTCCGCCGCCTGCCGGATCTGTTCCCGGGTGAGCCCGGAGTTCGCGACAATGTCGTCCCAGGAGACCGCGCGCAGTTGTTCGACCAGTTGATCCAGCCCCTCGGTGTGGTGCTTGATAAAATCCCAATCAAATACCTTGCCCGGCCGTTTCTCCTCCTCGGCCAGCATCTCCTTCATCAGCCCCTGGAAAAAAGCCATGTCGCCATTGATCGCGACGGGCAGCCACAGATCCGCCAGCGGCGTGCCGCGGGTGAACAGGAACCGCGGGATGTGGAGCGGATGCAGGAGGTCCTGCGGATTCTTGAAGCGGAGGAATCCGGTCTCCGGCATCGGATTGACCGCGACGATCCGGCACCCGTTTTCCTTCGCCTTCTGCAATGGCGTCAGCATCCGCGGGTGATTTGTTCCCGGGTTTTGCCCGACGATGAAGATCGCGTCGGCGTGCTCAAGGTCGGTGAGCTTCACGCAGCCCTTGCCGATGCCCAGCATCGGCGGCAGCGCGACGCTCGTCGACTCGTGGCACATGTTGGAGCAATCCGGGAGATTGTTCGTGCCGTACGCGCGTACAAAGAGCTGGTAGAGAAACGCCGTTTCGTTGCTCGTGCGGCCGGACGTGTAGAAAACCGCCTCGTTCGGTGAAGCCAGCGATTTCAGTTCCCGGGCGAGGAGCTGGAAGGCGTCGTCCCAGGAAATCGGCTCGTAGTGCGTGGCCCCCGGACGCAGCACCATGGGCTCGGTCAGTCGCCCGTGATGTCCCAGCCAGTGGTCGGGTTGGCGCAGCAGCTCGGCGATGGAATTTTCGCGGAAAAACTCCCGGGTCAGGCGCTTTTTCGTGGCCTCGTAGGTGACCGCCTTGAAACCGTTCTCGCAGAATTCGGCGACACTCCGCTCGTTGTCCGGATTCGGCCAGGCGCAACTCTGGCAGTCGAAGCCATCCGTCTGGTTGAGTTTCAGGGCCGTCGCCAGCGTGTTCTTCAGTCCCGACTGGCGGATGCCGTATTCGACGACCTCCTCGATCGCCTTGAACCCCGCGGCGACCTTCACCCGCCTGCGCTGCTTGGTTTTCTTCAGTTCGATCGGCGTCTGCGCGCCATTCGGGGAAAAAACCGCGTCTGGATTGGGAGCACTCACTCTTCCCACGTAGACCACGAATGCGCGCCTTGGTGCTCGATCCCCAGGGCCCTCAATTGAATTGAACCACGGAGCCGGAGGCATGCAGTTGAAAGTTGAATGTTGAATGTTGAAAGGCCTGACCTAACCGCCGGGTCCGAAGGTCGCCGGAGCCCAGGAACCCCGCACCGTTTGGTTCGCCGATCGATCTCTCAAACAAGCGCACGGATCCGATCGGTCCGGGCCCATTCAACACTCAACATTCAACTGAATCGTTCCGGCTGAGACACGGAGAATCTCCGATCAAGTCAGTAGGGCCCGAGGTTCCGATCGGGCCGCCCACTGCCTCGATGACATCGGGAATACCCATGCCCGGTACCTTTTTGGAATCCCCTATTTCCTCTCATTTTCCGCGGTTGCATCCTGTAAAAAACCGCCCTGCAAAAATCCTTGCGCGACCTCGCTCGAACCCTACCGTCGTCCATTCCGCGCTGGGTCCCCATCGTCTAGCCCGGTCAGGACACCACCCTTTCACGGTGAGAACCGGGGTTCGAATCCCCGTGGGGACGCCAATCTTCAAAAGCCCGTAGCTCTCGCGAGTTACGGGCTTTTGAATTTTCGGCGACCTTGAAGTAAGAATGCCAGTAAGAATAGATTCGTCAAGGCGCGCTGATGTTTGGCGATGACGTCGAGTGCATCCCGCTGGCTGACTCGAACGTCAAAATTGACGTCCTACGGTTCGCGGCTGGGAGCGAATTGCCGCACCCGATTGGGTGCTCGAATGGACGTGCTTGCCGCAGGACCATGCCTCAAAAAGGATGTCGTGATGTTCATCCGTGGTGCTCTTTTCGTCGGCCTGCTGGGCATCGGAGCGTTGGCCCTGCACGCCGCGCCGGAATATCCCGCAATGGGCCCGGACATCTTCGATCAGCACATCAAGGGCGAGGTGCTCATTGACGGGGCCATCGCGCGGGCGCAGCAGGAGGACAAGCGCATCCTGGTTTTGTTTGGCGCGAACTGGTGTCCCTGGTGCCGCCGCTTGCATGGAATTTTTGCCGAGTCGCCGGCGGTCCTCGCGCGGCTGCGGGCCGGCTTCGTGCTGGTCTATGTGGATGCCAACTTCCGCAATGACCGGAAACGCAACGCGGCGATCTTGGAGCGCTACGGTGATCCGATCAAGAAATACGGGCTCCCGGTGCTGGTGGTGCTTGAGCGTGACGGCACGCAGTTGGCGACGCAGGAGACCAATGGGCTAGCGGCCCCCACAGACGAGGAAACGGTGAAGCGTATCACGGATTTCCTCGCCCGCTGGGCTCCCTCGCGGGAGTCGCCGTGAAACGTGGCCAGGCAAAAGGCCTGCTTAAAGCAGCCCCGCCTCACGAAACGAATAGAAACCGCGACCTTGAGGATCCGATTTCGCGTCTCCCACGATGACGTGGTCGAGCAATTCGATGTCGATGATCTTGGAAGCGTCGCGCAGGGCGCGCGTTACCTGAACGTCGGCCGCACTGGGTGCCGGATCGCCGGACGGATGGTTGTGGGAAACCACCAGAGCCGTTGCGCCCGCCAGGATCGCACCCCGGAAGACTTCCCGGGGAGCAGCCAAGCTGGACGTGGCCGTGCCCAACGTAATCATGTGACGACCTAGCGGACGATTCTTGCGGTTGAGATAAACGCAGTAGAACGCCTCCTGCATGGGATTTTCTTCGAACGCGGACCGCAGATACTCCGCGATCTTTTCAGGACGATCCAAGGCAGACTTTTCGCCTTCAGATACGAGGGAGTAAACGATCTTGGCTTCGTAAACGCGCATGGTGAGCGCTCGCGCGAGCCGCGTTTCCCTTTCTCGACTTGGTGTCGAGTGATCGCGGGTGCTGCCCGGTTGAGCGCCCGCTCGGGATGGGCGAAAGTCAAAGCGCTGGGTGGAGCGCCGAGGCGGTGTCCCGCGCAGCGGGACCAACGAGGGGGAAGCGGAACGTTTGCGCGGGGTGGAGATCGCGCAGCGATACGACCTTGACCGCCCATAAAATGGGGCGCTACCGGACGGGGCAGAGCTAAAAGGAATCGAGCGAAGCGAGCGTCGCCACGGGGTCGGGAAAGATCGAAAATCCGAGGTGTTTCGGAGATTGAGGGATTTAGCCGCCTGGCTACGTTAAAGGGTGATCATGAAACCCGACCGTATTGACGAACTGCTGGCGGCCTATGCGAACCAGCCTCTCCCGAGTTCAAGGGAGCCGTCCGCTGACAGAATCTGGCGCGCAATCAACACGCGCCGACGGCAATCCTGGTGGTCACGGGTTTTCCCCGTAATCGACTGGCGTGAGCTTTTCGCTGAACCGCGTCTGGCCGTCGCTGCCGTCGCTTTTGCCATCATGATTGGTGTGGTGCCGGCCATGGCGGTTAACCGGGCCGAAAACGAACGTCGGCTCGCCCGTCAGTCGATCCATTTTGAAGTCTTTTCAGCGGATGCCGGTTCACTGGGCTCGGTGTTTGCCCGACCCGTTGCAATGGTCACCCCCGGCCGGCGATGAGAAAGACCATTCCTTTTCTCCTGGCCATTGCCGCCGTGGCGGCGCTCGCCGCGTTTGCGACGATGCATTGGACCCACCGGGTAACTGCCGATGAAGTCACGTCCCACGAATGGCTGCATCACGAACTGAACCTGACGGAGGCTCAGCTCAAGCAGCTGGAGCCGATTGAAGAGAAGTTCGGCAGCCGGCAGCGCGAGCTGGCAGAAGCGCTGCGAGAGGCGAACCGGCAGCTCGCACGTGCCATCGCCGAAGACAAAGCCTACACCCCGCGGGTAACGGCCGCCGTCGAGCATGTGCATCACCGCATGGGAGATTTGCAGAAAGCATCAATCGAGCACGTCTTTGCGATGCGGGCCGAGCTCTCCCCGGAGCAAGGCGACAAACTCCTGATCCTCGCCCAGAAGGCGCTGGAACAGTCGCCCTAAACGCGTGGACCCCGACCTGCCGCTGATCGAAGCGCTTCAGGCGGGCGATGATTCGGCGCTCAATGAGCTGATCAACCGTCACCGCGAACCGCTCTTCCATTTCGTCTACCGCTATCTCCGAGACGAACCGGTTGCCCGCGATGTCGTGGAGGAGACATTTGTGCGGGTCTACTTCAAGGCCAAGTCCTTCGCCCCGCGGTCGCTCGTAAAGACTTGGATCTATGCCATCGCGTTGAACCTGGCGCGCGATCAGGGCCGCAAACTCACCAAGCGGTGGCGCGAAATTTCATTGAATGCGCCCGGTCCCGGCGATCAGCCGCCGCTGGAGTTGGCAGATACTGCGGCGCAACCCGACGAGAGCGCCGGTCGCGGTGATCGATTTGCAGCGTTGCAACGGGCGATAGACCGGCTGCCGCATAAGCTGAAAACGGCGTTGATACTATTCGCACTTGAGGGCCGTTCACAGCAAGAGGCTGCGGCGATCCTGGGCACCACGCCGAAGACCATCGAGACAAGGGTTTATCACGCGAAGGAAAAGCTGCGCCAGTTGCTGGGCAGCGCGAGCTAACGCCGTCGGGGCCTGCTCGCGCACGGACGCTCCGTTCCGTGCCATCAAAGAGCCGCGGCGCGCTGCGGACCTGCCGCAAGATATGCGCAGGTTTGAGCAAGAACCGCCCGAGTGAAACTGCGGGCTGGCGCATATAACCCTATGCAAGGCCGCTCATGTCGAATGGCCCATCCACCCACGAAATAAATCTCATGAAAACCTATCGCTCGTTTCTCGCTCTCGGAGCCGCCACCCTTCTGCTGTCGGCCACCTCGCTTATCGCCGGTCCTGGACCGCAGTTCTGGGCCCGCACCAAGCCCGTCACCACGACGAAAGAAGCCGACGCACTGAAGCCCGATGACACGGCCGTGATGGTCTGTGGTGCGTGTAAGACCGTTCTCGTGCGCGAAGCCCGGCACATCGGCCCGCCCAGCAAAGGCTCCGACCAGTGGTTCACCATTGGTAGCAAGCACCAGTGCGGACATTGCGGCGGCGAAATGTCCGTCGTGAAGGGCAAGACCACCGATTCCATGCAGCACAACTGCAGCATGTGCGGTGAAGGCGCTGCGTTCTGCTGCGCAGTCACCGCCGACACGCCGGCCCCCAAGAAGTAAGAGCCCATCGAATCTCGCCCAGCCGCCCCTCCATCTTGGCAATAAGTGCCCCGTCGTCAGCAAGCAATGCGCGGAGATTCACGAGGGAAAAGCGAATCCGAAGCAAATAAACCCATAGCATCAGAAGCTCCTAAAAATAATCCCATGAAAACGTCATTCCTATCACCCAAAGCCGCAGGTCTCGGCCTGCTATTCTCGGCCCTCCTCGCCTCAAACGCCATCGCTGGTCCCGGCCCGGAATACTGGGCCCGCATGACCAAGGCGGCGCAAGAGCGAGCCAAGGCCGACACTGCCGTCTCGACCACGAAGCCCGACAGCACTCCGGTCACGCTCTGCGCCGGCGCTGAAGTCATTGCGTCCACGGTCATGAAACCCGCTCTGCCGAACGGTAAGGGCCCGCTGGTTCCCGTGCAGGTTGGCACGAAGACCGTCTGCCACATGTGCCCGGTCACCACGGTCGTCACACGGAATTCCCTCCCGAACGGCAAAGGGACGCCGGTCACCACTGAAGTGACCAAGATCGGCGGCGAGCACAATTGCGCGAAATGCACCGGCACTCCGACCAAGGTCTGATCTGCGCATCTGTGCAAATGTTCACCCGATCCGTTTGGAACTCGACCGTCCGTTGCTGACCGCAGCGGGCGGCCCTCGTCTGGCTCTCTAATCCATGAAATTCTCCTACGCCACGCTGCTCCTTTTCGGGGTGTTCGCGTTCGTCTCGGGCTGCACCGTGCCTCCCTCGACGGCGGAAAAACAAGCGCAACGCGAATCCACCCGGCTCGGTCAGGTGTTACATTCGCCGGAAGTGGCGTTGCCTGCCGCGCAGGCCCCGCTCGCCGATTACGTGAGGTATGCCGTGCTGCGGCATCCCCAGGTGCTCGCCTCCTACAGCGACTGGCGGGCGAGCGTGCTGTCGATCGCACCCACCCGCGCGTTGCCAGATCCACAACTGACCTTTGAGGCAGACGTAGCGGACACGCTGATGACTTTCATGCCTGGACTAATGTTCGATTTCATGACGCCGGGCAAACGCCGCGCCATGGCCGAGGAAACGACGGCCGCCAGCCAAGTCGCCTACCGCGCTTACGTCGCCACGGTCCTCGAAACCGCGGCCGGAGTGCGCAAAGCCTGGCTTGAACTGGCCTATGTGGACGAAGCGCTTCGCCTCCGCGAAGATTCCATTGCGGCGCTTGACCAAGCCACCGCGATGGCTGGAGCCGACTACGTCACGGGCCGGGGCATGAGCACGCTGGAGAGTCAGTTTCGCTTGGAAAACGAAGTGGCCAAGGTTCGTTCCGACCTCGCCGCGCTCGGCGACCGCAAGGTTGCGGCCCGCACTCGATTTAAGTCCGCGCTGGGCCTCGCCACCTCGGACGTCGATCCGGCCTGGCCTCAGGCGACGCTCGCGCCCACGGTGCTCCCCAGCGAGGACGAACTCTGGCGCCGCACACTGGCGGCAAACCCGCAGCTCGGCCGGATGCGGTCGATGGTAGAGATGGCCGTCGCGGGCGTCGCGGTAGCCCGCAAGGCGGGCACACCCGATTTTACGCTTGGCGCGATGGCGGACCTGAAGGCCGATCCGTTGATGATCCGGCCGACCGCCACCGTTTCTCTGCCGATCTGGCGTGAAAAAATCCGGGCCAACGTCGCGGCGGCCGAAGCACGGCGCGACGCCGCGGTCTCGCGTGTGAGCGCGGAACAGCTCTCCATGGCAGCTGCGCTCGCGCAGATGCTCTACATGGTTCGAGAAAGCGACCGGATGATCGCCTATATCGACACGACTGCGCTGCCGAATTATCAGCGCCTCATCTCGAGCGTCGAAGCCGGCTACCAGTCTGGCATGACCAGCCCAGGGATGATTCCCGAGACGCGGGTCATGGCGCTCGGGATGCGGATCGAACGCGTCGTCGCACTGCGTGACCGCGAGAATGCCGTTACCGATCTCCTGCTCATGACCGCCGATATCGCCCCGGCGGGCGCTCCTCTCGTCGCAGACTTCACGTCCACTGGCCGCTAATCACTTTTACAATGAAATCCTCGTTTCGGTTCCTTCCTCTTCTGTTCCTCGGGCTGATTGCGGCAACCGCGCTTTTCGCGGCCGAACAGCTCTACACCTGCGGCATGCACCCGCAGATCATCAAAAAGGAGCCGGGCAATTGCCCGATCTGCGGGATGAAGCTCACCCCGATCCGGGCGAACACAGCCAGTGCACCAGCTGAACGGACGATCAAGTTCTACAAATCAACCATGATGCCGGGTGAGGTAAGCCCGAAGCCCGGCAAAGACTCCATGGGCATGGATATGGTTCCCGTCTATGAAGGTGGGGACGCCGCCTCGGCGAACATCCAGATCGATTCCGCCACGATCCAGCGTATGAACCTCCGCACCGCGCCGGTGGAGCACGGTCCTGTGCGCCGGGAATTCCGGACGGTCGGCACCGTCGGTTACAACGAGCAGGGGCTGCGCGATATCACGACCAAATACGAGGGATGGCTGGAGAAACTCTTCGTCAACGCCACTTGGGCTGTGGTCAAGGCGGGCGATCCCCTCTTTGAAATCTACTCGCCGGACCTCTACAACGCCCAGCTCAACTATGTCGTGGCGTTGCGCTCGGACGGGGAAGCCGGCGGCTCCCTGAGCCGCGCCGCGCTGGCTCGCCTGCAATTGTTCGACGTGCCGGAAGAGGTGATCGCCGAGTTGACCCGGACGAAGGAACCGCACCGCACGATGGTCTTCCGCGCCCCGGTTGACGGAGTAGTCATCGAAAAGATGGGCGTGGCCGGACAGATGATGAAGCCCGGCGAGCGCATCTACCGGCTTGCCGACCTTTCGTCGGTTTGGGTGCAGGCGGAGATTTATGAAAAGGATCTGCCTTACGTGCGCGCGGGGGCGCCGGCGCTGGTCCGGACCAGTTATGGCCCCGAGCGCACGTTTGAGGGAACGGTGGATCTGCTCTTGCCGCAGGTGCAGGAACAGACCCGGACCGCCACCGCACGCATCGTCCTCCCCAATGCCGACGGCTTCCTTCGCCCGGGCATGTTCGTCGATGTGCGATTCTCAACCCAGCTCGGGGATGACGCGGTCCTTGTGCCCGACATGGCGGTCCTGCGGAGCGGGGAGCGCAACACGGTGTTTGTCGCGTTGGACGGTGGTTACTTCGAGCCGCGCGAGGTGAAACTCGGTGTGCGTAGCGACGGCAACAACTACCAGGTCCTGAGCGGTCTGCGGGCGGGCGAGCGCGTCGTCACGTCAGGCCAGTTCATGCTCGATTCGGAGAGCCAGCTCCGTGAAGCGATCCAGAAGATGCTCAAGCCCACGGACACCGCGGTTGAACCTGCGGTCCCCGCCTCGCCGCCGGCCAGCACTCCCAAGGCCAGTGGTGCCATAGTCTCCCCTGACGCTCTCAAAGCGCTGGCCATTGCCGGAGCCGATGCTGCCGCGCCGCTGGCGAAGGACGACCTTGCGGGGTATCAGGCGCAACTGCCGGCGCTTCGGGCCGCCCTAACCGCGTTTTTTGCCGCCAATGAGCACGCCGCGCATGGCCCCTTCGGCGCGTTCAAGAATGGACTGACGGAACCCGCAGACCTTAAGTCCGCTCGGCGGGATTTCGCCCCTCTGAGCTCAGCTATTGCGGACTCAGTGCTCGCCGCCCACCTTACGGCTGAAACGGGCCTGCACGTGTTCGAGTGCTCCATGGCGAAGGCGCGCTGGTTGCAGCGCGACTCAGGCACCAAGAACCCGTTTTACGGCGAGAAGATGCTGACCTGTGGTGACGAGATCACCGAACCGGAGGCCGCGCCCAAGACGGGGATGACTCAAGTCGCTCCGCCGCTGGATGCCAAGGCCATGGTCGGAGGACTTCCTCCGGGCCATCCGCCCATTGGGGGCACGATGTCCGTGGCCGACTACCTCCGTGCGCAACCAGGCATTGCCAGCAACGACACCAAAGCTGGTGCAGCTGGGGAAGGCTGCGGCAGCTGCGGGATGTCGGCAGCAGCCATGGCTGCGGGCGAGCCCTGCGAACACGACAAGAAATAGACCCACCGACCGCCCATCCACTCACCACCGGCCGCGACCCCGGCGTCGCCCTGACTCCTTCCCAACGTGCTTACCGCGATCATCAACTTCTCCCTGAAGAACAAGTTCCTTGTGCTGGCGGCCACCGTGGCGCTCGTGCTCGGCGGCATCTACGCGCTGCAACGGATACCCCTCGATGCGATACCCGATCTCTCGGACACGCAGGTGATCATCTATACCGAGTGGCCCGGGCAGGCTCCGCAGATCGTCCAGGACCAGGTGACCTATCCGATCACGACCAAGATGCTCTCCGTGCCCTCGGCGAAGGTTGTGCGTGGCTACTCGTTCTACGGCTTTTCGTTCGTCTATGTGATCTTTGAGGATGGCACCGACCCGTATTGGGCGCGCAGCCGCGTGCTCGAATACTTGAACGGCCTGCAGGGCAGCCTCCCGGCCACCGTGGCGCCGCGCTTGGGGCCGGACGCCACCGGCGTCGGTTGGGCGTTCATGTATTCGCTCAACTCGAAGAACCATGATCTGGCCCAGCTCCGTTCGATGCAGGACTGGTTCCTCCGCTACCAGCTCGCGAGCGTGGATGGCGTGGCCGAGGTCGCCTCGGTCGGCGGCTACGTGAAGCAATACCAGATCACGGTCGATCCGCATCGGATGCACGCCTACAACCTGTCTATCGCCGACGTGGCGATGGCGGTGCAGAAGAGCAACGGCGAGGTGGGTGGTCGCTCCGTTGAGATGGCGGAAAAGGAATTTGTCCTGCGCGTGAAGGGTTACGTCACTTCCGTGGACGACCTGCGCAAAGTCGCCGTGGGGCGTGGTCCCGGTGGGACCCCCATCCTCCTCGGTGAAGTTGCCAACGTGGGCCTCGGCCCGGACATGCGGCGTGGCGTGGCGGAACTCAACGGCGAGGGCGAAACCGTGGGCGGCGTCGTGGTCGTCCGCTACGGGGTCGATACGCGACAGGTCATCCAGGCGGTGAAGGCGCGGCTGGACGAGGCGATGAAGAGCCTTCCCGAGGGCGTGACATATTCGGTCGCGTATGATCGCACCGCGCTCATCGACCGCGCCGTGCGCACGCTGAAGGAGAAGCTCATCGAGGAGAGCATCGTGGTCGCGCTGGTGTGCCTGCTCTTCCTGATGCACCTGCGGAGTTCCTTTGTGGCGATAGTTATCCTGCCGATTGCCGTCCTCGCCTCGATTGCGATCATGTTCGGGCAGGGATTGAGCGCTAACATCATGTCCCTCGGCGGCATCGCCATTGCCATCGGCGCCATGGTGGACGCCGTGATCATCATGATCGAGAACGCGCACAAGCACATGGAGCACGACGGGGGCAAGAAGCCGCACTGGGACATCATTCGCGACGCCTCGATCGAGGTTGGTCCAACGCTGTTCTATTCGCTGCTCGTCATCACCGTCTCCTTCCTGCCGGTCTTCACACTGCAATCGCAGGAAGGCCGCATGTTCAAGCCCCTCGCGTTCACCAAGACCTACTCGATGGCGGCGGCAGCCATCCTGTCGATCACCCTCGCGCCGGTGCTGATGGGGTTCTTTATCCGCGGGAAGATCCCCGCCGAGGACAAGAATCCGGTAAACCGCTTCCTGATCTGGCTCTATCACCCGCTGCTGGACGTGATGATCAAGTTCCGCTGGGCCGTGATCATCACCGCGGCCGTGGTGGTTGGCTGGGTGTTCTTCCCGTGGAACGCCATTGTCGCACGCGTGCTGCCCGACGGCGGCGCGAAAGACGTGGCTTTGAAGATGGGGAAAGCCTTTCCCTACCAGAACATCGGTTCGGAGTTCATGCCGCCGCTCTACGAGGGCGACTTGCTCTACATGCCCACGACTTTCCCGGGCATCTCCCCGACCAAGGCCCGAGAACTCATCCAGCAGACGGACCAGATCATCAAGTCGTTCGCCGAGGTGCATCACGTCTTCGGCAAGATCGGCCGGGCCGAGTCGGCTACCGATCCAGCGCCAATGGACATGATCGAGACGACCATCATGCTCAAACCCGAGGAGGAATGGCCGGTGGTTGATATTAAGAACGACAGCGGCAAGGTCGTCGCCCACCGGCGGCGCACTATCGACGAACTTACCGCGGCAATGAACAACGCCGTGCAGATTCCCGGCCTGACGAATGCGTGGACAATGCCGATCAAGACGCGTATCGACATGCTCGCGACCGGAATCAAGACCCCGGTTGGCATCAAGGTCGCGGGTTCCGATCTGCGCGAACTTGAGCGGATCGCCGGTGAGATCGAAGGCGTGATTCGCCGTGCCCCGGGCACCAGTAGTGTCTTTGCCGAGCGAGTGATGGGCGGCAACTACGTCGAGTTCGACATCGATCGGGACGCGATTGCCCGCTTCGGACTGACCGTCGGTGAAGTGCAGGAGGTGCTGCAGGTCGCGCTGGGCGGCATGCCGTTGACCACCACGGTGGAGGGGCTTGAGCGCTACGGCGTCATTCTTCGCTATGAACGCGACTACCGCGAAAACCTCGAAGCCCTGCGCGAAATCCTGATCCCGGTGAAGGGAACCGGGGCCGGCGGAGGCATGGGTGGGGCCGGAAGCGCGTCCGGCATGGCGCAGGTGCCGTTGAGCCAATTGGCCAAGGTCCGCGTCGTGGCGGCTCCGATGGGCATCAAGAGCGAGGCGGCAATTCCGAACGCCTGGATCTATGTCGATGTGCAAGGCGTCGATCTTGGCAACTACGTCCGGGGTGCGCAGCGCACGGTCAACGAAGCCATTCAGCGCGGCGAGATCAAGGTGCCGGCGGGCTACACGATCCTGTGGAGCGGTCAGTATGAATACATGCAGCGGGCTCAAGCGCGTCTCATGCTCGTGGTGCCGCTTACACTGCTGCTGATCATCTTCATCATTTATCTGAATACGAAGTCGTGGATCAAGACACTGATCGTTCTCCTGGCGGTCCCGTTCTCGCTCGTCGGCGCGTTTTGGGCGCTGCACCTCTTCGGCTACAACATGAGCGTGGCGGTGTGGGTCGGTATCATCGCGCTGGCGGGCCTCGATGCTGAAACCGGTGTAGTGATGCTGCTCTATCTCGATCTCGCCTATGAAGAGTGGAAGACCAAGGGGCGTCTGCTCACTCCCACCGATCTGCGCGATGCGATTTATCACGGCGCCGTGAAGCGGGTTCGCCCGAAGGCCATGACGGCGGCGGTCATCATCGCCGGCCTGATGCCGATCCTTTGGAGCCACGGCACCGGAGCCGACACGATGAAACGTATCGCGCTGCCGATGGTTGGCGGCGTCATCACCTCCACGCTGATGGAGCTGCTGGTGTATCCCGCGATTTTCTACCTGTGGCGCGTGCGGTCTCTCCCCAAGAACACGCCACCGGAATTACCGCCTTCAACCGAGCCAGCAGGCACGAACGCTTGACCGTCTGACTTGAGCCACAACCCCCGCTCCGCATGAAACTCACCACCGTGTTTCTCGCCCTTGTCGGGCTGCTCGCGGTGGGCACGACCCTCTCGGTCGCGTATTCGCGGAGCAAGACGGGCGAAGTGCTCAGTTCCCGGGAGCAGTTCGCCCAGTTGAGACCCGGGGATCGAATTCTTTATCTCTGTCGGCAGTGTGATGCCCGGCGGGAGGTGACCTTGGCCAGCAAGGCGGAGGCAGTGGAGCGCTTCAAGGAAGGAGCGGAGATCATCTGTCCCGGCTGCAAAGACAGGATGAGGGTCGTCATCGGCAAGGGCGCGCAATCGAGTCCTCAATCTTCTGTCCGGTTTGTGAACGAAAAGGGCGGCGAGTGCATGTATGTCACCATGGTCCCCAGGCAAAAATAGCGGATAACGCCGCATTGTGAAACGAAGCAGTCCAACCCATCCTAAACATGAACGACCCCACCGAAAGCTGCGCAGTCTGCGGAAAGGATTTAGCCAACACCAGCGGGGTGGCCCACCTCTATCGGGATGGGAAGGCGTTCCCGCTCTGCTGTCCGCTGTGTGTCGATTTATTCCAGCGTGCGCCGAAGCGCTTCGCTGACGGGGAGCGTCCTCAGACGGTCGTGGAGGAGCTCTTGGCCGAAATCAAATGGAAGAATTCGGGAGGGGGGTGATGTTGGCCATGAAAATAAACAGGAAATTTCGCAAATTGCTTCAGGCGTGGAAAGTCTCCCCTCCGCGGACGCCGGGATTTGTGGCGGCGGTCTGGCGACGTATCCGTTCGGCAAAAAGCTGAGTCGATGATGTCCCTGATTGATCGTCGGAACAGACGCAGCTGGGCAGGCAAGGGCGCAATCAGCCTTCTCCGTAGGATGATCGTTCTCGGCGCTGCTCTTCTGGGCGGACAGGTTTGGGCAGATGGCGAGGACCCAGTTCTGATCGCGAGCGCGGGTGTTGTCTCGCGCCATATCTATCGTGGGGTCGAGCGCTCTGGGGATGCGTGGCAGGTTGCCTTGGACGGGGCGGTGGATGGCTGGCGTGGACAGTTCTGGTCCAGTCGGCCGTTGGACTCCACGGCTCCCGGCGAACTGCGGTCGAGGATTGGGTATGTTTGGGCGGTGACGCCCAGCCTCTCTATCGAGGTTTCCGGAACCCATTTCTGGTATGTAGACGCCCCGATCAAAGGAGCCGCGGGGCATTCGTTTGAAGGCAACGTGCGCATGACTTGGACCGACCGGAACCGGTGGCGGTGGGGCCTTGAATCGGGCTACGATATTCGTTTCCACTCCCGGGTGCTGGAAGGTTCGGTCGAGTATGATCAGCCTTTGCCGCGCTGGGGCACCTACCTAGAGGGACGACTCTATGCCGGGCAAAACATGGCGGACGAGGTTCTGCCGGATGCGGCGGGAACGGACGTCCGTGATTCGTATGGCTATTGGGGGGCCGATTTCAGGCTGCCCTATCGAATTTCATGGCACACTACCGTCGCGGTGAGTGCGCACCACACGCAGACCGTAAACCAAAATCAATACTGGTCCCCCCAGCTCATCGGTTCCGGTGGGCGAACCTGGTTCGGTCTGAGCGCCAGCTACGAGTTCTGAGCCTGCACGTTGGCCGGCAAGAAAGTTGAGGGATTGGACGGTGGTGGACGTTTAACCTTCCGAATCCTCAATCAAATCTATGCAAATCCTCCGCTCTCTCTCCATTGCTGCGGCACTCTTTGGTGCTGCGGTGACCGCCAGCACGGCTTTCGCCCACGAAGGTCATAACAAGGGCCAACTGGTCCCCGTTACCGAAAAGGACGCCGCCTGGGTGGCCAAGGCCAAGGCTGAATACCCGACTACCGCCTGCATCGTATCCGAGGACAAACTCGGCGGCGACATGGGCAAGCCGGTTGATTTCATCTACCGGACCGAAGGCAAGCCGGACCGCCTGATCAGCTTCTGCTGCAAGGACTGCGTCAAGGACTTCAACAAGGATCCCGAGAAATACCTCAAAATCCTCGACGGCGCCGCCAAGAAAGAGGGCGAGGCCCACGCGGAGCACAAGCACTGATCCCGCCCACCCGTTGGCTTCGCCCGGCTTCCGCCGGAAGCCGGGTGAAGCTCTTTTGTCATGGACCAACTCGCAGAATTGTTGGGTCGGCTGCATCCTGTCATCCTGCATTTCCCCTTGGCGTTGCTGGTCGTCGGGTCGGTCCTTGAGCTTTTTCGATGCTTCCGCGATAGCCCGTTTCTGGAGCAGGCCGTGCGCGGGCTCCTTGGATTGGGCGCAATCGCGGCCTTGATTGCGGCGGGCAGCGGCTGGCTGCTCGCGGCCCACGAACATATCCGCTCGGACCAACGGTTGATCCTGGAGTTGCACCGGTGGATCGGACTCGCTGCGGCGGTCTGGGCCGTTGCGGCCTGGTGGTCAGCCCGCGCTTGGGGTGACGCCAAAGCCATGAAGCTGGTCTGGGGGCGCCGGGCCTTCGCCCTTGTCACTCTCGTGTTGATCACGGCCGCCGGACACTTCGGCGCCGCCCTCGTGTGGGGGAACGATTGGTTTTCGCTCAATCCATCATGATTCACCCTTCCATGCCCGATACCTCTCTCCGTGGTCACGCGACGTCACTTCTCGCCGCCTGCGCACTTCTGCTCGCAGGCTGTGCAACCAATCCCAAGGCCGCGCTGCCGGCGGTGCAGGAAGCCGTTGCTTCCCGGAGCGGTCTTGCGGTGGACTGGCGACAGACTGCGGAGGAGCGCGCCGCAGCAGACCGCGCCGTTTCCACCCTGCTGGAACAGGAACTGACGCCGGAGCGCGCCGTAGAAATTGCCTTCATCAACAACCGCGAACTGCGCGCCACTTTTGAAGACCTGGGTATCTCCCAAGCGGAGTTGATCGCCGCCAGCCGTCTGACCAATCCGTCTTTCGGCGCCGGTGTTCGCTGGCCGAGCGACCGACCGCGCGGCCCCAACGTGGAACTATCGGTTGCAGCCGATCTGCTCGACGGGATTTTGCTACCCGTCCGCAAGAAAATAGCGAAGGAACACCTCGGGCAAACCGTCGAGCGGGTGGCGCATCGTGCATTACTCTTGGCGGGCGAGGTCAAAGCCGTTGCCTACACGGTGCAGGCCCGCCAGCAGTTGTTGACCCGCTTGTCGGCCATCGTCGAGGTCAACGATGCTGCGGCCGATCTCGCCCAGCGGCAATACGACGCCGGCAACATCAACCGACTGGAGCTGGCCAATCAGCAGGCGATGGCGCAGGAATCGCACCTGGAACACATGCGCACCGAAGCCATGCTGCGGACCGACCGGGAAAAGTTAAATCGCCTGCTGGGTCTTTCCAGTGGGCAAACCGGCTGGAAGATTTCGCCCCTGCCCGGGTTGCCGGAAACAGATGCATTGCCCGCGGACCTGGAGGATCTTGCCGTGGCCCAGCGGCTCGATGTGGCGGCGATGAAGTCGCAGGTGACCCTCGCGGAGCAAGCTCTGTCGTTGAAACGCAAGACCCGGCTGTTGCCGGCTTCCGTCAACCTGGGGATCGACACGGAACGAGACCCCGACGGCGCCCGAGTCACCGGCCCAAGCCTAGAGCTGGCACTGCCCATTTTTGATCAAGGCCAGGCCGAATTGGCTCGCTTGGGCGCTGAGCTCCGCCGGGCCACCGCCGGCTACGAAGGCTTGCTCTCGGATGTGCGTTCCCAGACCCGCGAGGCCCTCGAAACGCTGCTCGCTGCGCGCGCCTCTGCCGACTACTATGTCAAGACGCTGCTGCCCCAGCGCCGGCTCTTGCTCCGCGAAACCCTGCTACACTACAATGCCATGCAGAAGAGCAGTTACGAGCTACTGGCCGCCAAGGAGCGCCAGATCGCGATCGAACGGGAGAGCATCGAGGCTTTGCGCGACTACTGGATCGCACGGACCTCCCTTGAGATGGCGGTTGGCGGAAAACTTCCGGTCGTCGTCGCTGCTGTCGATAAGCCGGCCGAGGAGCCCCCACCGCCAGAACACCATCATCATGGCAGCAACTGATCTTCCCACAAAAATGAATCCCTCTCTTTCCCGTCGCGACTTTCTTGCCATGGCCGGAGGCGCGGCTCTGGCCCTTCCGACCGCACGCCTGCTTGCCGCCAGCGCGCCCGAAGAGGCCAAGCCCACCAGCGATGGCTCGACCAAGCCGTTCGTGCCGTCCGGCCCGCTCGACTACAAGCCGGTCATCACGCCCAACGGCATCACGCTGCCTTGGAAAATGGTGGACGGCGTCAAGGTGTTTCATCTGACCGCCGAGCCGGTCGTGCATGAATTCGCTCCCGGCCTTGTGGCGAATTGCTGGGGCTACAATGGCCGCGTGCACGGTCCGACCATCGAGGCGGTGGAGGGCGACCATGTGCGCATCTACGTCACCAATCGGCTCGACGCACCCACCACGGTGCATTGGCACGGCGTTCTGCTGCCGAGCGGCATGGATGGAGTCGGCGGCGTCAGTCAAAAGGCGATCCAGCCGGGCGAGACCTACAAATACGAATTCACCCTCCGGCAGCACGGCACGCTGATGTATCACTCGCACCATGACGAGATGACCCAGATGCAGCTCGGCATGATGGGCCTCTTCATCATCCATCCCAAAAAGCCGAAAACTCCGCCGCCGGACCGCGATTATGCGATCATGCTTTCGGAGTGGAAAATCGAGGTGGGCGCGCGCCGGCCCGACCCGAATGAGATGACCGACTTCAACGTTTTCACCATGAACGGGCGCAGCTTTCCCGGCACCGAGGCCTTGGTGGCAAAGAAAGGCGAGCGCGTGCGCATCCGGATTGGCAATCTGAGCACCATGAGCCACCACGCTATCCACCTGCACGGCTATTACTTCAAGGTGGTGGCCACCGACGGCGGAGAAATCCCCGAGGCCGGGCAGTGGCCGGAGACAACTGTCCACATGCCGACGGGCAGCACGCGCACGGTGGAGTTCGTGGCGAACGAACCCGGAGATTGGGTGATGCACTGCCACATGCTGCACCACGTCATGACGCAGATGGGGCACCAGTTCGGCAACCTGATCGGGATCAATACCGACGGCCTGAACAAGAAGATCCGGCCGCTGGTCCCAGGTTACATGACCATGGGCGAAACCGGCATGGGTGACATGGGCGAAATGGGCATGGCCGTCCCTCCGAACAGTCTGCCGATGGTCGGCGGACCCGGCCAATACGACTACATCACGATGGGAGGCATGTTCACCATTCTCAAGGTTCGCGACGAACTACCCGCCGACGGCTCCGATCCCGGCTGGTATTCATCACCAGCTGGAACTCTCGCCCTGCCGGCCGAGGAATCCGACATGAAGCGCGACGGCCTCGCGTTCGAGGCGGCCACCGCTCAAGCCGAGGCGCGGATCAGGGCCCGCAGCGGCAAGCCGCTTGAGCTATGCGGTCCATCCGACTTGGTTGCGGCCAATGGTTCCGCCTTGCAGCCCACCGTCCGGATCAAAACCGCCATGCAGTGACCTCCGCCCTGCGAAGCTCCTCCCTCCCATGAAAATCGCCCTGTCCCTGGCCGTCATGCTTGCCCTTGTCGGCGCCACGTCTGGTCATGCCGATGAGGCGACCGATTTGGCCGCCGTCAAATCAGTTGTTGGCCTCTATAAGCAGTCCATGGAAGCGCTGGACGCGTCCCGGGCGAAGGATCTCTTCACGGCCGACTCGCAGGTGTTCGAGTCCGGCGGAGTGGAGGGCACCTTCGCCCACTATCTGGAGCACCACATCGGGCCGGAACTGGACGAATTCAAGGAATTCGCGTTCCGCGATTACAAGCTGGAGGTGCGGCTCGATCCCCCGTTTGCCATTACGACCGAAAGCTACATTTATCGGATCGTGCTGAAAGCCGACGGCAAGGTGGTCGAACGCCAGGGCGTCGCTACCTCGGTGCTGAAGAAAATCAACGGCCAGTGGAGATTCATCCAGACGCATTCCTCGTCTCGCGTCCTGCCGAGAAAATAGCCAATGTTCTATTCGTGAGCCCTCGCGCGGACCAACTAGCCGTCGCCCTCAACGACCAGCGCAACGCCTTCCGGGCGTTCCTGGTGGCGCGCGTCGGCAGCGAGGCCGAGGCGGAGGACATTCTCCAGAATGGACTGCTTAAGGCGATGCAGCGGGCCGGCGAACTGCAGGATGATGCCAAGCTTACCGCTTGGTTCTATCGGTTGCTGCGCAACGCGTTGGTCGATCATTACCGCACCCGGGCGGCTGGCCGCCGGCGGGATGATGCGCTGGGCACATTGATCGCCAGTCTCGGAGAGGATGTCACCGCCGCTCCTCCTGGCTGGGAACCGCAGCTCTGCCTGTGTCTCGGCAGCGTGGTGGACACGCTCAAACCCCAGCACGCCGAACTGCTGCGCCGAGTCGATCTGAACGGGGAGCCGGTGCCAGAGGCGGCCAAAGCCCTCAAGATGACAGTGAACAATGCGAGTGTCACCCTGCACCGTGCACGGAAGGAATTACGCGCCCGGCTGGAGACCTTTTGCGGGGCGTGCGCCGACGGCGCCTGTCTCGACTGCAATTGCGACCCGGTGAAAGAAAACGGCAACCTCCTGTAAGATTCAGGGGTCAGGTCCGTCTGCAGGGATGAACACCACTTCGTCCCTCATGATCACCAAGAAACAAGACAGCCAGTCCTGCGGTTGTAAAAACTGCCTTTGTCATCGCGGCGCGCGATGCCGCTGCCACGATTACAACGCCCCGCTTGTCCTCGCTCTCTGGGATTTCGGCCGTTCGCTCCGCTCGCGCAAGAAAGTCAGCTAACCAACCGCCATGAAACACGATCACTCTTCTTGCCACGACAAAGAACACGCCCATGCGCGCCATGCGGGTCACGATCACCATGACCAGCACGCGCATCACAATGAGCACGGTCATCACGGCCACCATGACGTAAAGCCCGCCAAGGGCGCAAAATACTTCTGCCCGATGTGCGACGGTGTGGTGAGCGACAAGCCGGGCGACTGCCCGAAATGCGGCATGGCCTTGGAGCGGAATCCCGCGTGGATCGCCCCGGCCGCGGGCAAGGCGATCTATACCTGCCCGATGCATCCCCAGATTGAGCAGGACCATCCCGGGGCGTGTCCGATCTGCGGCATGGCTCTCGAACTGAAGACGGTGAGTGCGGCAGATTCAGAGGAGGAAAATGGCGAACTGCGTGACATGACACGCAGGTTCTGGATCGGCGGAGCGCTCTCGCTGCCGGTCTTCCTGCTCGCGATGGCGCATCTCGTGCCGGCGTTTTCGCATGTCGCCAACGGATCAACCAGCCGGTGGATTCAGTTCCTGCTTTCGACACCGGTGGTCTGGTGGGCCGGCTGGCCATTTTTCGTGCGGGGCGCGCGCTCGTTTCGCACCGGTCACTGGAACATGTTCACGCTGATCGCACTGGGGGTGGGCGCCGCATGGCTCTACAGCGCGGTGGCCTTTTTTGCGCCGGACTGGTTTCCGCCCGCGATGCGGAGCCATACCGGCTTCGTCGATATCTATTTTGAGGCGGCGGCAGTCATCGTCGTTCTCGTCCTGCTCGGGCAAGTGCTCGAACTCCGCGCACGGGCCCGCACGTCCAGTGCCATCAAGGCCCTGCTGAATCTGGCGCCGCCGACCGCCATCCGGGTTTCGCCGACGGGCGACACGGAGATTGCGCTGGCTGAGGTCAAGACCGGTGACCGGTTGCGGGTGCGGCCAGGTGGGAAGATCCCGGTCGATGGCGTCATCGAGGAGGGGTCCTCCTCGGTCGACGAATCCATGCTGACGGGCGAATCGCTACCCGTGGAGAAGAAAGCCGGGGACCGCGTGACGGGAGGCACGGTCAACGGCACGGGCGGATTCGTGCTGCAGGCCGATAAAGTGGGGGCGGATTCGCTGCTGGCTCGGATCGTGCAGATGGTGGCGGAGGCGCAGCGCAGTCGCGCGCCGATCCAGGGCTTGGTGGATAAAGTGTCCGGCATTTTCGTCCCGGTCGTCGCGGGCATCGCCGTGATCACATTTCTGGTCTGGTATTTTTTTGGCCCGGAGCCACGGCTGGCCTATGCCATCGTCAATGCGGTGGCCGTGCTTATCATTGCTTGCCCCTGTGCGCTCGGGCTCGCGACGCCGATGGCGATCATGGTCGGCGTTGGTCGCGGCGCACAGGCCGGCGTTCTCGTGAAGAACGCCGAGGCGCTCGAACACCTCGGCAAAGTCACCTACCTGGTGGTGGACAAAACCGGCACGCTCACCGAGGGCCGGCCACAGCTTACGGACGTCTTGCCGTCGGCCGGCCTGGCTGAAACGGAGTTGCTGCGGCTGTCTGCCTCGCTCGAGCGTTCTTCCGAACATCCGCTTGCCGCCGCGATCGTGCGGGGGGCCGAGGGGAAGAAGCTTCCTCTGCCGGAAGTGACCAGCTTTCGCTCGGTCACGGCGGGGGGCGTGGCCGGGACGGTCGAGGGAAAAACGGTTCTCGTGGGTAAGGCCAAGTTTCTCGAAGCCGAAGGTGTGGCGGTGGACGCCGCACTGCGGGACCGCGCGGCGGCGCTACAGGCCGACGGCAAAACCGTGCTATTTGCGGCAGTGAACGGAAAGGTCGCGGGGCTCCTCGCGGTAGCCGATCCCATCAAGGAATCCACGGCCGAAGCCATCGCGATGTTGCACGGGCTCGGCGTAAGGCTGGTCATGGCGACGGGAGACAATCGTCACACCGCCGAGGCGGTGGCCCGCAAGCTGGGCCTCGATGATTTCGAGGCGGAAGTCGAGCCGGCCGACAAGATCAAGAAGGTCAACGCGCTCAAGCAGGGTGGTCAGGTGGTGGCCATGGCCGGAGATGGCGTAAACGATGCGCCAGCACTCGCCGCCGCCGATGTCGGCATTGCGATGGGAACCGGCACGGATGTCGCGATGGAAAGCGCCGGGATCACGCTGATCAAAGGCGACCTGCGCGGTATCGCGAAAGCGATCCAGCTCTCGCGGGCGACGATGCGCAACATTCGGCAGAATCTCTTCTTTGCCTTCATTTACAACGCCCTCGGCGTCCCGCTGGCCGCGGGCATTCTCTACCCGTTTTTCGGGACTCTGCTCAGTCCGATCATCGCGGGTGCCGCGATGTCGCTGTCATCCGTCTCGGTCATCACGAATGCGCTGCGTTTGCGGCGCGCTCGACTGTGACGGCCGGCGGTTTGTGACATCGGCCTGTCGTGCTTGTGGGCATCAAGACTTGGCGAGTGCCCGGAGGCGTCCGTTGAGCACCTTGATGTCGATCTCGGCGCTGACGACGGTGGCGCGGGCTTTGGCGAGGCGGACCTCGGCTTTCATCAGCTCACGCTTGAGGGTATCGAGTTCGTCGGTGGTGGTCGTGGTGCGGGGGGTGCGGGTGGTGGCGGGCGCTACGGAGGTTCCGTTATTCATGGGCGATGGCGTTGATTGTGAATGCGCCGGTCAGCGGAGTGCTGACCGGCGCCATTGATTGAAGCGGCTCGCGTGCGCCTGGCACGCGAGCGCGCCTACCGGAAACGGGGGATCACGCCTCCCGAAAGAAAGGGAGCGGCCCGCAGGCCGCTCCCCGTGCGTGACTCAGTTGTTGGCGAACTCGCTCGCGAGACTCCAGAGCGCCTTGTTGAGCTTCTGGCCTTCACTCAGGCCGCCCACTGGGCGCGTGCGGTTGCGGCGGATGCCCATGCCGGCGGTGTAACCCATGTAGCGGTCGCCGCCTCGAATCAGGTGCTCCTGGACGACATTCATCGTCGTCCAAAGATCGGTCGCCGCATCGCCATAACGCACCGGCGTCAGCAGCTTTTCGGGCCCGAGGAACTTCATCACCGGCTGATCGGCATCCCAACGAAGGCCCGCCGCGCGCCGGGCGAACTCCACCCGGGTGGCCTGCGGGAGCTGCACACCCTGCCATTTGGCCACCGCCTCCAGCGCGCGAGGCGTGTTCTCGGCCACGGATTGCGCCGCCTTGGCGAAGGCGTCGGCGGAAACGTCCACGTGCCGGATCGAGACATGGGCAAAGTCGGCATCCGCGACGGTCAGACCGTTGCGGCAAACCAACCGATACAGGCCCGCGTCGATGCGGTATGCCCGGGTGCCGTCGTGGGCGTTCTGCAGGATCATTTCCAGGCGGGTGTTGCCGACCTGAAAGGCCCCGGCCTCCAGGTCAACCCGCCGGGCAAAGCGGATTTCGTGCATCTGAAAACCGATGCGGTCCTCCAACCTGACCCGCTGCTCGGACGCCTTCACCGGTTCCCAACCCTCGGCACCTAGCAGGGCAACGACCTGCTGGGTGGAAACGAACGTGTAGCGGGACGACACCCCGGGCCGCGCGTGCTCGGCGAAGATCGAGGGAGCGCAGCGGCGGAGATCATCGGACGAAACCGCCTTGAAGACGCGAGCGGGAGCAACGGGAACGGATTCAATCGAGTTCATAACTTTCCTTGTTCTGGAGCGCCCCAACGAGGGCGCATCAGTCGCGGGCCGCGCGACGCGGACCCCAACCCGAGCCGAACCGAAAATCGGCCGCCCCGGAGGGATGCCGACGATCAGCACCGTCGCGCAAGGTGGAGCGCAGCGTAGCGAGCAATACCTTGAGGCGCGGACGGGCGACGGAGCGCGCAGCGCGGAGAAGGCGCGAGCCCCGGAGCGAAGCGTAGGGGTGAACCATGACGGGCACCCGTTCATGGGTGGCATGGTGAACAAGGCGCTCGCGCCGCCGACCGCCAGCCGGCGCAGGTGCTACAATCAGGCAGCCCGCAGGGGTCAGGCTACGCACACTACGGATGCGCGAGCGGTGCAACGAGAGCGAGCACCGGCAGCCCAGCGGCGTCTGAGCGTCACTCTCGGGGTCGAGCGGGACCGGACGGCGTGCAGGTGTGGGAGCGGAGCGAAGGCGACAGGCCGGGAGTGAAGGAAGGAGTCGGCGCCGGCGGAAGCGCGGCAAGGCCGCCGGTGTCGCGACCGGAGAGCCTGCGACCGGGAGCGATCCTGGCGAATGGTCGTGCTCGGACGACGAATCGCCAGAGGCGGCCGTAAGCGCGGAGCCAAGCCGTCTCCGCCCGCAGCGAGTGGCCGGAGCCGCAGTCGGAGCGGAACACCGGAGCGATGGCCGGTAACGCTCGTGCTATCCAAGCCGGCCTTGGCCGGCGTCGGGGCGTTGCGGGGTGTCCCCGCTAGAATGGGGAGGACGAGACGCAGACTCGACCGCGGGGAAAGACGTTTCCCCGAAATAAGGTCAGGCCGTGTATGTCGGGTTGATTCGGCTCAAACGCCACATTTAGAATCGTTAATGACAAAGGCCGACCCACGATGGAGACACTAACGACAGTTCCGCTTTCCGACTTTTTCGGGCTCTTTGCTCCGAAGTTTCTGATTGGAACGACGTATACTGCGAGCCTTGCTTTCTTCGAGTCGGTGGTCCTCCCGAAAATCGACCGTTCTCGATTACACGGTGCCGTGATCATCGGCGATGAGTTTGGATTCGCGAACGCTACGGCCGAAGCGAGCGCTCTCGTGGACGTGACCACCACTTACTCAATGGTGCTGGCGCCGCATGGGAAAAGTTTTCACGCCAAAGTATGGATCATGGCGACGGACGACGAGTTTGCTGTTCTCTGCGGAAGCGGGAATCTCACTCATTCGGGCTTCATCGGGAATCACGAGCTTTTCGACGTGATACGAATCAGACCGGGCGGCAACCAACGTGAGCTTGGTAGCGAACTGGTCGGGTTCGTGGAAGCACTTGCGGACCTGTTCAAAGGATTCGATTCCGATGCAGTCCCCGCACGGGAAATCCTGGTCGATTGTGCTCAAATCATGAAAGGAGTAGCCGCAGCGCAAAGCGCTGCGGCGTCTCGGGAGGTATTCTTCCTGAGTTCGTTTGGTGGTAATTTCCCCGATCAGATCGTCGCTCACTCCGGCGCTAGTGCCAAAAAGGTGTGTGTGGCAGCGCCTTTTTTTGGCGGCAGCTTCAAGGGCCTTGATTCGCTTTCAGTGCGATTTCCCGCAGCGAAGCTGGAGGTGTTTCCGGCTTTGCATGGTTCATCCATCGATTTGCCTCGTGACCCGGCCGGCGAAACCCGTCGCAAGCTGAAGTTATGGTCGGAAAAAGGGGCTTTCGCTCATCTGAAGCTTTATGGGTTTAGCGGAGACGCAGGCGCGTGGTTGTTTAATGGCAGTGTAAACTGCACAATCCAGGCGCTCTCAGGAGGCAATGTGGAAGCCGGCGTTCTGCGGAAGGTGCCCCAGTCGACGTTTGCCTATTACTTTAAATCGGATGGACCGCTGCCCAAAGTTGACGAATTGAAGATTGTTTGGCCGGAATCTGGATCGCGTTGGTTGCGCCTGTGGGCGGCAAACGTTGGGTCCGGAATCCGGCTTTCGCTCGACCCTGCGGAGGTCAACAATACGCCGCTCTCACAGGTCAGCGTCGAGCTTCTCTCGGGGTCGCAATCGACGTCAGTGCAGTTCTCGAAGGGATTCGTGCAATCGGTGTGGTTGATTCACTGGGAGCAGTTTCAAAAGCGCCCCGAAGGCCTCAATTGTCTGTCGGTGAAGATCACCGGCACCGATTCATCCGGGCATCGCCGTGAAGGGGTCGCGTTTGTCGATGACACAGCGATGCTTTCATCTACACCCCAGCAAAGAAACGCTTGGGCAGGAGTGCAGACGGTCCTCACAGCAGAAGCGATCCCCTCGCTGGCCGAACTCGGGGCGGTCTTTGAACTCTTGGGGAGAGTCATGGAGGGCGCGGATGAAGTGCCTGTTCCGAACAGCAGCTCTCCCCATAAGCCAAAGGAGGAGCCGAAAGAGCTAGACCGAACCGAGCCGATCTGGCCCCCGCAGCCGGGAGCTACGCGGGGTGGGGCCGGCGGATGGAATTCGGGCAGTGACGCATGTTTCCAAAAAATGTTGGAGGGGTTATTGCGCGATCCCAGCCTCGGGGAGATAACAGAGGATGACTCCGCCGATCTGGACGACGGCGAAAAGCCTTCGATTCCAAGTGAGAGGCGGCGAAAAGCTGCGCAAAAAGTATTCGAACTAGCGAAGGAACGGATCGCTGACTTTTGCCGGCGAGTGCACTCCATGACACCGGATTCCGTGCGCGCTGAGCGACTGCTGCCAGTCGCCGTTGGCTATTTTCATCTCGCGCAGAGGGTTTGGTCTGGGACGCGCAAACTTCGGCCGGCGGCGGCAAGTAAAGAGCTCATGGAGGTCGTTGCCGACTACACCAAGGCATTGTTCGACCGGCGCCCGCAAGGGCACAGCTTCACGCCGGCCTTCAATAGCGTGTATCGCCATTCGATGTTTCCGCCTTTGGCGTGGGACATTCAGCATCGATTCCAAAGAACGATCCATGCTTCGTTAGTGCCTTTCCATATTGCACTGTTCGCCTTTCTCAGGGCGAGGGGCAGTGCCACCTTCTCAAGGCGGCAATGGCTCACCTTTCGGTCAGCGGCTCAACTGGGGAATCTCGACGCCGAAACGAAAGCAGTGGTCATTCAAGTGGCCCTTCGTCTTTTCGGGGAAGGAGAGAATGCCGAACAGCTCAAAAACGAATTCGCTACGGCGCTGACTGAGCTGGATGGCGTGAAGTGGTGCAACGAACCTGGGTATGCGAGCCTGCTGAAAGCGAAACAGGCCAATCGGAAGATTGTAGGAGTCGATCCGAACCAGCGCTTTTGCCCGAACGACGGATGCCCGCGAATCAAGTCACCAGAGTTCGACGGCCTCAGCGCTATCGGCACCGTCGATTGCCCGCGTTGTCGTAGTGTCCTTACACCTTTCCAACTCCACGAAGCGTTTCTCCTCGACCATGGCAGCTGACGATTTTCCCCAGCTACCATTCGGCACCGAAGACTTCGCGCCCAAAGGCGGGGGTCTCGATTTTCTCGGATTGCGAGTAGTGAATCTGCGGATTCTTGCGCGCGACCTGCTACCGGGCATCAACAACGCAACCAGTGATGTAGGATCGTTTATGCTCGGGACCTGGTTGCCGTGGAAGTTCCAAGAGTTGTGCGATAAAACGAGTTTTACCGCGGAGAACTTTGACGGTTTCAATGAGGCGGTCCAAATCGCGATTGCGTATTGCCAGCGGAAGGATGCGCCCGCCGAAGAGAAATACGGTGCTGCACGCACGCGTATTGGTGTCGATCAGAAGCTCGTGTTTCCAACTGAATTACGATTCGGAAAAGTGGGCCGCACCTCCGCCACGAGTATTTTTGCCGCGCCTCTTTACGGTCCCTCGCTGCGGAGCCTCGGCTTGCATCGCGGGTTCGCGGCTGGGGAACTGGGGCGGGTCACGAACATTAATCTGGCGGATGACAGCGCGGATGCCGTAGCCATTGCAAACTACGTCGATCAAAAACTGAGAGAATCGAACGCATACGGAAAACTGATCCGTCTTAATCCGGGTGGACCTACGGCCGCACAGTTGGACGACCTCGGGTTGCGAGGACTCCATCCGGCGATCTACCGAGGAATGTCGCCGAAGCTAAAACAGATATTTGCCAGGCGCCTGCTGCCGGCTCCGGACGAAGGTAAATGGAACGGTCGGACTTTGAGCGCTGCACTACTGGTGGCGACTCTTCGGCAAAAGCCCGGACTAGATCGCGAGCAGCTTCTTCGTGTCTGGCACACCGGATTGATTGGTAGCAAATCTCTCAAGCTTCTCGATCCGGTGCTGGTTCAGCACCGCGAACTTTGGTCGCTCTTTATAGCGCGCCAATACCAACGCTTTTGCCTGGAGTATTTCATGCACTGTTTCGAACGGTGCCTAGACAGCGAAATGCGGACCCTACCCAGTTGTGCGGCGAATCTGGTGAGTGAGATGCCGGCGACCAATACCACGTTTCGGGAGGTTTGCGCTGCGGAGGCAGCCGGGATTGGTCTGAACGGCGACATGCGGGCACTTTCGGAAGGATGGAACGCTCAGGTTCACGGAAGATCGGCAAACTACGATTGGGGTGACGATCTCGACGACGACCGACCGGCAGAATCAGCGATGCGGATGCTTGCCCGCTGGCATCTGCGAACCTTTGCCCGAATTGCGGCTTGGCATGGTCTTGAACAGTTGGATTGGGATGGGTCGGACCGCGTATCGGTGCGATGGTTTTCGCGCTGGCTTGAAGAAAGGGCGGATTTACCCCTAGCGCGTTTTGTAGAGGACCTGCTCACTCAGTTCGTATTTGCGCAGCACCTTCGCGTGGCCATGGGCCGTTTCGACGGCCGGGATGTGCAGCGGTTAAGATTTTGCCTCGACGATAGCGGAATCGTCCGAACGGTCGCCGTCGAACACGACGAACCGCTGGAGCCGAGTCTCATGGCGGATCGCGTAGGAGCGTTTGTCGCGCTCCTCACGGATCTCGGAATCATTCATCAGACCGACAGTGGGATGACGGTTGGGCAGCACGAAGATTTGGTGCCAAAACTCAGGTAGGAACACTGGTCTGCCACTTAGTCAACGCCTCCAGCGCGCGAAGGGTATTCTCCGCCATGGCCTGCGCTGCCTTTGCGAAGGCCTCGGCGGAAACGTCCGCGTGCCCCGCTAGAATGGGGAGGGCGAGGCAGCTCACCCATTCTTTGAGAATGACCCTCCTGAAATTAGGTGCCCGCTAAATATAATACTTAAAATTCGGGTGCCTCTTTCCCACTTTCCGATTTGTGACGAGGATTTCGCCTACTTCCTCGGAGAACCTGATCGTGACGGGCTGGAACTCGCCGAGCTTGGAAGCGTTGTAATTCAGTTTCGTAAGCCCGAGGATGTCTTTTGCGACTTGTTCGATCGAAGCGGAACCGTGCTCAACCGAGATCGCAAGCGGAACCGGGACTTCTGAACCGTCATACGTTCGCAGGCGCGGTTTGAATCCGCTGCCCCAAAGGTAGCCGGTTTTATCGGAAGTCTGCCAAAAGCTGCCGCGCAAGATTGGGCGTGTGCCAAGTCGATAGAGACGCATCCCTGAGCGATCCGGCGCGACTCGGATGCCTACCAGCTTGGCGTCTTTCGGGCAGGCATCCAGGTAGCCAAGGTATTCCTCGGTATTCAGAGAGGAGCGACAGTGAAGGAAAATTTCCTTCAGCGGCTTCCCCCCTTGATCGGAATAGGTCTTCAGGATTCCGGTCAGAAGTTTCCTCGCCGCTTCTCGGGACAGGTGGCACTCCCCCGTCTTTTCCGAAAACCAACGGCCTTCGTCGCCGAGGAACACCACGCCATCTCCGTCATTGAGGAACATTTGAGCGGCGCAGCATGCGGATCTATTGTCCTCTGTTTTCTTAAACGCCACACCGACATAGCAGACACCATCTCGTGTGCCGCTAAGCTTCCACGGCTTCCCTCCGGTCTTGTAGTATAGCGTGGTTGCGAGATTCCACGCTCGGTCGGAAATCGGCGTCAGGAGACGCTGGCCCTTTTCGGGTTCGGTGAGTTGAAGCGTGGAATCGCGAATAATTTGGATCGGAACGTCATATTCCATCACGCGAGCTTTGATTTGGCGCCGGAAATCGACCGAATAGTCGTATTGCTCCGACTGGTAGCCGCCGAACATGTCCTCCATCTGCGAACGCAACGCCATCTCCTTACCCCTCGGCTTCGGACCGGCACCTTGAACCTTGGAAAGGGGACGACAGTTTTTGAAGACGATTTCAGGGACGACGCAGACAAAGACATCGCATACCTCGTCGCGCCTTTTCGCTTTCTTAATGGCACCCAGATAGAGTTCGGTCACAGCGAATACTCGTTGGTGGGAATCGGGCAGCTCGGCTGCCTTTACGAGAGCCGCTTGGTCGATCTGCTCTTCCACCGCCGGGGTCTCGGGCCAGACCGCGTGGAACGCTTCCTCGAAACCCGGAAAGCTCGGCCAAATCTCCTCCTTCCCTTCAATCGTAGGAATCTCTCGGCGGAATCGAGCGGCGAACGCATTGAAGAGCGCGATCCCCTGGCTGCTTCCGACGAGTCCGAACCGAATGCGCTTGGGTTTATCGATACCCGATGAATCGATGGGTCCGAAGAGTGTCAGGCCATCGCGCGGATGTTCCAGGAGTTGGCGGTTCGCGAACTCGAGTTTCGGTTCATCGAATACTTTAAGCGGATTCATCGGATTCCTTCGCTTTTTCGGCTTCGTCGTCTTCCTCGGGGAGTTCCGGAACTGCATCCTCGGCAATTTCGTCCTCGGCGGGATCGGCAACTAACATCTCTTCCCTGATTCCAGTGGGCGCTTGAATTCTCAAGGTCGTGGATTCCAGCACCAAGCCGTCGCCGGGGATTTGCGAGGCGCTGGATATTACCTGCGTTGCGGCCAGCAGACGGTTCACCCATTCGGCGTTATACCACATTTTGGTAAGCCGTCTGCGAAGTGAACCGACTCGTGCATCCAATATTAGCTGCCCGTTCGGCTCTGCAAAAACGAGGGTCGGGCGGATTTGAAATGCAACGGTCTGGTCGTTGAGCCGCCAGCGCTTCAATTCGAATCCGAAGAAATGTTTCACCTCTTTTGGAACACCCTGCTTCCAAATACGCGCCCGGCCTTCGATGCGCTTGTAGGTCTTTTTCCCACCGCGGCCGATGTAATGAATCTTTCCGTCCGGACTCCACCCGGACCGTAAATAGAAAAGCCGGTGGTTATTGGGATGTGGGAGGCATTTTGAGTATTTGAGACGGGTTTCGAGCGTTTGCTCAATTATGTGCCTGACGATGTTGTTTACATCGATCCCCTCATATTCACGAGTGTCCCGCCACGTGAAAGCTGTCTTGGTCTGACGAACCATCTCTTGAAATTCTGAAGGCGGAGGACCAAATGCCAGGTAGCCGTTGGCCACTCTGTAGCAGCCCCAGTTGTATTGCATCCGCCGGTCCTCGTCCTTCGACGCTTCCCGCGTAAATTCAAAAAACGTCAGAACCTCGGGGATGCTCTTGATGAGAAGCGCGTTCGTGACGATTTCCTCGGAGGCGTTGGTCAACAGCCCCGCCCCCGCATCGAAGGTTTGCGCGGCCAAGCCACTTCCTACCGGAATAGCTTTGGGCGCATTGATAGAATCGAGCTTCTTGAGAAGTTGCCTCCAACCGTCGGCCCATCCTCGATTAAACGGCAGGTAACTGAGGTCGGTCATCAACCAATCCAGCTTCACTCCATCGGCTTTCAGTGGGATCAGGAAATCGGGGATATTTTCGTCCTTGGAAATTTGAAGTGCGAGTGCCCGTTCTTTGCTCGGGTTGGGCTTCTTGATCGAATTCTCTGAAAGAATCGCCAACATCCGGAAGGTGCGTTCCTTGATCGCGACATCGATGTCTTGTGGCCATGGCTCGCCACCAAGGAGTTTCATTCTGTCGAACCACACGGCATACCCCGCCAAGCTCAGTTTTCGGGCGAGCCATCCCGCTAGCGCTGAATCTTGCACCGCGTAGCTAATGAAAAGGTGTGTGCGAGATGTCGGGGACATTTTGTCTGCGGGGCTGTGCGGACTAAAGGATGCGCTACGATGCGCGTGGGGTAAACTGGTTAAAAGCGGACGATCCAGCGCGTGCCCCGTTTGATTGGCCTGGTTGTCTTGGTTCTGGACGGTGGCAATCATGGGCGAAGGCGGGGATTTTGCGTAAATGGGCTTTCAGTCGATCACCGTGTGCGAAGCCGGACAGGCGGGCTGCGCGAGGAGATTGTTATTCCAGGTGCTGTCTGCGTAGGTGCGCAGGTAGGGCTCGCTGCCGGCCTCGCGCACCACGCCGATGTAGACCTTTTTGCCGGTCAGCTTGTCCACGGTGAAAAACGCTTCCTCCTTGGATTCGATGCGGCGAATGGCCGACGCTTTCGTCAACCGCCACGCGGTGGCTCCGATGCCGCCGATGTGGGTGATGTGTTGGTGGTGTGCGCTATCGGGCGGGGACTTCGTAATGCAGGAGACTTGGAATTCTTTCATGGCGGTTTGCTGGTGGTGGTGAACTGCGGTGATTCTCGGACGGTGCTCAGCATACGAATCCGAGGTAAATACGCTGGTCTTGATTGGATAACACCTCTAACGTTTGCGTTAGATGTCCTTTGAGGCGCTATTCAAGCAACGCATTCCCACCCCGGAACAACTGCACACCTTGGTAAGGTTTGTTGAACGCGGATCTCTCTCGGCGGCGTTTGGCTCAGGCAAGAGCGCGCAAGCCGCCGCTACGCAGCAGTTGGGGCGTATCGATCAAGCGTTGGGCATCCGAACAAGGAAAAGCGCTGGGGCCTACAAGGTGCCGACCTTGGAGGCACAAGAACTGGCCGCCCTCGCCCGGGAGTTTTTCCAGAAGCTGGAGGACTTTAAGCACCAGACAGAACGGAAGCCGAACAGCTTCAGCATCGGTGCCGGTGATAGCCTGATGTTTTACCTCCTCATTCCCGCACTTAGAGACGCCGGAGGGTGGCGCAAGAAGGTTGAGCTGCACTTACACAACCTGCGAAGCCGGGAGATCGTGGCCGGTCTGTTAGATGGGTCGCTGGACATCGGACTGGTCCGCAGCAGTGCTATCGACAAGGGGCTGCTCCGTAAGAAGCGGCTTCGGATCGAAAAGCTGTGTCGTCTGGATTACGCGTTCTTCGTTCGTCGTGAACTCGTGGCGGGCTGCCCGACTCCAATAGCCGACGAGGGGGCGTTGATCGATTGGTGCGTGCAGCACCTCGCCCTTGCTACTTTTTGGGGCGAGATGAGCACATTCACCGCCGCGTTGGGGAAAACGCGGTTGGGGTGGCCGGCGCAATTGAGGTGCCAATCGTTTCCCCAAGTCCGGGAGGCCGTGACCGCCGGTGACTACTGTGGCATTCTTCCCTTGCTGGCTTTCCGAGGGGGCATACCGGAAGGCATTCACGGTTTCGGTGGGAAGCTCCTGGAAGGTGCGAGCCGGGAGATTTCGCTGGTCTGGAGTTCCTCCCTGACGGCACGGCGGGCCGGTGGCGACAAAGCACTCAACGAACTTCGGGCGGCCCTGAAGGGCGTCTGCGGTCCCTCACCCGGATCTTAGGTCGTCCAGAAATTCAGACGCCGGCTCGGTGCTGGTGATTAGCAGATTGTCTCGCGCGCGTGTGCACGCGACATAAAGAAGGTGGCGTTCGGTGTCGTAGACCTCCTGCAAGTCGGCGCTATCGCCAACCGATTCGATCCGCTCCTGAAGCGGCACGATTTCATCGTCGCACGCCATCACAGCCACCGCTCGAAACTCAAGGCCTTTGGCCAAGTGCATCGTGCAGAGCACTGCCCGACCGGACGTGGTATCGACACGTTCATCGAGGACTTTGTAATCCAACTTCGCCGCGTGAAGGGCGGATTCGGCGCGAGTCAACTGCGCCTCGGAACGAACGAAAAGCGCTATCTCATGCGGCGCCAATCCCTCGGCGACCCGTTCGCGTATCCAACTGGCGACAGCTTTTGATTCTTCGGATAGGGTCTTGAAGGTGCGGATTGCGGGAGGAGGTCCGTTAAACACGGATACGGTGTCACGCCGGTCCTCCTTGTTACCGTCAACGTCCGTCACGTCACTGCCGAGAAGCCGGTCGGCCTGGCTCCTGATCTGGTGGGACGTGCGATAGTTCACGCGCAGGGTTCGCGAGCGCCCGCGCACATCTACACCGAGAGATTTCCACGAGAACGGCGTTTGAAAAATCCGCTGCCCCAGGTCGCCGGCGAAGAAGAGGGCATCCGGACGCCGAGTTCCAAAGGCTGCGAGGAAGCGCAGGTGCGGAACTCCGATGTCCTGGGCTTCATCAACGACTGCAAAGTCGAAGGGCGCATGCTTTGCGTTGGCTACGGCCTTTGCGACCGCCGTGAACATGGCTGCCGATGTTACGGCACCGCGTTTAGCGATGCTAGCGCGGACGAAATCCATGATCGACCACAACACCTTGCGCTGTCCCTCGGGCAGTCGGGTCTTGCGACCAAGTCGAGCAACGTCGCGGTAGTCATCCCAACTGGCCAATTGCCATGCATCCACCACCTGTTCCCACTCCGACAACAGAAACCGCAGGCTGAATTTATGCCCGGGCACGGATTGCGATGCTGCTACTATGGCGGTCTTCAGATCATCCCGGGATACCAGCTTCACCGGTCCGATCAGCGATTTGTGCAAACGCAAGGCCACCGCATCCAATGAGGAGACATCCATGCGGTCCGCCAGCTGCGGCTGGCTCCCAAGAAGCCGCTTCAATTTCGTATGCAGCGAATTCGCGAGTGTGTCAGAAAAGGTTGTAAGGAGAACACGCGATTCGGGGTTGGTCCGCGCCAGATGGACGGCGCGATGCAGTGCAACAATGGTCTTTCCGGTGCCGGCTGAACCAGCGACCCGGGCGGGTCCCTGATAATTGCGTTCTACAATCAGGCGCTGTTCGGGATGAAGGAAGACCGTCCACTTGTCCCATGGATAGTCGAGCGCACGCTGCAGTTCCTCGACGTTGGTCATCGTGCGGAAACGGCGTTGAGCATCCGGGTGGTCGAATGGATTTTCCGGAACGATCTTTGAATCTGGGACCGTGGGCTTCCCCCCTGTCGCCAACTCCAAGAGCGCCTCGGCGGCTTCACCTGGGAGATACTCCGCCAAGCCAAGCAGCGTCTCTTCCGTCGCCAATCTTACATCCTTCAGCCACTCTACCGGCACACCGTAACTAAGCAGGGTTTCATCGGTGAGGTTGGCGAACAGCGGCTCGGGTTTTGGCTTGGGCTTGCTGGCGGGAGCAGCCTCTACGGATTCCACGTATTTCGGCACAACGATTTCTTTCACGGTCTCCCGAAGCTCCACCATCTGCGCCGCACCCGTTTTGGGATGCGTCTCGAGCCGGCGACGCTCCGCCCACGCGTAGGCCTTGTCGTGGTGGTCAACGTAACAAAGCAACAGGCTGCCCTGACTCTTGTGGACGATCAATCGAATGTCCGCGCTCACCCGCACCGACCAAAAGTTTTTGTCCTTCGAGTTCCCGACCTTGTGAAAACTCATGCCCGGGTTGACCGGGTTCATCTGCAAGTCGAAGGCCGTCGTCTTTGCCGCCTTCTGCTCCTCGCCGGTCAAACGTGCGAGGCTGTCGGTAAAGGTGTCGGCGATACGGAAATCCATAGTGGAAGGTAATCTATCTTAGGTGTTACCCGGCGGTTGCGGTCAGGCAATCATCGAGAACGCCTTGGGCTGATTTAAGGACATGGATCGTGGCATTGATGTCGAAACGGCCATCGGCACCCAATTGTCTGAATTCTTGGTCCAAGATTGCTACGGTCATGTATTGGCCGTTCCCGAATCTCGCGGGACGTTTCGCTCGAAGGCCCCGGGCGGGGCACTTGCTTAAAATCAGCGCATGCCAGTGCTCGCGAAGTGAGCGCCGCCGCTCTCCATCCGGCATCACTATTTTAAAACAAAACTTTTCCTGCTCCAACTGGAGGTAGATTTCACAGTCGTCGCTGCTCACAAAGTGCCACCAGAAGCCGAGAAATCCGCCCGCAGCGTTCGGAACGTAGTCCCATTCGCCATCTCCGAGCGCGGCTTGGATACAGGTGTAGAAGCCCATCCATGCATTCCAACTCCACTTGTCCAACGGAAGGCTCAGGAAGCTTTGCACGTCGTCTTCGATGTGTCGGAGGTGAACGCCGAAATCGTCCAAGATGTCGCTCGCCTTCCTCGCCTCTCTTCCGGCGTTGTCCTCCAAAAGCCCCAGCAGATCGATTCGTTCGAGCACGACATATCCGTGTTTGGTCACTTCGCGATAGTCACTCTGTCCACCGGTCTGGATGTAGACCGGTATTATGTTTTGCACGGGGACATCATACGTCGTGGACACGTGCGCCACGTAGCGAGGCAACTGTTCCGAGTGCTGCTTGCTGCGGGTTTTATCCTCAATGAGGACGGCCGTGGTTCCATTAATCAGGCACAGCACATCAATGTGCCCCGCTTGTCGCCTCACCTCCACTGAGCTGAACACGGGAGGAGGCGTTTTCCCCGCCTTCTTAAAAATCAGCCCGAGGAACCCGACTCCCAATTGATGAAGCGCTGCGCTGGCGGCCTGATGCTCCGGCTTCGCCCACGACAGCATCCAGCACAGGACGGCATCCTGCGAGAGTTCCGAGGTCGCGAAATGGAACAGGTTGGGGCGTGTTTCCATTCCGCAAACGATTCTGTTGGTTACACCCGGAACACTTTCATCACTTCATCGCCAAGGTGGTTGATGACCTTGACGGCGATGCGACCGGATTTGGGTTTGTCGAAGGGACGCGAGATGGCGCTCTTCAACGTCTCCCATGCCTCGGCGTTAATCTCTGCCTTGAGCGTGGTCTTCAAGGAACCATAGGGATCGTTCTGGCCGAGGAAGTAGGCATGGCGCACGAAGAAGCTCTCCTCGTTGTAGTCGGTGTCGATGAACCAGCACGCGATTTCGTCGGTGCTGCTGGACTCGACCTTGCCGAGCTGGGGCTTGAACACATCGACGCCGTTAACCTTCACGCGCAGGCGACCATCCTTTTCAGTGATGAGGTCGATGTCCGGCTCGCCGAAGATGACGAAGAGATTGCCCTTGCCGGTGTTCTTCAGGTCGTCGGCCATGTGCAGGTCGGCGTTCATGCGTGCCTTCAAGACCGGAACGCGGCCCAACTTACTGAACTCGGTGGCGTGTGCCTCGTAGTTGAAGGCGCACGCGATCAGCACATCGAAGCCAGCATCACCCGCCTCGCGAGCGGCCTTCACCAGGTCGGGACGTGCGACTGTGCCAAATTCAGGACCGATAAAAATGCCCGCGCGTTTCTCGGTTCCGCCTTCTTGATACCGACCTTCGGCACATATGAGGCCCTCGCCGGGCCACGGCGCGAGCGACGTGAAGGTGATTCGGTCCTCCTTGTGTGCCTGCTGCACCCCTGCTGTCTTGAGATTATCGAGGATGATCTGCTCGAAGTTGCGTTCTACGCCGAATTCCGCGGATTTCTCATTTACGGTGTGCGGATCGATCAGCTCGTCGTTCTCGTCGACGCCGAGCACGCGGTGCGGAGAGAGGCTTTCGACCGTGAAGGGACCTGCGACGCGAACCTTTTTCTTATCTTCGAAAGGCCTGTCGTAAAGATTTTCGAACTCCGCCTTTGCCCCGATTGAGGCGTCGATTTCATTCTGCCGGCTAATGCGTGTTCGCCACCAATCGGCGAGGAGTTGCTTCTCCGCACCCGACCAACCCGCTTCCGGTTCACGTGGGATATCCCATTCCTGCCAGGACTTGCCTAGCTGGGAATTCAACTTCTGGCGCAACTGCTCCAGTTGAGCCTGCCACTTATCCCAAATGACATCTATCTCCGCATTGTTGGCGATGGACTTCAGCGTGATGTGCGGCACGCGCTCGTAAACGAATCCGTGCCGAATATTTCCATGCGTGGGCTGGTTGCTCGCAGCCGAACGAGTCACCTCGGCCTCTTTGAGCTGACCTTCCCGCGAGTCGGCTAGTAGGTAAAACGGGTAACGTCCGCCCATGATGCGGGTGCGCGCCAGAGCCAGAGCGACCCGAGAAGTGTCGATCGTTGTCCAGCGACGGCCCCATTGTTCAGAAACATATGCTGTGGTGCCTGACCCACAGGTCGGATCTAACACAAGATCGCCCGGGTCCGTAACCATGAGGATGCAACGTTCGACTACCTTCGTGTTCGTCTGAACGACATATATTTTATCCTCGGTGAACGATCCGGTGCCCGTGTCGGTCCATACATTCGAAAATGGAATCACGGGGAAGTCATCGAGGAATCGCACATACTGGACAGTGCCTTGAGATGTGGGCCAGAGACGATCCGCTTTGCCCAATCGCTGTAGTCCAATAATATCCGTTTTGAACGTCCCTTTCCCCGGGCCAAATTTTTGACCCCGGAATTCAAAGGCTTTGACGTCAGCATCTCCGGCAGGCCTCGAACTCGTCAGGTTATCCGGACGAAAAACTCTTGATCCATCTGGTAACGCAGAAAGGTCAGCCTTTTGAGTTTTGTTCATTCTCCAACTCAATCCCGACGCGTCTCGCACGAGGGAGTAAACCTGTTCCGTAGATGCCCCCGCAGACTTGTCCTGAAATTGAGGGCGATACTTACAGCGCGATGCATCACGTGCGGCCCAAATTAGATAATTCGATGAGGCGGCAAGTAAGTCGCTCGTTCGGCCTGTCGTCGTTCTGAATGCAATTTGTGAAACTACATTTTGCTCACCAAAAACCTCTTCCATTACGGCACGGACTCGATGCACATTCTCATCGCCGATCTGGACAAAAATGGAGCCTGAATCGGTAAGAAGGTCGCGGGCGACGGTAAGTCGATCACGAAGATATGTTAGGTAACTATGGATACCGTCGCGCCACGTATCGCGGAAAGCCTTAACCATTTCAGGCTCACGTGTGATGTGAGCGGCATTACCGTCTTTCACGTCGCGACTCGTGGTGGACCATTGGAAGTTGCTGTTGAATTTGATGCCATAGGGAGGATCGAAGTAAATGCACTGCACTTTGCCTCGGAGGCCTTCCCGCTCGGCAAGTGATGCCATTACTTGGAGCGAATCACCGAGAATCATGCGATTGCTCCAATGCTGGTCGTGCTGGTAGAATTCGGTTTTATCAGCGCCCTCGGGCACGCCGTTGAAATCGGCAAATAAATCGATTTGGGCGTCGGCGGCCTTCTGATCCGCCTTCGTGCGTGCGAGAAGCTCGTCAACAAGCACCTTCGGATGAATCTTCTCCTGAATATAGAGCGGTGGTGCATGAACGACGAGGTCGCTCCAATCTTGGTCGTCCTTGCCACGCCAAACTAGTTGAGGGTCTAGGTCGCGATTTCGGCGCTCGTAAGGGACCCGAATTGAATCCGCCTCACTTTGCTTAAGCACGGATTGATGCTCGGCGGTAGGTATGTTTTTCCGCCTCGCGTCTTTGTGCTTCAAGGTTTCGACGGTCTTCTGTGTTGGGGCTTTCTTTGCCATGTCGTGTGAAAGAGTTAGGAGGTGGGCGAGGTGACCGTGGTGATCATCGAGTCGAAGGCGCTCTTCACCTTCGCCGCGAAATCGGACTCGATCTGGTAAATTTCGGTGAGTTCGACAAAAGCCCAGCGACCGTAGCGACCGAGATGATTCACGCCGGGAACCCAGTAGGTATCCATCGTGGCTTTCTTCTCCTTCGCGTCCTCACGCCGGTAGCCTTTGATTTCAACAACCAAGTGGAGGAGATCGGAAGTCCCGTCGGCGCGAGGGGGGCGGCCATCATCTACCAGGACGATGAAGTCAGGGAGGTATTTTCGCGTCTCGGTTCCGTAGCGGTATGGCACTTCCAAGCCGAGATTGTGATTCTTCACGTAGGCGCGGACCTTCGGATGCGATTCAGCAACGCGGCAAAATTCCGACTCCCAATCGCTGTCGAGAACCACCCAATTGACATGGCAGCGTTGCGAGCTGGTTTCCCAACGATCAGGCCGGGACGTGTTGAAACGGACATACGCGGACGAACCCGTGGGATTATACGGATCGAGCAGAGCCTTGATCGGACGCTCGCCCAGGAATGCGCGAGTGATGCCGGCGGCGATCTTGTTGCAGGCCATGTCCGCCAACTGCTGGTGCATGAGGAGCGCCGGATAAGTGCCACCCTTGCAGATAAGGTAGTTCTCCAGCCATTGCTTCGTGATGCGCTTGAGTTGGCCGAACAGGTGAAGCTGCGGGTCTTCGCCGGCATCGCGAAACTTCGTGTAGAGCAGGCGCTGGGTGAGATGGAAAAGCAGCGTGGACGGACGCATGTCGCCCAGATGCTCCAACCCCATCTCGGCACCTTCGCCGATGATGCCCGAGTTTAGAGTTATCGAGGGGCCTACAAGGTCAGGGGTTAGCTCCAACGTGGATTCGTCGTTGAATTCAGCCTGCAACCGCTCCTCGGGTAGTTCTACGCGGTAGCCAACTACGCGGGGAAACCGAATTTCAAGAGCATCGCGATCCGGCCGGATCGCCTTTACGGCGACGGTCTCACGCGGAGGCTGAGGTGGTGCCACGACTGGCTTGGCGGTGAAGTCGAACGGAATGCCGAAGATGTCGGCATACTCTACGTTGAACAGGCCCTCCTCATTGAGTTCGTAGGACTGGCGGCGTAGCGCGCGGCCGATCACCTGTTCGCAAAGAAGTTGGGTGCCAAAAGCACGAATGCCGAGGACGTGGGTGACGGTGTTGGCGTCCCAACCCTCGGTGAGCATCGAAACGGAGACGACACAACGGATTGAGCCGCCGAGCGTGCCGGGCTTGCCGACGGTGTTCATGACTTCGCGGAGCAACTCCTGATCGGCGAGATTGGCGCCAGCCTGAGCATCACCCGTGCGCTCCACAATTTCACGACGGAAGCGCTCAATTTCGTCGGCGGCCATCGCGCGGAAATTGTCGTCGAGGGCATCACCAGCCTCAAGCTGCTCACTATCGATCAGCAGCGTATTTGGCCGGGGCAATGGATTCCCCGTGTTCTCATCGAAATTGCTGAAGAGCGGCAAACGACCGTGCTCCAACTTTGACGTGCCGTCCTCGCTCTTGCGGTAAAAGCCGGAGATGTAGTCGTAAACGAGCTTCGAAATCGCGGTGTTTTGACAGACAACAATGAAGCAAGGCGGGACCTTGATGCTCTTCTCCTGCCAAAGTTTGAAGGTCTTTTCGTAGTGACCGTAGAGCGCCTGGATGGCCGTCTGAAGTTTGGTTGGAAGCGTGAGCGGGTCGAGGTCGAGATCACTGCCGCGACCCTTCTTCGGCATTTCCTTGCGGATGTTTTCCCACAGGTCCCGGAACATCGGCATGTCGTTTCCGGGGATGTTTTCTGCGACGGGAACGCGGGGAAGCTTCACGATGCCGCATTCGATGGCGTCCATGAGCGAGAAATCGCTGCCGGTCCACGGGAACAACGTGCCCTCGGCATAACCCGAACCACGCAGGAAGAAGGGAGTGGCGGACAGGTCCATGACGCGCAGCACGCCGAGCTTTCGATTCACCGCCTCCAAGCCCGAAATCCACAGGCGAGCAGCCTCGTTGTTTTTCTCGGCCTCTTTTTTGTCCTCACCTTTCAGGTCGTCGTCGTCGGGCTCGGGAGGCTTCTCGCGATAGCAATGATGCGCTTCGTCATTGAGCACGATGATGTTCTTGAGCCCCATGAGGTCGGGCATGACCCGCTGAATCATCTGGCCTTCGGTTTCGAGGGTATTGAGGTCCTCGCCGCCCCGGCCCTGGAGCAAAGCACGTCCGCCAGACGAAAGCTCGATGCGCTCGCGGAGTTTGAAAGAGTGGAAATTGGTGATGACAATCTTCGCACGCTGGAGGTCTTCCAACATCTCTTGGGGAACCAGTTCCCGGTGGCCGTAATAGCTGTCAGGATCATGCGGCTGGAGCACGCGGAGGCGGTCTTTGATCGTGAGACCGGGTGCGACAACGAGGAAGCCGCGAGAGAAATTCTTACTATTCGGACGACGCACCGCGTTGATCGTCTGCCACGCGATGATCATTGCCATGACGGTCGTCTTGCCCGCGCCGGTGGCGAGCTTGAGCGCGAGGCGATTGAGTTCCGGGTTGGCCTCGCGGTTTGCCGCTGAAAGCAGCTCCAGGACCCGCTTACCCGCGGCCGTATGCGGGGCTACTTCGTTCAGCCAAATGGCTGTCTCGACGGCTTCAACTTGGCAGAAAAAGGGCCGAACACTGCTGAATTTGTGGTGCCTCCAGTGCTGAAGGAGGCGTGCCGTCTCCGGTGTGACCTGCCACAGGCTGGGGGCGAGATCCCTCCATTGATCGACGTGGGAGCGGATCTCGTTGATGACCGATGTAGGATCATACTGCTGCTTTGCGGTGGAGATGCCCTTGCCCTCGTCGAAAACGATATTCTCTTGGGCGGCCGATGCCCCGCGTCGCTTTTTCGGCTTCGGAATTGGCGTGATGAACTCAGCCCGCCTGCGCTTCTCCAGAATTTGCTGGGTTGGCTGGCCCTGCTTATCCAGCTCCCAATGCCGCTGCGGGCAGTCGTAGGGGCTGTTGAGAATGGGATGCTCGAAGAAAGGATTGGCCATTGTTGCGATAGTCTATCTCAGGCAACGAACCAATGGCCCAATGGTTCTTGCGGAACCATATCAATATAAAGAGGTTTGGGGACAAGCATCGATTTGAGCGCCGGATTGAAAGCGCTCTCATGGTAGGTGTTCCGTTAACTCGTTGGCAACATCCATGCGCCGCAGGGGGATGTGAAATGGCCTAAAGCTCACACCGGCGCGACTCAGAGTTGGTGAAGACCAACACTTCCGCGGACCGGTTGGCGCCTACTGGCCTATGCCCTGACGATGACTCTGCGTGACGCGCGTTGTCAGGTTCTGACTCAAGTCGCGCCTCTCTTGGGAGCGCTTCAACAACGCTTCCGCAATGGTGGTGTCGCCCGAATCCACGAACGCCTTCACCTCGTGCTTCGTGCGGATGTGGTCGGCCGGCCCCATTTCCTTCACCCGCAGGCGCTCGGTGATCAACCGGACTGCGTCCTCTTCCTTGCGGAGGGCGAGCAGGGTTTGGACGGTGATTTCAGGGCTCTTTTGGGGGTTCATCGAACGAAAGTGTAGTATAGGCGATTAGGACGGCCGGAGGGAGACTTTTTTGAAGCCATTCGTGCAGTGACGCACAACAGCGGTGTGGTCGGGCAGGCTCCTGAACTCGTGCGGCTTGATCCGATACTCCTCCACCCGCTGATACGTGTGGGCCGTATGGTCCAAATGCACGGTCCGGGTGGCACGCTCAACCCAGTGTTTACCCAACGCATTCGCACACCGGAGAGCGTCGACCTCGGACGCGGCCCGATACATCACGAGGTTCTTAAGATTGAGGGCCAGAACCTCGGCTTGTTCCTTGGTTTGAGGCGGAATCAATGACTCGAAGGCCTGGGCGGATACCACCAGCATGAGCATGCAATCGCGGAGCCGGTCGATGACGTTGAAATCGCTGGTGCCGTCGTGGCTGGCGGTGATGGCGTTCTGGAACTCGTCGCCGACGTAGACGAGCTGGTTCAGCGCATACTTCTGCCAAGGGGGCAGAGCGTAGCGCCGGAGGGCGTGCCGGTAGAGGAGAAGCTTGATGACGGTGAACACATACTGCCGCTCCGTGGTGTAGTCCTGGGGGACGTCGATGCAGAAGATTTTGCCCTTATCGACGTCGGCCATGGTGCAGGTGTCGGGCTCGTTGGAACTGAAAATTTCAGCGATTTCGGCCGTGCCGAGGTATTCGAGGTAGTTCTGGGAAGTGCCAATCTCGCCGGCCCGCTGCTCCTTCGCCTCATGCTTCAGGTAGGTCTGCTCCAAGGTCTCGGCGAGGCGAATACGGCGCTCGGTCGGCTCCAGTTCCGTGAGCTTTTCCAGCGCCGCCTTCAGTTCTCGTTCCGAGGTCAGCAGGTCGTAGGCGTTGGTCGCGGTCGTAGGCCGGCCGATGTCGGCGAGCAATTCAAAGGCCCGGCCGATGTGGGCGGCGCCCTTCACTTTGAAGAAGCCTTTTTCATCTTTCGGATTCAGGGCGGCGGCCGTATCGACCAAAATCCGCGCCCGGGTTGTGAACGGCAACCGGGCGTCGCCCGTGACATTCAGACGGTGGATCGCCTTACCTGGCTCCCCGACCAACCGCGGACGAAGGCGGATGATGTCGTGCTGGCGGCCATATTTCTTCGCCAGCCATTCGAGGTAAAACCACTCGTCTCCTTTGTTCGCCATGACCACGCCGCCGAGCGTGGGATTGCGCCGCATCAGGTCGGCGAGCAGGCCGTTCATGCCGGAGGTTTTGCCGGAACCGGTGTCACCGGAGAAGAAGAAGTGCCGGTTGGCCTTGTCCCGCGTCCATCTGAATCCGGCGAACGCCAGCACGATTTGCCAGCGGTCCGCCACCACCTTGCCAGCGGGGTCACGGACGTAGCGGCGATGGTCGGCGTAGTAGAACAGTCCGCCCGCCAGCGCGCACAAAACGGCCCCAACAACGTATCCCCAGGGTGAGGGCAACCGGATCGCCCCGAACAGACCGGAGGCGGAGATCGCGATGGCAAAAGGGAGCGCCAGCGGGAGGCGCAGCCCCGGCTCGTTGTGGCGGAGATTCCGCTGAATCAACCATCCCGCGATGCCCAGAAACAGGGCGGAAATCGCGAACGCCGCTACCGTGATGGCCTGCGGATCGTGCAGCCATTGGCGCATCAAAACGTGAGGTGCGGGGAGCGTTTTCATCACCGATCGTGCGGAAAACGAAGCGCGCTTTCGCCGAATCCGCGAGGCGGCGACCCTACCGAAAAAAGGGTAGTTCGGCCGGTCCCGTGCGCGTTTGACCGATCTGTGAAAGCTCGATGGCCTGATCCCAACGAACTCGTTAGGGTATTGCGTCTATGGCCAAACAAGCGCGGGGGATTTTCGCCGACCTTCCCGGCTCATCGTAGCCGCTGATGTCCGCCCACGAAGCGGAGGACTACCGCGTAACCGGTAGGCTCGCTACCCCGGAATCGGGAGGGGGACTCCGTTGAGATGGGAGACGTGTTCAGGCGTGATGATGGCATGATCACCGTCGGAGTCATTCGGAACGGAGCCACCTACCTTTCGCATCACCTGCGGAAGAACGATTACTGGTCGGAAGGCGAAAAGGAGGTGCGCGGCGAGTGGATCGGCGAAGGTGCCCGAGCGCTCGGGCTGACAGGATTGGTCACCGACAAGCCATTCGAGGCCTTGCGGCAGAATCGGCACCCGGGGACCGGCGAAGCGCTCACAGCCCGGGATCAGGCCAATCGAGTCGCGTTCTTCGATGTGCAACTCTCCGCACCGAAGGACGTGAGTGTGCTGGCGATGGTCGGCGGCGATGAGCGGGTCCGCGAAGCGTTCGTGGAATCCGTGAAAACGGCGCTCGCCGAAATGGAGCGCTTCGCGGCGGTGCGTGAGCGTCGCGGCGAAGCGGCTGGAACGGAAGCCTTCCGCCTCACGGTGAATTTCGTCGGGTCGCTGTTCTTCCATGACGCGAGCCGCGATCTCGATCCGCAGTTGCACGGGCATGCGGTGCTCGCAAATGCGACGTGGGACGCCGCGCGCAACGAATGGCTCGCGCTACAACCGGTCGAGATGTTGCGCGCCTCGGCGTATCTGCGACAGGTCATGTATCGCGAGCTGGCCTCGCGGCTGCGGTCGCTGGGTTACGAACCGTATGAAATGAATTCGAAGGGCTTTGCCGTGCGCGGGGTCGAACACCTGCGCGAGCGCTTCTCGAAGCGCACCCGGCAGGTGCAACGCCTGGCGGAGGAATTCGCGGCGAACAAGGGACGCAAGCCGACGAAGCGGGAGGTCGAGATTCTCGTCCGCGAGTCGCGCGAGGACAAACTTACCGAAATCTCCACGCCAGCCGTGCGGGCGAAGCAACGCGCGGAGTTGAACGCCGACGAAGTACGCGCGCTCGATGGTCTTGTCCACGCCGCGCGCCAACAAGCACCGCGGATGCAGTGGTCACACGGCAACGCACGTTCGGTCCTCGAAGCGGCGCTGCGCCATGTTTACGAGCGCAGCAGTGTCGTCCGCGAGGGTGAGGTGCTGAACGCCGCGCTCGAATTGCACCCGGATTTCTACCGCTGGCGCGAACTGCGCGAGGCGCTCGAAGTCCACCCGGATGCGATTCGTAAGGACGGCGAGATGAGCCTGCGGCCAATCCGGCGCGAAGAGGACGCGGCGGTGCAGCGCGTGCGCGTCGGTCGCAACCAACGTTTCCCGTTGGGCGATCCGACGCAGCTTCCGCCAGAACTAACCGTCGGCCAGCGTTCGGCCGCGACCGCGCTGCTCGAAAGCCGGGACTTTCTGAGCGTCCTGATCGGCGACGCCGGCACGGGCAAGACGACCGTGTTGACTGCCATCGAACGCGCGCACCTCGGGGCCGGCGGCACTCGGTTCCTCCCGCTCGCCCCGACCACCCGGGCGCGGGATGCCATGCTGGCCAGTGGCCTAGAACAGGCGGACACGGTGCAACGCTTCCTCGTCAGCGAAACGATGCAGGCGCAGTCGGCCGGCCGGGTTGTGTTGATCGACGAAGCCGGGCTCCTTTCGACGCAGCAATTGGATCAGGTCACGCGGATCGCGACCGAGGTCCGCGCGCGGCTGCTCCTCGTGGGTGACACGAAACAGCATTACAGCGTGCAGCGGGGCGACGCGCTCCGAAACGTCATCCGGCATTCCGGGACGCCGGTCGTTCGACTCGCCGAAGTCCTGCGCCAGCGCAACGAGGCGGACCGGCGCTTCAGCCGCCTCCTCGCCACCGGTGCCGTCGCCGAGGCCTTCGGCTTTGCCGACCGGCGCGGCTTGATCCGTGAGGCGGCGGACGACAACGCCATGTTTGCCCAGGCGGCGGAGCACTACGTGAGCAATCGGGTGCGGGGGATCGAAACGCTCGTGGTGATTCCGTTCTGGGAGGAAATCGAGCGATTCAATGCGCAGGTGCGGCCCGCGCTCCGACAGGCGGGCCTGCTGGGCGAAGCCGAGGTCACGCGCGAGGCTGTGAAACCGCTCACGTGGACGGAAGAGCAGAAGATCCATTGGGACCAATACCGCCCCGGCGACCGGCTGCTGTTCGCGCGGGATACGCGCTTTTTCAAGCGAGGCGTCGCGGCGGAGGTCATCGCCGTCCTGCCCGATGGTCTGCGGGTGCGCGGTCCCAAGGGCCGCGAAGCGAAGATCACCCGCAAGCAACGGGCGGCGTTCGAAGTGGGCCGGGCGCAATCGCTCGCCGTGTCCGTGGGCGACCGGCTCTTGATTCGCGGGAGGGAAGACGACGCGGGATTCGCGAACGGCGATTTCAAGGAGGTGGCGAAGGTCGATCCGGAGGCGGATCGCATCGTGTTCACCGATGGGCGGGAGCTGCCTCGCACGTTTGCCGCGTGGACCTACGGTCACGCGCTCACGTCCTACCGCTCGCAGGGCAGCACGTCGGAAGAGTCGCTTCTGGTGTTGGGTGAAGTTGCCGTGCGGGCGTTGGCGCGCCGCCAATTCTACGTCGGCAACACCCGCTATCGCGGTGCTCATGCCATCTATCTTTCCAACAAGGCGGAAATCCTGGGCCGGTTGGCCCGGCCCGATCCGGGCCGGGAACTGGCCACTGAGTTCATGGCCCGGCATCGGCTCACGCTCGATGAGCGACTTGCCCCGAGGGCCACACGCGGCCTGCGGGCCGGCGTGCGGGAAGCCTGGCACAGCACCGTCAGGAAGCTGCGCGGGCTCGCAACGGCTCAGGGTGAAGGGAGGAAGGCGTGATGGAACGCGCTCCGCTCAGAAAACCGAAGCTGTATTTCGATGCGGGCGCGAACCCGAGCCACGTCACGTTCGACGATGGCAAGGATCAGCGCCGGAATCTGCCGTGGATGCACTATGTCGAGGCGCGCTGGGATTACGCGGAGCCGGATACGATCAAGATCGAGATCGGCGATTGGCTGGTGGTCGTGCGCGGCCACAACCTCGCGCCCCTGTTCTTGGCGATTGAGGAACACACCTTGGCGCGCGTGCGCGCGCAACCGGTGCTGCAAGCGGATCGTGAGCACGAAGCCGATACGTTCGCCGTCGAAATTCGGTTTACGAAGCCCCCGGCGAATCCCTTCGGGAAGAGACCACCGGTGCAGCTCGAACTGGACACGGGGTAACGCTGGGCTGCCGCATCTATACAGTGGGTTCGCCATGACTCTATAGTGGACCGGTTTCCGGTTCCATTGGTTGTCCTACCCTTTTTTCGGTAGGGCCGGTTCCTTGCGGCCAAATCCGGCTTGGTCCTTTTGGAAGCCAGCCCGGTTTCTCCGCTGTTCACCGGCGGAGAAACACCGGGCGGGATTCGGCCCCCACAAGCGCCGGCATCAAAAACGGAGAGCAACATGACAACCTTGGTCCACCTGACGCCCTATGTGGCGTTCAGCCTCGGTGTGGCGATGATGATGAGGGCGCTGCACCTGTATTCGGAAAACCGGCCGCAGACGACGGTCAGCTCGTGGCAGAAACTGGCGGTGTGGTTCGGGGCCATGCTGGCCTGGCCGACGCTCGCCCACGCGCAAGCGGTCGATCTGCGCACCGCCACGGAGGCGGGCAACGCGATCATCATGTATCTGAGCGGGACATTCGCCGCGGTCGGCATCGTGGCAGCCGGTGTCGCCATGATGATGGGCCGGCAGTCCATCGCGAAATGGGCCTTCGCGGGCGCCATGGTGAGCGGGCTCGCCTTCGCCATCGTGCGGACGATGTGGAGCAACATGGGGATCGAAGCCTCCAACGTCGGCACCTTCTCGCCCTGATCGAAACCGGTTCCGCGTCCCATGCACTCGACGCATCTCAACGAGCACGACGCCAATCAGGGCGCACAGTCCTCCGGCGAGTTCCTCGGCATGACCGGGAATTCCGGTTGGTATCTGCTGGGTTCTGGCGGCGCGACGATCCTGATGGTGATCTTCCTCTGGGGGATCTTTGGGGTATCGCTACTGTTATGCCTGCTGGTGGGCGTCGTGCTTTGCGCTCTGTCGGTCACGTATGTGTTCACGCTCAAAAACAACAAGCCGGAGCACCACGATACCGATTTCTTCGAATCCGCGTTGGTCGAGTCGGGCTTGCTCTCCTTCCAATTCGGCCCGCGCGCCCGGCGGCCGGCGAATCCCTTCGCCGCCGCTGGGTCGCCGCTGGCCCCTGAGGTGGACGCGCACGAGCCGGCGGTGCGCTCACACCGCGCGAGTCTCGGAACGGCCCGCCATTCTGGCGCGAACACTCGCCCGGTTGGGGAGATGACCGGCCACAAGGACACCGACCAGAAGAAGCGTGAGCAACCCGCGGTGGCACGCGCCGACTATGATCGGTTGCAGGAGCAACTCACGGTCACGGAGGACATGCTGGAAGAAGCTTTGGCAGAACGCGGGGAGGAAGTCGCATGAGAACCGAACCCGCAGACGGCTACTTTGGCGAAGACATGATTGTCTTCGAAGGTCTCCATCGCGGCGGTTTCATCGCGCGTGGATTTGAAATTATCGCCCCCGACTTGGAACATGCCGATCCGGTCCATCACAACGCATTCGAGTCCGACCTGGTCGCGCTGCTGTCGGTGCTGAAACCCGGTTGGCGGATGCAGGTGCAGTGGACGAACGATTCCGACTTCCGGAAGCCGCTCCAGCGCTACCGGGAAGACACGGCCACGCTCGCGACCAACGAATGGAGCAAGCGCCAGCGCAACGAGCGGTTCGTGCGTTACTGGCGCATGGTCGAGTCTGGCGCACTCCGGCGGGAGCGTCTCCGCCTGTATTTCACGACGCCGGTCGATGCGGCGGTGCTCGGCAAGAACGCCGGCCGACTCACGCGGGAGGCGCTGCTTGGCACCTATGCCGAGCAGTTCAACCAAATCGGGCAGTTCCTGCAGGCGCTCTTTGGGGGAAGCGGCGGTCAGGTGCGGCCGATGACCGATGCCGATCACTTCTTACACTACCTAGAGTTTCTCAATCCGTCGCTGCCGGAGCAGAAGATCACCGATCCGCTGGAGTTCTTCGATCCCCAGAAATCCATTCAGGAAAACTGCTGGCTCGGCGAAGGCCGCCCGCTGGAGAAGCCCGACACCGGTTTTTATCTCGATGGCTGTTACCACGGGATGCTGGTGCTCAAGTCGCTGCCGAAACGGACCCGCCCAAGCCTCGCCTACCTCCTGACGAAGCTCGGCTTCCGGGACTACGCCATCACCGTCAACGTCGAGTCGGTCGATGTGGACGAGCTGATCGAGAAAGAGCAGAAGGAGCTGAACCGCGTCGAAGGCGACTATGAGAGCCTGAAGAAGGTGAAGCTCCTCGCGGCGATGCGGACGAAGGCCGCGAAGATCGCCCGCTACAGCAACGGCGACAGCTCGCCCTACCGCATCCAGTATATCATCCGCGCTTGGGATCGGAATCGGGAAGACCTGCGGGCGAAGCTGACCGCGCTCAAGGCCGCAGTCGGCAGCATGGAGCGGGCGCAGGCTTACGAGCCCGCCCTCGAACCCTCCGCGCGAAACTTCTTCTACTGCACGTGGCCAGGCTGGTCGTTCAGTCGCTACGATTCGCTCTGGCATGACTACGATGACGCGCTCGTCGCGAACATCCTGCCGTTCTCGTCAACGCCGGTAGGTCACCTGGATCAGGCGGAGTTCATTTTCGAAGGCCCCAACGGCAACCTTGTCGGCGGACGGACGTTTGTCGGCGAGGGCAACAACCAGACGCCGCAAAACGCGGTCGTCATCGGGACCACGGGTTCCGGCAAGAGCGTCAACGTCATCGATATTCTGACACAGACGGAACCGTTCTACGCCTACACGATGATCGTGGAGGAAGGTGAGTCCTACACCACCTACGCCAAGACGGTCGATCCGGCGGCGGAGCCGATCATCGTCCAAGCGAACGGCAAGCTGACCATGAACTACCTCGACACGCGAGGTCTGCCGTTGTCCGGGTTGCACCTCAGTGCGGCGGCAGCGCTCCCAATGCTCATGGTCGGGCAGTCGAAAGACGAAGACCGCAACAAGCTCCGGCAGGCGCTCCTGGCGAACGCCATTGGCCGCCTCTACGAGGATTTCGCGCGGTGGTATTTCAATCGTCACCCCGAGGAAACGGCGGCCATGGCGCGGCGGGCCTACGCCCTTGACCTGTATCGTCGCACCCGGATGGGGCCGCAGGCGACCGGGCTCGATGCGTTCCTCGAGTTTGCCGAATGGGAGCAACGTCGGGGAGATGAAGCGTCGGCCTTTGCGGCTTCACCCGACGAAGGCGACGTGGTCCGTTTCGCGAAGGACGGTGCTGGCGCGCAACAAATCCGCGACCTCGTGTTCGCCCGGCTCACGCCGGCCGAAATGCCGCAGCATGGCCAGTTGCAGGAGCTGCTTTCCGCTGAGGCCGCCGGGCCGCACGCCGAGGAAATGCGCTACCTCGCCACGCTCCTGGAGCCGTGGTCGTCGGGTGGCAGCTACGGCGAACTCTTCGATGGCGTTTCGAATGTGTCGCTCACGGGCAAGATCGCGCACTTTGAACTGGGCTACATCCCGGAGTCGGCAGAGGAACTCAAAGCGGCAGCGGCTTTCCTGATCGCGAACTATACCCGGTCGCACATGATGCGTCTGCCGCGCGCGCTGCGGAAGCGAAACATCTTTGAGGAAGTCGCGCGCTTCTCGCTCGTGCCGTCGGGCAAGAAAGTGCTGCGCGAGTCCTACCAGCAGCTCCGCAAATACAACGTCTGGAACGTCGCGACCGTGCAGAATTACGAGCAGTTCAAAGCGTCCGACATCCGTGGCGCGGTCTTGGGCAACAGCCGCATCCTGTTCCTGCTCCGCCAGAGCGACCGTTCCGACATCGAGGATCTGAGCCGCGATTTCCCGATCCCGGATGCGGCGAAGGATGCCGTCATGAGTCACCCCGAACCGGAGAAGCTGGTCGGGACCAAGTATTCGCAGTTCACCTATTACCACACCGACGAGCGCCGTCCGTTGATCGTGACCATGCGCAACGTCGCCTCGCGCGAAATGCTCTACTGCGCGTCCAGCTCGGGCGCGCATTTCGATCAGCGCGAAAAGGCGCTACGCGGAAACGGCAACGTGGTGGACGCCATCATCGCCAACGCCTGACGCCATGAAGACCAACGAAGAAATGCAACGCGAGGCTCAGCGCATGGTGGTGGCGGGCCGCAGCTACCGGGACGAGCATCGCGGCACCGCCGGCGGGATCGTTCCTCTGCCGCGTGTTCTGGTGCAGCTTCCCGATGTGCAGGTCACACGCAAAGCCGAGACCGGCGCGCCGGGTTCGGAACCTCAGCGCGTGAACCGTCACCGGCATATCGAGGCCGCCTTTGAAGATGACGCTCTGATCTTCCGGCTGATGGAGCGGGAGACGGCAACGGGAGATGCTGCGACCCTGGTGCGGTCCGGTGAGCCAACCGAGGTCATGGTCAGCCGCTCCGGATTCGATCTCCTTCACGCGGGATACGAGATGGTCGAGGAAGACCGCTTGTTCGAACGCCTCGCGCCCTACTCGGAGCGCGTTGAGGAACGGGACGGTCGCGATCCGTTGGATGAGCGGGAGGTCGCCGAAGTCGAGGCGGTCCTCGAAACCCACCTGCTGCCGCCTTCCGACCGCCTGCGGATGAAGGCGGACGTTGTTGAATTTCTCGAAGGGCGGATGGAGGCAGGCGTTTTCATCGCCCATGCGATTGACCGGCTGTGTGCGCGCGAGGGCCAGCGTCAGGGCCACGCGCAACGTCACGAACGCAAACTCACAATCAACGAATCCTGATCCTCAACCCAAGGCTACCCATGCAACGATTCCTGGACAGTCTCTCGTTCTCGCAGCCGTATCTGGTCGGCTTGCTGTTCATGGTGGTGGTTGTCCTCTTCATGCCTGGCTGTGCGACTGCCAGCGCCGACTCGGCCGGGCGCACGCGCAACTTTGCCACGACCGCAGCCACAACAGCGGGTGGAGCTTACATCGGCGCCCGGGAGGGCGACGGCAAAGCCAAGAATGCCGCGGTCGGTGCGGCGGCGGGCTTCGTGGTCGGCGAAACCATCAACTACTTCAATAACAAGGCCCAGCGGGAGGCGTATCTGGCAGGCTACGAAAAGGGCCAGTCGAACGCCGTGAAGCAGCAATACTGGATCGCCCGGGACAACCAACGCCCGTCGCTCGATGACGGCTACGAGGAGACCTATTACGAAATCGACGTGCCCCAAACGGATCGCGACGGGGTGCGGCGCGAGCCGACCAAGCGAGTCATTCGCGTGGTCATGCCGAAGGAGGAAACCGGTTCATGAAAACGACGCTCCTTTTGGCCTCGGTGCTGACGATGGGCGCGAGTTCAGGCCTCGCGCAATGGGCGGTGATTGATGCCGCGAACCTCCAGCAAAGCGCCGTGAATTACGCCGCGATGGTGGAGCAGTTGGCGAATCAGGCCACGCAGATCACCAATCAGGTTCGGCAGATTCAACAATTCGAGACCCAGCTCAAGCGCATGGGCGACATGGCGAACGTAAAGGACCTGGTTGGCTTCCCGGAATTCCGGGCCGATCTCAACCTCCCGACGCAAATCAAGACCTGGGCGCAGGGCATCGCCCGTGTTGATGGCCGGGGGTTGTTCGGCGACACGCGGGGCGGCATCTTCCGCGAAGTCCGGGCAGACTTCCGCGACTTCGATGGTGCCGTGATTGAACGCGACCCGACCGTTTACAAAGAGTCTCACGACATGGCCGTCACGGTAGATGAATTCAAGGCCGTGCAGAGCGACGTTTACACGCGCCGGGAGGACTTGAAGCGGGCCATCGCGCAAACCAGTGAAGCCCTTCAGGCGGCCGAAACGGAGGCGGAGCAAAAGAAGCTGGAGGCGGTGCTGAACGCCCAGTATGGGCAGCTTACCGCGGTCGATGCCGAGGTCGCTCTGAGCGCGGCCCAAGTGCAGGTCAAGGCGGCCGAGTCTACGGCCATGACCAATGCGCAGACCGAAGCCGACGCCGAGGCGCGGCGGCGTCTCGCCCAGCAGGAAGCCCGGAAGCTATCGGCGACCTTCACGCCGCAATACGGTTCGTTGCTCCAGTATGTGTTTGAAAAACGTTTCACACCCTAACCCCGAACACCCTCAGAAAAAAACGGTCATATGAAAGCACCTACGTTCACCGGAGTTTTGCTGATAGCGCTGATGGTCACGAGTGGATGCGTGGATCGGGAAGCCGAGGCCAAGCGAGCTAAAGAAGAGGCTGATGCGAAGGCGCGAGCTGAGGCGGCTCGAAAGGAAATGGATGCCTTACCGAAGGCGTTTCAAACCCCAGATTACTACAAGAAAAACGAACCGGCTAAGAAGCCGGACCCGCAACCCAAACAGTAGCGCCCTATGCCCCTCGCAATAGGCACAATTCTGCCACCTTCCTACTTCGATGGTCTCTCGACCTTGTGGGGTGGCTGTGCCTATATTGGGAGCACGATTGTTGCTGCCGGGCTTGTGTTTCAGGTTGTCCGAGGTCGTCCGGACGCAGGCGATTTTATTTGGCTTCTCGCGAAGGTTTTCCTCATCGGAATCTCGACGCTGTTCATACGGGAATGGTTGATGCGGCTAAACGACATCGTGCTCGCGTTCGGAGAAACACTGGGAGTTGACCCTCGGCGCGTTGACGAACGGTTTGTTGAATTCATCGCCGGAAAGGCAGCGGCCGAACCTGACGCGAGCATGTGGGACATCATTTGGGGCACCAAATCCATCGGAACCGCAATCTGCTATGCTCTGCTTTGGCTGTTCGGGTGGATGTCCTGGGGAATTCAGTATGTCGTTAAACTCATAGGGGGAGTCCTCCTGACGGCGGGATGGGCGCTCAGCCCGATCTTTCTCGCGTTCTTCATGCTGCGACCGATGGCAGGGGTTGCTCAGAAATACATCATTGGCTTGGCCGCGTTGGTTTGCTGGCCCTTCGGCTGGACGATTGCCGCGGTTGTAACCAACGCGATGCTTGAAGCGGCGGCTACGGCCAATTTGGTTCCGATCTTTGTTGCCGGTGCTCCGGTCGCGGCGCCCGCGCTTACCGTGCTCCTGGTCGGAGCTTGGATGATCGTGAGTTCGATCCTCGCCCCGTGGATAACGACGAAAATCCTCCTGATGGGGGCAAATCCGGCAGCAGCCTTTGCCCAAGGCGTTGGAGGTGTCGCTCAGGCGACATTCACTGGCGGCGTTGGCGCGGCGGTAGCAGCGACCACAGGTGGGTTAGGTGCAGCAGGTGTGGTTGCTGCTGCGGCAGGTGGGGCGCTGGCGGCGGGAACCGAATCGTCCGTGCGGGGTGGCGGTTCCGCACGTGCGACGAGCACCGCAGTCGGAGGCGCGGCAGGGTTCTTCTCCGGTAGCTTGATGCGACGCCACGCCGCAGCGTCGGAAGATTCTGCATCGGCGGCACGACAGAACGCGGAAGCCTCCGAGGCGTTCTCCTCAGTTTTCACAGACTACGCGCGGCGCCAGCGGCGGAGCCAAAGCGGGTTCAACAACCAGCCGCATGACGACGACCCAAACCGGGCCGCCATCGACATCGAAAGCCATGATAAATCAAAGTCGTAGATCCGTAAGGGCACTTGAAGACTCGACGGCGTCGGTTCGGCGCAGCACGGCCGCGAAGCAAAAAGCTACGCAGGCTCTCCGGGACCTATTGGCGGGGGACAACTCGGGGCCTGTGGGGTCGTCCGATACCGGAGGCACACCAAAACCGGTCGGTAAACAATCCAACCGGAGGTAGCCACCATGGTCGCCAACGCCGAAACCGCATCCGCGCCCGCTTCCCGCGTTGCGCCGCAGTTCGGGAAACCGAAATCATCGCTGCTGGCTATTTTTGACCGGCAGCGTCGTCAGTCGTTGATCTGGTTCTTCGTCGCCGTCCTAGCGTGGGTTTGGTCGGCGTGGGACCGGCATCAACTCGTCGAGCAACTGACCCGCAAGCGCGAGGTGGTCATGATCGACAGCCTCGGCACCTACTACGTGTCGCCGGTGGTGGACATTCAGGAAGCGACAGACCTGCATGCGATGCAGACGAAGCTCGCGTGCAAGGCGCTGTTCGAACGCAACCCGGCGGGTTTGGATAACCCTGAGTTGTTCAAACAACTCTTCCTCCGCGAAGCGGCACAGACCGCACAGGCTTCCCTCAACCGGACCAAGCCTGAGTTCGAAGCCAAATCCCTCCATCAGAAAGTGGAGGTCGGCGTGCCGGAGATTCTGAGCACGCGAGACAACGCCTTCTACACGTCAGCCGATGTCCAACTGATCCGCGTCGGTTCCTATCAGGGGGCACCGATCACGGAGGTGCTTCGCTACCGGGTGAAATTCAAGTTCCTGGTCAACCCGGACCTCACCCGCAACGGGCGGTTTCCGACCGCAGTCGCGGCATTCCAAGTGGAGCCCATCAAAACGTGAGGACGCGCCATGTTGAAATCCCTGTCACTCTTCATCGGCCTCGCCTCGGCGCTCGCGGCCCAAACGATTCGCGAGGCCCGGCTTGATCCGAAGCAAGCGGTGGACCTGCCGGTGTCCCGCGAGGTCACCACCGTCATGTTCCCCGGTCCGATCACCGCCGTGGCGGGAGCGGACATGTTAATCGAGGGTGGTAAGCAATCGGTGGAGGTTGAAGAAGGGACGCCGCTGCGCTTCCACGTCTCCCATGCGCCCGGATCGAACTTCATCCTCGTCCGCAGTCTCCAGCCCGACGCCGCCGCGAGATTGACCGCGATCTACGATGGCTCGGCCTACGTGCTCAACCTTCGCACAGTCGCGGCAGATTCAACCGCGAGCGTGATTTTCCAGCCAACGTCGCAGGTGGCGGCGGTCCGCGTGGAGACCCCACCGGAGCCCGTGAAGTTCTCGCCCCGCATCGGACTCAGCCTGTTGGACCGGGCGCGGGCCTATCCGGTGTTGGCAAAGTCGCTGCCGAAGGCAGTCGAGGGCGTCACGCTCCGGGCGCAGAACCGAAAAATCGAGTTGCCCGACGTGGAGGTGACCGTGCAGGAGGTCTATCGCTTCTCCAAGGAGGACGCGGTGGTCTTCTTGCTGCGGCTGAAGAATACCACGGACCGAACCCTCGATCTTGCCCCGAGCACGTTGGCGGCCCGCGTCGCCAACGAGAAATTCGAGCAGTCCATCGCCAACGGCCCGCGCTGCCTCGCTCCAGGCGAGAGCGCCGATGCGGAGTTCGCCGTCGTCGGCATGCCGGACGGCACGCGCAACGATCTCAGCGCGGACAACGCGTTCACCATTCTGGTCAATACCTCGCGACGTGAGGCCGTCGCGACAACGGAGCCCACGGCACCGGCAGCGACGGAGGCACCGAAGTCATGAACCCGCGCAACATCGGCAATTTCTTCAAGAGTAAGTTTGGGTTGTTCATCGTGTTCGTCGTCGTGCTGTTTTCCGGTCTGGCGATTTACGGACGCCAGCAATCGCAGGAACGCGAGGCGGCAAAGCTCGCCGCGCAGAGCACGAAGAAGGTCGAACTCGGTCAGGTGCGGGTGCCGTTGGATCAAGGCCTCGAAAGCGGGTTGCCACAGCAAGCGCGTCCGCAGGTAGTCGCCCAGGCAGGCGAGCCCACCACCGCCGGCGGTATTGTGCCCTTCCGTCCGGCTGCACCCGTGGCCACGGGCGCGGCGGGCCAGAAACCGCACACGGCGACGCCGACCGCAGAGCCAAAACCGCGCAAGATTCGCTACGCCTCATTGCTTGCCTCGTATGAAGCGCCGCCGGTTCGGTCGGAGCGCGCGGTTCCGCCACCGCCGGAGAAGTTCATGCCGTTCGGCACGCTCTTGAAGTGCAAACTCGTGAACACGATCGACAGCGCGAATCTGGAGACGCCGGTCATCGCGGTGCTGCTCGAAGACGTTTGGCAGAACGGCAAGAAGGTCATTCCGGCCAACACGCTCGTGCATGGCACGGCGCGCGCGGGTCGGCTGCGCGACCGCGTGAACGCATCGGGCACTTGGCGTTTCGTCTGGCAGGATGGCCGCGAGCTGGCGTTCAACGGCGTGGCATTGGATCGCGAATACGAACACGACATTGACGGCTACGGAATCACCGATGGGTCCGGCGGCATCAAAGGCCGTCTGATGGCGACGGATGACTTGCAGGAATTGAAGGTGCTGGCGTCCGCCGCGCTCAGCGGTTTCGCGCGCGGCACGCAGGACCGGACGCAGACCGCCTTGGGGACCACCATCACTGGCTCGGTCTCCAACGGTGTGCGTGAAGGCGTGGGCGACGTGTTCGATCTCTACGCGAAGCGCACGCTGAAGGACATTGAGGAAAACGGCTACTTCGTCCGCGTGGCGGCCGGTAAGGAATTCTACGTTTACGTTCTCGAGTCGGTCGATCCGCAGAAGGCGAGCGTGGCGGGGGTGAAATCACCTCAGCTCGTGCCGCCTGAACCCGTGGCACCCCGGCCAGCTCCTCAACACCCAACCCAAGGCTAACTATGCGAACCCTCTGGTATATTCTTCCCGCGGTTCTCTTCGCCGGTTGCGCGACCAAGCAGCCCGTCGCGATCCAGCCGCCCCCGGTCGCGCCCGTGGCCGCCGTCGTTCCGACCAAAGCGGTCGAGACGCGTTACGATGTGCGCGGTTATCGCGAGGCGGCGAACCCCTCGATTCGCCATGAAGCGCACGCCGTCTATCGCCGCACCATCGTGCCGGCGAACGCCACCGAAGACATGGGGACCGTGCCGCGCACGGGCTTTGCCCCGGCGAGTCATGCTCCGCTTTCCGGCGACGCCGAACTCGCGGCGGAACTTGCCACGCAAAAGGCCATCACGGCGGAGCTGCGTGCGATGCAGTCCTCGATGTCCGAAACAGAGCGCCGGATGCAGGCTCAGTATGCGCAATTGGTGGGCCAGAGCACGGAAGCGGCGAAGCTCCGCGAGCAACTAGAGGCTGACCGCAGCCGCCTGCGCTCCGGGGTGCCGCCTGCCGCATCGGAACCGGTGGCGGCGAATGCCACGGCCCCCACGGAAGCGAAATGGTGAGGGCGCGTCATGAGCATCGCCGCCGAACACCTCGAAAAACTCCGGACATTGCCGGATCGCCTCAAGGCGGTGCTCACGGGACAGGATGTGGCTATCGATTTGGTCGCCGAGCGGCTGCAACACGGTGAGCTTGGCCTCACCGTGCCCGGCCGGCCGAAAGCGAGCTTCCTGTTTCTCGGCCCGACCGGCGTCGGCAAGACGGAGCTGACGCTGCGCTTCACGGAAGACCTGCTTGGCCCGGATCGCGTCGTCCGTCTCGACATGTCGGAGTATCAGACCGCTGATCGTCTCGGACTGTTGCTCGGGTCGGCGGATGAACCGGGCCGGATCGCGGAGGGATTCGATGCGTGTGCTGGTTCCGGCACGCTGCTCTTCGATGAAATCGAAAAGGCGCATCCGCGCGTCTTGGACGTCCTGCTCCAATTGCTCGATGCCGCCCGGCTGACGACAGGCCGCAACCACGTCCTGGATTTCTCGGCGTGGTATGTGGTGCTCACGAGCAATATCGGGGCGCAGCGGATCATGACGCTCCGGAAGTCGAAGTATGAGACAATGGAGCGCCTTGTGCGGCAGGATGCGCAGCGGGAACTGCGGCCGGAAATCTTCGCCCGCATCACGCTGACCGTGGTGTTCAACAAACTCGACTACGAGGCGCAGTGCGCCATCGCTGCCGGTCTGGTGGAGAAGGAGTGTCGGACGCTGGCCGGGCTGGGCTATCGGGTTTCCTCGGAACCATCCGTGCAAGGAATTGTCGTTAGTCGCGGGTATCACGAGCGGCTTGGGGTCAGGCCGATGCGTGACGCCGCCGAGCTTCTGGTTCGGAACGCGCTCGCTCGCGAGTTACTGCGCGGGGGCGACGGCTCAGGCCGTCTGCTGCCGCATTCGGATGGAATGAAACTGCACCTGAACCCTGCCGCCTCATAGCCATGCTGCCCAAAAACGCTGCGCCACGCATCGTGGTCCTGAAGGGCGATAGACTTTACGGGGATTTGATCAGCCGACATATCAAAGACCTCTGGCGGAACGCCGACGTGCAGGTGTTTCAGCTCGGGTTCGACGCGCTCGATTCGATTCAGGCGCGCGTGCCGGACCTGTTCATTACCGGCGTGAAGATCGACGACATGGATGGATTGGAGCACCTGGAGCCGTTCATCGAAACGGCGTTGCCGATCCTCGTGCTCACGTCGCGCAAGGACGCCCGCACCTTCGATCTTTTGCGCAGCATCCGCTACGATGGGCTTTACGATGGACACGCGGAGGGCATGGAGAATCTCCCGACCGCCTTGCAGGAGGTGATGCAACGCCGGCTCTACGTGAGCACGACCATGCTGCCGAATCTGAAGCGGCCCAAGAGCATCACGCTCGATGCCCTCACGGAAAAGGAACAGATGGTCCTGTCGGTCATCGGCGACGGCTCCGACGACCAACAGGCGGCGGAGCGGCTCGGGCTTTCGCCTTACACGGTGAACACGCACCGGAAGGCGATCATGGCGAAGATGAAGCTGCATCACAAAGGTCAGCTCATGCTGTATGCGCTTCAGCACGGGTATATCTGGGTGTCGCCCCAGCGGATTCAGTATCCTGGATTCCAGCGCCGTCTTCTGGCAACCGCAGCCGTGGCGAAAGTTCCGCCAACGGAGCGCGCCAGTGCGTGAGCTTACGAAGGCGCAAAAAAGGGGCCGAAGCCCCTTCGTTCAGTCCTCGTAAGGAAGCATGAGAGTGAGGACCGGGGCCGCGGTGTCGCCCGGGCCGATGTGCAGTTTCAGGGCGTGCGTCCGCCCGGTGATGATGACGCTGAACCGGACCAGCTCCGGGTCCGTCGTGCTGCGGATGGCGAGCTTGGCCATGGTGGAGATGTCGTGGCAGATGCCGGAGACATCCTGGCCGGGCTGTTGCAACGCCTCCTCGATGATGGCCCACACCGCCGACGTGCAGGCGAAGGGGTATTTCCAGTGTTGGCGGATGGAGTCGGCCTGGCTCAGGTCAACGAGGACGCCGTCCTCGATTGCTTGGGCGCGGGAGTAGGAGTAGATCGTTTCCCCGAACGGATTTTCACAGGACATGGTTTGATGCCGTTCGGCCCGTGGGGCGTGTGTCACGTCTCGTGACCTTATCGCCTACTGCCGATTGGCGATTTTCGCCCCACACCCGAAAGTCAAAGCGGTGGACGGAGCGCCGAGGCCGTGTCCTGCGCAGCAGGACCAACGAGGGGGAAGCGGAGTGATTCCGCGAGGTGGAGATCGCTTAGCGATACTACCTTGACCGGGTGTAGAATGGCGAAACCAGCGGCTGGCAGTCGCTAGAAGATTCGAGCGAGGCGAGCGTCGGTTCGGCGGTTGGGAGCGGCGCCGAAGGACACAAAAAAGGCGGCCGGGGTTACCGGCCGCCGTGGTGGCGAGGGTCACTCGCTCTGTTCGGATTTCAGTTCCGCGAGGCGGTCGAAGATGAACGTGTGGGCCTGGTCGGCCAGCTTGGCGACGAGCGGGAGGTCATCACGGCCGAAGCTGTCGGTGTCGTGATAGTTCTTGGCGTCGTCCACGTAGGTCCGGGCGAAGGTCACGTTGTAGAATTTCTTCTGATCGGTTTCGTTCTCCCACACGGCGGCTTTGATGCGGCCGAGGCGGAAGGTTTTCACCGGCAGCTTGGCGCTGGTGGTGGGCTTGGCAGACGAGGCGGGTTGAGCGGTCTTGGAGGGCATATAGTTCCTTTTTTGATTGTGAGGGAGCGGAGTTGCTCTCTCGCCCAAGGCGGGGGTGCCGGCCGGGACGAGGGGGCGGTTGGGGGGATTCCTTTCAAGGAGGACCCGAACGCTCCCTGTCCGCGCAGCGGCGGCGCGGCTGGAGGGGCCGCCAGAGACAGAAAGGACGATCCCGGAAAAAAGAACGTGCCGCCCTGGCGGCGTTGCCCGGAAGAACGCGGACCGCTCGCAGCCATGACCGCATGCAGCGCTGCCGGGGTGCTCCATGCCGCCACCGGATCAGAACGTGGGAGAGTGATGCCGGAGAAATTCCGTAACGTTCTCGCCCGGTCCGAGGCGACGACATTTCACGACTCTGCCGGCCGTGATGACTTACGCCGACGAGGACGAGCCACACGGTCAGCGCGACTCGCGGAGCTGAAGTCCGCAGTGACCTCGCCTGACGGTCGGCCGGTGCCGGCCGCTTTGGGTCCGCAGGCACCGCTCGGTTTGTAGGGAGTCGCATGAGTCCACGGTGATGGATCGGCAGGCTTCGCCCGATGCTCGGGGCCTACCGAATCCGGTGTAGGAATCGCCCCGCGATTTCGGCAGGGCCGCTCGATTGAGGATGACGCCGGGTGGCGCAGAGATGGATGCAGCGAAACCCAACTCATCCATGAAAACGAACCACACGACATCATCCATCACCGGCCCCGACGCGGAAGCGACGGTGGCACGTTATCAAATCTATCGGCAGAACCGAGCCGGACTTTTCCTTCCTGGCTATCGAACCGACTCGGCGCCGGAGGCGGTCGAGGCGTTCCTGAATCAGGCGCCGGCCTTCGAAGGCGGCGGCGTTCGCCTCCTCGATCACCATGATCAGCGCATGGTCGCCTCGGTGGAGTGGCGCACGGAGAAGACCGACTTCGGCTTCCCCGTGCATCACCGCGCGAACCGGTTTCATGACGCGATGATCGAACGACTCGCGGGCGAGGTGCAGGCGCGCGAGGCCATGCGCATGGAACTCCGTCATGAAACCACCCTGACCGTGAGCGTCTGACCCGACTCAATCTCAACCGAAACGAAGAATCATGAATGCGACCCTTCCTTCTCCCACCGCCGCCATGACTGTCGAATCGTCGAAACCGGAGTGGCTCCGTCTGCCGGCTCCCGGTAGCCGGTGCCGGTTCACGGGACTATCCCGGAGCACCCTCAACGAACTGACGATCCCCGGGCCGGCCAACGACGGGACTCCGCCCGTCAAAAGCGTCGTCCTCCGCAAGCGGGGTGCGCTCCGGGGCATCCGGCTGATCAGTTACGACAGCCTGATGGGTTACCTCAACGAATTGGCCTGAAGCCGTTTATGGATAATTCTTTTCCGAGAATCCCCGTATCCCTCTGGCGGGGATTTCGCCTTGAGTCGGTGTTACCTATTCACACCATAAGTGAGGAAGTGAAAACAGAACGTAACACAACGACCCTCCTCAAGGCTGCCGGCGACCACGCCAGCCGTCTGGGGGTGTTTCGCGCGCGCGACATGGTCGTGGCCGGCTACCCTCGCGAGTATCTGCGTCGTCTGGTGAGCCAGGAGCAAGTGCGCCAGCTCGGACGCGGTCTCTACGCCTCGGCAGGCTTCGACGGCGACCAAAACCAATCGCTGGTCGAAGCGGCCAAGCGGGTGCCGCGTGGGGTAGTCTGCCTGGTTTCCGCGCTGCAATTCCACGGGATCGGGACGCAATCGCCGCATCAGGTGTGGCTCGCTCTGCCCCGTGGCAGCAATCGTCCGCGTGGCATGAGCCTGCCGCTGCGTTTCTGCCAATTTTCTGGTTCGGCCTACACTTTTGGGATCGAAGAACACACTCTGACTGGGGGAACCGTGCGGGTTTACTCGCCGGCCAAGACGGTAGCCGACTGTTTCAAATATCGGCAAAAATATGGCCTCGATGTCGCCGTCGAAGCGCTGCGGGAAGGTTGGCGGGCGAAGAAATTCACCATGAAGGATCTCGCGGCGGCAGCGGCGGTGTGCCGCGTCGGCCGAATCATGCAGCCCTATCTGGAAATGCTGACATGAGTGCATCACCGAAGAATCTCGCGGCATCTGTGAAGGCGCGATTGCAGAACGAAGCCGCCCGCCGCGGTGACGATTTCAACCTGCTGCTTCTGCGCTACGGGATCGAGCGGCTGCTCTTTCGACTGAGCCAGTCAGCTTATGCCGACCGCTTCTTGCTGAAGGGAGCGATGCTGTTCGTCGTCTGGGACGAGAAGACGCATCGTCCGACGCGGGACCTCGATTTGCTGGGCTTCGGCCCCTCGGAGAAAGAGGACCTCCAAAAGCTGTTTAAGGAGGTGGTGACGCTGCCGGTCGTGGACGACGGCCTCGTGTTCGATCCCGCTTCCGTTCGCGCCGAGGATATCCGGGAGGACAACACGTATGGCGGTGTGCGCGTCCGGATCATGGCCAAACTCGGGCTGGCGGAGGTGCCTGTCCAAATCGATGTCGGTGTCGGCGATGTGGTCACGCCCGCGCCAGAAACGGCGAGTTTTCCCACGTTGCTGGATTTTCCGGCGCCGCAAGTGCGCACGTATCCTGTTTACACGGTCGTGGCGGAGAAATTCGAGGCGATGGCAAAGCTCGGCATCGCTAACACGCGGATGAAGGACTTTCACGACGTGTGGTTTCTCACGCGCCGCTTCCAACTCGATGGCCCCACACTACGCCGTGCGATCGAGGCGACCTTCGCTCGCCGGCAGACACCGCTGCCGGTGTGGCCGGACCCGTTGAGTGACGCGGTCGCCAACGACGCGACCAAGCAAACCCAGTGGGCCGCGTTCATTCGCCGCAACGGCCTTGCCGGACTTCCCGGACAATTCCTGGAAGTGGTCGTCGCGATTCGGGGCTGCCTGGCCCCTGTGCTATATTCCGGCAAGTGAGGGCCGTTTCTAAAGTCCGAGATCCAGCTCACCAGTTGTCTGAGCCGTCTTCTCCGGATTTTTCCTTGGTCGAGGTGTGGCCGGAATGACCTCATGCTGCATGATCTCGCTCGGCGGTGGCCGCGTGAGTGCAGCGACGCGGTCTCCCGGCAGCGGTTGAGAACCGAGCCACGCCAATGCATCCGAGTCCGACAGCACGACCGGTTGGCGATCATGGAAAGGAATCGTATAGTCGTTCGGCGACGTCGTAACCATGGAGTAGGCCCGGTTCCCGTCCGGATCGGTATCCCACAAGCCGGCAATGAAGAAGGCGGGACGGTCCCGGATCGTGAAAAGGAGTTCACCCTTCGCGCCCACCGGCCCAAGACCCGGCTCGAAATAGCCCACGACCGGAATAAGGCAGCGGCGCCTCGCCACCGATTCTTTCCACAGTGCGATCCGCAAAAGCTGGTCGTCCCGGGCGTTGGTGACGAAGGTCGGTTTGCCCTTCACTGTATAACTCACGCCCCAGCGTTGAATCTCCACCACCCGCCGTCCTTCATCCTCGAGCACGATTGGCGAAGGACTCTTGGGGTAGGCATGCGGGGTAAACTCCGGCAGAAGGTCGGGAATTTCCAATCCTTCCACGACCCTGGCCGCATACCTGAGCATGTGTCTCTCGCGAAGCGCGTGATTGCACATGCCGACAATGCTTAAGCAGCCTTACATGCGCTGCAAGGCCCGGAGTGCCCCGGCGGCGGTTAGCCCGTTGAGCCCGCTACTGCCGAGGACGGCCCGTTGCAGGCGGTGTCGAAATCGCAGCCGCTGGCCGCTCCCGTGGTCGGCGGCATGCTGTCGAGCCACATGCACATTCTGATTATTACGCCCGTTATTTTTGCGTGGCTGCGTGCGCGGCACCTGAATTCCTGAGCAGTCGCAGTGCATTGGCCACCACAAGTAGAGTTGCTCCCGTGTCGGCCAGGATCGCGAGCCACAGGCTGGCATGGCCGATGAGGGTAAGCACCAGGAACAGGGCCTTGAGGCTAAGGGCGAAGCTGATGTTAAAGCGAATAATGCCCATCGTGCGCCGGCTCAGGCGAATGGTGTCGGCGATCTTTGCGAGATCGTCTGTCATCAGAGTGACGTCGGCGGTCTCAATGGCGGCATCGGTGCCGGCCCCGCCCATGGCAATGCCAATGGTGGCGGTGGCCATGGCGGGGGCATCATTGACGCCGTCGCCCACCATGCCGACTGAACCGTGTTTTGCTCGCAAGGCTTTCACGGCCTCGACCTTGTCTTCGGGCAGCAGATCACCGCGGGCTTCATCGATTCCCACCTCCTGGGCGATGGCATCAGCGGTCCGTTGATTGTCGCCGCTCAACATCACCACGGAAGCGACACCGGCGGAATGCAACGCCTGGATGGCGGCGGCGGCATTGGGCCGGACCGTGTCGCCGATGGCCAGAATCCCCAGCGCTTCGCCAGCACAGGTGCCGTGCGGACGATGGCCTACGACGACGACGGATTGCCCTCGGCTTTCGATGGTGGCCAGGCGCTTCTCGATTTCCGGCGAGCAGACCCCGAGTTCATGGGTGAAACGGTGATTGCCCACAAAATATGCATGGCCTTCGACCACGCCCTCCGCGCCGCGCCCGCTGCGAGCTTGGTAGTTTTCTGCGCGGGGAAACTGGATGCCGAGTTTGGCCGCATACTCGACCACGGCTTTGGCGAGGGGATGGGGAGAATGAGCATCCACCGCCGCCGCAATGCGCAGGATCTCTTCGTTGGATTTGCCGCCGAGCGATTCGACGCCCTGCACCTGGGGTTTTCCTTGCGTGATCGTGCCCGTCTTGTCCACGGCCAGCGCCTGCAGTTTCGCGATGGCTTCCAAATGAGCGCCGCCCTTGACCAGCACTCCCTGTTTAGCCAACGCCGTCAATCCGGCGACGATGCTGACCGGCGTGGAAATAACCAAGGCGCAGGGGCACGCGATGATGAGGAGCACGCAGGAACGATAGAGCCAAGCCGACCAGTCCCCGCCGAAAAACAGCGGTGGAACCAAGAAAATCAAAAGCGCTCCAACCGTGACCACCGGAGTATAGTAGCGGGCGAAAACATCCACGAAGCGCTGAGTCGGCGCCTTTTCCTCCTGGGCCTGCTGCACCAAGCGGATGATCTTGGCGAGGGTAGTGTCGCCGGCCGCCTTGGTGATGCGGATTTCCAGCGAGCCTTCGCCGTTGATCGTGCCCGCGAATACCGTGTCGCCGGGCTTCTTGTCCACCGGCACGGATTCGCCGGTGATCGGCGCCTGGTTGACCGAAGATTCACCACTTAACACTTCTCCATCCAGCGGAATGTTCATGGCGGATTTGACCGTGACGGTTTCACCAACCCTCACTTCCTCCGCCGGCACTTCGCTAAACTGGCCGTCGCGCTTGACCGTCGCGGTCTTGGGCGTGATCTCGAGCAAGGCCTCAACGGCCCGGCGGGCCCGGCGATCAGCCCAGCCTTCGAGCCATTCGGCGACGCCAAAGAGAAACACCACGGTCGCCGCTTCGGCCCATTCCCCGATGACCGAAGCGCCAATGGCCGCGATGACCACCAGCAAGTTGATGTCTGGCCGAAACCGCAGCACGGCCCGCCAAGCCTTGGGCAACAGGAACCAGCCACCGGCCAGCATGGCGCCCGTATAGATGCCAATCATGGCCGGTCGCGGCAACGTCGTGGTCCACTGCGCGATCAACCCGATAGCCACCAGCCCACCCGAGACAATCAGGCTGCGGGTTTCCCAAGGATTGTCGCTGTGGTCGCAGCCGTCGTGTTCACCATGCTCGTGATCATGGTCCCCACGGTCGTGCTCGGCTTGACCATGCTCAGCGTGGTCAGGCTTGCATTCTTCGCGGCTGTCGTGGTCGTGCGAGGAAGACATGGAAGAATGGGTTAAGATGATCGAAGCGGCCGGAAGGTCTAGCTACGTTTGGCGTGTTCGCCCTCATGGGCACGGACCTCGACCCGGGCGATTTCGGCCGGTGGAAGCGCCAACTCAACGTGATACCGGGCGTCGTCGTGGCGCCGAAAGCGGTCTCTGATCTGCCGCGGCTCGAAATGCTCAACCGTGGAGCGAAGCACCCGGCCGGCTGAATCAAATAGCGTCACATCGAGATGGGTCTGCGTCGTATCGTCGGCTTCCAGCCTCTTCACGACGTAGCCGGTTACTGCCAGCGGCCCCTGCTTTTGTTCGAGCCAGATTTTTTCGACAATAACGACCGGTGAATCGACACGCTCCAGTTTGATATGGGTCGCACCGGCGGGTGCCCGGAAGGGCGTGGCGCAAGCCCCGAGGCCAAGGATGGCCGAGGCGGCGAATAACAGTTGGGGAATTGTTTTCATAAGAGTTCTAGGGGTAGAAGTGCGTTTCGAGCGTGGTCACGGGTGCGATTGTATATGCGCCGCCGCGATGTCTGCATCATGGGCCTGCACCTCAATTCGCACCGTGCCTTCGGGCAGTGCTTCCAGTTCCAACGAATAGGCGCCTTTTTTTGCCCCGAAACGCGAATGTCCGACTGACTTGGGAATGAATTGGACGGGCTTTACCTGCAAAACCTGCCCCGCAACATCGCGGAACAGAATGTCGAGATGGGAGAACGAGGTGGAAGTCGCACCAGGTTGCTTGGAAATCGAGCCGGCGAGTTCCAAAGTTCCGTGATTCATTTGCAGACGGGGTCCGGAGACTTTGACCTGAGCAGACGATTTGGCGTCCAACATTAGGCCGTGCGATTGGGCTGCCGTGGTGGGTGGAGCAAAGCTTGCGCAGCCCGAAAAGGCAGCACAGAGCCATGCGGCCGCAATCATAAGTAGCTTAGTTGTTTTCATGTGAGTTCTTGAGTTGAGGGCGGTTCCGGCAGCAGAATTTCGGGGGCCGGACGTTCGTCCCGTTCGAAGACCCGGTAGAGGGTCGGGAGCAGATAAAGCGTGAGCAGGGTCGAGCTGACCAAGCCGCCGATGACGACGGCGGCGAGCGGCTTCTGGATTTCGCTGCCGGGACCGGTCGCGAACAGCATGGGAATCAGGCCGAGAGCCGCGACACTCGCCGTGATGAGCACGGGACGGAGCCGGAGCACCGCGCCCTCGATCACGGCCAGGCCGACTTTCATGCCCTCGCGCCGCAGTTCATTGAAATAACTAACCATCACGACGCCGTTGAGGACGGCCACGCCGAACAGGGCGATGAAGCCCACGCTGGCGCTGACGCTCAGGTTGAATTCGCCGACGACCAGGGCGATGATGCCGCCGATGAGTGCGAACGGGATGTTCAATATGATCAGGATCGCCTGCTTCACCGAATTGAAGGAGCTGAACAGGAGCAGGAAAATGGCCGCGATGGTGATGGGCACCACGATGGCGAAACGCTTCATCGCGCGCTGCTGGTTTTCAAACTGGCCGCCCCAGGTGATGAAGTAACCGGCCGGTAGCTTCACGACGGCGTCGATTTTCACCTGCGCCTCGGCGACGAAGCCGCCGAGATCGCGGCCCGCGACGTTGCATTCGATGACGATGCGGCGCTGGCCCATTTCGCGGCTGATTTGCGCCGGACCCTCGCTGACCGTCACCTTGGCCAGCTGGCCGAGCGGGATGAGCGCCCCGCCCGGCGACGGGATGAGGATTTCACGAATCGTCTCCACGTCATCCCGGGCCGACTCAGGAAACCGCACGGCGAGACCGAACACCTTCAGGCCCTCGTAAACCTTGCTGGCCTCCTTGCCCCCGATGGCGGTCTCGATGACATTCTGGATGTCGGCGACGTTGATGCCGTAGCGGGCGATTTTGTCGCGGTCGATTTCGATTTCGAGGTAGGCCAGACCGCTGACTTTCTCGACGTTGATGTCGGTGGCGCCAGGCACCTTGCCCAGCACCCGGGCGACGGCTTCAGCCCGCTGCTTCAGGACCGCGAGGTCCTCGCCGAAGATCTTGATGCCGATGGCCGATTTGACGCCGCTCACCAGCTCGTCCACCCGGAGCGCGATGGGCTGGGAGAAACTGGAAGCGACGCCTGGCAGTTCGGCCAGGGCCTCGCGCATCTTCTCGACCAGTTCCTCCTTGGACTTCGTGGTGGTCCATTCCTCATGCGGCTTGAGCGTAACGATGACATCGCTCAATTCCACACCCATCGGATCGGAGGCGATGTCAGCCCGGCCGGTCTTGGACACGACGTCGATGACCTCGGGGAACCGTTTGAGCAGTTTCTCGGCCTCGGTTTGCAGGGCAAGCGACTGAGGCAGGGAAATGCTCGGGATGCGGAAGGTTTGCACCGCGATGGAACCTTCGTCCAAGGCAGGCAGGAATTCTGTGCCGATGCGCGGCACGAGCGCCAGCGAGCCGCCGAGGGCGGCTAGCGCGATCAGCACGACCAGCCAGGGCCGCCGCACGCACGGCTTGAGCGTCACGAGGTAGAGCTGCTTGAGCCACCGGATGTGAAGCGGATCATGATCCATCGGCTCCTGTTTGAGGAAGAACGTGCAGAGGGTGGGCACGAGTGTCAGGGAAAGAATGAGCGAACCCAGCAGCGCGAAGGAAATGGTGAACGCCAGCGGCGAGAACATCTTGCCCTCGAAACCCTCCAGCGTGAACAGCGGGAGAAACACGATGATGATGATCGCAATGCCGAAGACGATGGGCCGGCCTACTTCCTTGGCGGCGTAGAGGACGGTTTCCACCTTGCCCGCATGAACGTGCTTCTCCTTGTCCGGCACCTCCGTGAGATGCCGGTGCACGTTCTCCACCATGACGACGGCGCCGTCGACCATCATGCCGATGCCGATGGCCAGGCCGCCGAGTGACATGAGATTCGCGCTCAAGCCATACCATTTCATCATGATGAAGGCGAAGAGTGCCGCCAGCGGCAGCACCAGGGTGACGATGATCGCGCTACGCACGTCGGCCAGCAGCACGATGAGGATGAGCAGAACGAAGATCGCGCCCTCCTGAAGGGCCTTGGTGACGGTGTGAATCGCCTTCTGAACCAGCTCGGTGCGGTCGTAGAACGGCACTAATTCGACCCCCTTGGGCAGGGCCTTCTGGATGGCCGGCAGCCGCTCCTTGACCGAGTTGACCACATCGCGGCCGCTCGCGCCTTTCAACATCAGCACGATGCCGGCGACGGCCTCGCCCTGACCGTTGGCCGTGACGGCACCTTGACGCAATTCCGCGCCGATTTTCACCTCGGCGAGATCGCGGATGTAGATCGGGGTATGGTTCTGGGCGGTGACGATGATGTTGCCGATATCGCGCACGTCCTTCACGAGGCCCAGCCCGCGCACGATGTATTGCTCGGACTTGTGCTCGATGTAGTTGCCGCTCGCGTTGGCATTGTTCTTTTCCAGCGCCTCGAACACCTGCGCGAGCGTGATGCCGAATGAGGTCAGTCGGTCCGGGTTGACGATAACCTGATACTGTTTCACCAGACCGCCGAAGGAATTGACATCGGTGACGCCGGGCACGGTGCGCAGGATGGGTCGCACGATGTAGTCCTGAATTGTGCGCAACTCGGTGGCGTCGTATTTCGGGTCCTTGCTAACAAGGGTGTATTGGAACACTTCGCCGAGGCCGGAAGTGATGGGCCCGAGCTGGACATCGACCCCGGCAGGCAGGCTTTCCCGCACGCTTTGCAGCCGCTCGCTCACCAGCTGGCGGGCGAAGTAGTCGTTCACGCCGTCCTCGAAGACGATGGTGATGGCCGCCAGGCCGATCTTCGACACCGAGCGGGTTTCGGTGAGCCGGGGCAGACCGGCGATGCCCCATTCGATGGGACGGGTCACCAGCTTTTCGACCTCGGGCGGAGACATGCCGCCGGCGGTGGCAAGCACCTGCACCTGGACGTTGGTGACGTCGGGGAACGCATCGATGGGTATCTGCTTCACCGCGAGGAATCCGAATCCCGCGAGGGCCAGCGTCGCGAGGATGACCAGCATTCGCTGGCGAACCGAGAAATTGAGGATGGCGTTGATCATGGTTCAGCTCTCCTCGCCCAGCTCGCCCTTGAGCAGTTCGGACTTCAGGATGAAACTGCCTTCGGTCACGACTCGTTCGCCCTCCTTGAGGCCCTCAAGCACCTGCACCCGGCCATGTTGTTCGAGGCCCGTCTTCACGACGCGCTTCTCGAATTTCGTGTCGCTGAGCGCGACAAAGACGACCTGTTCGTCGCCCAGCGTCTGCAAGGCCTGGTCGGGAATGACCAGCACGTCCTGTAGGGCGGTCGTGGCAATCTCTACATCGGCGAACATGCCGGGTTTCAGACGGCCATCGGGATTGGCGACCGCGACACGAACCTCCAAGGTTCGTGATTCAGTTTCGACCCGGTTACCGAGAAGCATCACTTTGCCGTGAAAGCTTTCGCTTGGGTAGGCGAGAACGGTGAACGTCGCCTCTTGGCCGACATGCACGGCGGCGATGTCCCGTTCCTTGACCTCCGCCAGCACCCACAGGTCCGTCGGGTCGCTGATGGTGTAGATTTCCGTGTCCTTGCCGATGAGTTCGCCGACCGTGCTCCGGCGCTGGATGATGACCCCGTTGATCGGGGCTTTCAATTCGAGCGGCTTGCCGAGCAACTCCGGGGTTTGCACGAGGCCAAGCACGTCGCCAGCCTTCACCGGATCATTGAGGTCGACGGTGAGTTTACTGAGTCGACCTTCGAGTGTGCTCGTCACCTTGGCGGTCTTGTTGAGATTTTCGCTGACGCGGCCGACGGCCTTGAGCGTCATACCTAGGTTGCCCCGGGTGACGGTTTCGGAGGCGATTTTGACGCGGGTCAGGTTTTCCTTCGTCAGGTTGACGATGTTTTCCTCGTGCTGGGCGTGTGTTTCGGCTTCCGCGGAAGCGGCGGCTTCCTTTTTGCCGCAGCCGGTGAGCGCGGCAATCAGGGTCAGGAGAGCTAGGAGGTGGATGAGGGACAATTTCATGAGAGTTATTGGATAAGCGGGTTATTGGAGAGGGGCGCCGACGGCCGATTCGAGTTCGGCATGGGCGGTCGCAACGGAGGCGATGGCCTCGTGGTAGTCGGCCAGCGTGTCGAAGTAGGCGCGCTTGGCGTCGAGGTAGATGAGGAGCGAGGTCGCGTTCTGGGCGTAACTTAGCTCAGCCTGCTCCACGACGACCTTGAGCTGGTCGAGATACGCGGAGGAATACAGGGCCAGTTGGGCGCGGGCTCCGGTCAACTGGGTCGCGGCGCGCGCGACAGCGCCGGTGATTTCGCGGCGGAGCGCATCGGTTTCGGCGAGCACCTTGCGCTGCTCGGCCGTGGCCGTGAGGATCTCGCCCTGGCCGTAGTTCTTGCTCGGCAACGGAACCGTGGCACTGATCCCGAGAATCTGCTCTGATTTGCTGTATTCGAGCGACGGCCCGACCGTGAAGTCCGGTTTGCGGGCAAGTCGTGCCTTGCGGACATTCATGCCGGCGAGGTCAGCCTGCATTGCCTGCACCCGGAGGCTCGGATTTTGCGCGAGCGCCAAGGTGATCAAATCGGACATGGGGCGTGTGGCTCCGGTGTCCTCCAAAGTGCCGGCCACCTCCAGCGGGGCGGAAGGATCGCGACCCAGCAGGCCATTGAGCTCAACGCGGGCGGCCGCGATTTCATTCTCGGCTGTCTGGAGCAGTTTCCGCGCATTGATGACCTCGCCCTGGGCTTTCACCGCCTCGAAGTCCGACGCGTAGCCGGCCTCGGCGCGCTTGGTCGCCGCCTGATGAAAGACCTGCGCCGATTCGAGCTGTTGTTGGCGGAGGCCCACGACATTTTGGGCGACGAGGAGTTCATAGAACACCTTCCGCACTGCGGCAGAGAGTTGGAACCGCAGCCCCTCGATGCCGAGTTGCCTCAGCTCGACGTTGCGTTCGGCAATGGACACGAGCAGCTCCTGTTTGCCGGGGAAGATAAACGTGCGGCTCAGCTCGATGGTGCCCTTGAATTCGTTGTGCGAACCATCGCCTTCCCGGATATGTTTGATGCCGGGTGCGAAAGTCAGTTCCGGGTTGGGTCGGATGCCGGCGGTCTGGACTTCGCCGCGGGCGGACTCGACCTCAGCGTCGATTACGCGGAGGGCGGGGCTTTGCGCGACCGCCTCCGCGAGGGCGGCCGGCAAGGTGAGTTTTTCACCCGTGGGACCGGTCGCGGCGGGTTCGCTGCCTGCAAGCCGGAGCCCGGAAGTCAGGGCGGCACAGAAAATGATGAGAAGAGGGAATTTGGAAACAGTCATGGTATGGCGTGGAATTGCGGTGTTCGGGCGCGGACATGGCGCAGCCCGGATGAACGCGACGCGTGCGCACGCGTCAGCGTGGAGGGATGAAACGCCAATCAGTCCGCGCAGGGACTAATCAGGCGAGCGACAGGGACGGAGCGCCGGGCAACGGCGCGGCCCGTCGGACGAACTGCCAGGTGGGAATCCAAGCGTCGGCTCGCACCACGGCACAACCGATCAGGGAAATGGATTCGTGGTGGGCCTGCGGTGCAAGTTGCAGACACAGGTGGAAGGCGCAGGCAAAGAGACTTGGCGCAGGAGCTTTTACGATTGCGCCACTTGGCTTGAAATTGCCGCTTTCAATCGAGCCGCAGCCGTCCTTGTCCGGCGATTCTCCCGTAGCACAGTTGTCGGTGCAGGTGGTGATCAACGCGCCGACCGCTTCCAAGGCGCAGTGCTGGGTGGCCGGCATCCAGAGGGCCAGCAGAACCATCGCCATGAGCTTGGAAACCCGGGTCATTCAGCCCACACCCAACCGCCAGTTGAGCCGTGATGTCAAGCCGTGGGATAGACGATGGAAACTGATCAAGCTATCACCGGCAGTTTGCGAATAGCCTTACGCTTGGAATCGTCGTCCGTGTGGGTGTATTCGCGGCTCACCAATTCGGACTCGTGGCCGATGATGTCCCGGACCACCGATTCCGGCACACCGGCCCGCTTGAGCCATGAAGTGGTGTTGTGGCGCAGGCTATGGAACGTCAATTCGCTGACCGTGCGCTTCACCGAATGCCCGCGCCCGCTATTTTTATCCTTCGGGCGCGCCTTTGTCAGGCCGGCGGCGACTAAGAGGGCGTGAAACTCCTTGGAGAGGCGCCGCGATTCCCCATCGGCCTCCCCTTTCTCGGCGTGGGCCTTCGGAAAAATCGGGCCATCTGGCTCGGCTGGCTTATGCTTCTTCAGGTAATCGAGGAACGGCCCCGCAATGGGAATGACCATGTCGCGTCCCGTCTTCTGCGAACGGAATTTGATCAGCTCTTCGGCGAGATCCACTTTTCGCCCGGTGAGTGAGGCAAGATCGCCCAATCGCTGGCCGGTGTAGAGACCGCCCAACACGAGACCGCGCCACTCGCCTTTGGCAACGACGAGCAATTTGCGAAGCTCCTTTTCCTCAAACGGTCGTCGTTCAGTAGCGCCGGGCTCCTTGCGGTCATCGAGCGTGCGCACGGCGGCCGCGGGATTGTCCAGCCGCATTCCGTCAACCACGGCCTGCCGAAAAGCTGTCCGCAAAATCTTCAAATCGGTGTTGGCAGTGGACGGTGAGAGGTCGGCCGCCGTCTTGTCGCGCAACGCAGTCAGATCGCGCTTGTGCACATAGGCGATATCGCGATCCGCACGCTCGCCCAAGAAGGCGAGGAGCTTGTCCACGGCATTCTGATAGCGCTTATGAGAGCCGGCGCTCATTTCGGGCTGCTTCCCGGTCATCCAGTCGGTCAGGAATTTTCTGACCGTGGAGTGATAGAGCTGCTCCCCGTGCAGTTCTTGGTAGATGTCGGAGACGATCTTGCGGGCCTGCGCCTCCGTGAGCTTCGTGCGATAGGCCTTCTCGAATTTCTGGGCCATGAGCATGGCCTTGCTGCGGTCGGTCAGTTTAGTGGAGCGCTTGAGCTGACGCCCGTTCTCGTCCGTGAAGCACGCGGTCCAGAACTGGCTTTTTGGATGTTTCCAAAGGGAGGCCATGGTAAGAATGACAGTAAGAATGACGCAGAGTTTTGTGAGTGACGCCGATTTCATAAGTCGTTTTATACTAACGGAAGATGTTAATAGAAAACGGCATATGTCGATACCGGGGTTCGAATCCCCGTGGGGACGCCACGCAAAAAGTATCGAGGAGCGAGTGGAGGTTCCCAGAAACCGGAACCGGAAGAGCCCATCTTTCTAGCTCGGATCCAGCTCCCGGCCTTCGCGGCGTTCTTCCTTGTGCCGGGCCTTCTTTTCCCGGCGGGCACGGACCCACGGAGGCTCCGGTGACTCGCCAGCCATGATACAGCCCTGCGGTTGGATTTCGCCGACAACCGTCGCGAGGCCGAATTGCGCGATCTGCGCCTTCACCTTGGTCGCATCCTTGTAGCCGAGTGGCGACTCCGACAGGTCTGGTGCGCCGCAGAACCAACGAATGTCGAGTCCGCCAGTCACTTCGGCGAGGACTTCCTGCACGCGGGCCGGATCGATGGTGCCATCGACGTTCTTGTATGGCTTGAGCATCGCCGAGCGCGACAGGTTACGGCCGGCGCCATGCGGGCAGAACGAGAGGTAGTCGTTGTTGTTCGACCCGAGCACAAGGAGGATTTCCCGAGCCATGTTGAGCGGGATCAAGCCCAGCAGCGGGCGCCCCTCGCGGTCGCGCCACGCCGGGGTCGCTCCCTTGCCGTGGAAGAACATCTCACCGCGTTTCCAAACAAAATTGTGCTCGTTTCCGATCTGCACGAGTGCCCGCTGACCCAGCCGGCGCAGCAGACCCTCGTGGATCAGCGCGTGGTTCTCGCGGGTCCAGCGGCTGACGTATTGCAGCGCGTCCCAATAGGCGAGGCCCTCGGGCGACTCACCGGGCAGCCAGCACGCCGCATCCGGAATATCCTTGGCGTTCTCGTCGCACCACTTGCGCGCCGCGACTTGGCCGCGCTTGTAGACGTCCGCTCCGAGTCCGCGCGAACCGTGGTGGGTCACGAGAACATTGAACTTGCCGTCGCGACGGGTGATCCAGTCCGCCAACTCGGTGTAACCGGCGGACTCAATCGCTTCGCGCTGTGGCTCGGTGAACCCGACGCGACCGATGTAGGCGAAATGATTGCCGTCGCCCTGCGTCCCAAGGAAATCCTGCGCGCGGCTACGCAGGCCGGTCAGGAACGGATTGTCCCACACCGGTTCTTCCAGGACAGGTGAGCTCAATTGATGTCCACGTGGGCGTCCACCCGGACCGAAGTGCGTCACCTTTTGCAGATGATCCATCATTTCGCCGACCGGATGGTTGGCGGGAAAGAACGATGCAAACATCGAGCAGCAGATGTCGGCTGAGTGGGCACCCGGAATAATCGCATTCGCCACCTCGATGCCGCCGCCGACCGGAATCGTCGCGCGCGCCGCCCCCGACGGACAGGCGTCGGGCATGATTACGCCGCGCTGCACCACCGGAACGTGCAGCAACTCGCGCATGCGCGCCCGCGCCGAATCGACGTTGGTCTGCTCCTCCGGCGTCTCCGCCTCGATCGCCTCGGCCAGCGGGGCGGGAGCGACGCGAGGCAGGATCTGCGGGAGTTGCTTCGGGAACTCGGCCTCCAATTGCACGAGAACGTCGTCGCGGCTCACCCCCGTCGCCTCCAAATCGCGAGCGCGACGCAGGGCCGTGCCCAGGCGGCGGCCTTCCGACCAACCGGCGGCGAGAAGATCACGGGCTTTGATTTCCATGGTCATGGGAGAAAGGAGCGAGGAGAGAGTAGCGGGTGGCGAGTAGAGATCACCGCAAGATGCGAGGAGCGAGGAGTGAGAAGCGGACGAGACGTCGACTTTTTGAGCGGTTAGGTCTGAGTTTGGACGAAGGTGGCGTGAAATCCGAGCGTGCGACGCACAGGACGGGGCGGATCGATGGGCTGGCTGCGACCGTGCAGGATTTCCGCCAGGGTGGCGGGCGCATCGGGCAGCGGTCGTTGGAGATGTTGCGCCAGACGGCGGGATTCATCGAGCGAAAGTGCGCCTATTTCGCGCTGACCGATCAGTCGACCGGGGCGCAGCAAGGCCGGATCGAGATCAGCCAGCCCGCAGTTCATCGTACAGATCACCTGAAGGCCGAGCGCATCACCCATCATGCCGTCGGTGAGGTTCAACAGCGCGGCGACCTTCTCGCGATTGTCCTCGGCCCGGCGTTGCAGGACACTTTCCGCGTCCTCCAGGATCAGGATCTTGCGAAGCTTGGAGCAGCGATTCTCCTCCGCCCAAAAATTCACCATTTCCGCCGACTCGATGGCGAAAAAGCGCGTGGCCGGGGAAAAATAGAACATGTGCGAACCGCTGAGCCAGCGGGCGAGCGAACGAATGAGCGTGGTCTTGCCCGTTCCCGGAACACCGCTGAGAATCGTCAAGCCGTAGCGGCGCTGGTCGAGGCGGTTTAGCCAAAGGTCGATCCAGGCGGGTGTTTCGGCGCCGTAGAACAAGGCGACCTGATCGCGCGCAACCGTCTGCTCATCGGAAATCGGAATGCGCTGCACCTCGAGATTTCCGTAAGAAAAGTTCAGGATGCCGACGCGCGGCTCGCCAGCTTCGGGTTCGTCACGATGGACATAGCCGGCGATAAGCTCGGACATCAGGGCCTCGCACGTCGCAGGCGTCGCCGCATACGCGGCGAGCATGATGCGAGAATGGTCCTCCATCGAATTGCCCTTTTGAGGGACAACCTCGATGAAGCCACCGCCCGGCCAGAATCCAGCAAGTGCCGTCAGTCGCTGGCGCTCGGGGTCCGACGTCGCCGCCTCGTAGTGACTGAGCCAGCATGGTTTTTCTAAACGTGCCGCCAATCGATCGAGGTCCCACGGCAACTTTAGCTGACGGCCGTGCAGCCAGCCACGCTCGAGTGCCGGAGCGGGAAAATCCACTCCACACAGCGTGTGGTACATGTAGAGCCCGCGGGGGGCTGGGCATGATTTGTTGAAAAGGCTCACAGTAGAAACGGAGAGGAAGCGTCGCACCCGGCGCCGAAAGCGACGGATGCGACGAATTCGACCAGGATGAATCACGATTCAGGAGGTTCGCTCACCGAAGGGTTCATCGGTTGGGAGGCAGACGCGCCGGGAGAACCGGACGCAATGGACCGATCAAAACCTTCCGCGCCCGGCGCAGCCGGGGCTGCACGCGGACGAGGCGGATGAGTTTGTACGGAGGACGGATTTCGAAACGGGTCATGGTAGGAATGGGTTAGATTTGGTTTATGAGTGCCTGCCAGAGCGACAGGACGATGAGATCGGTGCGCAGCTTCTTCTCGCCGGCCTCGCGGACCTGTCGGGCTCGCTCGCGGGAAACACCGAGTTGGGCGGCGATATCGTCGAGCGAACCGTCCTCCAGGTAGTAGAGGCGAAGTGCGAGAGCCTGGCTGGCTGGGAGACGATCGAGGGCAGATTGCAGATTGGACTGCAGGTCGGTCAGTTCGACCGTCTCAACTGGCGACGGGCTGTCGTTGTCGGCCAGTGAGGCCAACGTGATGGGCGAAGCGTCAGCCTCGGCCGACATGATGCTGAGCGCAGACGAAATTGCGGCGATGGGCAGTCGGGTCTCGTCGGCCAGTTCATCGAGTGTCGCCTCGCGGCCATGACGGCTCGCCAGCGCAGCCTGGGCCTGCGCCACCGCGCGAACCTGGGTGCGTCGGTTGCGGGAGAGCGAATCGATCCGGCGGAGCTCGTCGAGCATGGCACCGCGAACGCGCACGAAGCAATAGGCACGCACCTCGTCCGAATCACCTTCGGCCTGCGCGAGCGTCGTGACCAGGGCCAGCTTGCCGGCGGAAGCAAGATCGTCGCGGCCGACGTGCGCCGGCAGGCGGCGCGAAACGGTGGCCAGCGCCGTCTCGACAATGTCGAGCAGGTCGGCGAGGACGACGGGACTGGAATTGACGCGGGTCATGGGAGTCGCGCAGCACACGGATCGAGTCGAAAGAAGGGGTGAACCGAGTCTGGCGACTCCCTCACCCGCGTGCTGCGGCTAGGGGGCAAGGAAGTGGCGCCAGTCGGGGTGTTTCGCCTCGCGGATCGTCGCAGCCACAGGGAGCGGCAGCGGGGCGCGGGGACGACGAATGAGTTTGAGGCCGGCCTCGTGCGGGAGCCGGTTGGCCTTGCGCGAATTGATCTCGCGCTTGGCCCAGACAAGGTTCTCGAATGTGTCACGGCCACCGCGGTCGCGGGGAATGACATGGTCGAGGTTGCCTCCACCTTTACCGACGAATTCGCCGGTGTATTGGCAGTGGCCGCCGTCGCGCTCAAAGATCGCCTGCCGGGTAACGCGCGGGATGCGCATCGGCATCTTCTCGAACTGGGTCGAGATGATGACCGTTGGCACGCGCACGGGGAAACGCGGCGTGTTGATCACGAGGTCGAAATCGCGGATCGGCAGCTTGATCCAATCAACCCACTGGAGCGGATTGAGGAAGAGGGGCCGGTCGAAGTTCCACGAGTCGTCCTCGAACTTCGGATAGGCGATGTCGAGACCGAGCGAGGGAGGTCCCGCGTACGCGGGATCGCCGCCACCGTTGAGGGCCACGAGAGCCTGCTTGACGGTGCGATGGCCGATGACTTGCCAGGCGCGGTTGAGCGACAGGACGATGGGCTTGTCGAGAATTGAAGTGTTCATTGGAAAATGGTGACGGCTCATCTGCCGGCCCAGGTCAGCCAGCGGTGGTGTGTGTTCTTTTTTGCAATCTGGATCTCCGCGCCGGGCTTGCGCCGGCCTGGGCGGTTTACGGGACCGCTGCATCGCTGCCTATGCTTGCAGAGAGTGAAGTGGATTCGCGGAGGGAACTCGGCGCCGATCGCAGATGCGGTCATGGGCGTGAATCGGGTTACGCTCGGGGAACTGCCGGGGCACGATTGGCTCGCGCTCTTTGCGCTCGGCCCTCCGGGCTCCGCTTTCAGCGGCCCGGTCGCGCTGCTGCGCTCCCGCACGTGCATCTACGGTTTCAGAGACCGCCGTCCTGCTATTAGACGACCCGGCAATGGCGGAGGACTGAGGTCCTGCCCCTCAGCGACACTGAGATCGCCGCACGCGTTAGCACCGCGGCCTCCGGCTGTCCGGAGTTAGTCCTCCAAAGAAAGTGGTCCGCCCGCTTGGTATTGCGCCAAGGTCGGCCGATTATCGGTCGGCTGCTCTGCTTTTGAGCTACGAGCGGACAAAATGGCGGAGAGCGGAGGTCTTGCGCCCCAATCGGCATAACCGATCCCTCTGTTTTCGAGACAGTGCTCGCGCCTCGGCGAGTTCACTCTCCAAATAAGTATCCGAGCCGGTTCCCCGTGCTTGTGCGCAGTGCTTTGCGCACATCAGAGGTCGGCGGCAAATGGTCCCCGCGGCAGGAATTGCACCTGCGTCGATCCGCTTAGAAGGCGGAGGCCTGGGCTACTCGGCCACGCGGAGAAATGATGGCCCTCGCGGCAGGACTCTCACCCACAATACCGCGTTCGAAGCGCGGTGTGATATATGTTTCACTACGCGAGGATAGAAATTGGTCCCTCCACGAGGACTTGCACCTCGATTTCAGGCTTCGCGGGCCTGCGTCCTGTCTATTGGACGATGAAGGGGAAAGAGACGGAGCCGGAATGCAGTCCGGCTCCGTGATATTGATTCAGTCTAGCCGTCCAGTCGGACGGCCTCGACCTCCCGCACGAGCGCCTGTGGATCGTCGTCGAGTTTCTGCATGACCTCGAACACGCGGTCGCTCCAGCCTGCCAGGCAGAAGACGCGCTCCTGCGGAAACTGGAGCGTGCCGTAGCCCTTCAGATCGAAGCTGAAGACCCGCGGCGCCACATTGTGGCGACGCTGGTACTCGGCAAACGGCTGCACGGGCGCGCCGCCGCCGATCCAGCCCTGCATGTCGGACAGGATCACGATGCGATCGTAGGCGCGGTTCGCGCGCTGGAAGATCGCGTTGAAGTTCGTGCCACCCGAGATGAACGGGATGCTGGCCGCAGCCGTGAGCGTCGTGTCACGCCGGTTGAGCGAGACATAACGCGCATCGTCGCTGAAGAGCATGAGGTCGGCGCCCATGGCCTTGACCATCGTCGCCGCGAACAGCGAACCGATGATCTGCGGCCGGCCCGTCATCGAGCCCGAGGAGTCGAGCGCGATCAGCGTGCTGCCCTCAAACTTCGGCACATTCGCCAGCGAGTGGTCGATGGCCTCGTTGAGAGCTTCCATCACGCGGCTGGCGCCCGGCAGGTTGCCCTGCTTCAGCACCTCGACCGCCGACAGGAACTGGAACGGGAACACGAGCGAGCGACGCACGGCGCGCTCGTCGGCGAGCTGGACGCACATCTCCTCCAGAACGTCCGGAGCGTGAGTCAGGATGTTGCGCACGTTGCGCAGGAGAGCCAGGTAGCCGAGCTTGCGCTCACGCACCAGCTCCGCCCACGCCTGCGTCTTGGCCGCCGCAGCCTCGTCGGCGTCATCGGCCTCGCCCGCTTGGGTGAGTTTGGTTTCCCACGTTTGCGCGGGAGCAAGCTCGCCGTTGACGAGCTTCGTCAGGGCCGGCGTCGAAGACGGGCGGACCAGGTTGACCGCGTCCACCAGCTTGAACACGCTGTGCTCGCGACGGTACTTCGCGAGTTGGTGCTCATCGAAGCGCGCCATGGCGGTGCCGAGACCCTTCTTGAGCGAGTTCGGCACGGGACGGCCGTAGGCGGCAAGGTAGTAGGCGAGGATTTCCAGAACGTCGTCCGGACGGCGGACCACGTGGGCGAAGAAATTCTTCGTCCACTGGGCGCCCTTGACCGTCTTGGCCGTCTCGCCGGCCACGAGGTGGCTGACCGAGCGCATGCCGTGCGTGTGGCGGGCGTAGATCGCCGCCTTGGCCACGAACAGTGGATCGTTCACCTTCGCGATGAGGGCGCGGATTTGCGCCATCGTCTGGTTCTCGGTGCGATAGAATTCGTCCTTGAGAAAGGTCGTCAGGAGCACCGAGACGAGTTCGAGCTTGGCGGTCTCGGCTAAGGCGCGGCCGCCGGCGAAGTTGACCGCATTGGGAACGGTCGGCTTGCGCGAAAGAAAGGGCATGATGCTGAATTTGGCCATGGCGGCCTCCTTTGATGGTTGGGCTGCATGCGCCGGGTGGGCGCGCAGCGAGGTTGAGCCCGGAAACGCCGGGACGTGTTGGGGAATGCGGGAGAGCCGCGTTCGCAGAGATGGCCTTGCGGCCGCTGAATGCTCTACTGCTGAGCTATGCGCCGAAGCGCAGGCGGACTTGCACCGCCGACATTTCAGTTAGAAGTAACTGCAAACTCACTACCCGCAAATGGAGTCCCGGGAGAACGGGTGGGCCGGGTGGTTTTCGAGTCATGAAGTAACCCGACCCTCACTGCCCGGGAAAATGACGAGGGAGAGAAACGAACACGGTGTTTGGATTCGAACCAAGGCACTTGCGTGCGTTACCAGAAGTAACCGCATCCTCACTGCCCTCGAAGGCATTTCCGGGAGAAAAGCAGACGAGGATAAACCGGCGCAGACCGACGCGACGCGTGGAATGCACCGGCTCCCCTGGAGCCCTTCCAATTGGCGGAATACCGCAAACTGGCGCTCGTTTTCGCATCCCATACTGCCAATGGGAACGGGGACTGATGGTGGCGGAAGTAGCCTCATCTTCACTGCCCAGAAAATTGTGACCGGGAGAATACCGACCAGGGAACATGTTCGTGCTTTACCGTTAAGCTACCTCTTCACCAGCGGTGGAGAGGGGCGGAGTTGAACCGACTTCCCGCGCTTACAAGGCGAAGTAACCCTGATCTCACTGCCCGGAAAATAAATTGGAGTCCGCCGCCCGCCTTAGCCGAGGCTCCGGCGGGCAAGCGGGACAAGGCACGCTTGTCCACCGCAGCTAATCGAGCGAAGGTGGATCGCTCTCTACGTTTGACGGACGCTGGTTGCCGCGCCGGGTAACGCTCCCGGTCCTGGCGCTCATCTAGCGCGATTCCGCTTATAAGGCGGACGGTTCACTTTGAACTACGCGGCAGAAATTGGTTGTGCGATGTACATCGGTCCTTCGATCCAAAATCGCCTCGACGGGATTGAATCGCGCTCCTCGCGCTCTGCCCTCCAGGCTTCGCCTGCGGCGAATCGGTCGCGCTGCTGCGCTCCCGCACCCGCATTGCCCGCTTGAGAGGCAGGTCTCCTGAACTCGGTTAGAGGACAAGGCGATGAAATGGTCGACGGGACAGGATTTGCACCTGCACGGGCTTTCGCCCACGAGTTTCTGAGACTCGCGTGTATGCGTTCCACCACCCGTCGATAAATTGGTGCGGCCGGGGCGACTTACACGCCCACGCACCCGAAGGTGCGGCGGTTTTTGAAACCGCCCGGTCTTCTGTTGTTCGCCGTGGCGCCCAAAGGGCACCCGCCACGACTCACCCCTCGCCATACTCGGGGCTATGCCATCTCCGCGCTGTCGCGCTCCGTCCACGCACGGCCGCATGTTGGTCGCGGCGGCCGGAGTTGCACCGGCACGGACCATGAAGGCCCGGCGGGGTTTAAGCCCGCCGTGTCTGCTGATTTCACCACGCCGCGAAGAAGTTGGTACGGACGGGGAGAGTTGCACTCCCAGTGGGCTTGCGCCCGCCAGCATCTCGGGCTGGAGCGTCTGCCAGTTCCGCCACGTCTGCATGAATGGATCCAGCACGGAGATTTGCGCTCCGCTCTCCCCAATACCAGTGGGACGCGTCGCTACCTACGCTTTGCCGGAATGAAATTTGGTCGAGGCGGAAGGACTTGCACCTCCGCAGCCCGTGAGGGCGACGCGTTTACAGCGCGCTGCATTTGCTGCTCTGCCACGCCTCGAAAATGGGGGCTCAGGCGGGATTCGCACCCGCGACCTTCTCCTTATGAGGGAGCTGCGCTATCATGCTGCGCCACTGAGCCGTGGTGGGCCGCCCCGGTAATGCTCCGGGTTCTGCCGGGTAAGAACCGGCGGCTTCACTGTTAAAGCTTGCGACCCATGAAAGTGGCTGCGGCAGGAGGACTCGCACCTCCATCCTCGGATTCAAAGGCCGATGTCCTGCTGTTAGACGACACCGCAAAAATTGGTCCGGACGGAGGGACTTGCACCCCCGATCACTCGCGCCCGAGGCAAGCGTGTTCGCTGCTACACTACGTCCGGATGGTCGTCGGCCCGGGAGTCGCACCCGGCCTTCCTGCATGTCGCGCAGGCGTGGTCTCTGGCTCACTCGCCGACGAAATTGGCTGTCAGGGCAGGACTCGCACCTGCATCTCGCCGTTTAACAAACGGCCGCTCTGCTGTTGAGCTACCTGACAATGGTGGGCAGGCACGGATTTGCGCCGTGATCTCCTCTGTGTGGGAGAGGTGTCCTCGCTGTTGGACGACCCGCCCGAAATGGCGCTCGTGATCGGACTCGCACCGACTGACTTCCCTTCGACAGAGGGCTGATTCGACTCCTTCATCTCCACGAGCAAAATTGGTCAGGTGGGTGGGATTTGCACCCACTTCCCCGGCGTCACGGGCCGGTGCCCTGCTAACTGGGCCACGCACCTGATAAAATGGTCGGAGCAGCGGGATTGGCTCGCGCTCCACGCGCTCGGCCCGTCGGGCTCCGCCTGCAGCGGCCCGGTCGCACCGCTGTGCTCCCGCACCCGCGTCGTCTCGGTCCCAAGCCGAGTGCCTGGCTTCTAGGCTACACTCCGAAAAAATTGGGAGCAGGATTCCGTAGAGCGCAGCGAAACGGCACGCCGGAGGCGTGGGCTGCAGGCCCGAGACTCGCGAAGCGAGCGAGTCAATTGCACGGAAAGAACCGGCTTATGAGACCGGAGGCGGAACTGCCCGCTTCCTGCTATGAAATGGTGGGAACGGTCGGAGTCGCACCGACACCTGCCCGTCTTCAGCGGGCTGTGCAGACTAACTACACTACATTCCCAATTACAGTGAACTATTGAGGGATCAGGCACGCGCCATTTGACGGACTTCCCTCGGCTGCCGACGGTGCTCAGATCGACGCGGACATCGAAACCCGTTCGCAAAATCACTAGATCGGCCTAACCTCCAAATTGGCAGGTCCTGAGGGGCTCGCACCCTCCCGGTCGGATTTGGAGACCAACCCGTCCGCTTGGACTTCTAGGACCTATGGTGCCCGGGGCCGGTATCGCGCCGGCTCCGTCTGCTTGGAAGGCAGTCATGCATCTATCAACACCTCCCGGGCACAAATTGGTGGAGCTGGACGGTTACGCTCCGTCTCGACCGCATTGCAAGTGCGGCATGCTGCTATTATCATCACAGCCCCATGGAAATTGGACGCGGCGGCGGGACTTGCACCCGCGAATCTCGGCTTTGCAGGCCGGCCCCTTAGCTGCTCGGGCACACCGCGACACGCAGCAGTTCCAGGTCGCTCGGCGCCGGAAGACTTCTCTGTGCGTCCGCCCTCAATGACTGACTGGTGGCAAAAATGATCTGGGCCCGGAGGGACTTGCACCCTCCTTTGCGGATTAAAAGTCCGCAACATCGCTCTCTATGTTTCGGGCCCCAAATGTTCCGGCGGGCGAAGCGCCCAAATGCGGCGCGGAGCGGCACGCCGTCAGGCGTGGGCGCAAGCCCGAGCTGCGCTCAGCGGAGCGAGCCAATTGCACCCGCACCGAACGGATTAAAAGTCCGCTGTGCTGACTGTTAACACCACAGCTCCAATGGTGCGCGCGCGGGGAGTTGCACCCCGATTTCCGCCATGGCGGGGCAGCGTGCTGCTGTTGCACCACGCGCGCAAAAAACTCGGCCCTTGCCGGCTCTGGCCGCCGGCTGGCTTCTGGAAATCCGATAGGGCACTGCGTGGTTCCGGCCTCGGAACAAGAGCCGGCGCTGGTTCGAACCAAAATGGTCGCCTCGACGGGATTCGCACCCGTATCGCCGGCTTGAAAGACCGGCATCCTCTCATCTTAGACGACAAGGCGATAAGAAATTGAATCGCGCGGCCGGCCATGCCGTTGAACGCCCAGACGGGCGCACCGCGCGATTGATGCAGGGCCACGTGATGGCGGCCCTGCGATTGTTCGGAGCGCTGCCCGCGGTGCGGGCACCCGCTCTCCTCACCCCTCGCGGGGCTCGGGGCTGGCGCCATCTCCGCGCTGCGCGCTCCGTGCAAAAAAGAACACACACCGTCGCCCCTCTCGCGCCGACACTGTCGTCGCGGTTTGGACGCCCGCAGGATTTTGTGCGGACGTTGGCTGATTGGCTGGGCTCAGCAGTGAAGCCGCTTATGGAATTTGGAAATTGAGTGGTCACTCAGTTCCCGGAAGCGGCCGTTCAGGCATGAAAAAACCCACTTCCGGGCGGAAGTGGGCTGCGGGAGGCTACAGTCGGTCCTCAGCGTCAGCTGGTTCCACTTCCTTTGTCGTTGATAAATTCGGGTTGATTTCTACCCGAATCTCCGAGTCGCCGTAGGCTGACTCGGGCGCACGTGGTCGCATACGACCAATGCCTCTCCGCTAAACGGAGGGCCGGTGCTGATATGGATCGTGCTGGTTTCATGGAAGTGAGGGAGACGTTAAAGTGTTCTACTGGTTACAACGGATGATCGGTCGGGAAAATCAAGAGGGTTGGTGGTCTTTTCTTTGATTTTGTTCCAGCCGGTCAGTGGTTGATCTTCGGATCATAGCAGACCGGCGAAAGCTTGCCACAACCAAAGCTGCATAATACATGACTTTTCCGTCATGTTTGAAAAACTCTTCTCGGAACGAGGTCTGTCGCTGGACCGTCTGCGGGTCATGGTCGAAGTCCACGATGCCGGCGGCATCGCGAAAGCGGCGCCTGGCGATCCCATCCGCCAGAGCCAGTACAGCCGCCAGCTCCGTGAGCTGTCTGAGTTTTTTGGCACCGAGGTGGCCCGCCGACATGGCCGTCAGCTCAGGCTTACGCCTCAGGGAATCGTACTGGCGGAGCTGGTTCGCTCGCAAATGCAGTCGCTGCAAGACTTCCGGGCGGAATGCCGGGCTGAGACGGTGGACTTCACGATCGCAGCTGGAGACAGCCTCATTCAATGGCTGGTTATTCCGCGCCTGGCGGCCGTGACGCAGCGACAGACGACGGTCCGATTCGCGACCACCAACCTCCGCACCAACGAAATCGTCCAGCAGATGAAGGACGGCCGGGTGGACTTCGGTATCCTTCGCAAGGATGCGGCAAGCGCACCCCTGAAGACCGCTCTGCTCGGTACTCTGAGCTTTGTTGCAGTTGTACCAAAGCGGCTCGTGCCGACGAAAGCCGGGCTTGCGATGCGAGACCTGCTTCACCGATTTCCTTTTGCCACCCATACTAGCGACGGCCAATTCACGCAGAAGCTCCGCGAAATTGCTGTGGAGCTTAAAAGCGAGCTGCGCCCATCGTTGATCTGCCAATCCTTCCCGCAGGCAGCGGCGGCCGTTCGCTCCGGCGGATTCTGGTCAGTGCTACCAGCTTTGGCGTTGAACGATCTGGAGGCGGATTCGTATTGGGAGACGCCTGCTGATCCGCTGAAGAAATTGGACCGTCCCATAGTTCTAGCGTGGAATCCGCGCCTCCTGCGGGTTCGCCCGAGCGCCAAAGGACCGCTGGAAGCCCTCCAGGCCGGGTTACGATTCTAGAAGGTGCCACCCAACCTCCGCGTCTGCCCGCTGGACTGACCGGCTTACACAGCTCATCACTGCAAATCGCGCCGTCCCCAAGCCCGGGCATCCCTCACCATCTCGCCCGGGAAAAATGCGATTTTGAAGGGACATAGCCGTTGGCGGGGTTAGGCTCAAGCGGATGAATGCCCCAAAATTCCTCGCCCGCCTGATGTTGGCGGTGATCGCGCTGGCCGCCACGGTCGTCGGTTGCGCCCAAAAATCCCCCGACGAGACCTCAAACGAAGCGGTTGTTCGCAAATACTACACCGCCTACGAAACCAAGGATTGGAGCATCCTGGAGCAGATCCTCGCTCCGGACTTCAATTTCACCAGCCCGGCGGGCGACGACCATATCGACCTCAAGGAATACAAAAGGCGATGCTGGCCGAATTCCGCCAATACCAAAAAGTTTGATTTGGAAAAGGTCATCGTCGCCGGCGACGACGCCTACGTGACCTACAACGGCTGGACCAATGACGGCCGGCTGTTTCGGAACACCGAACGCTTCAAACTCCGCGGCGGGAAGATCGTGGAGAACGAATGCTTCTTCGGTCCGGGTGTGAGCTTTCCGAACAACCATCCGAAAAAATAGCGCGCGCTGCTTGTAGCGAGCGTACGAGCCCAACGAGGTAGGGGCCGATGTCCCCAAACAAGTAGCGCGCATCGAGTAGCGAGAAGCGAGTAGACAATCCTACCCCTTCGGCCGTTTGCGCTGGAGCGACTTGTCTCAAGGCGCTTGGCCGTGGATTGTCCGTGTAATCCGTAGTTGGGAATAGTTCGAAACGCTTGGGTCTACAGGCCCTTCGAACCGCAGATGTTGTATCACGGAGAGCTGCCCACGGAATATCCAAACACGCGGAATTCGAACCAAGACGCTTTGCCCACGAATCGCACGAATGGGCACGAACAACACTGACCTTACAGGAGTCGCGGAACGAACATAGGTCCGATTGAAAAAGTGCGCGAGCAACAACGGGCGCAGTCCGGAAGCTCGTTGTGCGATCCCATCTGTTCGGGTCATCCGCGTGTTTCGCGGCCAGTTCTCCGTGCCTCCGTGGTAAATCACCATGCCGCCGCGTCGTCTAAAATGAGCCCGGAACTCGGGTTGAGTTGCGGCCGCCAACACGTTTTATCCGATCCGTGATTACCCCGTTTCGCGCGTGTACCCCTGATGCCTTGAACGGATCCCGTCGTCCGCGGCCTGTCGTAGTGGAAGCACTCCGTCATCTGTCATCTGTCGACTCGGCCTCGGCCCTGCGTTTTCTTCGTCCCTCAACCCTCAACGCTCAACTCTCAACCTTCTCTCTTTTCGGCGCCCTCGTCCTTGCCGTGAGCCTCCCTGCCGCCGACCTGGCTGTGCGCGTAGGCGACAAGAACACCCTCGAGGCGCAGGGATTCAGCGTCTTCCTCTACGACAGCAAATACCATCCGGTTTTCGTCGACCAGAAGAACACCGCGATGGAGATGATTCTCCACGGCCAGCGCATCGCCACGAATGGCGACGTTCGCCTGATCCCCACGCCCGAGCAGTGGGATCTGGTCGCGACCCTCAAGGGACGGCGCGCCGACAAGGCCACCAATACGCTCGCCGCCGACCTCGCCTTCCCCGCCTTCGGCCTCAGTTACACGCTCGAGGTCGCGGCCGAACCCGGCGGCGTGAAGGTCAGCGTGAATCTCGACCAGCCGTTGCCGGAAAAGCTGATCGGACGCGCCGGCTTCAACCTGGAATTCCTGCCCTCGATTTACATGGGCAAGGCGTATCTGGTCGACGGCACCCGCGCCGGAATATTTCCGCGCAATCCCGAGGATGCGATGACCAGGGTGCTGCCGCTGCCCGACGAGCCGAAGAAGGCGTACTACCTCGAGGACTGGGACAAGGCCAAGGGCTACACGCAGCCTTTGCCGTTCGCCACGGGCAAGACCATCAGCCTCGGCGTCGACGATGCGCTCGCCCGCGTCACGGTGAAATCGGACACCGGCGACCTGATGCTGTTCGATGGACGCGACCGCGCGCAAAACGGCTGGTTCGTTTTGCGTTCGCTGATTCCCGCCGGCAAAACCACCGGCGCCATCGTGTGGCACATCCGGCCCGATGTGATTCCGAATTGGACGCGTCCGCCGGTGATCGCGCACAGCCAGGTCGGCTACGCGCCCGGATTTCCCAAGGTCGCCGTGCTCGAACTCGACTCGCACTACAACGGTCCGAAGTCCGCCAAGGTGCTCCGTCTTGCGGAGGACGGTTCCTACCAAACGGTTTTCGAGGGTCCGATCGCCCCGGCCACGCCGTGGCTGCGCTACGTTTATTCGAAATTCGACTTTTCGTCCGTCAATGACCCTGGCCTGTACGTGATCGAATACGACGGACAGCGCACGGCCGCCTTCCCGATTTCCAAGGAAGCTTACGCCCGCATCTGGCAACCGAGCCTGGACCATCATCTCGCCGTGCAGATGGATCACGTTTCCGTGCGCGAAGCGTATCGCGTGTGGCACGGCGCGTCGCATCTCGATGACGGCCGTCTGGCGCCCGTGGTCGGCGAGCAATTCGACGGGTGGAATCAGGCGACCGCCACCGACGGAAAGTACAAGGGCGGCGATCACATTCCCGGGATGAACGTCGGCGGCTGGTACGACGCGGGCGACTTCGACCTCGAGGAGCCGGCACAGCTCAGCGTGATCCTGAGCCTCTCGCTCGCCTATCGCGAATTCGATCTCAAGTACGACGAGCTCACCGTCAACGAAACCACGCGCGAGGTCGAGATGCACCGGCCCGACGGCATCCCGGACGCGGTCCAGCAGGTGAAACACGGCGCGCTCTACATCCTGGCACAATTTCACAACATCGGTCACGCAATCCGCGGCACGCACGAGCCGGATTTGCGTCAGTACACGCATCTCGGCGACGGCGCCTCGAAGACCGACGGTCGCATCTACGACCCGAACCTCGGACCGAACGAGGTGAAAGGAGATTTCTCCGGCAAGCCCGACGACCGCTGGATCTTCTCCACCAACAATCCGTTTTTCCAGTGGTACGCGATCGCGGCGCTGGCGGCATCGGCCGACACGCTGAAAGGCTGGGACGATGCGCTGGCGAAGGACTGCCTCGACACAGCGATCAAAGCCTGGAACGACGAAAAATCTCATCCGACCCAGCCTCCGCCCGGCTGGCCGTTTTTCGGTGGCGAAGCCCCGGAGGAAGGCGCCGCCAACGGTGGCGTGCTGGGCGCGTCGCAAGGCGCGACCCCAGGCGCGCACAACGCTCACGCTGCGCCTGCACGACCGGTCGCTTCAGGGAATCCCGCCGCGCCGGCAAGTCCGACTCCGCCAACCGCGGCTCCGCTCACCGCTCCCCCTTCCCCACAGGCCAGCTTCCGCAATCTCTTCACGGTCGGGATGGATTGGGCCGCGGCGCTCGAGCTGACGATCGCCACCAACGGAGCCGAGCCGTATAAATCGCGGCTGAGGGAATTGTTTCCGCAGGTCATCACGCCGCAGCAGATGGAATTCCGCGGCTGGACGGCGGTGCGGGCCCTGCCCTACCTCGACGCGAGCGCGAAGGAGCAGCTGCGGGAAGCCGTGAAGACGTATATGGCCGGCTTCGACCAGCAGATGGCGGCGACACCGTTCGGCGTTCCGCCGAGTCTCCGGCCGTGGGGCGGATCGGGCGCCGTGGTGGACATGGCGACCCGGATGTATTTTCTGCACCGGGCGTTTCCGGACCTGGTCGGCCCGGAGTATACGCTGCGCGCGGTGAACTACATTCTCGGCACGCATCCAGTCTCGAGCACCTCGTACGTCGCCGGCGTCGGCACCGTTTCGAAAACGAAGACGTACAGCAACAACCGGGCGGACAACGCGTACATTCCGGGTGCGTTGATTCCGGGTTATGTGATCATCAAGCCGGATTTCCCGGAGTGCATCGACGACTTTGGCTTTCTCTGGTTCGAGGACGAGGCGGTCGTCGCCAGTTCAGCCAGTTGGATCGTCGCCGGCAACGCCGCCGACGCGCTGGTGAGGCAGGCAACTGTAAGCTCTAAGCCGTAAGTTTTAAGGGTCGATCCAGGATGTAAGGGTTAAGTTTTAAGGTTTAAGGCACGCCTGTCTGATTAAGGGGTCGCGCCGGTTTTGGTAGTTGCAGAGCAGTAGGAGGTAGTCGCGCTGGGATCGTGTCTTCGATTTGGTTTTCGGAGGCCGCAGCGAGGGAGGTCATGCTTCGGGCATGAACTCTGGTCGCACGATTTTCTCCCAGCTGTTGGAGGGCATTGATCGCACGGAGGTGGAGCGATGTGCCCGTCTGTTTCCGATGCGGCGAGCGCCGCGTCGTTTCTCGGTTTACGATCACTTTGCCGCGATGGTGTTCGCGCAATTGACCTATCGACAGAGCCTGCGCGACA
>DASZXI010000071.1:0-241422 GCA_035545955.1 Candidatus Didemnitutus sp. | reverse complement strand
TATTGCCCACGAATCGTCACGAAACATCACGAAATACTGAGTGCCCACGGAACACACGGACGACACGGAAAGAAATCCTCCCTGGTGATTCCTGAATAGGCCTCTTGGTGTAAAGTCGTGGTTTTCGTTGGGGGATCGATTTGGCGGGGTTCGGCGACCCCGCCCTACAACAGGAAATTCCCTGCTCATCGGTGGGCATCGTCCACCAGGTAGGGGCGGATGTCCTCATCCGCCTTTACCCTGATCGATTCAAGGCCGGCGCGGAGGCCGTCCCCTACCGATTGCGAATTCGAGTCGTTTTCCCGCTCGATTTCCGGCCAGTTGCCCACGAATTGTCACGAAATCACACGAAGGACCTTTAAACAACCTGACTTTCTGATCGATGAGGACATCGATCCCTACCGCCCGGATTTCGTGGGAATGGTCAAAGCGGGGTCAGGAGACCCCGCCCTATATCAATTATCGCGCGGGCGGTGCGATGGGCACTTCGACGATGAAGTTCGAGCCGATGCCACCCGGACCGGGCTCGCACCAGACTTTCCCGTAAAGGGCCGCCACAAACCGGCGCACGATCCAGAGTCCGAGTCCGGTCGATTTCTCGCCCTGCGTCGGCTGCGCGCTGCCGCGTTTGAACTTCTCGAAAATCTTCTCTCGCTCCTCGGGCATGACGCCGGGTCCCTGGTCGCGCACTTCGATCCGGCAGCGGTCCGAGTCCGCCTTCATCGCAATTTCCACCCGCGCCCCGGGCGGCGAATATTTGAGCGCGTTGGAAAGAAGATTGTCGACCACCTGCTGCAGCGCAACGAAATCCGTGGTCAGATCCACGGGGTCCGGCGGCAGGTCGGCGTCGATCGTGATGCGTTTGTGTTGCGCGACGGTGGACAGGGCCGACACGGCGGTGCGCGCGAGCTGCACGGCATCATCCTGGACAAACTTGAGCGAGAAGCGACCCTCCTCGACATTCTGCGCCGAAAGCATGTCGTTGATCAGTCGGGCCATCATCTCCGCCGACTCGTTGACGCGGCGCGTCGCCAGCGAACGGGCGGGTTCGGCGAGCGGCGGATTCAGTTGCAACAGCTCAAGGCCGACCTGGATCGCACCGAGCGGGCTGCGGAGATCGTGCGCGACCATGTGCATCAGCTCGCTCTTTTCCTGACTGGCCTCGCGCAGGCGGATGGTGGTCTGTTCCAGTTCGGCCTGGATGCGCCGGCGCTCAGCCAGTTCGCGCGCGAGCCGGCGATTGTGGAAGAAGAGCAGCAGGAAAACGGCGAAACAGATCGAAGCGACCACGGCCGCAACCTTGAAGGCGCGCGCCCAGCGACGGTACAGGGACGTGTCGGCGGCGATCCAGCGTTCGCTGATCTGCTGACGTTCCTCGGCCGAGATCGTCTCGAGCGCCTTGTTGATGATGTCAGCCAGGATCGGCCAGTCCTTGCGCACCCCAATGTAGATCTGGGAGGAGGCGGAGACGACGCTGCCAAAGCGCAGGTTGATGACCCGATGGGTGCGGATGTAGTACGCGGCATTCGCGACGTCCCCGACGGTGGCGTAAACCTCGCCACGCGCCACGGCCAGGTAGCACTCCGCCGCGTCGTCGTACTCGATCATCGTGACGCCGGGAATCGCGCGTTGCAGATCCTGATGCAGACCGGCATCGCCGCGCGGGATGGCGATGGTGTGTCCCTGCAGTTCCGTCAGCGCCGAAAGGATCGGAGTGTCGGAGCGGGTGATGATGACGTTGTAGGCCGACGCGTAGGGATGCGTGTAGATGAGATAGGCCTCGCGTTCCTTGGCGTGGTTGAGGCTGAGCAGCAGGTCGAGATTGCCGTCCCGGAAATCCCGCAGGACCTCGCCCCAGTCGTGGCGGACGGAATTCTCGAACTTGAGGCCCGTGCGGCGCGAAATGGCCTCGAGATAGTCGGGGTCGATGCCGACAATCTCGCCGGCGGCGTTCTGCAAGGCGTAGGGCGAGTAGGACGGGTCGTGGCCCACGCGAATCACCGGATGCGCGGCAATCCAGGCCGTCTCGTCATCCGTCAACGTCACCATCTCACTCGAATCCGCATGCCCGGTCGCGGCGGGCGCAACGCCAGCGGCACCGAGGGAAAACAGAAATGCCAGTGGCCAGAGGATGCGGAGAATCATCGCAAAATTCCGCTTCAGCGCGAGCGGGATTTGCACCGGCACGCCGAGCGCCCAAAAGATCGCGAAGATCGGGATGAATTCATCTATTTGATGAGGAATGACTAATGACTATGACTCGCGGACGGGGCGAAGTCGGGGTGACGTGTCCGGTGCGGGGACAATCGGGACTGACTGACAGGAGCCGGGGAAGTTCCGGCCGATTTGCGATTCCGAGGCTTAAGACGCGTTTTTTTCCGGTCCAACCCCACGAAGCTCTTTCGCTGTCCGGCTTTATCATCGACAACCGCATCGCGCCGGAAAGCATCGAACGTCCCATGGGACAGCTCGATCACCTCTTCGCGCAGAACCGTGCCTGGTCGGAATCAATCCGCGCCAAGGACCCGCAGTTTTTCACCAAACTGGCCGGCCAGCAGTCGCCCGAGTATCTCTGGATCGGGTGCTCCGACAGTCGCGTACCGGCCAACGAAATCGTCAACCTGCTGCCGGGCGAGATGTTCGTGCACCGGAACATCGCGAACGTGGTGGTCCATACCGATTTGAACTGTCTGGCCGTGATGCAGTTCGCGATCGACGTGCTGAAGGTGAAACACGTCATCGTGGTCGGCCACTACGGCTGCAGCGGCGTCCGGGCGGCCCTGCGATGCGATCGGATCGGACTCGCCGACAACTGGCTGCGCCACGTGCAGGATGTCGCCGACAAGCATCGCGCGTGCGTCCATGCGGTAGAGGGCGAGAACGCGCGCGGCAACCGGCTTTGCGAACTGAACGTGGTCGAGCAGGTGTCCAACGTCTGTCAGACGACCATCGTGCGTGACGCCTGGGATCGGCAGCAGCCTCTCACCGTCCACGGTTGGATTTACGGATTGCGTGACGGCCTCATCCGCAATCTGGGCCTGGATATTGACTCTCCCGGCGCCGTTGAGTCCCGCGTCCGCAGTGCGCTGGCGGCGATTTCCTCGGGAGAGAAGTTTGGGTAAGAAGCGAGAATCGAGGAGCGAGGTGAAGGAAGTGACGGGTGACCAGTGACGAGGCGGCCCACAGGCATGCGCAGGCGTCTACCTGCTGCCCCGTCCGCCCGACCTCTCGAGTTTGTCGGATCGCCTACTCGCTCCTCGCTACTCGGTACTCGCTACTCTGACATGCAAATCCGCGCGTCATCGCGCACAACGAGCTTGCCACCACTCGAGTTGGCAACGCGAATAGCAGTGCACCTCCCTACCCCTGAGGCTCGGAAACCCCGGAGAACGCGAACCCCATGAAGGCTGACTCGGATAAATTGCGCCTGAGCGAAAAGCTGGGCTATGGCTGCGGCGATCTCGCCAGTTGTCTGTTCTGGACAACCTTTTCAACGTTTCTCCTCTATTTCTACACCGACGTGTTTGGCATCTCCGCGGCCGCCGCGGGAACGATGTTTCTCGTCACCCGCACCTGGGACCTGTTTGTCGATCCGGTGATCGGCGCCGTCGCGGACCGAACCACCACCCGCTGGGGCAAATTTCGCCCCTACCTGCTCTGGATTCCCATTCCTCTCGGCATCGTCGCCATCCTGACGTTCACGACTCCGGGCTATTCGCCTTCGGGGAAACTCGCCTACGCGTATGTGACTTACGGGCTGCTCATGATGCTCTACTCGGCCGTCAACGTGCCGTACGCCGCGCTGATGGGTGTGATGACGCCTCATCCCGAGCAACGCACGGCGTTATCGTCGTACCGCATGATGGGCGCCTTTGTCGGCAATCTTCTCATCCAGTACAGCGTGTACAGCCTGGCGTTTTATTTCAGCGTGCCCGGCAGCAAGCTCGCCCAGGTCGCGAATCTCACGGTGCAAACGGTGATCAATGCCTTTACCGGCGCCGGCGACGTCATTCAGAAAAACGTCATCACTCCGATCGGCTTTCAGCACACCATGACCGTGGTCTCGATCGCCGCGCTGGTTTTCTTCGGCCTGACGTTCTGGCTGACGCGGGAGCGGGTTGTGCCCGTTGTGCAGCAATCGGTCAAAAAAGACGTGGCCGACCTCCTGCGCAATGCCCCTTGGCTGGTCCTCGTTGCCGCCACGATCGCCACCAACTGTTTCAGCGGCGTCCGCAACAATATCGTCATCTATTATTTCAAGTATTTCGTGCACAACGAGGCGCTCTCCGCGAGCTACCTGGTCGTCGGCTCGCTCGTGAGCATCGCGGGAATTTACTCCATCCAGTACATCACTCCGCGCTGGGGCAAGAAGGTGCCGTTCATCCTCTGCATGGGAATTTCCAGCGTCCTGTCCGTGATGTCCTATTTTGTCGGGCCGAAGGACTTCGTGGCGATGTTCGTCTACCAGATCCTGATCAACCTGCTGATGGGGCCGCCGGCGGCGTTGCTCTGGTCGTTTTACGCCGACGCCTGCGATCACTCGGAAATCAAGACCGGCCGGCGCGCCACCGGACTCATTTTCTCGGCCTCCGGCATGTGCCAGAAACTGGGCTGGACGATCGCCGGCTTCGCCGCGGGCAAACTGCTCGAGTACTATCACTTCCAGGCCAACGTCGATCAGCCGGTGGAAACCCTGCACGGCATCCGCCTGATGTTGAGCATCATTCCCGGCCTCTGTTCGGCTCTCGCGGCCTTGCTGATGCTGCTCTACCCGCTCAATGCCAAGGTGGTGCAGGACAACGAAGCCATCCTGCGCGCACGCCGCGAAAGTGCCGAGAATGCGGCGCCGGTGCCGGCGTGATCGGAAGAAGCGAGAACCGGGAAGCGAGGAGCGTGGGCAAGATGAAGGGCGGCCGACTCCGGCCGCCGCGAACCTACGCAACGCGTGTCAGGTGTCGCCTGGCGCGAAAATCGCAGCGGGAGTCCACGGCGGGCGAGGTCGCCCGCCCTCCAATGAATCCGGCGCGCTCCTAATGCGCGCGGGGAACGACGACGGCGGCGCGGCGCAGGCCGACGCGCGTGTGCCGGCCTGCGCGCAGGGAGTGGGCGCGCTTCGGTCGCTGCAGGCGGGCCAGCGTCGCGGCGGAGCCTTCGACCATCAGCAATCCCGACCAGCAGGCTTCCATCAGGTCGCGCGCGAGGTTGAACAAGTTCCGGCGAAATCGACTACGGGTACAGGATTTCATGGTGTTCCCTTTCAAACCGCGACCTGGGCATCCGCGTTCACCACGGTCGCGATCGCGGTGAGGCGGTTGTTGGCGTCGTTTTCCTCGTCGAGCGTCTTCTGCAGAAGCCCGGCGACTTCGTCCTCTCCCAACTGCTCGGCGAACGCCCGCGCCGTGCCGTAGGCGGCCATCTCATAATGCTCCACGCGTTGCGCGGCACCGATCAGGTTGGCGTCGCGGACGGCTTCCGGCCCCTTGGTCTTGATGCCCTGCTCGCCTTCCTCGATCAGGCCTTTCATCGCGTGACAGGTTTTGCCGGACGATGACTCGCCAAGGATCTTAAACACGCGTTCCAGCCGCTCGACCTGCGATTCCGTTTGCGTCAGGTGCCGCACAAAGCAGTCGCGCAGCCCCGGGTTCGTCGCGGCTGCGGCCATTTTCGGCAGGGCGCGCAACAACTGGGTCTCGGCGTTGTGCAAATCCCTGATCTCATCCACGAGAAGTTCGCGCAGGGAGTTCAGCGAATGCATGGGAATGGTTCCGTGATGGGTGATGACCGGAGCGCAGCGACGGCCGGGCTCTCAGTTCTAGGGTACAACTGCCGTCGGTTTGGTTCCGGAGAACCTCCTCGCGGCGATCCACCCGGTTTCGCCCCGTCGCATCCGCTGACGTGACGCACGTGCAATTTGTCGAACTTGCCCCACGCCGTCGCTGCATTTTGCCCACAATCAAGCGGTCACGTTCCTCACGGCGCCGACCAAGGAATTTATGGTTAACGACTAAGGCAATCGAGGTCCGCTGGCATGCCGTAGGCAATTTAGAGCCAACCCCCATTCCCATGGATCAAGCCCTGCTCCTCGCTCAAACTCCCATCGCCGCCGTCGGCTATTCGTTGCTCTACCTTCTGTTCGGCGGCGGCCTCTTCGGTGCCGTGGTGATCTTCATCATCGCCAAGATGCTGGGAAAATAACCGCTCCGGTTTCTTCAAAAATCCAACTCGCCCTTCACCATGCTCCAATACGCCCTGATCTTTTTCATCATCGCCCTCGTCGCCGGCATCTTCGGATTCACCGGAATTGCCGCGGGGGCGGCTTCGATCGCCCAGATTCTGTTCTACATTTTCCTGTTTCTGCTGATCGTGTCTCTGCTCGCGCACGTGATCAACGGCGGCGGGCGGTCCACCAAACTCTAGCCGGCGGCCGTGCGCACCGCCCGACTGCGACACTTATTTTCGACCGGCCGCGCGCGCCTGGGGCGATTGCGAGCGCGTGAACCCTTTTTCAAGCGCGTAGCGGATCAGTTCCGGCGACGTGCGCAACCCCAGCTTGGCCATCAGCCGGCAGCGATGATTGCGCACCGTCAGTTCGCTCAGACCCACTTTGGCGGCCACCTGATCATTCGTCAGCCCGCCGCCGAATAATCCGAGCAGGCTCTGCTCGCGTTCGGACAGAATCTTGTCGAATGAAACCGGATCGTCGCGCATCGAGCGATGGGCCGCGTGAATGGCGGCCGACAGGTAGCGCTGCCCGCGCATCACCGACCGGATCGCCTCGGTGAGTTCGGCCACCGTTTGTTCGTTCTTGTCCACGAATCCGTGCAATCTCGAATGCAACGCGCGGTGCAGGGTGAACTCGTCGGTATATCCTGAAATTCCCACCACTTTTCCGGTCGGGCAGGCCGTCAGCAGGTCGTCGAGGAGTTCGAGCCCGTCCCGATCCGGCAAAGCCAGGTCAAGGATGATGACGTCCGGCTTCACTTCGGCACACATCTTCAACCCGGAGGCCGCATCCTTGGCTCCGGAAAGCGTCGAACCCGGCAACGAGGTCCGGCAGGCCCGGATCAACAAGTCCCGCATCAGTGCGTGGTCCTCGATGACAACGATATTCAACGCGCAAGAGATAAATTCAACCCTCTGCGATCCGCAAGCGCCGAGGTGCGAGTTTGAGCGAAACGAGGCGATCGATCGCCCGTGAAAACCCACGAAAAACGTGCCACCAAAAGCACGCTGAGAGAAGACTGTCGGATAGAGCCGACATTGTTGCCTTTTCCAAAGGTCCCTCCCGCGTTGTCAGCGCTCGGATGAGGCCGGCGGGACGCCGTCCTCTACCTCGTCCAATGGCAGCGGAACAGCCGCGCGTCCGTCACGTGATGTGCCTGTCGCTTACAATCTGGCGCTGATCGCTTAAAGCTTCAGCAGGTTGGTGTTTAAACACCAAACGCGCCTTTTGACCCGCGCCCCCGGCGACCCTCGACTTGCGGGCGCCAATCGGAGTCCCGGCCCCTCTCGCCGTCGCTCCCGGGCGCTTCCCCTCATGCTTCCATCGTCCTGTGCGTTCCGGCGCTCACTCGTGCGCGCGGCCCTCGGCGTGATCGCCCTGGCGGCGACGTCGTTGCCGGCGCAGGAGCTGCCAGCTCCGGACGCGACGCCGGCATCTGCGCTGCGCGGCCTGACGGTGGAGCAGCTTCTTCAGGTTGAGGTTACCTCCGCGTCGCGCCAGGCCGAACCTTGGAGCGACGCCTCGAGCAACGTCTTCCTCATTCGTGGCGCGAGCGCATGGTCCACCGGCGCGACCACGCTGCCCGATCTTCTCCGGCTCGCGCCCAACCTGTTCGTCGCGCAATCGAATTCCTGGCAATGGGCCGTCAACGCCCGCGGCTTCGTTCGCTCCGACTCGTTTTCCAACAAGATGCTGGTGATGATCGACGGACGCACCGTCTACTCGCCGCTGTTTTCCAATGTTTTCTGGGACTCGACGTCGACGTTTCTGCCAGATCTTGACCGGATCGAGGTGATCAGCGGGCCGGCCGGCACCACGTTCGGAGCGAATGCGGTCAATGGGGTCATCAACATCGAGTCGAAATCCGCCTTCGATACGCTGGGCGGCCTGCTCACCGGCGGAGTCGGCACCGACCAGTCGAACCTGGGAGTCCGGTACGGCGCGCGGGTGGGCGACTCGGGCGCCGTACGCGTCTATGCGCAGATGGAAGACGCGGATCCGTCACGCACCGAATCCGGCGCGAAGGACGATTTCGATGCCTGGCACACCCGGCAGGCCGGATTTCGCACCGACTGGGGAAACGCTTCCACAGGCGCACTTTTGGTCGAGGGCGACTACTTCAGCGGAGCGTTCAACAACGCACCGCTGCCGGCGACGACGAGCGAGGACGGCAACGTTTTGGTCAAGTGGACGCGCGATCTGACTTCGGATTCAAGCCTCTGGGTGCGCGCCTACTACGACTATTCGATGCGCGACAATGAGTCGGTGCTGACCGAGATCACGCGCACCACGGATTTTGAATTTCAGCACACGATTCGGTTTGGCCCGGCGCAGGAACTCATCTGGGGTGCCAACTATCGCGCGATGCAGGATTCCATGCAGACCGTGGGCTTCGCGATCCTGCCGGCGAGTCTCGACTTCGCCCTCGGCAGCGTCTTTGCGCAGCATCAGCTGAAATTCGCGCATGACCTGTTTCAGCTCACGAGCGGGCTGCGGATGGAACACAACTACTTCAGCGGCTGGGAATACGAGCCCAACCTGCGGCTGAGCTGGCGACCGAACGACCAGACGTTCTGGATCGCCGGCTCCCGCGCCACCCGCATCCCGTCGCGACTCGAGACGGGCTTCTTCGAACCGGCCACTCCCCCCTACATCGTCGTCGGCGGCGACGATGTCGTGGCCGAAGTCGTCGACGCCTACGAGCTGGGCTGGCGCAGCCGGCCGGCGACCAACCTTTCGGTCACGACCACAGCCTATGTGCAGAACTATGACCACCTGCGCAGCGTTCAGCCGACCTCGCCGGCGACCTTCGGCAATGACGTCAAGGGACGCTCGTACGGCGTGGAGGTTTTCCTGGACTGGCAGGCCACTTCCTGGTGGCGCATCCGGGTCGGTGGATTCGGCATGAACGAGTCAACGTGGATCCGGCCGGGTGGCGCCGACATCGAACAGGCGCGCGGAGAACGCAGCTTTCCGTCGTACCAGGTCCAGCTGCGCAATACCTTTCACCTCAGCCGGAGTCTGACGTTCTGGTCGGACCTGCGCCGGGTTGGCGCCGTGCCGCCCGGCGATGCGGCGGGCGTCGAGCTTCCGGCCTATACCGAACTCGACGCCACGCTCACCTGGGCCGTCCAGCCCGGACTCGACGTGGCGCTGACCGGCCGGAACCTGCTGCACCCTTCTCATTTTGAAATCGGCGACCTGTCGACGCGGCGCGCCGTGCCGCGCACGGTCGAAGTTTCCCTCCGGCAGAAATTCTGAGCACCCGCACCGATGCCCGGATCCCGTTCCCTTTTCCGCCACCTGACGCGCCTCCTCGCGGGCTGCGTCCTGCTGGCGGCCACCGCGCTCGAATCGGGTGCCGTGAGTCGCGAATACGACATCAAGGCCGCTTTCCTGTACAACTTCGCGACGTTCGTCGAGTGGCCGCCGCAGACCTTCGCGAGCGAAGGCGGACCGATCGTGATCGGAGTTCTGGGCGTCGATCCCTTCGGTTCGTCGCTTGACGAAATGGTCAGCGGCCCGCGGCCCAACGCCCGGGCGCTCGAGGTGCGCCGGTTCAATCGCCTCGACGAGATGTCGCACTGCCACATCCTGTACGTGAGTTCGTCGGAAGCCCGCCGACTGAAGGAAATCCTGCGCCAGCTGCACGGACTGCCGGTGCTGACGGTCGGTGACCTGCCGGGATTCGCCGAGGCCGGCGGGGCCATCGGTTTTGTCACTTCCACGCGCGTCGCCCTCGTCATCAATCCGGAGACCATTCGCGCCTCCAATCTCGCGGTCAGCGCCAAACTCTACAAAGTGGCCCGGGTGGTCGGGTCGGAAAACCATTCTCCATGAAGTGGCTCGATGACGTTCCCGTGCAGCGCAAGCTGGGCTTCGCGATGATGCTCACGACGACGGTCGCCCTGCTGGCGGCCTGCGCGGTCTTCCTCGCCGCCGAATATCTGAGCTATCGGCGCAACCTCGTGCACACGGTCGCCACGCTGGCCCACATCTCCGCGGAAAATTCCACCGCCGCGATCGCCTTCTCGGACCGGGCCAGCGCCCGCCAGATTCTCGAGGCGCTCCGCGCCGAACCGCAGATCACCGCGGCCACGCTTTACGATGCCCAGGGGCGGCTGTTCGCGCGCTTCCTGTTGCGGCCCGACGAGGAGGTCAACCTCGGCCCCGCCGCTCCCATCGGCACGCGCATCGTGCACGGGTCCGTCATCGTCGTGGAACCGGTGATCGAGGGCAATCGTCGCCTCGGGTTGCTGCACCTGCAGGCCTCGATGAGCCAGATCTACGAGCGCATGGGCACGTACGCCCTCGTGGTGCTGGGCGTGATCGCGTCGTCGTTCGGACTTGCCGGCCTGGTCGCCTCCACGCTCCGCCGCTCGATCGCGCGGCCCATCATCGAGCTCGCCCGAACGGCGGCGACGGTTTCCGCCCGGCAGGACTATTCAATTCGCGCCGAGCAATACGGCCGCGACGAGCTCGGGCAGCTCACGGCCACGGTCAACGCGATGCTCGCCCGCACCCAGGCCGCGGTTTCCGAACTCCGGGAAAGCGAATATGCCCACCGCGAACTCGTGCGCGCGCTTCCGATCGCCGTCTACATGTGCGACGCGTCCGGGCTGATCACGCTGTTCAACGCCGCCGCCGTCGCCTTGTGGGGCCGCACCCCGGAGATCGGAACGGAATACTGGTGCGGCTCCTATCGCATCTACGACGCCGCCGGCGGGCCACTGGCCCTCGACCAGTGTCCCATGGCCGTCACCCTGCGGGAATCCCGCCCCGTGCGCGGCATCGAAATCATCATCGAACGCCCCGACGGTTCCCGCCGCCACGTGCTGCCGCACCCGGAACCGATCCGCGACACCTCCGGCGCGATGGTCGGCGTCGTCAACATGCTCCTCGACATCACCGACGAAAAACTGGCCGGCGAGGCGGTCCGCCGACTCGCGGCCATCGTCGAATCGTCCGACGACGCCATCATCAGCCGGAATCTCGACGACATCGTCACGACGTGGAATCGAGGGGCCGAAATCCTCTTTGGCTACACCGCGCCGGAGATCGTCGGCCGCTCCGTGGAGCTGCTCCTGCCGGCCCTCGGCGCACCTGCGGACCTCCTTCCCTATCATCGCGCCCGGCTGTCCGAACGCGTGGAACACTATGAGACCCTGGGACGGCGGAAGGATGGCGGTACGGTCGACGTTTCCGTCACCGTTTCCCCGATCCGTGATGCGTCGGGTCGCGTGATCGGAGCCTCGAAAATCGCCCGCAACATCTCGGAGCGGAAACGCGCCGAGGAACAGGCGAATTTCCTCAGCCATCTCAGCCAGATCCTCGGCCCGCTCAACGACCCCGACGAGGTCCTGCGTCAGGCGGCCCGCGCGATCGGCGAACACCTGCAGGCGGACCGTTGCTATGTCTTCATGCCCATCGACCAGGGCCGGCGCGCAGTGATTCGCGAGGACTGGGCCCGCCACGGACTGGCCTCGATTCGCGGCGAGTACCGGACCGAGGATTTTGGGACGCCCGAACTTCTCCGGGCCATGGCGGCCGGACCGCTGGCCATTGACGACAAGGTTACCCATCCCCTGACGCGCGACTTGGGCGCCGGCTACGATGCCATTCAGGTGGCCGCGCATGCCACCGCGCCCTTCGTGCGCGACGACCAGTGGATTGCGTGTCTGGCTGTGACCTCGGTCAAACCGCGCCAGTGGCGCGCCGACGAGCTTTCCCGGCTGGAACACGCCCTGGGGCGCGTGTGGCCGGTCGTCGAGCGCGCGCGCACCCAGCGCGAACTGCGCGAAAGCGAGCGGCGTCAGCGTGAACTCATGCAGTCGCTGCCCGTGGCCTGCGTCACCTTGGACGCCGAGGGCTGGATCACATTCTTCAACAAGAGCGCCGCCGACCTGTGGGGCCGTTCACCGGAGCTTGGACGCACGCGCTGGACGGGCGCCTACCGCGTGATCGCACTCGACGGCACTCCGCTCGCCCCCGAGGCGCTGCCCGTCGCGACCGCGCTGCGGGAGCGGCGCTCCGTGCGCGAGGTCGAGCTCTACGTCGAACGAGCGGACGGCAGCCGCCGGTGGGTGCGCCCGCATCCGGATCCGATCATCGATGCCGAGGGTCGCTGCACCGGCGTGGTGAATGTCATCATGGACGTCACGGTCGAGCGCACCGCCGCCCAGAATCTGCGCAAGGCCGCGGACCGCCTGAATCTCGCCATCGCATCCGCCAACCTCGGCGATTGGAACTGGGACGCCGCGAGCGACCAGATGGTGTTGTCCGAACGCACGTGCGAGATTTACGGCGTGCCCCGCGGCACGGCGCTGACGCGGACCGCGCTGCGTCAGCTGCTGTATCCGGAGGACCGCCAGCGTGCCCTTGCCGCCCTGCAACAGTCGGTCGCCACCGGCGCCGACTACGACATCGAATACCGCGTGAACCGGAACGGCGGCCAGTGCTGGGTCTCCGCGCGCGGGCGCTGTGTCCGCCAGGCCGACGGCCGGGTGGCGGGCATGGTCGGCATGGTGCAGGACATCACCGCCCGCAAACAGGCCGAGATCGAACTCAAGCGCGCGCGCGACGAGGCGCTCGAGGCCTCGCGGGCCAAGGACGATTTTCTGGCGGCCCTGTCGCACGAGCTCCGCACGCCGCTCAACCCGGTGCTGTTGCTCGCCAGTGACGCCGCCCGCAATCCCGACCTGCCGGCCGCGGTCCGCGAGGATTTCGAACTCGTGCGCAAGAACGTCGATCTCGAGGCGCGCCTGATCGATGACCTGCTCGACCTCACGCGCATCACGCGGGGCAAGGTTCAGCTCGTGCAGCACCGCTGCGACGTCCGCACCATCCTCGAGGATGCGATTGCCAACGTGCGGCCGGACCTCGCCGAAAAGCAGCTGCGCCTCAGCGTGAACTTCCATGCCCGCGACTCCTCGGTGCTCGGCGATGCCGTCCGCCTGCAGCAGGCCTTCTGGAACATTCTCAAGAACGCGGTCAAGTTCACGCCCAATGGCGGCCGGATTTCCGTGGAGACACTCGAGTCCGACGACGGCAAGCGTTTGCTCGTGCGGATCTCCGACACCGGGATCGGGATGACGCCCGAGGAAATCGAACGCGCCTTCCAGGCCTTCTCCCAGGGCGACCACGCGGTCAGCGGATCCCATCTGCACCGTTTCGGCGGCCTTGGTCTCGGCCTCGCCATCACCAAGATGCTGGTCGATCTGCACGGCGGTTCAATCCGTGCCACCAGCGAAGGTCGCGACCAGGGTGCAATCTTCACCATCGAGCTTCCCGTCCATCATCGGACCGGCTCGCGTCCGCCCGACCTGCCCGCCTCGAATACCGGAGCGGCGACACCCGCCACGTCCGTCAACCGGCCGGTGGTGCCGGGAGCCGGCCGGCGGATTCTGCTGGTCGAGGACCATGCTCCGACGCGGAAAACCCTGCAGCAGCTGCTCGGGCACCGGCATTTCGACGTCGCGGTCGCGGATACCGCCGGACGGGCCCGCGAGCTCGCGACGAGCCAGGAGTTTGACATCCTCATTTCGGATGTCGGTCTCCCGGACCGCAACGGCTACGACCTGATGGTCGAATTGCGCGGCCTGAAACCAAACCTCGTGGGCATCGCATTGAGCGGCTACGGGATGGAGGAGGACCTGGCCAAATCCCGCGCGGCGGGATTCGCGTCGCATCTCGTCAAACCCGTCACGATCGGCATGCTCGAGGAAGCCATCGCCGCTCTGCCCGATCCCGCCGCCCACTGAACCAGGGAGCTGCCATGACGCCCTCGGAAATTCACCTCGTTGCCCTGCCGCCCGTCGCGCTCGATGTCGCCCGTCAGGCCGCCCAGCTCGCGTTTCCCGGCTGCCCGATCGTGCTGATCGACGCCCTGCGCGATGCCACGTCCGTCGTCGGCATCGACGGCACCCGGTTGGTCGTTCTCACCGATGCGAATGCAATCGAGGTCGCGAATGCGACCCAGCTCGCTGATTCGACGGACATCCCGCGCTGGGCCGTGGTGGTGCTGGGAACCGATTCCTCGGACATCGCCGAAACCGTGCCGCCGGACGAATGGCATCCGCATCTGCTGGCCCGCGTCTTTCGCTCGGCGGTGCTGCAGCAGGAATTGCTGTGTGAGAACCTGCGACTGCGGGGCGACGTGAAGACCGTCGCCCGCCGGATCAGCCACGACCTGCGCACCTCGGTGGGCTGCATTCATACCAATGCCGACATTCTCGGCGAGGCGAGCGTCGAGGACATCGCCTTCCCTGCCGAGATCATCAAGCAGTCGTCGCTCGAAATCTCCCAACTGATCGATCGCGTCAGTTTTGTGCTCAAGGCCTCGGCCGACCCGATTCCGCCGGAGCGTCTCGACATGTCGACCCTGTTGTCCGGCGCGCTCGAACGTCTCGGCCCCGAAATCAACCGCCAGCACGCGCACGTAGGGCAGCCGGCGACCTGGCCGCCGGTGAACGGCGTGCCCCGCTGGACCGCGGTGGTTTGGGACAACCTGCTGGACAATGCCGTCCGCCACAGCGGACCCAGTCCGCAAATCGAAATCAGCTGGCGCCGCGACGGAAACCAATTGTGGTTCGTCGTCTCCGATCACGGATCGGGCGTCGACCCGGCCCGGGAGGACACGTTGTTCTCGGCCTTCGATCAGCTGCATCATCGCCGCGGGACGGGTCTCGGACTTTCGATCGTCCATCGCCTGGTGAGCCTGCAACATGGACACTGCGCCTACGAGCGCTCGCCCACCGGCGGAGCGTCGTTTTCATTTTCGCTGCCCGCGGATGATTCGCGGTTGGTGTCCTGAGCGGGGTGTCGAAGCAAGTGAAGTAACGTCGCCGCGGAAAGAAGCTGCCTTGGCGGTGGGGCGGGATCGCCGAGCTCGCCGAAAGTTCACGGCGCGCCCAGCGGTCGCGCCCCACCATTACAGCAGTTTAAATTGAACTGCTGTAGGGCGGATTCCAGGCGCTACCTCATTACTTGAACCGCTGTGGTCCAGTAGCGGGCCAGGCCAAAGATTTTGGAAAATCCGCTGGAATGCCTCCAAATTGCAGAATCCTTGGCACGCCCACTCTTCGCCGCGGTCTTAGTCTGGGAGTGCCAACACACGCTCGCTGTCGTGCATTATGCACGAAACGAGGTTGGTATGTGTGCGGCCTGCCTTTGCGAAAGGCGCCAAAGGGCTGCGGAGTTTTCGATCAAATCTCCGATGTATCCATGCCTGAATACGTTACGTTTTTTCCACCGGCTTGGCACGCGCTAAGATAGGAGAGAGGCGACACAATAATACGCCCTTCTTCCATGAAAGCTTCTCCCTCAACCACACCCATTCACGATGACACCCAGGCGAGCCGCTCGGCCGCCGCCAAGGCCACCAAGAAGGCCGAAGCGGCCTACGATGCCGACCTGGTTCGCCAGTTCAAGGAAGGCAACGAAGCGGCCTTCACGGAAATCATCACGCGCTACTATTCGCGGATTCGCGCCGTCGCGAATCAAACGCTGCACAACCAATCCGACGCCGAGGAAGTCACTCAGGACACCTTCATCCGCGCGCATCGCGGCCTCGCATCGTTTCGCGGCGAGTCCTCGCTCGCAACCTGGCTCTATTGCATCGGGATCAATCTCGCGCGGAATCGCTACTGGTTCAATTTCCGCCGGCACCGTCACAACACCATCTCGATCGATCGCCCGCTGACGGACGGCGGCACGACGTCCGTCGGCGGAGCGCTGTCGGACGACGGCGCGAGTCCGCGCTCCGAATACATGACGACGGAGTTCGTTTCGCTGATCTCACGTTGCCTGGAGCAGCTCGATGCGTCGCATCGGGAGATCCTGACGATGCGCTCGATGATGAATCTCTCCTACGAGGAGATCGCGACCAATCTCCAGATCAACGTCGGCACGGTGAAGAGCCGCATCGCGCGGGCGCGCGAACACCTGCGCGAACGGCTGATCCAGATGGCGCCCGAATTCGGACGCGAGTGGTCCGCCACGGACTTCTTCGAGGTGCTTCGCCCGCTGCCCTCCCCCGCTTTCACGGCCGCCTAACGCCGGTCGTCGATACGCCACCATTCGCGGTTCCCTGGCAACGGGGAACCGCGATTTGCTTATCGGGAAACAATGGGAGGGCGGTCGACCCGGACCGCCGCAGACCTGCGAATTGATGGTGCCCACGGAACACACGGAATTTCAGGTGTAGGGCGGGGTCGCCGAACCCGCCAACGAGACACGAAGCGTGCCTTGCCCGCGAAACACGCGAAGCATACGAGTAGCGAGTATCGAGTAGTGAGCAGCGAGTAGGCAATTCACCGCAACAAATTCGCGTCGGCACGGGGCAATCGCCGGATTGCGCCTAAAACCCGGCGGGGGTCGATGTTCTCATCGATCCGCTGAGGAATTCCAGATCACGGATTTCACGGAAGGCATGGATGACCGGACCCATGTGAGGGCGGAATTGCAGGTCGGACGCCGCCAAGGTGGAACGCATTGTCCTCAATGCGTTGCGCGTCTTGAGGACAAGCCGCTCCACCTCGTCTCAAAACCTGAGCCAGCCCAAATGCCGCCCAATGTTCGCCAGGAAGGTCAGGCCGCGCAGCCAGCGGCCGATGCGGCCGGGAAAAAACGAGGCGAAGGGCTCGATGTAGCCGAGAAAGGTGCGCACCGCCAGGCGGCTCGGATTTCCGTCGGGCAGGCAGGCCTCGCGCAGCGCGATGCGATCGCTCTCGCAGGCGAGCGCCAGGTAGGCCTTGCGCCGCTCGCGATTGCTCAACGGCTGGCTTGGCGAAACAATTGACTCAGACATTGGTAGTCGCGTTGAAGCTGCCCCTGCGTTTCGCCCATGGGACGCCAGGAGCGCAGGCGTCGCGTTAGAACCAGGGAAACCGCCACGGCCGCCATCAGATAGGCGGCACACAAGACGCCCAGCCAGAGGGTGCGGTGAGGACTTTCCCACACGGCACCGGCCACGAAGACGGTGAAGCCCATGCCGGTTAACAAGACCAGCACCAGGGCAACGCATGCCATCACGCTGGAGATCACGGCATGACCGCGCGCCTCCTCCAGCTCGAGCGCGGCGAGCTCCGCACGATGCGCCACCGACTCCGTGAAGAGTCCGATGACCTCCCCCGCGGCCGGCAGCTGTGGACGGTGCGCGGCGGCTTTAGCCGAAGACGAAAGGGACATTGGCCGGAAATGACCCGCAGCTGGCGGCGTTCAGTAATCGCTGGTATGAGGACGATCTGAACGCCGCGAGCGTCGCGTCGGTATGGTATGGTCAGCGCGAGCCCGAGCAGCTACGGGAAACGATGATGCCGATCAGCGCGCCGACTCCGGCGGCAATGCCGATCGCAGCATAGGGATTGTCGCGAACCAGCTTGTCCGCCTGGCGCGCGCGCCGGGTGGCCTCGTCGCGCAGGCGCTCCAGCGAGTGACGTCCGTCTTCGAGCGCACTGCGCAGGCGTTCGCGGAGGTCGTCGAAACGGTCGCTGGCGTCATCGCTGAGCGCCTGCTCGGCCTCCTGGAGAAGGGTGCGGAGATCTTCGGCGGAGGTGGTTTCAGTTTTGGTGGATTGGCTCATGGTGGGATGGGTTTCGAGTTGGGATTGAGCAGCGGGAAGTGCTACCCGCTGCCGGGAATGGTTGGTGGAACGGTGCGGTTTGCGCCGCCGGGTCATGGCTTGAAATGGGGCGGGTCAACTGTTGCCGCGGAAAAGGGTGCCGAGACCGCCGATGACGATGCCGGCGATACCGCCGACGATCAGCCACATGCTCTTGTCGGTGGGCGTGCCCGTGACCGCTTGCTTCGCGCTCGAGGCGATGGAGTCGTGGGCGTTGATGCCGTAGATCAGGAGGACGACTCCGACGACGAGAATGGCAACCGAGACGATTCGATTCATGATGGGGTTGAGTTTCAGGTTGAGGGTTGGGTGTTCAGAGCGGTTTTCGTCCGCTGATCAGGCGCAGGAGGATCATGATGATGGCGACCACGAGCAGGATGTGGATGTAACCTCCCAGCGTGTACGAGGACACCAGTCCCAAGAGCCACAGGATGACGAGGATGACTGCGAGGGTCTCCAGCATGGTTGCCTTCCCAATCGCATTGCTCATGCCAGCCACGAATCATTGCCATATGACATTCTCCATTAACTCGTTGCGATATGTAACCCTTCCACAAATCCCAGAATTTTCCGGCAAAAAGCCCGGCCCAAAAAATCACGCCATTGCAAAATGCATGGATGCCTGCCCGACGACCGCGCTTCTCTTCTCAAGAGCTTTCAACGTAAAAATGCCCGCAGCACATTCCGTCGGCCACGCTCGCCGTCACCATTGAGCGGACGATCGCTTTCCGCTCCACCGATCGCAGGAGCCACCGCAGGTCAAAATGAATTGTAACCGCTCGGGATCGGAAATGTAGGAGCCTGCTTGCAGGCGATCCAAGGTAGGGCGAGGACCAGCGTGGTTCGGGAAACTGGGCGCGCCGAGTGTCGCCTGCAAGCAGGCTCCTACATCGGCGATACAATTATTTGGACCGCGGTAGCGTCCTCAACGGCACTGCTCGAAAGCCGTCCATCGCACAGGCGTACTCGCGGTGCCGCCTGAAGAAACCGAAGGGCTCCGGTCCATCCTCACCGCAGTCGCACCGTGACGTTCCAATGTAAGTCGCGACACGGTCGAACCCGCCGGATGGTTACCGAGAGGCTCAAGCAGGGTGTAGAGTTCCATTGCAGGCATTCCGTTGAAACCCTGTTGAATTCCGAGAAACTTGACCCGAGTGATCATAGGTTGCGGTGGCTGGATTGGGCAGATGAGCCGCCCAATCGGTGGTCCCTCCGTCCACCCTATCCTGCAGCCGCCATGCCAGTATTGACGTCGCTCGCGAACCGCTTGTTACGAGCGAAATTGCAGTCGATTTGACGGAAAATTCGCAAAACAAAATCCCATGTATTCGGCGCAAAATCGCGGAGAATGCATGCGTCCTGCAATGACCCCGGCGGACGAATTTAGAGCAGTTTCAAAACCGCAAAAAGGTGGAAAGATGCGCAGGAAGGAAAGCTACCTACGCGGATGGCAGCAAGCGGCTCGACGCCAGAATCAGCGTTCCCGCTTGATGTAGCCGGGGGCGTCCGCCCCCGGAGAATCGATGGCGTCATCAGCCGCATCCGGAACCTGACCGGGCCCTTCGGACCCGGCCACACCTTTCTGATTCTGCGTTAATCAACGCACAGGCGGCAGAAAAAATAGAGTTCGCTGCACAACGCACTGAAGACAACCGCCCCGACGATTCCCTTGGTGGCGGTGGGAAGCACCCGCCATTTCGCCTTTCCGCGCGCGATCCAGACGCGAATGCGAAGTTCGAGGCGATCGAGCAAACGCGCCAGCCACGACGATTCCGCCGCCAGCAAAGCCCCGCCCAGGATGAAAAACGGAAATTCGGGCACCGGCAGAAACAGGAGCGCGGTTCCAATCAGGAAACAAATGACCGCCAGGACAATTCTCACCATGCGTGGGCCAACCGACTCCGGCTCCTTGCGCTGGCGAACCCGGCGGTAGCGCGCGTGAAACCGATCCCCGGGCACGCTGTGCCAGAGACATCGAATCTCGGTGACGACGGCGTGCAGCATGGTGAGCTAGGAACGCCCGTTCGCCGGCGGGTCACGCCGGCGGATCCCGTCCTTCCTTCCGCACGACAGGCCGGAAGAGACGGGACGGACTTTGGCGACGAGGTTCATGACGCTCGGGAGGCGTTCCGATTTCAGCCGGTGGTGGGCTGGATGCTCGACTCGATGATCCCCGCGGCGATCGCGTAACGCGTCAGGCCAGCCGTGTCATGAATGTTCAATTTGTTCATCACCTTCTGCCGGTGCTTCTCGACGGTCTTGACGCTGATGTTCAGATCGGCGGCCACCTGTTTGTTGGCCGATCCCTCGGCCACGAGTTGCAACACTTCCGCCTCGCGGGGCGTCAGTCGCGCGCTGCCCGTGGCGACGCCGGTGCCCTGCGTGCGGCTGCGAATATTGTCGCGCATCCGCTTGGCGATCGTCGGCGTGACAAAACTCTTTCCATTCGCGACCTCCCGGATCGCCTCGGTCAGGACGCCGACGGAGGACTGCTTCTCGAGAAAGCCGGCCGCTCCGACCGCATTCACGCGTTCGACATAGAGATCGTCGCTATGCGCGGAGAGAACGAGCACCTTGGCCTGTGCGTTGTCGAGCAACACCTGACGGGTCGCCTCGAGTCCGTTAAGAATCGGCATCGCGATGTCCATCAGGATGACATCCGGACGGTGCAGCCGCGCCATCTCGACGGCCTCGCGGCCGGTCTTGGCCTGGCCCACGATCTCGAAACCGCCGTCGGCTTCCAGCAGGCCGCACAAACCCTCGCGCACGACCCCGTGGTCTTCTGCGACGAGCACCTTGATTGTCTTGGTGCCGTTCATGACTGGCTCCTTTCGATCAGGACCGCGGGCGACCAATCAATGTGACTTCCGCGATGCTGTCTGGTGCGACCCGTTCCGGTCGCCCGAGAATCGACAGAAACTACGACGAGAGGATTCATGGGTAATTATTAATGCTTGAGGTGTGATATTTTCTTTTTCCGGCGCGTTCTTGAAAAAGAGGCGCCCGATTTCCTCATCGCAGCGCATGTGCCAAATGGCTCGAATGACCTAAGTTCCTGAGCGCCAATAGCGGATGTTTTTTAAGTCAGCGCATACGGTGGAATACCCATTGCAAATATCCCGGTCGAATTGAGCGGCCGTTGAATTCTGCAAATGGGGCCGACGGCGATGCGATCCGGACGCGCATTCGCGGGCCTGCAAGAGGTGGTGGGGTACGGCCTCCGTGCCGGCCTCTTGAAAAGGCGGATGAGGACATCCGCCCCTACCGCGCCGCTGCGGAATTATTTGAGCCGCGCCCGAGGCCGCACGATGCGTACCCTGCCCCTGCGAATTGCACACTGCGCCCGGGGGCCATGCAAATTGCAGTAAGGAAAAGCCGTGGGGTATCCACCGACCGTGTTTTCTTAGTCATTATCCTCAATATGGATACAGACTCTTCCCGATTTTGGCACCGGGTGAGCTTTCAAAGGAGGGTCAGCTACCCAACCAAATCCACTATGAAATCTGAAAAACTGCTAGCCCTCGCCGTCATGGCGCTCTCGCCGCTCATGATGTTCGCCGATTCGTCCGTCGATCGACAGATCGATGATGCCGCGAATTCGTCCTACAACCTGCGAGCTGTCCTCGATGGCAAGGTCAAGGCCTCCACCAAGGATGGCGTCGTCACGCTGTCCGGATCCGTCCAGGACCGCGACCAGAAGCGTCTCGCCGAAGACACCGTCAGCAATCTGCCCGGTGTGCTCTCGGTGGTGAACGACGTCAAAGTCGAGTCCGAGCCCAAGGAGCATTCCGACGCCTGGATCGCCCTCAAGATCCACAGCGCGCTTCTCGTGCATGCGAACGTCAGCGCGATGAACACGAAGGTCGACGTCAACAACGGCGAGGTCATGCTCACCGGCACCGCCGACAACGAAGCCCAAAAGGAACTCACCGAGACCTACGTCAAGAGCATCGAGGGAGTTCGTTCCGTGAAGAATGACCTGCAGGTCAAGGAACAGTCCTCCGATAACAACGCCAACGGCCGCACGGTCGGCGAAGTCGTCGACGACGCCTCCATCACCACCCAGGTGAAATACGCCCTCCTCTCGCACAAATCCACGAGCGCGCTCAAGACGAAGGTCACGACGCGCGACGGCAACGTGATGATTTCCGGTGAAGCCGGCAACGACGCCGAAAAGGATCTCGTGACGAAGCTGGCCAATGGCGTGCGCGGTGTGCGCTCGGTCGAGAACGAGATGACGGTTCGCTCGAACTAAGCTTCCGTTTGTTTCCCGGTGCGGGTCACGGATGTCGCGCACCGGGAAGCTGACCATCCCGGCCGGCGCCGATCGTCTCACGATCGCGCCGGCTTTTTGCTGCGCGGATCGCAGGGACGGGACCGTTTTGGGCACCGGCTTCCGGGCGAAACGCAAAACCGGGCGCGCCGGCTGAACCCGGCTGTCCAGGTGGAGCGCGGCGTCCCGACGCGCTATTATACCCAATCGGCCCGCCTTTCGCCACGCCCGAGGGCCTGAGCCTGTCGAACGAGGAGGCCCGGCTCCACCCCTCGAAGTCAGCCGATACGCGTAGGCAAAGGCCGATGGGACATCGTCCCCTACCGAGCGCGGATCTCTGGTCCGCGGAAGAATTCATCCACTCCGTCGCAATATTTCGTGTGCTTCGCGTATTTCGCGGGTGCCGTACGAGATCAAAGGTCTTCGTCGGGCCGGCTCGCCTCCAGGACCAAACCCGACTCAATCCAGCCCCAGTTTCTTCCGCTTCCGGTACAGCGTCGCCTGATCGATGCCGAGAATCTCGGCGGCCTGCACCATGCTGGGAGTGCGGTCGAGAATGCGGCGAATATGCAGTTCCTCGAGACGCTCGATCGAGATCATCCCGCCCGCTCCGACGGCGGCCGCCTCGACCGCTCCGTCCACGAGAACGTTTTCCGCCCTCATTTCGGCGGGCAAATCGGCCAGCGTCACCTCGGGGCCGCTGCACAGAATCACCGCACGCTCGATCGCGTTGCGCAATTCGCGCAGGTTGCCGGGCCAGGAATAGAGGCGCACGGCCGCCTCAGCCTCGTCGGTGAATCGTTCGATCGGACGATCCACCTGTTTGGCGAAATGCTTCAGGTAGTGATTCGCGAAACGCAGGAGATCTCCCGGCCGGTCGCGCAACGGCGGAATCTTCACGGAAATGACGTTGAGCCGGTAATAAAGATCCTCCCGAAAAGCGCCTTCGGCCACGCGTTTCTTGAGATCGCGGTTCGTCGCCGCGACCACGCGCACGTCGGCCTGCCGCGTGATGGTCTCGCCGACGCGCTCGTATTCGCGCTCCTGGAGCAGACGCAGAAGCTTCGGCTGAATCTCGAGCGGCAGGTCGCCGATTTCGTCGAGGAAGAGCGTGCCGCCCGAGGCCGCCTTCACCTTGCCCCAGTGGTCCTTGAGCGCGCCGGTGAACGCGCCGCGCACATGCCCGAACAGCGTGCTTTCCAGCAGTTCCTTCGACAGTGACGGACAGCTCACCGTCACCAGCGGCCGGTCGTTAAGGTGGCTGGTCTCGTGCAGGGCGCGCGCGGCGACGCTCTTGCCGGTGCCGCTCTCACCGAGAATCAGGACCGACGCCGACGTCTTGGCGGACCGGCTCAACACCTCCATCACCGCCCGCATGCTTGGCGTCTCAAAATCGAACAGCGGCTCCGGATTCTCCGCCTTCGTCTCCTTCACCTCCTGCTCGAGGCGCTCGATCTGCATTTCCATCTGGCTGTACTTCTGGATCCGCGCGATCACGGCGTGGAATTGCGCGCGGGTGAACGGCTTCTCGAGAAAATCAACCGCGCCCAGGTGAATGGCCTCGACCGCCTTCTTCACCGTTCCCTGCGCGGAAAACATCACGACGGGAAGATTCGGACGAACCTTGAGGATCTGCGGCAGCACGGTCAGCCCGTTGTCGCGTCCGAGATTCAGATCCAGCAGCGCGCCATCGAATTTTTCCTCGCGCAGCAGCGTCAGCGCCACGTCCGCCGTGCCGGCCGTCAGGGCGTAGTGTCCCTCGTCCTCGATGAGGAGGCAGGTGGCGTCGCGAAAGACCTTGTCGTCGTCGATGACCAGAAAATCCATGATGATAATTTCAGGGTGCGACGGGGAGCCGGAGCACAAACACGGCGCCTTCCCCGGGACGGCTTTCGCAATGCAGGCTGCCGTTCATGGCGTCCACATGACGCTTGGCGATGCTGAGTCCGAGGCCCGTGGAGGGCTCGCCCCCGGTGGGTCGCGCGGTGAGCCGGCGGTAACGCGTGAACATATGCGCCAGATCGTCCTGGTCGCAGCCGGGACCCTGGTCCTTCACGCGGCACTCGAGCATCGGGCCGCCGGTTTCCTGCACGGAGATCCAGATCGATTTGTCCGAGGGGGAAAATTTCACCGCATTGGAGACGAGATTGTCGATGACCTGGTCGAGCGCGCCGCGATCGGCAAGCACCAGGGGCGCCTCCTCCGGGAGGGCCGCGTGCAGGGCGATCGTCTTGCGGCGCGCGGCCTCGGCGTAGCGCTTGAGCGCCGCGCCCGCCGACTCGATCATCGAGACCGGTTCCAGTTTCACCACGTGCCCGTGGTCGGCCGCCGCATTGGCGAGAAATTCCTGCACGAACGAAAACATCTGGTCCGAAGCGTCCAGAATGTTCGCCGACATCCGCTTCAGTCGCTGGTCGCCGATGCTCAGCGCGCGATCGTGCATCAGCTGCGCGCTCATTTGCATGCCGCCCAGGTGATTTTTCAGGTCGTGCGCGAGGATGCCGAGGAGTTCGTCCTTGTCCTCGGCCAGCTGACGCAACCGGTCGCGCGCCTGCTTGAGCGCCACGTGCGTGCGCACGCGCGAGGTGAGTTCGGCGCGATTGAACGGCTTGGTGACGTAGTCGACCGCACCGGCCTCAAGCGCCCGCACGATGAAGGTCTTGTCGTCGGCCGCGGACAGAAAGATAATCGGAATTTCCATCAGCTGCGGCTGGAGGCGAATCCGCCGGCAAACCTCAAAACCGTCCATGGCTGGCATCAGGACATCGAGGAGCACCAGGTCGGCCGGGCGCGAGGCGAGTTCAGCGAGCGCCTTTTCGCCTGACGTCACCGCGGACACTTCGAATCCCAGCTGACTCAAGGTGCTGCTGATGACGTGAACGTTGGGTTCCTGGTCGTCGACCACCAGAATGCGGCCCGGCGACACGTCGCCGCCCGGCCGTCCCGCCTCCACGGCATCCGTTTCGATTCGCGAACGTGTCGGAGAGGGCGTCATGCGCGTTTCCTGCCCGGCCCGCAGCTTCGCCCTTTCCGAAGCTCTAAAGTCGATCCCGGCCTGGACATTTCTCGCGATAAATTCGCCATTTTGTGAGGCGCTGGAAGCTATGAACGTACCAAACTGATTGATGAATTAAGCCATTCTTTAGTAGCGCTTTGCAAATCAGTATTAAACATGGAGGTTTGCAAATTGCAAGGACAATTCGTGCAAATTGCAAACACCCGGCTGGTCTGTCGGTTATGCCCGACAGACACCTTCAAAAACCCCAAGGTTCAAGCACCGGCCGGTAGGTAAAACGCGAAAGTCGAGCCGCCGTCGTCGTTCGGCTCATACTCGCACCGCCCGCCTTGCAGCCGCATCAAACGCTCGACGATGGGCAAACCGAATCCTCTCGGCGCATTCGGTTCATGGAGCCGGTGAAAGGGATGAAACAACGAACCTCGCTTGTCCGCCTCCACGCCCCTGCCCCGATCGCGCACCCAAAACCGGCACTCGCTCTTGACCGCATTCCATCCCATCGCCACGTCGGGTTTTTCGCCCGCGTGAAGAAGCGCGTTGTCGATCAGCGCTCGCCACACCTCTTCGGTGATTTCGGGGTCACCGATCACGCTCGGCCACGAACCCGCTGCGGTAAGCGTGGCTCCGCTGAGCAGCGCCCGCGCTTCGAATTTCTCCCGCGCCCGCCTCGCGGGCTCGGTCATGTCGAAGCGGCGACGTTCCACGCGGGCCGCCGCGAGCCTCGCCCACAGCGCCAGCTGTCCGATCAACCGTGTCAGTTCGTCGGCGGATTCCTGCAGCGGAGCGGTTATACCCGACTCGGATGGTGCAACGCGACCAACGAGGTCGTTGACCATCTCGATGCCCGAAACGATGCCATTCACCGGCGAGCGCAGATCGTGCGCCACGCGCACCGCGATCGATCTGAGGTCGCCGCGAAACTCGGCGTTTTCCCGCCGCAGTCGGTGCGTCTCGAGTGCGATCGGCAGGAGCGCGGCGAGCACGGGCACCGTCCAGTCGCGCTCGTCCACCGTCACGACCAAAGGCGAAAATCCGGCGCCGCCCCGGACGCGCGCCACGACCGCAAAGGCCGGCAGGCCGGCGGCGTCGCAAACCGCGACGAGTTCCCGGTCGCTCTCCGCCGCGCCACGGCAGTCGATCACCATGCGATCCACCCCGGCTTCCGGCCCGTCCGGAATTTCGCCCGGACCTGCGACCTGTTCCACCACGACGTCACGCCATGCTTGCCGCGCCGCCTGCTCGGCGATGACCGCCAGGTCGCTCGCCGGATGGGAAATGACGGTCACTCTCGTCGGCATCGAACCGGTTCATTCCCCGGAAAATCCCCTGCCGTGGCAAATCTTTTAGCCATGCGGCCGAGGGGGTAACATCCCATAGCCTCATCGGGGACCTCATGATAATTTCCGTCCGCCGACCCCCATGAACTTCCCCGAGCTCCGTGCGAAGCCCGACTGCCCCCGGTCCCTACGCGGCAAATTTCCGCTCGTTCGGAAAACGGAAGAGCCCGCAACAATGAATCGGGTCCACGCGATTGTCCTGACACGCGATCACGCGGAAGGCGTCCGCTCGCGCGCCAGCCGACCCGTTGGCCGGTGACGGCAGGCAAATCATTTTGGCCACCATGGAATATCCCACCACCGCCTCACTGAGTTCCCAACGCGCCCTCGGGGTTTTCGACCCGATGCCGGCCTGGAAGACCGCGCTCGACGTGACCATCTGCCTGATGGCGCTGCCCGTGCTGCTCGTCTTCTACGTGATCATGCTGGTGATCACGCGCTGCGTTTCGCCGGGGCCGGTGTTTTTCAAACAGGAACGGGTGGGCTGCGGCGGCTATCGTTTCCACATTCTGAAGTTTCGCACCATGAAGGTCGGAGCCGATCACGCGGTGCACCAGAGCTATTTTCGTCAGGCGATGCGGTCCAACGCGCCGATGACGAAACTCGACACGGGCGACCGGCGCCTGATTCCGTTCGGCTGGCTCCTGCGCGCGACGGGCATCGATGAGCTCCCCCAAATCCTGAATGTGCTGAGCGGCGACATGAGCGTGGTCGGACCGCGGCCCTGCACCCCGAACGAATTTGAACAATACACTCCCGAGGAACGCGAGCGCGTGGCCGCGATGCCCGGTCTCACCGGCCTGTGGCAGGTCTCGGGCAAGAACAACACGACCTTCGACGAAATGATCCGGCTCGACATCCTCTACGCGCACCGGCTTTCGCTTTCGCTGGACCTGAAAATCATCCTGCTCACGCCCTGGGCCCTCGCGGTCCAGGTGAGCGAGACCCATCAGCGTCGTCTGAATTTGCCGTCCGGAAAATCCCGCGGCTCCCTATTGCCCGCCCCACCCCACGAACGGCCGGTCACCGCCCGGTGGCCGGCCGCCTCGGGCGCGACTCCGGCCAAGGTCCGGCAGGAGACCCAAAACGTCGCCATCTGACGGCGGTCACGGCCGAACCACGACGGGGCTTTACGCGGGTGGCGACGGTCCGCATAAGGGACACCGTCGCCATGCCCCGCTTCCGGATTTTCACCCTTCAGCTTCCGGCCGCTCTGCATGAGTCCGTCCAGGCCGCCGGCCGGTTGATCCCGGCACCCGTGACGGCACTCGGTTCGTCGGCCGACCTTCCAGTGACCGAAGAAAGCAGCCAGCTCCTGGACCTGGTTGTGGCGGGACACGAAGCGGCAGACATTGCGCGACTGTTTGCCGTCCAGACCGATCGGGGCGAATTGCCGCGCTGCGCCGCATTGGTGGTCGCGCCGTCGCCGCCGGCACCGACTGAATCCATCGATCCCGACGAGTTCGTTCCGACTCACCTCGTCCGCCGCCTGCGCGATGCCGCCCGGCGACTCGAACTGCAGCGGGACAACCTTCGCCTGCGCGGCGATCTCCGGACGATTGCCCGCCGTTACCGTCATGACCTTGTGGCTCCCGTGGGCAGCATTCACACCAGCGCCTCAGTGCTCGAGTCGCCGCCCCATGAGGCGGCCACCATCGCACTGATGGTGCAAAACATCAGCGAGTCCTCCCGCGAAATCTCGTCGCTCATCGATCGCGTCAGCGTCGTCCTCCGCGCGATTGCCGAACCGAAGGAACGCATTCCCGTCGGGATGGAACCGATCGTCACCGCGGTCCTGGGACACCTGGCGCCCGAAATCGACCGCCGCGAGGCCCGCGTCAGCCTGCCTTCCTCCTGGCCGGTCGCCCTCGGTGTTCCCGCCTGGCTTGAAGTCATGTGGACCGACCTCATCGCGAATGCGCTCGCGTTCGGAGGGCCGCAACCGACGCTCCGCCTTTCCGCCGAAGCCCGGCCGGGGGCGGTCGCCTTTTCCGTATCCGACCGCGGTCCCGGCGTGCCGGACAAACTGGTGCCGTCGCTGTTCACGCCCTTTCACCTGATGCATCGCAGCGTGAGTCCGGGATTGGGGCTCTCCATCGTCGGCCGTCTGGCGGCCATGCAGGAAGGCCGCTGCTCGTATCGTCGCGAGGACGGCTGGACGATCTTTTCGTTCACCCTGCCGGCGCCCTGAGCAGATCCCTGTTTGGGTGGAACCGGACCTCTGGGCCGGTTTTGCTCAGAGCGCGTCCGGAGGCCGCGCTCCAGCTCCCGAAATCGCCTGCAAGCAGGCTCCCACCTTTCCGCATCCCACCCGCCTAGCGCGCCCCGTCTCTCAACCCTCACCCCTCAACCCTCAACCATTCCCCTAACCCCGCGTCAGCGCGAGCAGCGCCCGATCCAGCGCCTGCACCGTCACGGGTTTTGTCAGATGCGCGACGAATCCCGCCGCCTGGCTCTTGCTGACATCCTCCTCCATTCCGTAACCGGTCAGCGCAATGCCCACGAGTCCCTGGCGTCCCCGCAATTCGGTCATCAGCTCGTAGCCGTTACCGTCCGGGAGGCCAATGTCGGAGATCAGGAGATCAAAACTTTCACGCTTCGCGACACCGAGGGCATCGGCCACGCAGGCGGCTTCGACCACCTGGAAATTGCGCCGGTTCAGCAGTTGCGAAAGCGCGACCGACGTCGGCTTGTGATCCTCGACGAGCAGGACACGACGACGGGGCTCGGAAAACGGAGCGCTTGACGGAGTCACTTCCTCGATCGGCCCCGACGGCTCATCCACCTCGAGTTCCTCCGTTTCCGCCAGCAACGGAAGCCGGATGGTAAACGTCGTGCCCTGGTTTCGTCCATGACTCTCCGCCTTCACCGAACCGTCGTGCAGCTCGAGCATCATGCGCGAAATCGCGAGGCCGAGACCCATGCCGCCGAACCGGTGCAAACCCGCCGCGCTCGCATGGTCGCCCTGCGAAAAGGCCTCGAAGATCCGGTCCAGCTCGGCGGGCGTCATGCCGATGCCCGTATCCGCGACGGTCACGCGCAGTTCATTCTCGGGCGTGTCGATCGACTCGATCGTGATGCGGCCGTGGTTGGGCGTGAATTTCGCCGCGTTTTTGATGATGTTCCAGAACACCTGCTTGAGGCGCACGTCGTCGCCCCGCACCCGGCTGCGCCCGGCCCGCAGATCGAGCGTCACCACCAGTTTCTTCTGATCGATTTCCTCGCGCGCCATGGCCAGCGCCTCGCGAATGCTGACGTGCGCGTCGGTCGGCCGCCGGTCCAGCGTCAATTTGCCGCGGGAAATCCGGGTCAGGTCGAGCAGATCGTCGATCAGGCGGGCCTCGAGGGCCACGTTCTTGGCGATCGTGTCAAAGTCCGCGCGCACCTCGATGGGAAGATGCGCGTTGGCCGCGCCCTCGGTGGCCAGGAGCAGCACCGGACTCAGCGGCGTGCGCAGTTCATGCGACAAGGCCGCCAGGAAATCGTCCTTGGCCCGCGAGGCCGCGCGCGCGTGCCCCTCGCTGGTGCGCAGCGCCTCGTTCACGCGCGTGAGATCGGAGGTGCGCTCCTGCACGCGAGCCTCGAGCGCATTGTTCATCTCGCGCAGGGCGTCCTCGGCCTTCTGCCGCTGCGCCACCTCGAGTTCGAGTGCGCCGTTGGTCGCGATGAGCGCGCGGGTCTTCCGGTAAAGGTCGACGAAGACGTTGACCTTCATCTTCAGGATCTGCGGATTCACCGGCTTGGTGAGATAATCAACCGCGCCGATCCCGTAACCCAGCAGCACATCCTTGTCCTCCTGAAAATACGCCGTGAGAAAAATGATCGGAATGTGCTGCGTGCGCTTGCGCTGCTTGATCAGGTTGGCGAGCTCGATGCCGTTCATGCCCGGCATCTGCACGTCGAGCACGATGGCGGCGAAATCGCCGTCGATGAGGAGCATGAGCGCCTCATCGCCCGTGTTCGCCCGCACGAGCGAAACCTCGGACGACTCCAGCACGCTTTCCAGCGCGTCGAGGTTGCGCGACTCGTCGTCGACGAGCAGGATCTTGATTTCAGGAGTCGCGGTGGGCGGCATGACCGGTCTCGGGGTCGGCGCGGTGGGTGCGGTCAACGGTAAAGCCAGACACGCAGAAGCGAAAGCAGTTCATTGGTATTGACCGGTTTCGCCACATAGTCGGAGGCGCCCGCGGCGAGGCACTTGTCGCGGTCGCCCTTCATCGCCTTCGCGGTCAGGGCCAGGATCGGCAGCGTGCCGAACCGCGGGTCCTTGCGGATCTCCTGGATGGTCTGGTATCCATCCATCTCGGGCATCATGATGTCCATGAGCACGACGCCGAAGCCGGGGTCGTTCTGGATCATCTCGATCGCCTGGCGGCCGTTCGTCGCACTGCTGACCTCCATTTCGTGATTCTCCAGCATGGTCGTCAGGGCAAAGATATTGCGGGCATCGTCGTCCACCACCAGCACCTTTCGTCCGCGGAGCACGTCGTTGGAGGCGTAGAGACGGTCGAGCATCTTCTGCTTCGCCTCCGGCAGCGAGCCGATGACGCGATGGAGAAAGAGCGCCGTCTCGTCGAACAGGCGTTCGGGCGACTGCACGTCCTTCACGAGGACGCTCTTCGCCATCACGCGCAGTTGCTGCTGTTCCTCGCGACTGAGATCCTTGCCGGTGAAGACCACCACCGGAATGTCCCGCAGTGACGACTCCGCCTGCAACCGCTGCAGGAGTTCGAAGCCGCTCATGTCCGGCAGGCGCAGATCCAGCACGCAGCAGTCGAACGGGCGGTCGAGCATCAGGTTGATGGCCTCTGCGCCAGTCGCCGCCGTGGCGATCTCGATGTCGTCGTGCTGCAGGAAGTCGACGATGCCCTGCCGCTCGATGTCGTTGTCCTCGACGATCAGCAGCCGCTTCACGTGCGGCTGGACGAAGCGCTTGATCTTCTCGAGGCAGTCGCCGAGTTCCTCGGTCGTGCTGGGCTTCACCGAATGCGCGAAGGCGCCGTGCGACAGCGCGTGGGAATGCTCGTCGTCGACGGAAAGGATCTGCACCGGGATGTGCCGCGTGGCGGAGTTCAGCTTCAGGTTGTTCAGCACGGTCCAGCCGAGCATGTCCGGCAGGAAGACATCGAGCGTGATGGCGGTGGGCAGGAACTGGCGCGCCAGGGACATTCCGGCGTTGCCGCGGGTCGCGACAATGCCCTTGAAGCCCTTGCCGCGGGCGAGGCCGAGCAGGATGCGCGCGTAGTGCGGGTCGTCCTCGATGATGAGCAGCGTCTGGTCGCCCGCGCGGACCGTCTCGCGATCGTCGGGAATGTTCTCCTCTCGCGGCGCCGGCAGCGCCAGCGGCGTCGCCACGGCGTTGTCCCGCGCGGGAATCGTGTCGATCGGCCGGGCCAGGTACTGCAACGGCAGGAACAGGGTGAACGTGCTGCCCTCGCCCAGATGACTCTCGAGCCGGATTTCGCCTCCGAGCAGTGTCGCCAGCTCGCGCGAGATCGACAGGCCCAGGCCGGTGCCGCCGTACTTGCGGCTCGTGCCGGCGTCCGCCTGCTGGAACGCCTCGAAGATCAGCTTCTGCTTTTCCGCGGCGATGCCGATGCCCGTGTCGTGAATCGCGAACGACACCACCTGCGGGGCGCGGCTCAGCACCGGATGACCGTAGGACCAGCCTTCCGTCGCCACCCGCACCGCAACGGTAATCCCACCCTTGGCCGTGAACTTGAACGCATTTGACAACAGGTTCTTGAGAATCTGTTGCAGGCGTTTCGGGTCCGTGGTGATGGTCTTGGGCAGGTCGGCGGGGAAATTCACCTCGAAGGGCAGACTCTTCGCATCCGCGATGTGCCGGAAGTTGCGCTCGATCGAATCGCAGAGCGAAACGAAGCTGATTTCCTCCGCCTCGACCGTCACCGTGCCCGACTCGATCTTCGACAGGTCGAGAATGTCGGTGATCAGATTGAGCAGGTCCGAGCCGGAGGAATGGATGTTGCGCGCGAATTCGACCTGCTTGGTCGTGAGGTTACCGCCGCCGTTCTCCGCCAGCTGCTGGCCGAGGATGAGGATGGAGTTGAGCGGCGTGCGCAGCTCGTGCGACATGTTGGCCAGAAACTCCGACTTGTACTTCGACGTGAGCGCGAGTTCGGCCGCCTGCTCCTCGAGCGCGCGACGGGCCTGCTCCACCTCCGTGTTCTTGCGCTCGACCTCGGCATTCTGCTCGGCGAGCTGGCGGGCCTTTTGGGCGAGCTCCTCGTTCGTTTGCTGCAGCTCCTTCTGCTGGGACTGCAACTCAACCGTCAGCTGCTGCGACTGACGCAGCAGACCTTCGGTGCGCATCGTGGCCTCGATGGTGTTGAGCACGACGCCGATCGACTGCGTGAGCTGCTCGAGAAACGCGAGGTGGCTCACGCTGAATGGCTGGAGGGCGGCCAGCTCGATCACGGCCTTGGCCTGGCCTTCAAAAAGCACGGGCAGCACGACGACGCTTGCCGGTCGGGCCGCGCCCAGGCTCGAATGAACGCGAATGTACCCGGAAGGAATGTCGTTGAGCAGAATGCGCTGCTTTTCCACCGCGCACTGGCCCATCAGCCCCTCGCCGGCGCGAATTGTCTCCGGCAATCCCTCCGCTTGCGCGTAGCTGGCCAGGAGGCGCAGGAAGATCTTGTCGTCGTCGCCGAGGTCCACCTGGTAGATCGTGCCCTGCTGCGCGTTGACCAGCGGCGACAGTTCCGAAAGCAGCATCTTGCCGACCGTCGAGAGATCGCGCTGGCCCTGCAGCATGCGGGTGAATTTCGCGAGATTGGTCTTCAGCCAGTCCTGCTCGCGATTGGTCTCCGTCGTATTGCGGAGATTGTAGATCATCGTGTTGATGTTGTCCTTCAGCTCGGCGACCTCGCCGCGGGCGTCGACCTGGATGGAGCGCGTGAGGTCGCCCTTCGTCACCGCCGTGGCCACCTCCGCGATCGCGCGCACCTGCGTCGTCAGGTTGGCGGCGAGCAGATTCACGTTGCCGGTCAGGTCCTTCCACGTACCGGCCGCGCCCGGCACGTGCGCCTGGCCGCCGAGGCGGCCTTCGACACCGACCTCGCGCGCCACATTCGTGACCTGCTCCGCGAAGGTCGCGAGCGTGTCCGTCATGTTGTTGATCGTGTCGGCCAGCGCGGCGACCTCGCCCTTCGCCTCGACGGTTAGCTTCTGGCGGAGGTTGCCGTTCGCCACCGCGGTCACCACCTTCACGATGCCCGACACCTGGTCGGTGAGATTGGCCGCCATGACGTTCACCGAGTCGGTCAAGTCCTTCCACGTGCCGGCCACGCCCTGCACCTGGGCCTGACCGCCGAGCTTGCCTTCCGTGCCGACCTCGCGCGCCACGCGCGTCACCTCGGCCGAGAACGCATTGAGCTGGTCCACCATCGTGTTGATGGTGTTCTTGAGCTCGAGAATCTCGCCCTTCACGTCGACCGTGATCTTGCGCGACAGGTCACCGCGCGCCACCGCCGTCGTCACCTCCGCGATGTTGCGCACCTGCGCCGTGAGGTTGGCGCCCATGGCGTTTACCGAGTCGGTCAAGTCCTTCCACGTGCCGGCCACGCCGGGCACCACGGCCTGCACGCCCAGTCGCCCTTCGGTGCCGACCTCTCGCGCCACGCGCGTCACTTCCGACGCGAACGAGCGGAGCTGCTCGACCATCGTGTTGATGGTCTCCTTCAGCTGCAGGATCTCACCGCGCACGTCGACCGTGATCTTGCGCGACAGATCGCCGTTCGCGACCGCGATCGTCACCTCGGCGATGTTGCGCACCTGCGTCGTCAGGTTGTTCGCCATCGAATTCACATTGTCGGTCAAGTCCTTCCACGTGCCGGCCACGCCGGGCACCGTCGCCTGACCGCCGAGCTTGCCTTCGGTGCCGACTTCGCGCGCCACACGCGTCACCTCCGACGCGAAGCCGTTGAGCTGATCCACCATCGTGTTGATGGTGTTCTTCAGTTCGAGAATTTCGCCCTTCACGTCGACCGTGATCTTGCGCGACAAGTCGCCGCGCGCGACCGCCGTGGTCACGTCCGCAATGTTGCGCACCTGGCCGGTGAGATTCGCCGCCATCAGATTGACGTTATTCGTCAAATCCTTCCACGTGCCGGCCACACCCTGCACCTGCGCCTGACCGCCGAGCTTGCCTTCAGTGCCGACCTCGCGCGCCACGCGGCTCACCTCGGACGCGAACGCATTCAGGCGGTCGACCATCGTGTTGATGGTTTCCTTCAGCTGCAGGATCTCGCCCTTCACGTCGACCGTGATCTTGCGCGACAAATCTCCGAGCGCCACGGCCGTCGTCACGTCCGCGATGTTGCGCACCTGCGTCGTCAGGTTGTTCGCCATCGAATTCACGTTGTCGGTCAAATCCTTCCAGGTGCCCGCCACACCGGACACCTGCGCCTGGCCGCCGAGCTTGCCCTCGGTGCCGACTTCGCGCGCCACGCGGCTCACTTCCGAGGCGAAGCCGTTGAGCTGGTCCACCATCGTGTTGATCGTGTTCTTCAGCTCCAGGATTTCCCCGCGCACGTCGACCGTGATCTTGCGCGAAAGATCGCCCTTCGCCACCGCCGTCGCCACCTCGGCGATGTTGCGCACCTGGCCGGTGAGATTCGCCGCCATCAGATTCACGTTGTCGGTGAGATCCTTCCACGTGCCCGCCACACCCGACACCTGCGCCTGACCGCCGAGCTTGCCTTCGGTGCCGACCTCGCGCGCCACGCGGCTCACCTCCGAGGCGAACGCGTTGAGCTGGTCGACCATCGTGTTGATCGTGTTTTTCAGCTCCAGAATTTCTCCCTTCACGTCGACCGTGATCTTGCGCGACAAGTCGCCCTTCGCCACCGCCGTCGTCACGTCCGCGATGTTGCGCACCTGGGTCGTCAGGTTGTTCGCCATCGAATTCACATTGTCGGTCAAATCCTTCCACGTGCCGGCCACACCCGACACCTGCGCCTGGCCGCCGAGCTTGCCCTCGGTACCGACCTCGCGCGCCACGCGGCTCACCTCGGACGCGAAGGCGTTGAGCTGATCGACCATCGTGTTGATCGTGTTTTTCAGCTCCAGGATTTCGCCCTTCACGTCGACCGTGATCTTGCGCGACAAGTCACCCTTCGCCACTGCCGTGGTCACGTCCGCGATGTTGCGCACCTGCGCCGTGAGGTTGGTCGCCATCGCATTCACCGAGTCGGTCAAGTCCTTCCACGTGCCGGCCACCCCGGGCACCTCGGCCTGACCGCCGAGTTCGCCTTCGGTGCCGACCTCGCGGGCGACGCGCGTCACTTCGGAGGCGAAGCCGTTCAACTGGTCCACCATCGTGTTGATGGTGTCCTTGAGTTCCAGAATTTCGCCCTTCACGTCGACCGTGATCTTGCGCGACAGGTCGCCGCGCGCCACCGCCGTCGTCACTTCCGCGATGTTGCGCACCTGGCCGGTGAGATTCGCCGCCATGAGGTTCACATTGTCGGTCAGATCCTTCCACGTGCCGGCGACGCCCGGCACCGTGGCCTGACCGCCGAGCTTGCCCTCGGTGCCGACTTCGCGCGCCACGCGGCTCACTTCCGACGCGAACGCGTTGAGGCGGTCGACCATCGTGTTGATGGTTTCCTTCAGCTCGAGAATTTCGCCCTTCACGTCGACCGTGATCTTGCGCGAGAGGTCGCCGCGCGCCACCGCCGTCGTCACACCCGCGATGTTGCGCACCTGCGCCGTGAGATTGGACGCCATGGCGTTCACGGAATCGGTGAGGTCCTTCCACGTGCCCGACACGCCCGGCACGACCGCCTGGCCGCCGAGCTTGCCTTCGGTGCCGACGTCGCGCGCCACGCGCGTCACCTCGGCCGCGAACGAGCGCAGCTGGTCGACCATGACGTTGATGGCCTCCTTCAGCTGCAGAATCTCGCCGCGCACGTCGACCGTGATCTTGCGCGACAGATCGCCCTTCGCCACCGCGATGGTGACATCCGCGATGTTGCGCACCTGCGCCGTGAGATTGCCCGCCATCTGGTTCACGGACTCGGTCAGTTCCTTCCACACACCGGACACGCCCTTCACCTTCGCCTGGCCGCCGAGCTTGCCCTCGGTGCCGACTTCGCGCGCCACGCGGATGACCTCGACCGAGAATGCGCCCAGCTGACCGACCATGCCGTTCACGAGCTTGGCGGTGCGCAGGTACTCGCCCTTGAGCGGGTGACCCGCGAGTTCGAGCGGCATCGACTGCGTGAGATCGCCCTTGGCCACCGCACCGATGACGCGGCCGACCTCGACCGTCGGCTGCGTAAGTTCGTCGACGAGGGAATTGATGTACTCGACGCGATCCGCCCAATTGCCGAGCGAGTCGCCCATGGGCATGCGGAAGTTGATCTTGCCTTCCTCACCCACCTGTCGCTGCAGCTGCTGGAGGTTCCGATTGAATCGCTCCAGGCGCGCCGTGAGCATGTTGAAACTCTCGGCGACGCGTCCGTGCATGCCGGGCCAGTCGGCGGTCAGGCGCACGCTGAAGTCGCCTTCGACCACCGCGCGCAGCGTGGAGTTGAGCTGGCGCATGAATGCGCTGTTCTCGGCCGTTTCGGCACGATCGTTTTCGGGCACAAGGACGTTGTTTTTCATGGGACGGTGGAACCGTGGAAAATTTCGCCAAGGGGGACGGCGCGACCGCCGCCGCCCTGGGTCCGGTCGGGTCGACGCCAATACGTTCGCGCGATGATCAAGCGACCGGAAAGGACCGAAGAGATGTGTATCTCACGAGCCAACGGCCAGATTGCAGCCCCCGGCGTTCCTACGGTCAAAAGGCGCGATTGGTGTTTAAACACCAATCACGACTCTTCCCTTTTTTAACATTTCCACGATCCCCTGACTTCGGCTGGCTTCCGGGTGAAACGGCGGCCCGGATGGATCCCATTGGTGCCATTGGAACCTCATGATGCCGAACGATTCCCGAGATGGGGTATACTCCCAATTGTTCCGCGCGAACCCGTCAATTATTCTTACGGTCACAGAAGACAATCCCAACTCACATGAATCCACTCACCACCGCTGAGGCGAATATCTTCCACCCGGAAGAAGTTGTTGGGCCGGCGCAATCCAACCCGCCGTTCAAAGCCGACAAAAAGCGCATCCTGGTGGTCGACGATCGCGCGCGGGACACCGGGTTGGTGAAGCTCTGTCTGGAGCGGACGAACGATTATATCGTCCGCGAAGAGAACGATGCGAAATCGGCGGTCGCGACGGCCGAAAGTTTCGAGCCGGACCTCATCCTGCTGGACATCATGATGCCGGGCATGGATGGAGGCACGGTCGCCGCCTGTTTTCAGCAAAGCCCGAAGCTCCACGGCGTGCCAATTGTGTTCCTGACCGGCCTGGTCACGCAAACGGAGGTCGATGCCGGAGGCGGCCATCTCGGCGACTACCCGTTCCTCGCCAAACCGATCACCCAGTCCGAGTTGATCGCGTGCATCAAGCATCAGCTGGGCTGATCCCATTTTGCTCAAAAACCGCAACCATCGATTCCCCCGTTCATGTCAACCGCCCGTCATTCAGAGAACAAACCCGGCAGCGAACTGCGCGACGCCTTCCGTCGCGAGCTCACTTCGCTGCTGATCACCAATCGCTCGATCGCCCATTCGCTCGCCTCCGTTCGGACCGAGATCGGCGAGGCGCCCGAAGTGATCGAACAGATCGACGAACTGATCGCCGTCGGCCAGGAGGGCGAGAATCACCTCCGCAAGCCGCTCGATCAGGCGGGAATTCTGTTGCCGACGCCGGTCACCGGGGCGGCGGACGATGCGGAGGCGCCCGCCCTGCATCCCGCGTTCGGCCACCGCGGCGCGATTCGGAATTTCGCGGCCGACGTCGTGACGCATCTCTGTCTTCTGGCCCAGCATCTCGAACTCCGCGCCCGCCTCGCCGCCGAGGAGGCCCGTCTCGTCGGCCAGACCGCTCTTCGCCAGGCGCTCCTCGCCTGGGCCGCGCAATGGCGCGTGTGCGGACAGCACCTGCGCCGGCGCCCCCATCAGGATGCCTCCGCCGCGCCATTCGCCCTGCTGGCCGCCGTCCAGCGGGCCTGAGTCGGGGTGTAATCCTGCACCCGCAACCTCAACGCCACCACACCATGTCCCGAAATACTTTCGTCCTCGCGGTGCTCGTCGCTGCCCTCGCCGGCGACTCCGCCCTGATTTCCGGCTGCGCCGCCACCCGCACGCGGGAGAGCAGCGGCGAATATGTCGATGACTCCGCGATCACCACCAAGGTCAAGGCCGCGTTCGTGAAAGATGACGCCGTCAAGGCGCGCAGCATCAACGTCCAGACCTTCAAGGGTGTCGTTCAGCTCAGCGGCTTTGTCGATACGCCCTATCAGAAGCAGCGCGCCGGAGAAATCGCCAGCGGCATTGCCGGCGTGCGTTCGGTGGAAAACAATCTCGAGGTCAAGTAACCTCGTCGAATCATCTTGCCGGGCCGTCCTCAACCGGGGACGGCCTTTCTTTTTTGACCGCCGCGCCGAAGCGCCGACGGCCGGGCGGCCGCCATCATCGGTTCACGTCCCGCATTCCCATCGCCACGATGCCCAGGGTGACCAGGGAGCTGACCGGCATCAGCACCGCGGCGACGAGGGGATTGACATGCCCCGTGGCGGCCAGCCCGACCGCAAAGAGATTGTAGGTGATCGAGAACGCGAGCAGCCAGCGATGCGTCCGGAGGCGCAGGCGGTCCACCTCAAACAGCCGCCGGATGCCGTCCAGACCGTTGCCCACGAGGTAAAAATCCGCGCGCTCATCCAGAACCCCGCGGTGAACCACCGGCGCTCCGCGAACAAAGGCCGCTTCGAAGGCCAGCGTGTCGTTGGCCCCGTCCCCCACCATCATCGTGTCCTGACGATCGCCGCCGCGAATCCAGGCCGCCTTGTCATCCGGCGACATCGCTCCCCGCGCCGATGACGGCGGCAGGCCGAGATTTTCTGCCAGCGCACGCACCTTGTCCGGCCGGTCGCCGCTCAAGATGAAAACGTTCCGTCCCGCGCCGATCAGCGCGGCAATTTCCTCGCGGGCATCGGCGCGCACGGCCTCCCGGAAGGAAAAGCGGGCCACGACGCGACCGTCATGGACAAATTCCACGTCGGCCGTCTCCGGGCACGAAGCGCCCGCTGACTTCCAGCCCGGACGCCCAAGCGACCAGGTTCCGAAATCATTTTGGAGCGTGACCCCGCACCCGGTCTCTTCGCGCACCATTTCCTCCGCCGGCTCGGGACATCCGCGGGCCAGCAACGCCGCTCTCAATGCGCACGCCACCGGATGAAGATTGTCCCGGACGAGCCGATGCAGGGCCGATGCCTCCGTCTCCGCGAGGTGCACCAGACTCTCCGGCGCGACCAGTTCGGGCTGATCAAACGTCAGCGTGCCGGTCTTGTCGAAAACGATCCGTCGGATCCGCCGCAAGCGGCCCCACAAATCCGCTTCGCGCACGAAGACGCCGGCCCGCCGCAAGGCCAGTCCCGCAATCTCATCTGCCAGCGGGAACGCCAGCCCCAGGGCGCACGGACACGAAACCACCAGCACCGCCGTCACCGCGGCGCCGGCACGAACCGCATCGCCCGTCTTCCACCAACCAACCACGCCAGCCGCCACCGCCACGAGAAGGGTGCCAAACAAATAAGCCTGAATGATCCGCTCCAGTCCGAGCGCCCGGTGCGCGATCCGTTCCGTCGGCTTGAGCAGCCGGGCCAGCAGCGACTGGTTCCACGGCTGGATCACACGCAGGCGCGCCTGGCCGGCGGAAAGATTGCGCGCGCCCGAGGGGACCACAGACCCGGCCGCGCTGGCCCGCGCCTCCGCCTCGCCGGAAATCCAGGCCAGGCTGAACGAGGCCGACGGCGAAAGCAGGACGGCATCGACCGGCACGATCTGCCCGGCGAGGATGAGCATTTCGTCGCCGACCTGCAGTTCTTCGGTCACGATTGAAATGGCGCCGTCCGTCCGTTTCACCGTCACGCGGTCGGAGGCCGCATCGCGACCGAGAAGACGACGGCGATTGCGCTCCACCATCGCCGTCTGCGCCCACCGCCCGACGAGCATCAGGACAATGAAGGCGCTGACAAAATCGAAATAGATGAATTCCGGGCGACCGGAGAGCCAGCCGTACAGGGAACCCCCAAAGGCTCCGAGAATGCCGAGCGCAATCGGCTGGTCGATGTGCACGACGCCGGCCCGCCATCCGCTCCACGCCCGCCCAATGAAGTATGATCCTCCCGTGAGCACGCTGAGCGTGGCAAAGGCGGCGGCCAGCGTGCCGAACAGGCGCGCATAGGCGAAGGTGTCGTCCATGCCAAAATACGCGGGCAGCGTGAACAGCATCACGTTCATCGCCAGCGCCGCCGCCAGGCCGATCCGGCGCACCAGACCGGGCGCCTCCGCCTTTTCCGCCGCTCCCGCCGGCCCGACAAAATAGTTGAACGACTGCAGGACGCGCGCGAATTCCACCGCCTCGAAACGGCCGCGCTCCCAGCGAAAGCGCATCCGGCCGGTGGCTGCGGCGCACTCGATGGTCAGCGCGCCCGGTTGTCGGGCAAAAAGTTTCTCGATCAGCCAGACACAGGCGGCGCACGAAATTCCCTGCACCCCGAGCACCAGTTCCGGACGGGACGATTCTTCGGCCCGGCGCTGGGCCGCGGACAGCCAGCCCAACTCGCGCGGCTCGAAAATCGCCGGATCGACCGGCGGCACGACGGAATCGCGAATCCGATGGTAGGCATCCAGGCCGTTTTCCCCGATCAACCGGAACACGTACGCACACCCGGGGCAGCAAAATCCGTCCTCCGTCCCGCGACCGCCCAGCGGCGTGCCGCAATGCCGGCAAAGGTGGACGGGAACGCTGCGCGGGGTGCGCAGTCCACGCACTCGCACCGGCTCCGTTGCGCCCCCGTCCACCCAATGTTCGACCGTGCCCGGCATGGTCAAAAACAGACAAAATCCCCGACTCCCGGTCCGCCCAACCCCAGCGTCGCACGCAGCCGCCACGCGAGCACCGCCGCCGTCACCAGCGCCAGCGCCGCCTGGCATCGGGTCAGGACCCCGGGACTCATCCGCCGTCGCAGGTGCACGAACTGGCTCTGCACCAGCCAGAGCAGCGGGACCGTCCCCAGACCGAACGCCAGCACCATTTCCGCTCCGCGCGCCGCGGAGCCGCTGAGGAGCGCCAGGCCGAGCACGAAATACAAGGGTCCGCACGGCAGCAGAGGAGTCGCCATTCCCAGCACTGCCGCGGCACGGACCCGCGACATCCCCCGCCAGCGGGCCACGGCCTTTCCGTGCCAGCGCGCCATCCAGATCGGACGAGGCAGGCGACGATCGAGCCGAAAGGCGACGCCGACAAAAAAGACGACCAGCAGCCAGGGCAGCAGGCGAACGACGGAAGTGTCCAACAGGGTCAACGGCAGCCGCCCGAGTCCTCCCGCTGCCGCGCCAAGCAACAGGTACGATGACAATCGCGCCGTGTGGTAGGTCGCGGCGACCGTGGAACCGTCGGCGGACTCGCCCGCCACCGGCATGACGGCGCACGCCAGCGGACCGCACATGCCCGCGCAATGCACGCTCGTGACGAGACCCGCGGCGAGCGCGGTCCCGGGTCCGGTGATGGCCGCGAGCTCAATCATGGATGGCGGCCCTTTCCCGTCAGAGGCACGTCGACAATCGCCGCCTCGTGGGCCGCGCGAAAGGCGAACACGTAGGCGGTCACCAGGCAGGCGAATCCCGCCAGCACGGCCAGCCAGAGCCTAACGCCGGATGCCTTTTTCATGATCCTCCTCCTCGAGCAGTCGCGCGTCCGGTCCCATGAACTCCACCTCGCGAGCCAGGACCAGCGTGCGTCCGGCATCGGTCACACGAACGGTGAACTTAAAAGGACCGCGGTAGTCGCGCCGATCTAGCGACACGACGAGCGGAGCCACCGATTCCGCGAGGGAATCCAGCGTCACCGGATGGGCGAAGCCCGTGGTGTGCGCGCCCGGCGGCAGCGTTTCCGTGACGACGGTGAAGGCGACCTTTTCCGTGCGCTTGTTCACCAGTCGCACCAGAAACTGATTCCGCACGGTGGATCCGTCGACGAAGTACGCCGCTCCGGTCATCCGGTAGACGAGAAACCCCGCCGGCTTCACGGTTGAGAAGGCGAACGTGGCCACGGCCGCGCCAATCGTCAGCAGTACGCCGTAAAGAATGGTGCGCGACCGCAGCCAGCGCGTGCGGCCGCCGCCCAGCCCGGCGAGTGAGTCGTAGCGAATCAGTCCCGTCGGCCGCTTCAGCCGCATCATCACTTCATCACAGGCGTCGATGCACGCCGCGCAGCCAATGCACTCCATCTGGAGGCCATGCCGGATGTCGATTCCGGTCGGGCACACCTGCACGCAGCGCTGGCAGTCGACGCAGGCGCCCGCGTCCGGCGTGCCCACGCGGGCCCGCGGCTCGCCCCGACGCGCGTCGTAACCGATGGACAGGGTCTGGTCGTCGCTCAACGCCGACTGCAGCCGACCATACGGGCAGATCACGATGCACAGCTGCTCCCGGAACCAGGCGAAATTGAAGTACAGGATGCCGGCGGCGAGAAACACGAAGACAAAAGCGCCCCCGTGCGCGGCCGGTTCCTCGCGCATGTAGAGCCAGAGCGCGGGTATGCTGACGAAATACGCCAGAAACAGGTGCGTGATCCCCAGCGCCGCGAGAAGGTACAATCCGTGTTTCCCGACAACGCGCAGCGCCTTGCCCGTCGTGAGCGGAGCCGCCGCCCGCGTCCGCCGGGCCGTCGCATCGCCCTCGATCCAGCGCTCGATGCGACGGAACACGTGGTCGAGAAACACCGTGTGCGGACACGCCCAGCCGCACCAGATCCGTCCGAGCAGCGCCGTGACAAAGAAGAGCGCAAAGCCCAGTCCGGAGACGCCGAAGAAGAGCAGCCAGGCGTCCTGCGAGGCGAGGGTGAACCCAAAAAAATGAAATCGTCGCGCGGCCACATCGAGGAAAACCGCGGGATAACCGCGCACCGGAATCCAGGGCAGCAGAAGATAGATGCCGATCAGGAGGACGGCCACGAGACGACGGGCCAGGGTGAACCGGCCGCGGATGTCCGCGGGATACAGAAACAACCGGGAACCGTCCGTGTTGATCGTGGTGACCGAATCGCGGGTCGGGGCGTGACGCCCGGGACCGCGCGCGCGACGGAGGGAAGAAGTGGGTTCAGGGCTGGCGCTCATGCGTGGAGTGAGCTCAACCGGAGCTGAGAGGTCAGTTCGAAGGTTGGACCGTGATCGGTTCGCCCGGCTGGTGATGACTGAGCACGTAGGCCACCACCTCGGCGGTCTTGCGCTGACCAAGCACGGGCTCCCAGGCAGGCATGCCCTTGGCCAAAACGCCTTTCGAGGCCGTCGCGTAGACCTCCTTCGGCGTGCCGCCGTGGAGCCACGCGGTATCGGTCAGGTCCGGACCCACCGCGGCCGGGTTCTCGGATTTTCCGCGCAGGCTTTCCAGGTGGCAGGCCACGCACAGGGAGTTGAAGGTCTGCCGGCCGGCGTCGACGAAGACCGGATTGCGGCTCATTTCCCAAAACTTCGCGTCGTTCGTGACGTCGATCGAGCCGGCGAGCTTGGCCGCGGCGACCCGGGCCATGGCAGCATCCACGCGGACGCGATCCGACGGGAGAACCGGCACCGTCACCGAGATGAACCACAGCACAAACCAGAGCGCGATCGAGCCATAGAGGGTGTACAGCCACCAGTTCGGCAACCGCTGGTCATATTCGCGGATGCCGTCGAACGTGTGTTCGCGGATGACGGGTTCGGAATTCGGTTGATCGCGGTCCGGTTTCATTGCGGAGGATTGTCGGAAAACGGCAGCCGCTCGAATTTCTCGACATCGGCGGGCTTCATGCCGGTGGCGCGCCAGGCGGCCACCAGATAAATCAGGGAGGCCACCGCCAGGGCGGTGACGGGGAAGACCAGCTGCCAGTCCTGGTAGATGATGCGGTGAAACATGGGAGGAAAAGGGACGACTTAGGGAACGGCGGCCGCGGCGGGATCGCCGGCGGCGGCGCGGGCACCGGTCGGTTCCCAGGCGCGACCGAGCGATTGCAGGTAGGCGATGAGCGCGACGACTTCGCGATCGGGGTCGACGTAACGGCCTTCCTTGCGCAGTTCGTCGGCGATCTCCTTCGCCTGCGCCCTGGCCTGGCCGTCGATTTCAGTCGGCGACCAGTTCGGATAAGGCACGCCCAGGAGACGCTGGACGCGGATGCGCGCCGGGAGCGATGCGTAGTCGGTGCCGTTGTCCTTCAGCCAGGAATACGACGGCATGTTGGAACCGACGGAGATGTTGCGTGGATTTTCAAGGTGATCGAAGTGCCAGGCGTGATTGTACTTTCCACCGACACGCGCGAGATCCGGTCCGGTGCGCTTCGATCCCCACTGGAAGGGATGATCCCAAATCGACTCGCCCAGGCGCGAGTAGTCGCCGTAACGCATGACATCCGGCACGAGCGTGCGGATCATCTGCGAATGGCAGTTGTAGCAGCCCTCCTTCACATAGAGGTCGCGGCCGGCCAGCTCGAGCGGCGTGTAGGTCCGCGAAACCCGGTCCTCGGTCTGCAGGCTGCGGTTGATCGTGATCATCGGGATGATCTGGATCAGGCCGCCCACCGCGACGGCGAGGAAGGTCAGCACGGTGAACGGCAGCGCATTGACGAGAAGCCGGTCGTACCACTGGCCCCACCGGCTGCCGCGGATCTCGAAATGTGCAATCGCCAGAAGGGCGCATAGGAACGTCGCCAGCAGGCTGAGAATGCTCACGACGCCGCTCGTGAACATCCATAGGCACGCGCCGAGGAGGCCCAGCGTGCAGTACACCACCGGGGCGCTGCGCACCACGCCGCCAAAACCCAGGCGCGGTTCGGCGGGCAGGACGACCACCTCCATGGTTCCGTTGACCGGCTTTGCGCCGCGGATCGTGCGGCCGATGTTCCAGGCCATGATCAGGAAACCGGTGAGGTACAGCGTGCCGCCGACGACGCGCAGCAGCATGAGCGGCCGGATGGCGTTCACGGTCTCGAGGAAGCTCGGATACTTGAGGATCGTCCCCTGCTCCGCCGTCGCATTGAGCATCAGTCCCTGCGTGATGCCCGACGCCCACATCGCGGAGACGTAGAGCAGGATGCCAACGGTACCGATCCAGAAGTGAAGATTGGCCAGCGACGTCGAATGCAGCGGACGATTCCACAGGCGCGGCGCCAGCCAGTAAAACATGCCGGCCGCCATGAATCCGTTCCAACCGAGCGCGCCCGCGTGCACGTGCGCGATGATCCAGTCCGTGTAGTGAGCGAGCGCGTTGACCGACTTGATCGAGAGCATTGGACCCTCGAACGTCGCCATACCGTAGAACGTGACGCCGGCAGCGAAGAACTTGAGCACCGGATCGGTGCGCAGGCGGTCCCAGGCGCCGCGGAGCGTGAGGAGACCGTTGAGCATGCCGCCCCACGACGGCGCCCAGAGCATCAGCGAAAACGTGGTGCCCAGCAATTGCAGCCAGTTCGGCAAGGCCGTGTTCAGCAGGTGGTGCGGGCCGGCCCAGATGTAGAGGAAAACGAGCGACCAGAAGTGAATCACCGACAGCCGGTAGGAGTACACCGGCCTTTCCGCCGCCTTCGGCAGAAAATAGTACATGATGCCGAGGATCGGCGTGGTCAGAAAGAAGGCCACGGCGTTGTGGCCGTACCACCATTGCACGAGGGCATCCTGCACCCCACCGAACACCGGGTAGCTGTGCAGCCAGGAAGTCGGAATCGACAGGTGATTGACGATATAGAGCATCGCCACCGTGAGAATGGTCGCGATGTAGAACCAGATCGCCACGTACAGCGCCTTTTCGTGCCGGCGCGCGAGCGTCCAGAAAAAGTTCACCGCGAACACGACCCAGATCACCGCCACCGCGACGTTGATCGGCCAGATCAGCTCGGCGTATTCCTTGCCGCGCGTCAGTCCCAGCGGCAGGGTGACCGCCGCGGCAACGATGATCAGCTGCCAGCCCCAGAAATGCAGCCCCGAGAGGAAATCGCTGGCGAGGCGCGCCTTCACCAGGCGCTGCGTGGAATAGTAGATGCCGGCAAACATCATGTTGCCGACAAAGGCGAAGATCACCGCATTCGTGTGCAGCGGGCGCAGGCGGCCAAAGGTCAGCCAGGCGCGGCCGAAATTGGCCTGCCAGTAATTAAGCTGCGTGGCGATGAGCACGCCGACCATCATGCCGACGATGCCCCACAGGATCGCCGCCAGCATGAACTGGCGCACGACCTTGTCGTTGAATTCGATGGTGGTTTTCGGACCTGAGATCATGGGCGTGGAGAATGGGCGCGGGGTACATCCGTCCGGCGACGCAGGCATCCGGCGCACGGCGGACGGGAACCGTCGCGGCAGCCGCAGGCGTGGCCGTGCTCGTGGTCGTGGTCCTCGCCCGCCTGCGTCGGCATCCCGCCCGGCGGCGCCGGACGCTCATCCGCCAGCGGCAGGAGCGAATCGTGCTCGGCGCTCGCGAACTCCCGGCGGCGCTGGTCGAGGACGAAAAGCGTCACGAACAGTCCGGCGAGCAGGACGCTGAAGAAGACGGTGATGGGAACGGCGGACATGGCGTGGAAATGTCCGGCCGTTCAGCGGGACTGCGGCCGCTTTGGTCGGCGCGGTCGGAGCCCGGCGTGATGTCGAAGCTCTTCGCGGGCGCGCAGCCAGAAATCCAGATCCTGGCCAGCGGGGCTGCCCGCCTCCTTCCACAGGAAGTAGGCCTGGTGCTGGATGTCGGACTCGATCGGTTCGACCGTCCCCGACGGTCGTGGCGTGGGAGAGTTCATCGTGGTATGCCGGATCATACGGCACTCCCCGCGACGCGCCTCCGCATCCCTTGTCCACCTCTGCGCAGATCTTGCGCGGCCGGCGTGCGACCGCCGCTACTTCGCGTGTTCCAGTCGGGCGCGCCAGACGGTCGGCGACTGGCCGGTCACGCGCCGAAAAACCCGGTTGAACTGCGACAGCGACTGGAATCCCACCTCGTAGGCGACCTCGCTGATGCGCTTGTGCGGATTCTGCAGCAGGTTCTTCACCTTCTCGATGCGCACGCGGGACAGGTAGTCCGTGAACGTCAGTCCCGTCGCCTGCTTGAACATCTTGCAGAAATAGAAGGCGCTCGTGTTGACGGAGCCCGCCACGTCACGGAGCGAAAGCTCCTCATGCTGGTGTTTCGCGATGAATAGCTTCGCCCGGGAAATCATCGGTGACTCCACCGGCTGCGCCGAAACCATCAGCGCGTTACTGAGCGTGGAGAGATGGCGGGCAAAGATGGTGAGCAGGCGCAGCGCCGCCTCGTATTGGCGCCGCTCCAGCACGCGCGTCTGGTAGTACGCTTCCTCGATCCGTTTGAGGTCCGATTCGACGCCCCAGTTGATCAGCGCGCGGGTGACGCGGTTGAATTCCTTCTTTCGCGGCTGATGCAGGAGGATCTGGCCGGTTTGCAGGAAAGCCACGAGGTTCTCGCCCACGCGCACCGGCACGGCCGAATCGCACAGGCCCGCGAAACATTTCAGCGTCTTGGGCTCCAGCCGCGCCTGCTCCTCCACCTTGCGCTGCAACTGCAGGCAGGCGGCGCACGACTGGTTGGTTCGCGCCATCAGCGCGCAAAACGGACTTTGCTTCGGGTCCTTGGCGTGCGGCAGGTCGAAGGACTCGATCGGCCGCAAATTCAGCGGCAGACCGGTGGCGTCGCGAAAGGCCTTCTCGTAATCCCGGTAGATCTCGGAACTTTTCAGCTGCTCCACCAGCACGCGGCTGCGTTTCGCTCTGGCTTCGGGCGTCGGCACAGCACCGAGTATTCCCGGCGGTCCGGGGCTCGGCAACCGGGAAACGACAGCCCGGCCGGCACGCCTATTCCGCCGCACGGCCGAGAGTCTCGACGCGACGCAGCCATTGCGTGCGCCGGCCGCCCTGCCGGGAATCGACCGCGCCCACGAGCGTGCCCCGCACCGGCCGCACGCCGCAAAACGCCAGGATGCCATGGTCGAGACCGCCCGCGCCGCGGCCGAAGAACCAGCGATGCCAGAACACCGGCAACGCCGTGGTGGCGACGACCCGTGCCGATTTGCCCCGAAATCCGTTCTGGGGGAATCGATTGCCTTCATAGATGAGGGCGAAGCCCGGCCGGAGGATCTGCTCGAGAAACGCCTTCAGGACCGCCGGCATCGTTCCCAGCCACAGCGGGAAAAACAGCACGAGGTGATCAGCCCGCCCGATGGCACGCTGGACGGATCGCAGCGACGCGGGAACCGGCTGCTCCGTCCACTCCCGCCGGTTGCGAATCCAGGAAAAGTCCGCCCGGGCAACCGCGAACTGCCTCACCCCGTGCCCGCCGGCACGGGCGCCCCGAACATAGGCTTCGGCGAGCGCATGTCCAAAATGCCCTCCCTCCGGATAGGGGTGACCCTGGATGATCACGATGCGGGCCATGCGCCACCCTCAGTCCCATTGCCACCCGGCAATTTCCGCCCCGTTCCTGACCGGCCGCGGCGGAGGGAACGCCGCATGGCCGACGGCGATCGGCACGATCGAGGAATAGTGGGGAGGAATGTTGAACTCGGCCTTCACGTCCGGTCGATCGAACCATGACCGGGCAAAACCAATGGGACAGGTTCCAAGGCCCAGGGCCATGGCGGCCAACATCAGGTTTTGCGCCGCCAGATGACACTCCTCGCTGGGATGAAACCGGCCCGGCCGGGCGTAGATCACCACCAGGGTGTGGGCACCGTGAAACAGGTCGGCGTCCGCGTCGGCATAGACGTCGATCCGCGGGTCCATGCCAAAACTCGCCTCGGAACTCGCCAGGAGGTGCGCCTTCACCCGGTCCGACATCGCGCGAAGTCTCGCCCGACCGTGAAAGACGGCGAAGGCCCACGGTTGCAGATTGGCGGCACTCGGCGCCTGGGCGGCGGCGTCGAGCAAGCGGAGCACGTCGCGGTCCGAAACGGGATCCGCGGAAAATGCGCGGACCGCACGACGCTCATAGATGGCGGAGAGGATGTCCATGACTTCAGCGGCGCCTCCGTCGGCCCGACGGCACCACCAGCACCGGACAACCCGCCTTGCGCAGCAGTCCGTGAGCGACGCTGCCGACCAGCAGGTCGTAGGCGGCCGTGTGTCCGTGACTCCCGATGACGACACACTCCGGCTTCCGGTCGGCTGCCTCCTTGAGAATGCGTGACAGGGGATCGCCATCGAGCTGCACGATTCGCACGTCAACGCCGCGGGCCCGGCAACGCCGGGCTAGCGCCTGCAAGCGGCGAGTGGCGTAGCGATTCGCCGCGTCGACGATCCTCGCTGCCAGCGTAGCGTCGACGGCGTAAACGTCGTTCATGACAATCGCCGGCGGAGGAATAACGTGAATAATGTCGAGCCGCGCGCCCGACGCCCGGGCGAGGCGCACGCCGGCGTGGACGACCCGGCCGGTGGAATTCGATAGATCGACCGCCGCAAGAATCGTTTTCATGTCTGCAGCCTAGCGCGTCCCGACGCCGGCGGCTCCGCATCGCTTGTTCAACCCCGCTCATTTCTTGAGCGCGACGCGAAGGGAACCCATCGTCCCGCCAGGCTTCGCCCGCCCCAAAAGTTGGGATTGCGCTCCGCCCCCCAGCCTTCACTTAACTAGGGAGTCGTTGTTTCGCGACCAACCGTCCCCATGTCGTCCCCTTCCCTTTTCGATCTCTCCGGCCGCGTGATTGTCGTCACCGGCGCCACCGGCGTCCTCGCCGGCTCGGCCGCCCGCTACCTTGCCGCGCAGGGCGCCCACGTCGTGTTCCTTGGGCGCGACCAGTCCAAGCTCGACCGCGCGCTCGACGAGACCCGCACGCTTCCCGGCAAAACCGCAGGGTTCTCCTGCGACGTGCTCGATGTCGCCGGCCTTGAGAAGGTGCGCGACGAGGTTTTCCAGCGCTTCGGCCGCATCGACGCCCTCGTCAACGCCGCCGGTGGCAACCAGCCGGGAGCGACGATCACACCGGCCCAGACGTTTCTCGACCTCGAGGTCTCCGCCTTTCGCCAGGTGATGGGACTCAACCTCGACGGCACGGTCATACCGTCCCTCGTGTTTGCCAAGACCTTCTCCGCCCAGAAGCGCGGCGTGATCGTGAATTTCTCCTCGATGGCCTCCACGCAGGCGATCACCCGCGTTGTCGGTTACTCCAGCGCCAAGGCCGCTGTGGACAATTTCACCAAATGGCTCGCCGTCGAACTCGCAGCCAAGTTCGGCGCGGGCCTGCGCGTGAATGCGGTCGCGCCGGGATTCTTCGTGGCCGACCAAAACCGGCGCCTGCTCCTCAACGAGGATGGCACTCCGACGCCCCGCGGACAGACGGTGCTCGCGAAGACGCCCTTCAAGCGCTTCGGACACGCGGACGAACTCCATGGCGCGCTGCACTATTTGTTGAGCGATGCCTCCGCCTTTGTGACCGGTACGGTGCTGGCGGTCGACGGTGGCTTCTCGTGCTTCTCCGGAGTCTGATCCCGCCATGCCCGCCCCAGACGAACTGCCCTTGATGGAAGAAGCGATGCGCTGGTTCGGCCCGGCCGACACCGTTTCGCTGCATGAAATCCGGCAGACCGGCGCCACCGGCGTCTTTACCTCGCTGCACGAGATTCCCTACGGCGAGGAATGGCCGCAGGCGGCGATCGACCAGCGGCGCAATGTGATCGAAGCCGCGGGCCTGCATTGGACCGCCGTTGAATCCGTGCCGGTGCACGAGTCGATCAAGACCCGAACGGGCGACTTCGCGCGCTGCATCGCCAACTATCAGACGACGCTGCGCCGTCTCGGCGCCGCCGGCATCGACACCGTGGTCTACAATTTCATGCCGGTGCTCGACTGGGTGCGCACGGATCTGCATCACCGGCTCTCCGATGGCGCCGAGGCTCTGCTTTACGATCCCGCGAAGTTCGCCGCCTTTGAGCTCTTCGCGCTCGAACGTCCCGGCGCCGCCACCGACTTCACGCCGCAGCAATGCGCGGATGCCCGGGTCTATTGGGAAAAAACGCCACCGGCGGAGCGCGCCGCCTTTTTCCAGCAAATCCTCGATCTTTTCCCCGGGGTGAAGCTGAACCTCGGCATCGACGATTTGCGGCGGATGCTCGCAGCCTATTCGAACATCAACGCCGCCCAGTTGAAGGATCACCTGCGCCAATTCCTGCGCGAGATCGTCCCCGTGGCCCAGGAAGCCGGCATCCGGCTCGCCATTCACCCGGATGACCCTCCCTTCCCCTTGCTGGGGTTGCCGCGCATCGTGTCGACCGGCGGCGATCTCGCGGAAATTCTGACGATGGTGGAGTCACCCGCCAACGGACTTTGCTTCTGCACCGGCTCGCTCGGCGGAAGACTCGACAACGACCTTCCGGCGCTCGCGCGGAAATTCGCGCCCCGGATCAACGCCGTTCACCTGCGCAGCGTCGTGCATCGGCCGGACGGAGTGTTTTTTGAAGGCGCCCACCTCGACCGGGCGGCCGACATGGTGGGCGTCGTCCGTGCCATCGTCGAGGAGCAGGCCCGTCGTCGGGTCGCCAAGCGCTCCGATTGGCGCGTGGCGTTCCGTCCGGATCACGGACACAAGATCGCGGACGATTTCAAACGCGCCGAGCCCACGTGTCCGGGTTATCCCCTGATCGGCCGCCTGCGCGGACTCGCGGAATTGCGCGGATTGCAGCTCGGCATAGCGAGTTCGCAGTAGCGCGGGGTGCCTCCTGACCCCGCCAAAATGCCCGGCTTTTGCCCACGAAGGCTCACGAAACGACACGAAGACGAGAATCGAACCGGCCCGTCAGATTGGTTCTTTGCTGAAAATTCGTGTTTTTTGGGAAATTGATTCCGTCGGTTGCCTGGTTGTGGGAGCGGCTTTACGCCGCGAATTTCCGGCCGATCGGAGCAGACCGAGGTTGGCCGCGCCGAGAATTTTTCCGATCTCGCTGAATGACCCGCGAAAATCCGAAGCGGTAGGGGCGGATGTCCTCATCCGCCTTTATTCAACGCGTTCCAAGGCCGGCGCGGAGGCGATCCCCTAGCTCGAGCAACCCTCCCTGCAATCGGGATTCGTGACATTCACGGGCAACCTTGCCCACCCCTCATGCCGCACCGGCGCCAAGCACATCCGAGAGTGCAGCGATCAGGTCCTCGGGCGGCGTGTTCTTGGCCAGAAAGCGCACGGCGCCCGCCTCCCGCGCGAGAGCCTCGATCGTTTCATCGGGATCGCCGGTCAGGATGATGATCGGGATCCGCAGATTGTCGGCTGCCAGCTGCCGCTGCAGTTCGAGGCCGCTCATGCCCGGCATCCAGACGTCGAGGAGCAGGCAGTCCGCCTCATGCCGTCGCTTGGATTGGAGAAAGCCTTCGGCCGACGCGAAGCTGACACAGTCGAAGCCGCGCGCCCGAAGGAGGAACTGGTACGTGCCGCGGACGCGGGCGTTGTCATCGACCAGGGCGATCAGGCGGCGCGCATTCATGAAGGGAAGCGTCAAGAAGACCATTAAACCCGAATTTTTCAAATCGGTGAATGGGTGGTAACCCGACGCACCATCTTCGGAACCGACCATTGCGGTTTCGCCTGATTTCGCTTTCACTGTTTTCCGTTCATTGCCCGGGGGTGGGAAATCCGCCGGCACGCACCGATGTCTACTGCCGTCCTTGACGTTACCGATTTCTCCCATCCGGTTGCACAATGGCCATTCCTGCCCGTGCTGAGTCGGATGGGCATGGCCATCGCGGTCGGCATCTTCGTGGGACTCGAACGCGAGCACAGTCAGAAAACCGGCGTGCGCACCTTCGCGCTGGCTTCGCTCGCCTGCTGCCTTGGCGGCATGATGGGCACGCTTTATGCCGTATTTGGTCTTGGGTTTGCCGCCATTGGAATTGTGGCCATGAACTACCGCGAAATGGCCAAGACGCGGGAGCTGGCCCTGACCACCTCGTCGGGCCTGGCCGTGGTCGCGCTGGCGGGCGTTCTGTTCGGCCAGGGGCATGTCTTCACCCCGACGGTGGCAGGCATCCTGACCGCCGCGCTGCTCGCGTGGAAGAAAACGATTTCCCATTTTGCCGACGTCGTATCGGAGCGGGAACTGCGCTCGGCCATCCTCCTCGCCATACTGACCTTCATTGTTTTCCCCATTCTTCCGTCCCATCCCGTGGATCCGTGGGGGTTGATCGAGCCGCGCTCCAACTGGGCGAGCGTGGTCATCATCGCCGGCATCGGGTTCGTGAACTACGTGCTGATGCGCCTGTTCGGCCCCCGCGGCTTGGAGATCACGGCGTTCTTCGGCGGCCTGGTGAACAGCCGAAAAGTCATTGTCGAGCTCGGCACGCGGTTCAAGGAGATGGGTCTCGGCGTGCTCCGCTCCGTCCAGCGGGGCATTCTTCTCGCCACGGGAGCCATGCTGATTCGCAACGGCCTGATCGTGGCGGTGCTCGCCCCGCAGGCAGCGCTGCGCTGCGTGATTCCGTTGAGCCTGATGTTACTCGCCAGCGCCGGGCTCTGGCGACGGATTCCCGCGACGGCGGGCGAAGCGTCAAATCCGGAATTGCGGCTGGAGTCGCCCTTCCGGCTGGCAGCGGCACTCAAGTTCGGCTTCGTCTTTTTGCTGCTGAATGTGACCGGTGCGCTTGCGCAGCGGCAATTCGGGCAGGAGAGTTTCTATTTTGTGAGCATCGCAGGCGGATTGCTTTCCAGCGCCTCGTCGATCGCTGCCGCCGCCACGTTGATGGCCCGACACGAGATTTCGGATGCGATCGGCATCAACGGCATCGTGCTGTCCACCCTCACCAGTGTGCTCGCCAACATCCCGTTGATCCAAAGCCTGCTGCCCGACAAGGCCCTGAAGCGCCGCATCAATCTCGAACTCGCCGGCATTGCCCTCGTCGGTCTTCTCGGCGTATTCGCAAACGAGCTCGTCTTCCGCCATCTCTTTCCCGCCTAGCCTCCGGGCCGGTTTACCGCCGGCGATCAACCGGGGCTCTCCTCACCGATCTCGTCCATGACACCTGCACCCGGGTCTGATTTGACCGACTTTCTCACCCACCGCGGCTTCACCCGCCACCCGATGTCGCGGACCCCGGTCGGTCATCTCCATACTCCCGGCTTCCTCAATGGACAGCCGGTCGCAATTGTGGTCGATACCGGGGCTTCGGCCACGATCGTGGATCTCGGATTCTGCCAAGCGCGCGGCCTCACCACCCGGGAAACCGCGGCCAAGGGCGGAGGCGCCGGCGGAATGTCGCTCACGCTTCATCTCCTGGAAAACGCCCGACTCCAGCTTGGCGCGGCCACCCTTTCGCCTGGCGGCATTCGGGCGATGGATCTTTCCCATGTGAACAAGGGGCTGGCGCAAAAGGGAGCGGAACCAATCCAGATGGTGATCGGCGCCGACATCCTGACTCGTCACGAGGCGGTGATCGACTACGCGACCTTGTCGCTGTTTCTGCGGGTGGCCAAAACTTAGCGAGGCCACACAGAGGCGCGAAAAATCTCCTCCGCCGGCCGAATCCAAAGGCGCCTGTCGGCGCGTTCCTTGCACCTTTTCGCGGCACAGAACGTTGTTGCCTTGCTCCGAATCCTCCGCCGCGAATCACCTGAAGGCGGCGCCATCACTTGCCTCCCTTCGGAAGGACCGAGGCCGGCGGCGATGTCCGTCGCCGCCGGCCCCAGCGCCAATCGAATGGCTCTAACCCTTGTGCCCAAATTTTTCCGAATGCCGGATCGGCGAGTGCGATCTCGTCGCGGACCGGAAAGGCGGGATTCGGCAATCCCGCCCTACATCAAGGCAGCCGACCGTCCGATCACCACTCGCCCTTGATGCCGGCGTAAAAATAGGCGCCATAATATTCGATGCCCTGCCCCTGGCTCGAGAGCAGCATCGGCGTGGAGTTGACCTTGCTGTTGTAGAAGTATGTGTAGTCGTGATCCGGCACGTTGAACAAATTGCGCGCGTAGAAATACAGGCTCAGGTGATCCGTGAGCCGGAGCGAGGCGTTCAGGTCGATCTTGGTGTTCTGCGTGCGCCAGCTGTCGTAGGTGCTGCTGATGCTCATCCGGTCGGTCCAGCGGAAGTTCGGTCCGATCGTCAGCCGTCCGATCTTCCAGCTGAAGCCGTAGTTCACGACGTTGGGCGCGATGCCAGGCACCCAGCCGAAGTTGTACGGCCCGGGATTGTGCAGATTCACCGCGGGATTCGGCACCTTTACCTCCGCATACAGGCGCGTGTAGTTCGCGAAGACGTTCAAACCGTCGAATGGCTTCGGTAGCATTGAAAGCGCCTGGCTGTACTCAACCGTCGCACCCCGGAAAACCGTGCTGCCAGGCAGATTGATCTTCGTCGTGATCGCGTAGTCCGCGTACTGCGGCCCGGTGTAGCCGAGTGCACTCGCCAGCGCCAGGGCGCCGGCGTCGCCGGTCAGCGTCTGCGACGTGATGAAGTTCCGGAAATCATTCTGGAACAGTCCCATTCCAAAGGTGCCAACCGGTTCGAAGTAGTACGTCAGACGCGCGGAATAGTTGTTGGCGTATTCCGGTTTCAGCAGCGGATTCGGCAGACCGATCGTGCTCGTCGTGTCGTCCTCCGTGCTGACGCCCGCAAGGTCGTTGTAGCTCGGACGCGTGACCGTGTAGCTATAGCCGAGCAGACCGATGAGTTTCGGCGTGAAAGAGTACTTCAAACTCGCGCTGGGAAACAGTCCGTTGTAGAAACTGGAGGTCGTCGCGCGCGCCTGCGAGAGGTACTGGTACTGCAGTCCGGGGATGGTGGTCGCGAGACCGGTCGCGGTCGAAATCGGATAGCCGGCCGCCTGCACCTGGCTCGACGGCAGCTGGACGAAGTTCTTGGTTTCCTCGCGCGTGCGCTCGTAGCGCAGACCCGCCTGCAACTCGAGCTTCTTGACCGGCTTCACATCGAACATTCCGTACAGGGCGTCGATCTCCTCGCGAATGTAGCGCGGGTTGATGATGAAAGACGTGTCGAAATTCGCCGGCGTGGCCTGGAGGACAAAATACTCCGGATGCGATTTGAACAGCGCTCCGAGTGTGTCGTGGTCCTGCACGGCCACCGGCGCGCCGGTCGTCGAGGTGATGGTGGTTCCGTGACCGGGATCGAAATCGAAGCCCGAGGGATAGTTGACCCACGTCCCGCCGAGTCCGCCGCCAGGCCCGACATAGTTCCACGTCTGCCAGGCAGTTGGATTCTGATAAACATAGGTCGTCTCGCTGGTCTTCGCGCCCACCTGGAACCACGTGGGCATTTTCCAGTTTGTCGTGTACTTCGCGTCGAGCCGGGCCTGCAGCTTCAGGTTGTCGACATACCGGCCGTCCACGCCGAAGGTCGGATAGGCGGTCGCGGCGGCCTTGTAGTTGGCCAGATTGCCCCAATCGAGGCCGCTGTTCTCATGGATGTTCCAGGCGTAAGGATCGCTGCCGGTCTGCGCGGCCGTCACCGTCATGCCGGTGGTCGCCAGCGTAGTGCCGCCGATGGTGTTGCCCGGCCACGAGGCCGACTGGCCGCCCGCGTAGTTGTTCACGGACTTCGAAATGCTCGCGATGCCGGAGAGTTCCACATTGCCGGCCTTGTAGGCGAAACTCGGCATCACGTTGTAGCCGTTGGTGCGCTTGTTGAGATAGGCCATCGTGGACGTGACGGCGCTGATCGGCACGTTCGTCCAGGAGGTCAGGCCGTCGCCCGTCACGTTCGCGCGCGACGCCGTCGTGACCGCGAACGTGCGGTTGCCGACGAAGGCGTTGTAGTGATTGATCGTGCCGATGAGCGAAAACGACAGCTGGTCGGTCGCCTTGAAATCGAGTGTGTAGGAACCGGTCGTGCGCTCGGTCACCTTGGGGCCGTCCTTGAACTGCAGCTTCGTGATGACGAGCGGGCGCGTGTCGGTGGCGGTCGGCGTCGTGTTGTAGCCGGGCGCGAATTGCCGCTGCTCATTGAAGCTGTTGGATTCGTTGAAGCTGACGATGATGCCGAGCCGGTTGTGGAAAAACGAATTGCCGTAGCCGACCAGCAGATTGGGGAGAACCTTGTAATTCTCGCGGTCATCCGGGCCGATCGACTTGTGCAGGTACATCTCCTCCGAGTTCATCATCGCACTTGCGTCGAAGACGATCCGCTGCCCGCTGATCTGGTAGGCGTGCTTCGGAATCAGGTTGATGTTGCCGGCGGGTGAATCCGCGTCCTGCGACGCATTGGTCGTGTAGTTGACCTCGACGGCATCGATGCTGCTCAGCGAAACCTGTTCGAAGCCGAAGGAGCGGTCCGCCGTGCCGGCGCCGCCGCTGGTGTCGGTGCCGTTGTTCTGGATGAAACCGTCGGCGCTGGCCAGGCCCATGCCGTTCATCGTGACACTCGTGTACTGCGCCGGCAGGCCGCGAATGCGGGGTGAGCGCGCGTCGGCCTCGACCGTGTCCATCTGAATTGCGGGAAGATATTTGATGAATTCGCCGATGTTGCCCTCCGCGATGTTGCCGAACGTCTCCGACGCGACGACATTGCTGATGTTCATCGACTCCTTCTGCTGCATGATCGCCTTGGCGTTGCCCTGGCGTTCGGTCGAAATCGTGAAGGTATCCAGTTTCAATACCTTCTCGTCGGTGGGCGCCGTGGTGCCGGAGGTGAGGTTGAAATCCTGAGTGACGCTCCCGTTGGCCGTGGCGGTGACGGTCGCGCTCTCCGTCTTCGCCCCGGTGTAAGTCACGGTCACGATCGCCGCCCCGGCCGGCACGTTGCGCAGCACGTACGTGCCGTCCTCGGCGGTGAAGGCACTCAAGTTGGTTCCCTGCACGCTCACTTCGGCGTGGGCGACATACTCGTGCGTCGCTGGATTGTAGATCCGGCCGGTGACGACGCCGGTGCCGGCCGTTTGCGCCGGGAGCGAAATCGCCAGTGCGATCGCCAGGCTCGCGACCGCGAAGATTCGGGGGTAATGGCAGTTCATAGGTGGAGGTGGAGGCGCCGCGACGGGGTGCCGCGGGCCGGATCGAGGCGTGACAGGAATTGTCACCGGTGGGGGTCTCGATGCCGTCCACCCTACCGCGGAATCAAAACGATATCCCCCCTCCTTCGAGGGGTACGGCCGACTTTTTTCGCGACCGCAGGCGGACGATCCGACTTCGTCATCCGAGTCAAATCCGTCGTCCCCCCTCGATTGAGGGGGGCAAATCGTCGTGGAATCGCTATGCTTACCGTCGTCGGAGGCGGCCCTCCCCTTTCCCCAACCTCGCGACTGCGGCCATGTCGTCGACCGAATCGGTCGGCCGGCGTTCGCCCCGGTCCAGCGGGCCAACTCCGCTCCATGCCCCCATTTCTTCTCCCCCTGCCGTTGCCGCGCCTGAAACGCCCAGCGATCCTGTTCCTCCTCACGGCGGTCAGGCTGTTCTCCGCCGAGACCCTTCCCGCCGCGAACCGGCCCAGCGACTGGCAGGATCAGTCGACGTTGACCACCGGCTGGGAGTTCACCCGCGGCGACCTCGGCGGGATCTGGGAAACCCTGCGCAGCGATCGACGTTCGCTCGGGCTGCCGGTCTGGACGCCGGTCACGCTGCCCCATTGCGTCAACGCCACCGATGCGGCCGACCCGGACACTCCGTACTACCAGGGGCCGTCGTGGTATCGAACGCAGCTGCAGATCGCGAACCCGTTTCCCGGCGGACGCACCTTGCTGCAGTTCGAGGGCAGCGGACAGAAGACCACCGTCTGGATCGGGGACCAAAAGGTCGCTGATCATCGCGGCGGGTACGATGAGTTTCTGATCGATATCACCGATGCGGTGGAAGCCTACCGCAAGTCGCCGCTCCCCAAGCTGCCGGCCGCGGACTATCGCGTTGCTCCCGGACACGTGCCGCTGGCCGTGCGCTGCGACAATTCGCGCGACCTTGAAATGATTCCGTCCAGCCTCAGCGACTTCAATCGCTACGGCGGTCTCTATCGCCCTGTGCACCTGGTCTATCTTCCGGCGGGAGGTCTGACCCGGGTGACAACGTCGCCCGCGCTTCAACCCGACGGCACCTGGCGGCTCGACGTCGCCGTACGTTTCCTCACCGGCGCTGGAACCCCGGCTGATGAAACGGTCATCGCGCGAGTGACGGATCCGGACGGCCGGGAAATCGCCCGCGTCGACCAGCGTCTGAAGATTTCATCCGAGGTCCAGTCCCTCGCCGCGATCACCGTGAAGGAGCCCAAGCTTTGGTCACCGGGTTCGCCCTCGCTCTACGCCATCGAGGTGACCGCGACGGGCCCCGACGGCACCAGCCAGGTTCGGGAACGGTTCGGGCTGCGTTCGTTCGAGTTCGTCGACCACGGTCCCTTCAAACTGAACGGCGCGCGCCTGCTGCTGCGCGGAACGCACCGCCACGAGGACCAGTCCGGCGTGGCCGCCGCGATGACGGATGAAATGATGGAAAAGGAAATGCGCCTGATGAAATCCATGGGCGTGAATTTCATCCGCCTTGGTCACTATCAGCAGTCACGACGCATCCTGGAACTTTGTGACGAACTGGGAATCCTGGTATGGGAGGAGATCCCTTGGTGCCGCGGTGGCGTCGGCGGCGAAACCTATCGCGAACAGGCCCGCGCGATGCTGCGCGCGATGATCGACCAGCATCGCAATCATCCATCGGTCATTCTCTGGGGACTGGGCAACGAGGACGACTGGCCCGGCGACTTTCCCGTCACGACGAAGGACCAGATCCGCGCGTTCGTGAGGGAGTTGAACGATCTCGCCCATCGTCTCGATCCATCGCGCCTGACGGTATTGCGCCGCTGCGATTACTGCCGCGACATCGTCGATGTCTATTCACCCTCGATCTGGGCCGGCTGGTATCGGGGACAGTTCACCGAGTATCAGGACGTGGTGCGAAAGGAGACCGGGCGCGCCAAACACATTCTTCATGCCGAGTGGGGCGGCGACAGCCACGCCGGACGCCACGCGGAGGATCCCTACGCCCGTCTGCACGAGATCAAGGCCACCGGCGAGGCCGACGAACGTGGCGTCGATTTCATGGACGGCGGCGGCGCCGCGCGGGCGTCACGCGATGGCGACTGGTCCGAGACCTATTTGTGCGACCTGATCGACTGGCATCTGAAGGAGCAGGAAAAGATGGATTGGCTCACCGGTTCGGCGATGTGGGTATTCAAGGATTTCTCCACGCCCCTGCGTCCGGACAATCCTGTCCCGTACATGAATCAAAAAGGTGCGGTCGAGCGTGATCTGACGCCCAAGGAATCTTTCTACGTCTATCAGTCCTACTGGACCGACGAACCCATGGTTCACATCTACGGTCACTCCTGGCCGGTGCGCTGGGGCAGGCCCAACGAGCCACGCCTCGTCCGGGTGTATTCGAACTGCAACGAGGTCGAGCTCTGGCTGAACGGCGTCTCGCAAGGCATCAAGCACCGCAACAGTCAGGATTTTCCCTCGGCCGGATTGCGCTGGGAGCTGCCGTTCACCGAGGGAATGAACACGCTCCGTGCGGTCGGCCGTCGCGGCGGCCGCACGGTGACCGACGAAATTCTTTTCCGTTACGAGACGCGGGCCTGGGGCAAGCCGGACCACCTGAGGCTGCAGGCGTTTCCGGCGCCGGAAAATCATCTCCGGGCGGAGGTGGAACTGCTCGATGCCACCGGCGTTGTCTGCCTGGAAGCCAGTGACTGGATTCGGTTCGGCCTCGCCGGCGATGGACGTCTGATCGACAATCTCGGAACGGTTGGCGGATCGAGAAAAGTGCAGCTGACCAATGGTCGCGCCCGGATCGATGTCGCACTGCCCGCGGGCGGCCGGGCCGTGGTCAGCGCAAGCGTGGCGGGAGTGCCCGTCGGGTTTCTTCCTCTGGCTCGTCCGCTCGAATCGCCCCCGTCCGCAGCGGGAACCGCCGTCACCCTTGAAAAGCTCAGCGCGGACGTCATCAGCCTCGATCGGGAGCGCATTCTCGCGCGCGCCGACTCGCTGATGGCAACGCCACCCGTTTCAATCCGGTCCGCCCCGCCGCCGGCTTCGGCCGCCGCCACCGGAGTTGGCCCGGGAGATTTTTACTCGATGGCCGACTATTTCTGGCCGAATCCACGCACCCCGGACGGACTTCCCTACATCAATCGCGACGGTGAGACCAATCCGCAGAATTTTGAAACGCACCGTCTCCTCATGCGTCAAATGCGCGACGCCGTTGCGTCCTTCGCCGCCGCCTATCTCGTCACGCACAATCCCGCCTACGCCCAGCGCGCCGCCGCGTGGTTGCAGGTGTTTTTCGTCGATGCCAACACCCGTATGAATCCCCATCTCCGCTTCGCCCAGGCGGTGCCGGGAGTGGCGACGGGACGCAGCTACGGCATCATCGACACGCTGCATCTGGTCGAGGTGCCGCTGGCCGTGGACTCAATTGCCGGAGCCCCGGGTGTATCCGCCGACACGATCGCCGGCGTGCGGGCGTGGTTCGGCGACTACCTTCACTGGCTGCTGACCGACCCGAACGGAATCAAGGAAGGCGCGGCCAAAAACAATCACAGCGTCGCGTACCATCTGCAGGTCGCTGTTTTCGCTCGATTCACAGGAAATCGCGCCGTCCTCGACGAGACACGACGGATTTATTGGGACGTCTTACTTCCCGGACAACTCGCTCCCGACGGAAGCTTTCCCCGCGAACTCGCGCGCACCAAACCCTATGGCTACTCGATCTTCCAATTGGACAACGTTGCCTTGCTCACGGAGGTGCTGTCGTCCCCGTCGGAAAATCTCTGGGCCTTCACGTTGCCCGACGGACGGACGGTTGCCCAGGCGATGGCTTTTCTCCATCCCTTTCTCGCGGACCGATCGACCTGGCCGTTTGCCAGGGATATCGCTCACTTCGACGGCTGGCCGGTGCGGCAACCCTCGCTCTTGCTGGCCGGACTGCGTCTGAATCGTCCGGAATATCTCGATTTGTGGCGTCGGCTGCCCGCCGACTCGAGCGACCTGGAAGTCCGCCGCAACATGGCGGTCACACAGCCGCTGCTTTGGCTGAACAGGAAATGACAATGGTTAATTCGTTAGACAGTAATTTTCGAGGTAGGGCGGGACCGCTGGGCCCGCCGAAATATGGGAAGTGGAGGGGGCCCAGTTTTGCGATCCACCCGAAAGCTGGTGCGGAAAACGGTCGCGCTCTCCCAATTTGAAACGCCGAAATGTCGAATCACCCCACAATCCCTCGAAATCCGCTTGCCCAAAGAACGCTTGTAAAGCGATGCCCCCGGAGATTGCCTCGCCGCGGTCTGCCTCCCATGCGTCGTTCGCCTCTACCCTATCTGGCGATGGCCGTTTCGCTGCTCCTTGCGACCGCGTCGCCGATGCGTGCCGTCGAAAACACCGCCGAGCCGCGCACCATCCACAACGCCGCGGAAATTCGTGCGCTGCCAACCAATGTGGCCGAATCGAAGTTGCCCGTGACGATTCGCGGCGTCGTCACGGCCGCGGAGCCCGACTGGCATGGCAAGTTTGTCGTTCAGGATGAAAGCGCCGGCATTTTCGTCCAGAATATCGGAGCGCAGCCGGAGATCGGCGATTTCGTGGAGGTCCAGGGACACACCGGGCCGGGATGGTTCGCCCCCGTGATCCAGTCCACCGGTTGGAAAAAACTCGGTCGGGCGACGCTGCCCGCCGCCAAGCAGGTGTCGATCGAGCGCCTGATGGCCGGCGTCGAGGCGAGCCAGCGCATCGAAATCACCGGACTCGTGCGCTCGGTCACGTATGTCCCGTCGCAGAAGACCATGGTTGAGGTGTCGATCGGCGGCTATCGCGTGCGGGTGTTTCCCAAGCTGCCCTCGCAGCTGAACCCGCGCTCGCTCGTCGCCGCCAAGATTCGCGCCCGCGGAACCGTCGGCACCGCCTTCAACGCCGCCCGTCGCCAGCTGACCGCCGTCAACCTGTTCGTCCCCAGCGCCGATGACTTCGTGATCGAGGAACCCGAACGGCACCCGCCCTTCGAGCAACCCGCGCTTGCCATCGACGACCTCGCGAAGTTTCGCACCAGCGCCACCCTCGGCGAGCGCCTGCACGTCAAGGGCGTGCTCACCTGCCTGCGGCCGGGCCTCGATCTCTTCATCCAGGATGACACGGGCGGCCTGCACCTCGAAAGCCGCCAGCCGATCGCGCTGCCGCTCGGCACGCCGATCGAGGCCGTCGGTTTCCTCGAGATCGTCAACTATCAGCCGGTGCTGCGCGACGCCGTGGTGCAGGAACTCGCCGAGCCGCCTGTGGTCGTCCACCCGATGCCGGTGGCGATGGCGGAACTGCGCGACGGCCGGCACGCCGGCGAACTGATCGTTCTCCGGGGTGTTCTTCTCGACCACAGCGTGCGACCCGTTGCGCGGGATGAAGCCGCCTTCGTCGGTGTCCGCACCGTCTGCACGCTGCGCAACAGCGAGGGCTCGTTCACCGCCGAATACGAGGGCCCGCTCGAAAGCGCGGCGATCACGGCCGCTCCCCTCGGCAGCCTGGTGGAGATCGAAGGCGTCGCCTCGTTTGAATCCGGCGACGATGGCCGTCCGAAAAGCGTCACCCTGCTTCTTCCCGAGCCCGGCGCGCTGCGCGTGATCGAAACCCCGAGCTGGTTGACCACCCAGCGCCTGCTGATCGGGTTCGCCATTGTCGGCCTCCTGCTGGCCGCCCTCGTCGTGTGGCTCCTCACCGTATCGAAGAAGAATGCGATGCTGCATTTCCTCGTCGCCGAACGCGAAAAGGCCCAGCGCGAACTCCAACTGGCGCACGACCAGCTCGAAGTGCGCGTGAAGGAACGGACCGAGCAGCTCAAGGTCGAGATGTCCGTCCGCAAGGCCGCCGAGGTCGAGTTCCGCGCCGTGCTCTCGGAGCGCACCCGCCTCGCGCGGGAACTGCACGATACGCTCGATCAGGCGCTGACCGGCATCATGCTGCAGCTCGACACCGCGGCCAAGCTGTTCGAACGGAATCCCGCCGACGCCGGCCGGCCGCTCGAACTCGCGCGCCGGTTTCTCCGCCAGAGCCGTCTCGAACTTCGGCGCTCGATCTGGGACCTGCGGTCGCGCGAGCTGGAACAGTTCGATCTCACGCAGGCGCTGTCGATGGCCGGCGGGCAGATTCTCGATGGCAGCAACATTTCCTTCGAGATGAACACGACGGGCGACCGCCTGCGCCTGCCGGAAATCGTCGAGGACAATCTTCTCCGCATCGCCCAGGAGTCGCTCGCCAACGTCGTGAAACATTCCGGAGCCACCGCCGTCACGCTCCACCTCAAATTCCGCCCCGATGAGGTCGCGCTCGAGATAAAGGATAACGGCTCGGGCCTCGTGGCGGGACGGGTTTCCACGCGCGGTGAGCCCCATTTCGGGCTGCTCGGCATGACCGAACGCGCCCGGCGACTCGGCGGCCGCCTGGACGTATCCGGTCCGCCGGGCGAAGGCACGTTGGTGTGTGCCGTCATCCCGCTCCGCGATTTTGCGACGGAAATGGCCGCACCCCGGGCCGACGCCGTCATTTGAACGTGGCCGACAAGATCCGCATCCTCGTCGTCGACGATCACTTCATCGTCCGCATCGGCCTGCTTTCGCTGATGAACACCGAGCCGAATCTGCTCGTCGTGGGTGAAGCGGGCGATGGCGCGGAAGCCATCCGCCAGTACAAGACGCTGCGTCCCGATCTGGCGGTAATGGATCTGCGTTTGCCGGACATGGACGGCCATGAAGTGGCGCGACAGATCCGGATGTTCGATCCGCAGGCCCGCATTCTTATCATTTCCGCCTTCGAGGGTGACGCCGACATCCATGCGGCGCTCGAGGCCGGAGCGTGCGGCTACGTGTTGAAAAGCGTGACGGGCGAGGAGCTCATTCCGGCGATTCATGCGGTGGCGCAGGGCCGTCGCTGGATTCCGCAGGAAGTCGCCAGCCGCCTGCGCTCGCGCAACACTTACGAGGAGCTAACCGCCCGCGAGCACGAGGTGCTCGTGCAACTGGCCCGTGGACTCGCCAACAAGGAGATTGCCGACACCCTCGGCATTACGGAACACACCACCAAGGGCCATTTGAAGAGCATCCTCGGCAAATTGCGCGTGCTGGACCGCACCCAGGCGGTCATCGCCGCCGTGCAGCGCGGCCTGATTCATTATTGAGGCTTCAGCCGAAGGTGGGGCGGGACCGCCGGGACCGCCGTTGAAACACAAATCCTTGATGCGATCTGATTCAGCCGAAGGTAGGGCGGGACCGCTGGGCCCGCCGCCGAACCGCGATCGATTGCAAGTAACCGATTTAGCCGCAGCGAACTTAAAAAACGAGACTCATCCACTACGGCGATTTTTGCGGCCTCCTCCGGGAATCAATTCTCGGTTTCCTCCGTTGCCTCCTCTAAAACCCGTGCGCTGTCCCGCTTCCTGGCCAGCCGCGCCCCCAGATAGAAACCGATCCCCAGGGCGATCGCCGCGCTCCGATAGGGATGGGCGCGGATCGAGCGATCAATCCTTTTGCCGGTTGCCGCCGCGATCAGGATGCTGTGAACCTGAAGGGCGGCGCAGGAGGCCCGCGCCTGGGCGATGGTCGCAGCCAGGTGGGCGTGAACCGCGCGGACGGTTTCGCCGGCATCGCCGGCCTTGAGGCGCATGAGCGCGCCCGCATCGCGGGCAACGGCGCCCAGGTCGGACAGCAGTCGCTCACGCAGGACACGGCCACGATTGTGTTCGAGGGTCGGAAAAGCGGTTTCCATAAGTCGGTCTCAGGTTGGACATGCGATATTGGGAAACGTGGTGAAAAAAGTGAGGCCTCCATCACTGCCGCCAAAAAACCGCGGACGAAAATTGAACATTCCGATCGGAGCGATTTCAAAAAACCCCCGAATCCTCCTGTGTCGCCGGGCCAATCGGTGCATTGTACCGGAGACACGACCGCCGCGCTTGTTTTGGGCGCCCCTCGCGCCGATGCTGGCGGGCCGGCACCTTCCGACAACACATTCGAATGCTCACGCCATTTATCAGATCTGTCTCATGGACTCTCCCGCTTCACCCTACGACACGCGACTCGACATCAAATTCAAGGCGCTCGAACACATCGACGAAAAGTCTTTCACCGACGCGGTCACGCATCCCTGGTTCAACCAGACGCTGTGCGCGGTCAACGAATCGGTCGTGCGCGTCGGCGTTGTGCAGGGCGAATACCATTGGCACAAGCACGACCACGACGACGAATTTTTCTACGTCGTCGACGGCCTGCTCCTCATCGACCTGCGCGACCGCACCATTCGTCTTGAACCGCGCCAGGGCGTCGTGATTCCCAAAGGCGTCGAGCATCGACCGCGCGCGCCGCAGCGCACGGTTATGCTGATGGTTGAGACCAAGGCGATCGTGCCGACGGGCGACTAGGAAGTGTCACGGACCGACCGAAGTGGAGATTATTGGCGGGATTCGGCCGCCGAGGCCAGCGCACTCGGCGCAGTCCCGCCCTACTCCGACCCTACTCGCTCCTCGCTACCCGCTACTCGCTACTTCTCTTCATTCCGCCCTTAACGCCACCATCGGGTCGACGCGGGCGGACCTGCATTACTCCCCCAATGGTCGTTAGCCGCCATCGTCGTCAACAAACCTGAATTCGATCCGATAATCGTCGATGGACGCCACTGCGGTCTTTCCTTTCTTGGCCGGAAAAAATCGCAATCTTTTGGCCGCGTCCGACACCGCCTGTCCAAACTCTGGCTGCGAAGCCTTGATGATCCGGAGGCCGAGACCGTACCATCGGCGGCAATCGCCACCCGGGCGACCACTATCCCCTTCACGCCCGCTCTCGACATCTCATAGGGATATACGATCGCCAATGAGTTGGGGATACAAGATATCGCGAGCCAATCCAAATCGCGGTCGCGATCTCCGGCCAACCGCTCAAGTCGCACTTCGGATCTCGAAGACTCGTAACCTTTGTCAGACGACACGACAGTCGGTCCCGACCTGCAGCCACCGATCAGGGCTGCTCCGGCAACGAATACGACTACGCGTAGCATGGCGGAGATTAAGTCCGTCAGGCGGCCCTCCGGTCTTTCTTTTCGGGGCACCTGCGGATTCGAGTCCAATACTCGTCTCGGACATCCTCGTCGATCGCAACGGGAACACGCTGCCGGAAGAGACGATCTTTGCCGTCCTTTTTCGGTCCCGAAATCCAAAACTCTATGCCGGTCGTCTTCTCACGATAATTCGCGTCGACTCCTCCCCGCGTAATCCTATAAAACGTCCAGTTCCGATAGTAAATCGTCTGACCGCTTCTCGAAAACGTCACCCGACCAATGTACGCCTTGTCGCTGGCCTTGGACTCGATATACATGATGCGCGGCTGCATGGAAGAAAGTAACCAACATATAGGGTGAGCGGCGGTCAGGCGCCAGCCCGGAGAGCGGCGGTTCCCGAAAAAGACAACAGGCGCATTTGGCGAGAGGAAATGTGAATTGCGTGACATCGCGGCGTAAAGCCGCTCCTACAACAATCCCGGTCGCGCTGAAGTCGTCCGACTGACGAGGACATCTTCCTGCCGGGTCGATGAGGTAGAATCCGACGGGCAGAGGCGCGATATGGCCGCCGAGGCCAGCGCACTCGGCGCGATCCCGCTCTACATCCGAAACTACTCGCTCCTCGCTACCCGCTACTCGCTACTCCCGATCACTCCGCCCTTAGCGCCACCATCGGATCGACGCGGGCGGCGCGGCGGGCCGGAAGCCAGCAGGCCAGAAGGCCGACCAGCGCCAGCACGAATGCAACGGCGGCGAGCGCCGCGGGATCCTGCGCGCTGGTTTCGTAGAGGAGCGAGCGTAGCAGCCGCGTCAGCAGGAGGCTGCCGCCGATTCCGACCACCAGCCCGGCGCCCACGAGCATCATGCCATCGCGCAATACTTTTCGGAGCACCGCGGCGGGCGTGGCGCCGAGAGCGAGCCGGATGCCCATGTCGCGGGTCTGCTGGATCACGCGATAGGTGACCATGGCATAGAGGCCGACGGCGGCGATGAGCAGCGCAATGACGGAGAAGCCACTCACCAGCGTCACCGCAAAACGCGGCCGGGCGAGCATCGTGTCCACCACCTCCTGGATGAGGCGCATCGGCCCGATCGGCAGGTCGTGGTCCAAGGCGGCCACCTTCTGACGGACAGCCGTGAACAGGCTACGCTCGTCGCCCGTGAAACGCAGCACGACGTAGAGGACTTCATTCGGCTGCTGATAGTAGGGTTCGTAGGACTGCGGAATCGACTCGTGGTCGATCCCTTGGGACTCGGACCGGACATCGCGCACGATGCCGACGATCTCGCGCCACGCTTCGTCTCCGTTCGTAATCTGGATGCGCTGCCCGATGGGATCCTCGCCGGGGAAGAATTTGCGGGCGAAGGTCTCGTTGATCAGCGCGACGCGCGTCGATCCCTCGCGATCCTGGTCGGTGAAACCGCGGCCGCGCAGGACCGGGGTGCCGAACGCGCGGAGGTAATCCGGGGTGATGGCGTAGTAGTTGGTATTGGGCAGATCGCCCTTCGCGACCGGCGGACGGCCCTGCACGATCAGGCGCAGCACCGAATCGCGGACAAGCGGCATGCGGTGCGTGAGGCCGGCGGCAGTGACGCCACGCAGGCCTGAGAGTTGACTCAGCAACTCACGCGCGAAAGCAGTTTGTTTCTCGGGCGTGCTGTATTTCTTGTCCGACAGCAGAAGATTGAACATGAGCGCCTGCTCGGCGTGGAATCCCTTGTCGGTTTCCACCAGGCGCGTGAAACTGCGGGCCAGCAGCGCGGTGCCGACAAGCAGCACGACGGCGGCCGCGACCTCCGCCGCGACGAGCAGGGACTGCAGGCGGAAACGTCCCCCGCCGGCGGTGTTGCCGCGACTGCCTTCCTTCGTCACCCGCACCAGATCGACCTGCGTGGCGCGCCAGGCGGGCAGGAGTCCGAAGACCAGGCCGGTGAGCAGACTCAGCCCGAGGGAGAAGCCGAGCACGGGACGATTCAGCGCGATCAGGTGCGCCTGCGGCAGGTTCACCGGAATGAGACGGACGAGCGCGGCGAGCGAGCCACCGGCGATGGCAACCCCGAGAACCCCGCCCGCCAGCGCGAGCATCAGGCTCTCGGTGAGAAGCTGCCGAAGCAGCTGGGCACGACTGGCGCCGAGCGCGCTGCGCACGGCGATTTCCTGCTGACGCGCGGCTCCGCGGGCGAGAAGAAGGCCGGCGACGTTCAGGCACGCGATCAGAAGCACACAGGCCACCGTGGCGAGCAGCACATGCAGAACGCCGCGGACGTCCTGATTGTAGGACTCGGCCAGCGAGACGAGCGTGGCGCCGCAACTCTTGTTCGAGTCGGGATATTTTTTCCGGAGCGTCTCGTTGTAGATCACGAGATCCTGCAGGGCCTGGGCTTGTGTCACCCCGGGGCGGAGGCGTCCGAAGACCTCGAGAAAATGCGCGCCGCGGTAATCGTCGGAACGCTCGTCGGCCGTGAGGGCCATCGGCACCCAAAGCTGGATCCCGCTGCTCTCCTGGAAGCTTGGCGGCATGACGCCGATGACTTCGTAGGAGTCGCCGTTGAGAAGGAACGTGCGGCCAATGACTGAATCCTGTCCGCCGAAAAGCGACTGCCAGAGCGCGTAACTCAGGATCGTGACCTTGCGTCCGCCCTCCGTGTCTTCCGCCGGGCTGAAAATGCGGCCGCGCAATGGCGAGATGCCGAAAACCGAAAAATAGGAAACCGTGGCCCGCTTCGCCTTGAGCCGCTGCGGTTCCTGTCCCCCGGTGTAAGTCAGGGCCAGATTGGTTGTGCCGCCCATTTCCGCGAACGACTTCACGTTGGCCTTCCAGTCGAGGTAATTGGCGCCCGAGACCGGATAGGTTGGGAACTGCGGCAGGCGGGTTTCGTTGAGCACCATGATGCGTCCCGGATCCGGATAGTCGGGCGGGGTCAGCAGCAACGCCTCCGCGACGGAAAAAATGGCGGTGTTGGCCCCGATGCCGATGGCGAGCGTCAGCACCGCGACGATCGCGAACCCGCGGGTCTTGAGCAGAGAACGGACGGCGTAGCGGAGGTCGTGGAGCATGGGGTGTCGGAGCTCTAAGGTCTAAGCTTTAAGCTCTAAGACTTAAGCTGAAAGCGTTAAGCGATGGGCGGTGAGCGGCAGGCCGTGAACGGCGAGCCGTACGCGGCAGGCGGGACGACCACCTGGTTGAAAGATGAAGGTTGAAAGAGCGAGGACGCCCGGAACCCGCGCTGTTGGAAAACCGGGTGCTATCAACTGGGGAAGCGATAGGCTGATCAGTGGACCGAACGAAGCGCCGCGAACAACAACGCTTTCAAAAAAGCCTTGGCTTGCTGAGGTGGGGCGCGCCGATTTTCGGGAAAATCGCAATACGGGGGGTGTCGCCAATTCTCGGCGGGACTTTGATGCGCTCTATCGAGCGGAAGAGGCGGCAATCTTCACCGTCGCGTCGGGCAGGCCGGGCGCCGAGGCCGTCAGGACGATGTCGCCGGAATCGGCATTGGCTTTCACGAGCGCGAGGCACTCGCCCTGGAACAACCGGCGCTCGGTCGCCTGGTAGGGCGCGGGGTCCGCGCGGTCGCCATTGTCGACCGCCGCGATCACGCCGGCGCCGTCGATCTTGAAACTCACCAGCGCGTCGGCCCACGGACACGGCACACCATTCGCGTCCACGGCCGTTACCGTAACAAACGCGACGTCATCCCAGTCATGGGCGAGTCGCTTACGATCCACAGCCAGGAGTAGTTTCGCCGGCGTGCCAGCGGTGCGCAGCTCGTCGGTGGCGACGATCTTGCCGCCATTCTTCGCGACGGCCCGGATCGAGCCGGGCTCAAACGGCACGCGCCACTCGCGCGGCGAGCCGTCGTCCGGACGCGCCTTGGCGCCGAGCGATTTGCCGTTGAGCGTGAGTTCGACTTCCTCGCCATTCGAATAGACGTCGACCACCGCTTCCTTCTCGGTGGCAGGATCGCGCGGCGTCCAGTTGCACACGCGATCAAACCCGGGACGGCGGCGCGGATCGGCGTTGGCGAGGGACACTTCCTGCCGCGCGATGCGCACCATCGGGGCGTCGCTCCACCAGCTCTGCCGCTCGAAGGCGCGCGGCTTGAATCGCCCGGTGCGATCAAGCATGCCCGCCGAGCTGGTGACGAACGGCCAGTCCGCCTCGCCGAGATAGTCGACCCCGGCCCACAGGAACTGTCCCGAGTGGGAGGCGTTGTCGCGCGCGAAGAGCCACGTGCGACGCTCATGGTCCTGCTCGGTGCCGATGATCTTGCGCGTGGGCTTTGCCTTTTGCGCGGCCAGCAGTTCCTGGTCGCGGTAGTTCGTCCCGATCACGTCGAGCATGTCGGCCAGACCGTCGTCGAAATCGTGGCTGGTGTTCGGCCGGAACAGCGCCTGGGTCACCGGACGCGTCGGATCCTCCGTGTGCGCGAGGCCGACCAGTCCGGCCAAAATGTTTTTCGCGAGAGTGGCATTGGGCGTGTCGTGAATTTCGTTGCCCGTGCTCCACAGGATGATGCCCGGATGGTTGCGGTCGCGGCGGAGGGTGTCACGTTCATCGTGTTCACCCCACTCGCTGAAGAACGTGTTCAGTCCCTTTTCGGCACTCGGTTTGCCGACGGTCCACGCGTCGAAGAACTCGTCCATCACGAGGAAACCCATCCGGTCGCACAAATCGAGGAAGTCGGGCGCGGGCGGGTTGTGCGCCGTGCGGATGGCGTTGACGCCGAGTTCGCGCAAGCGTTCGAGGCGGCGCTGCCAGACCGCCAACGGCACCGCCGCGCCAACCGCACCTCCGTCGTGGTGCAGCGCCACTCCCTTGATCTTGATATTCCTTCCGTTCAGCCAGAATCCGGTCGCGGCTTCAAAGCGGGCTTCGCGAATGCCGAAGGAAACCGCATCCTCGTCGACCGGCTTCCCGTCCATGCTCACCGTCGCGATGGCACGGTATATTTTCCCCGCGCCAATATCCCAGAGTTCCGGCTGCACGACGGAAATATCCGCGCTGAAGTCGGCGCATTCGCCGATGCCGATGTGTTGTGCGGCGACATCGGCGCTGCCGACAGGTCGGCCGGAGGGATCGAGCAAGGTCACGTGAACCGAGACGTCGCGCGCCCGCGCATCGCTGTTCAGCACGTTGGCCCGGACGCGCACGAGCGCCCGCGCGGGTTCGATCTTCGGCGTGGTCACCGTCAAACCCCACTGCGAAACATGCACGGGATCGGTGACGACGAGGCGGACGTGCCGGTAAATCCCCTGCCCCGTGTACCAGCGCGAGGCCGGTTGCTCCGAGGTGTCGGTGCGCACGGCGAGGATGTTGGTCTTGTCATCGCCCAGTTCGAGCCGACCGGTGAGGTCGTAGAAAAAGCTGACATAGCCGGACGGGCGCGTGCCGAGTTTCTGGCCGTTGATCCAGACCGTGCTGTTGCCCATCACGCCGTCAAATTCGACGAACACCCGTTTGCCGGCGGTCGCGGCGGGCAGCGAGAACCGCTTCCGATACCAGCTGACGCCGCTCGGCCGGTAACCGCCGCCCCGCCCGGTCGGCGCGTCCTTGTCAACGCCGCCTTCGATGGCCCAGTCGTGCGGCACGTCGACGCTGCGCCAGTTGACGTCGTCGAACAGCGGCGTTTCCGAGGCGGGGACATCGCCGCGCGAAAAAAGGCAGTCGGCGTCGAGCGACTGGGTCGTCCGCGGCGACTCCGCGGCCGAGGCGAAGGTGAAAAACATGAAAAACGCGGCCAGCGCGAACGAACGAAGCAAGTGGGCGACGGGGTGCATCGGGAAATGAATCGATGACCGGATCACGAGGCAGGCACGGCATTTGTTGCCGGACGGTTTGAGCTTCTCGGCAAAGAATTGCTACCAGAGATCGCCGAGAAACACCTGGAAGAGAATTCCTACTGGAAGCAACGGAGGAAACTGAGCGATCAGTTCTGGACGGAGCCGATCAGCATTGCACCACAGAGCAGCGGAGGACTTGGAGCATTCGCTCTTACAGGAAGGAAAAGAGGGACAAAAGATCACGCAGGTTCGATCGGCTATCATTTGACGATTGGATGTTGGAGTCTTGCGATGGCGCCAAAGATCGCGGACAGAACCTTCGCATTTATGACCGACGCGACGCCTGCCTGGCCGGAGAAGAAACCGAAATGTCAGGGCCTGCGATGGTCCTCGTAGCCGTCGCCAAGTCGGTCAAAAGCTCTCGGGTCATGCCCGACGATCACCGCGTCCATACACTCGGCCACCGCGACCTGCCAGGCGTCGTTCTCTCCCATGCGCTGGGTCGCACGCCTTTGGCGGAGCGCGGCACGCTCGGCGTGCTGACGGCCGATGGTTTGCCAGCGGAAAGCTCGTAGCGCCGCGCGTGCGGCGGCAGCGTCTGACGCGCCTTCGAGAACCTCAGCGGAGGTCACGGGCGAAATCCAGAGTTCCGCGCCGGGATGGCGGGCGGCCCACGCTCGCGCGGGTCCGCGTTCGTTCGCGGCGATCTCGTTGAAGAGGTCGATGACGAACGACGAATCCAAGAGGAAACGACTCACTGGCGGGGCGTGACCCGGAGTCGCGCGTCGCCGGCATGACGGTCGGCCCATGCCGTGAGATCGGAGCCGGAGACGATTTCCTCGTCTCGGATCAATTTGCGGACGAACGTGGCTTTCTTCATTCCGGCGCGCTTGGACCGCTTGGCGAGGATGCCTTGCTCCTCCTTGGTGAGACGAACGGTGAGAATTGCGGACATGTATGCCATTTGTATGCCTTCCGCTGTACTCGTCAAGTCGCCAACGCAAAATCAGTCTTGGCCTCTGCCGAGTGGACCGAATGAAGCGCGCCATCGGCTGAGCCGATGAATCGGTCTCGTTTAGGGAGATGCCGCCGGGAAAGCCTTTTGCCCAGCGGTGGCATTCATACCGTCCGCAGGAGGCCTCGACAAATCGACGGGAATCGAACCCGCGGTCCTTGGAGAGAAAGCTCGAAACGCCTGCTCGAAATCTCCGTGATCTTTGCGCATCCCCTTAAGTTCGCCTTGAGTTACAACTCCCGCTCATTCCGCAAGATCCGGACCCCAATCCCGGATCGATTTCGTATCAAAGCACGCTTGACTTGCTTTTCACCGAATCTACGTTGCGACCTCTTTCCCGGTTAACGGGGTGGTAGCTCAGCTGGTTAGAGCGTCTGCCTGTCACGCAGAAGGCCGCGGGTTCGAGTCCCGTCCATCCCGCCATTTTTTCGCAAAATGGCATGCGCGTTTTCCTTTCGTGTGATTCGCGTGTTTCGCGGGCCAAACCTTGGTTGGTTCCGTGTGTTCGGTGTGTTCCGTGGGCAATATTGCCCGTTCGGAATTTCCTGGGCATTCGCGCGATTCGCGGGCCAGTTCCCCGGTCCGATGAGGACATCGTCCCCTGCCTCATCCGGGTGGTCTTCCGCCGGGAACTTTTCGTGCCGATTCGTGGCCTTCGTGGGGGATCGTCGCTCGGTGTGCCCCGTGTGTTCCGTCGGCTAAATTCCGCGGTTCGAGGGGACATCGAACCCTACCAATCAATCGGTTTTGAGCGCCCGACGCGCCGCGTCGCAGTCCTTCGCGATCTGAGCTTTCAACTCTTCGAGGTTCGCGAACTTCGCCTCGGGACGAAGATATTCGATCCACTCGACTCGCACGGCATCGCCGTAGGTGATCTTCGTCGGTTCGAGCACGTAGACCTCCAGCAGCGGATGCCCGTCGTCCTCGATGGTCGGACGCACGCCATAACTCGCCGCCCCGGGCTGCCGCCGGCCGTCCGGTCCCGTGATCCAGACCGCATAAATTCCAAACTTCGGACGCAACGCGGGTTCCCAGCGAACGTTCAGCGTCGGAAAGCCGATCGTCCGACCGAGCTGCTTGCCCCGCTCCACCACCCCGTCGCAAAAATACGAGTAGCCCAGCAGCGCATTCGCCGCCGCGATTTCCCCGCCGGCGATCAGCTCCCGGATGCGCGTGCTGTTCACCGGCGTGCCCTGGTGCGTCACGCCGGGCAGGCTGAACACCGCGAATCCGGCCCGCGCCGCTTCGGTCAGCAGGACGGAAACATCCCCCGCCCGCCCGCGCCCAAACCGCCAGTTGTCGCCCACGTAGACCGCCTGCAAACCGGGCAGGCAGCGTTTCAGCAAATCCACAAACCCCGCCGCGGTCGTGCCGGCGAATTCCTTCGTGAAGCGCTGTTCGACCAGGAAATCGATGCCCAGTCCGGCCAGCTGCGCGCGTTTCGCGTCTAGTGACAGCAACAGTTTCGTCGGTTGGTCGGGGCGCAATACGACGGACGGATGCGGCTCGAAGGTGAGCACGCCGGCGACTCCGCCGCCGCGACGCGCCGCTTGCACGGCCGATTCGATCACCGCGCGATGTCCCCGGTGCACGCCGTCGAACATGCCGATCGCGAGATGGACCGGCCCGGCCGGCAGCGCGACGGCCGCAAGATCGTCGAACTGGAACGGCGGTTTCACCGCGCGACGCTCGGCGCTGCCTCGTAGACCGGGATCAGGCGCTTCTCAATTTCCGGCAGGGGCATCTCCTGGATCTGCGCCAGCGTCAGGCACTGCTCGATGCCGAACTTGCCGCTCGCCATGCGCCGCAGTGCCGAAAGATGCCCGCCGCAACCCAGTTTCGCGCCGAGATCGTTCGCGATCGTGCGCACGTAGGTGCCCTTCGTGCAGGCGAGGCGGAAGGTGATCTTCGGCGAATTGAAGGACTGCAGCTCAAACGACGCCACCCGGATGAAACGCGGCTCGCGCTCCACCTCCTCACCCTGCCGGGCGCGCTTATAAAGTGCGACACCGTCGATTTTCACGGCGGAAAACATCGGCGGCGTCTGATATTGGTCGCCCAGGAAACCGCTCATCGCCGCCCGCACGTCCGCCTCGTTCAACGGCGGTACGGGACGCGTCTCCATGACCTCGCCCTCGGCGTCCTGCGAGTTCGTCGTCACCCCGAGCGTGATCTCGCCCTCGTACACCTTGTCGAGGCTGATGAGGTACTGCGAAATCTTCGTGGCCTTGCCGACGAGCATCACGAGCAGGCCGGTGGCCATCGGATCGAGCGTGCCCGCGTGGCCGATGCGCTGCATCGCGAGCTTGCGCCGCAGGCGGTACACGACGTCGTGCGACGTCATTCCGCCGGGCTTGTCCACGAGCAGGACACCCTCCATCTCCTTCGCCGGTTGCAGACTCATTTCTTCGCGGCGTCGACTTCGGCCAGGCGCTGGCACAGCGCGGCGATCAGTCTCGGATAAAAATGGGCGAGGTTGTCGGGAAAATTGAGGCCGGCGGCCGAGGCGTGTCCGCCGCCGTTGAACTGCTGGGCGACCGTGTCCATGCGATAAGACGCCTGCTTGGCGCGGAGGCTGGCCTTGATCACGCCGGGGCGCTCCTCGATGAGCACGCCGACCTCGACGCCGTCGACCGAGCGCGCGTAATCGACCAGCCCCTCGGTGTCCTCGACGCTCGCACCGAGTTTTTCAAAGATTCCATTGGGCAGCGTGCCGATGCAGATGCGGCCGTGACATTCAAATTTCAACGAGTCGATGAAATGCTGCAGGAGCTTGAGCTTGCCCGACGTCTCGCGTTCGTAGAGTTCCATGCCCGCCTGCGCCGGGTCGGCCCCGCGCGCGAGCAGTTCGGCACAGATGCGGAAGACGCGCTCCGAGGTGGAGGCAAAGCAGAACTGTCCGGTATCGGTCATGATGCCCGTGTAGAGCGCCTGCGCCGTGGTCGAGTCGATCGGAAGGCCCGCGTCAAGGGCCAGCCCGGCTAGCAGCTCCGCCGTGGCGGCGGACTCCGGGTCGACAAAGTTGAACTTGGCGAAGCCGACGTTTGACAGGTGGTGGTCAAAGCAGCCGCAGGGCGACGGATAGAGTTCGCGCACTTTCACGCCGGAGCGGTCGTGATCGGCGCAATCCGTGAAGACCGCCATCCGCGTGTGATCGTGCAGTTCGTCGCGCTTGTAGAACGGGGTGTCGCCGATGAGAAATTTCAGCCGGCGCGGCACCGCATCCGGATTCATGCAAACCGCGTCGATGCCCTGCGTGCGCAACAAGCGGCACATCGCCACCTGCGAGCCGATGCAGTCACCGTCCGGCCGCTGATGTCCGATCACCACCACGCTCTGGCCGGCCAGGCCCTGGCGGAATTCGGCGAATGCCTTGGCGTAGGTGGGGTAAAACTTCACGACGGGCTGCCTTCGCGATCAATCTCATCAAGCAATTGGTCGACGCGCAAGGCTCGGGCGGCACTCGTGTCGGGATGAATCGACAGCAGCGGGACGTGCCGCATGACGACATTCTTGGCCACCATGGACCGGATTTCGCCCAGCTTGCCCCGCAGCCAGCGTTCGGCGCGGGCAAATTCGTCGGCCCCGCCCACCACCGAGAAGAACACCTTGGCCTCCCGCAGGTCGCCTGTCACCTGCACGCCGGAGATCGTGATCGCCACCGACTCGCTCGAGTAACGCGAATGCAGATACGCGCTGATTTCGCGCTGCATCAGCTCGTTGACGCGCAGTAGCCGGTTGCTCATGGCGGGAAGTACGATTTCAGAATGACGATTTACGAATTACGATCGACGATTCTCTAAAATTTCGATTCTGGATTCTCGATTTTCGATTGCCGGACAGGCAGGTCGAAAACCGGAAGGCGTGTTCGAAAAGCTGAACGTGAGGGAGCGACTTCCGATCCTCGATTTTGAATTTCGGTCAGTGGTCTTTGCTGAAATCAGAAATCGAGAATCGAAAATCCAAAATTACAGCGTCGCGCGGACTTTCTGGATCTCGAAGCACTCGATCTTGTCGCCGGGCTTGTAGTCGTCGAAACCGTCGAGCCGGATGCCGCACTCGAGTCCGGCGCGAACCTCGTTGGCGTCGTCCTTGAACCGGCGCAGCGTGCCGATCTTGCCTTCGAAGACGGAATCCTTGCCGCGGCGGACGCGAGCGGTGACGCCGCGGTTGATCTTGCCCTCGGTGACGAGACAGCCGGCGACGAAACCCTTCGACACCGGGAAGACCTGGCGGACGTCGGCGACACCCAGCTTGATTTCCTTGAGATCGGGCTCGAGCAGATCGGCCATCATGTCGCGGACGCGGTCGCCCAGCTCGTAGATGATGTCGAAGTTGTGGATCGTGACCCCGTGATGCTTGGCCAGGGCGGATACGCCATTCTCCTGCTTCGTGGTGAATCCGATAATGACGGCCTTGGCGGCGCCGGCCATGAGCACGTCGTTCTTGGTGATGATACCGACGTCGGCGGCGACGACATCGAGCTTCACCTTGGCGCTCTTGATGCCCTCGAGCACGTTGCGCACGGCCTCGAGCGAACCGAACACGTCGGATTTCAGCACGACCCGCAGAACCTTCTCCTGGGTCGCGGCGATGTTGGCAAAAAGAGCGTCGATCGAGGTGTCCTTCGGCGTGGCGGCCGCGGTCACGGCCTCCTTCTTGGCGCGCTGCTGCTCCTCTTCGGCGAGGTTTTCGGCCTCGCGGGCGTTCTTGACCGCGTTGAACTTGGCACCAGAGTCGGGCGGACCCGACCAGCCGATGACGCGGACGGGTGAGGACGGCGGGGCCTCCTTCACGTTGTTGCCCTGGTCGTCGAACATCGCGCGCACCTTCGCCCAGTTCGGACCGCACACGATCGCATCGCCGACGCGCAGCGTGCCGCGCTGGACGATGACCGTGGCGAGCGGGCCGCGACCGACGTCGACCTGCGACTCAATGATGACACCGCTGGCCTCGGCCTTGGGATTGGCCTTCAGTTCGAGCACGTCGGCCTGGAGCAGAATCATTTCGAGCAACTCGGAAATTCCCTGGCCCTTGATCGCGGCCACCGGGACCGTTACGGTTTCGCCGCCCCAATCCTCGGGCGCGATGTTGCGCTCCTGCATCTGCGTTTTCACGCGATCGAGATTGGCACCCTTCACGTCCATCTTGTTGACGGCGACCATGAGCGCGACCTTGGCGTCCTGCGCGTGCTTCAACGCCTCGTCGGTCTGCGGCATGAAACCGTCGTCCGCCGCGACCACGAGGACCGCGATGTCGGTGACGTTGGCGCCGCGCGCGCGCATCTTGGAGAACGCGGCGTGACCGGGAGTGTCGAGGAACGTGATTTTGCGATTGTTGTGCTCGATCTGATAGGCGCCGATGTGCTGCGTGATGCCGCCGGCCTCGCCCGCGGCGACGTTGGCCTTGCGAATCGCATCGAGCAGGGAGGTTTTGCCGTGGTCGACGTGGCCGAGGATGGTCACCACCGGCGGACGGGGCGCCAGGTTCTTGGCATCCTCCTCGCGGTCGCGTTCCTCCTTCGACTTTTTCTCCTCCTGCTTCTTGACCGCCGGCGCGACGGCCTGGGGCTCGCCGCGGTGCTTGATCTCGAGCAGGAAACCGTGCTTTTCGGCGAGCTTGGTGGCGACCGCCTCGTCGATGGACTGGTTCATCGACGCAAAGATGCTGACCTCCATCAGCTCGGAGATGAGCTTGAACGGCTTCAGTCCGAGGGCCACGGCGAAGTCGCGCACGATGATCGGCGGCTTGGCGTGGATGATCTTGACGTCGCCGTTCTGCGAAACCGTGACCGACGACGGAGCCGGCGCCATCGGCGGCGCGGTGCGTCCCGGAGCGGGAGGCGTCGCCGGACGAGACGCGGCGGCGGGAGTCGGCACCGGCGGCGGAGTCGCAGGAGCCTTGGCCACCGGTGCGGGGGCCGGAACCGGACGCGGGACCATCGGCGGCGAACTGATCGGCGCGCGCGCGGCGGGCACCGGAGGTGGCGTGACCGGAGACTTGGCGAGCGGCGGCGCGCTCGGCGCCGGACGGGAGATCGCGGGCGGAACGGACGGACGCGCGGTGGCGACCGGAGGCGTCACCATGACCGGCGGCGGACGCGGCGGTGTGGCGGCCTTGATGGCTTCCTCGCGCTCGCGGGCCACTTCCTGGGCCGACTTCACGAACACGCCCGCGGGAAGATTGACCTTCGGCGCCTCGACCGGCATCGCGGCGGGAGCCGGAGCGGTTTCGACGGCGGCTTCGGCGGGGCGCTTGGACCGGATTTCCTGTTCGAGGGCTTCCGCGGTGATGTTATCGACGGTGCTCGAGACGCTCTTGGCCGGATAGTCGCGCTCCTTCAACAGGGCCATCAGGTCCTTGTTGTCCATGCCCAGCTTCTTCGCGAGTTCGTGGATGCGGATGCTCATTTAGTCGGTGTGCAGTGTCGGTAGAATATCAGGCTTGGGCGCTCGTGACGCGGGAGATGATGTTTTCCGCCTCTTCCGGCGTGAAGCCGGCCTCGGCCAGGTCGGCGGCCTCGACGCCCTCGAAGGCGGCGGCCGAGTTGATGCCGTGGGCCACGAGACGCTCGGCAATCGCGGCGGTGAAGCCGAACGACGAAACCAGCGTGCCGATGGCCTGCGCGCGCGGATCGGAAGACGTGGGTTTCCATTCCTCTATCTCGAGCTTCCAGCCCACAAGACGGGACGTCAGGCGCGCGTTCTGCCCCTTGCGGCCGATCGCGACCGCGAGATCCTCGTTCGCCACGCGGACCAACATGCGCTTGGTTTTCTCGTCGAGGGAGATTTCGCGCGGAACGGCGGGTTTCAGCGCCTCCACGAGCATTTCCTTGGGATCGGCGTGGTACGGAATGATGTCGATTTTCTCGCCGCCGAGCTCGCGCACGATGCTCTTCACGCGGGCGCCGCGGGCGCCGACGCAGGCGCCCACCGGATCGACCTTCGGGTCGGTGCTGGTGACGGCAATCTTGGTGCGGTAACCGGGTTCGCGGGCGAAGGCCTCGATCTTGACGGTGCCGTCGGCGATTTCGGTGACTTCGAGCTCGAACAGGCGGCGGACAAACTTGCTGCTGGCGCGGCTCAGAATGACTTCGGGACCGCGGCTAGAATTCTCGATCTCGAGCAGGAGACAGCGGATGCGCTCGCCCGGGGCGTATTCCTCACCCGGGACCTGTTCCTTGCCCGGCATGACCGCCTCGGCCTTGCCCAGGTCGATAAACAGGTCGTTGCGCTCCCGCCGGCGGACGGTGCCGCTGACGATGTCGCCGACGGAGTCCTTGAAGTCGTCGTAGATGCGCTCCTTCTCGAACTGGCGGAGCTTTTGCATGATCGCCTGACGGGCGGTCTGGGCGGCAATTCGGCCCAAATACGACGGATCGATGTCGCGCTCGATCATTTCGCCGAGGACGGCGCCATGCTTGAACACCTGGGCCTTTTCGATGTGGATCTCCTTCTTCGGGTCGGAAACCGAGTCCACGACCTTCATGATCGCCCAGGCCTTCAGCTGGCCGTTCTTCGGATTGATCTCAATCTTGAGCTCCTGACCCGAATTTACGCCCTTCAGGGCCGCGGTTTTGATCGCGTTCGCGATGGCGGAGATCATGTCGGCACGGGGAATGCCTTTCTCCTTCTCCATGTATTCGAGGACGGACAGGATTTCGCTGCTCATGGTGTGTTTTGAATTTGGGAAAAAAAAAGTGGACCCGAAGGCCCACTTTCTTGAAAGTGAACTTGTTACTGGGGGATCAAAGTAGAGGCGCGTCGGAAGCGTTGTCAAGCCCCCGCCCAGACTGCGGATTGTCAGGGACTTGCGCCTACTGGTTGGCCAAAAACCAGCCGATCAGCCCCTGCCCCATACCGTGGCAAGCCGGATGGCCGGGGCGACCGATCAACCCAAGCCGTCGGAGGCCATTTTTTACGCCGGCAGGCACGTCACCGAGATACCAATCGAACCATGCGTCAAAGTGTTCCTGGCCTTGGGCGGCAATCAGCGGCAGGAAGCCGTCGCAAATGAGGGTGTCCAGACGCGGACCGTCCAAAACGCCGCCCGTGACATCCTCCGCGAAGGCGGAACGGCAACGGGGAATGTCGGCGCGGAACTTACGCGGGCCTGGCGCACCCGACCGGTCAGGATTGGCGAGGATGCCAAGCAATGGAACCAGTCGGTCCGGCCAGCGGGGACGCGCCTGCACCCACCTCGCATATTGCTCCAGTCGCACCCGGGGATGGTTCGCGGGTCGGACGCCCTGCAAACGCCACGTCCGCGCGGCGGACGCGAATACGGTCGGCGTGTCCAGCGGCTCGCACCAGGCGACGAGCGGATAGCGTGTGGCCACCGCCAGCATCGGCGCCCGATTGAAGCGATAGCCGAGGATTTCGAGCGCGGTTTGATGCGCCGCCGCCTCAAATCCCAGGCGGTCGACCCGGATCCGCGCGTAGCGAACCTTCGCCTCCCACCGGCTGCGGGCGTGATTCCGCAGGATACGGTCGACCTCATCGACCGGTTTGGCGGCGAGGTCCGCGAGCCGACGCCAGTCGTCGCGGGCAGTCAGCCGCTCGAGCGCGTCGTCAGCGGCGTATTCCTCCAGGTCGCGATGCAATCGCGACAGCAGCGCGAGCGTCGGCAGGGTAAATCCATCGCCGCGCACCGCAGCCCGCGCCGCCGGGTCCGGCGGAAACAGCACGACGTGCAGCACGACACGGCCAAACGCGGGGTTGGAGCCGTGGCCATGGGCGGACCAGTCGGAGACGCGAAAGTGAACCTCGATGTCGCCTTCGATGAGTTGCCCGTCGACGCGAATCTGTGCGCCGGTGAAATCGGGGCCGCCGAGCAGATTCCAGGTGCCCGGATGAATCACCTCGAGCGACCGGCCATCGACCAGATGCGCATCGAAGAGGTCGAAATCGGATCGCAGCCAGATTTTCTGGAGCACGCGTTCCGTGACGGTGAACGGGCCGTAGAGACCCTGGAATTCGGCGATGAGACTGGGCGCAGGCATGAAACGCGGACGCCGCCGGCCCGAGGCGATTCCCGCGAGACTCTTCACTTGGCTTCACGCCGGAAGTCTGCGAGAGAGAAGAATCATCCGTTTTCGGAAGGGTGGCAGAGTGGTCTATTGCGGCGGTCTTGAAAACCGCTGAACCGAAAGGTTCCGGGGGTTCGAATCCCTCCCCTTCCGCCATTGGGAAAAGTAGCGAGCATCCAGTAGCGAGGAGCGAGTAGACGAACAGTCCGCATCGATCCGTTGGACGCGCCTTCCGCATCAATGGAGGGCGGTCGACCCCGGTCGCCGAGAAATCACGAGCCAGGAAAGGGCCACGAGACACGCCCATCACCCGAAAACTCCACCAGCCGGAACAGGATTTCGCTCGGGTTCCGCGGAGTTTTCGGAACACGCATTGAGGACAACGCGCTCCACCTGGCACGTTCATCGATCGAGATCGATCAGCGCCAGGCCGGTCTCGGGCCGAAAGGTCTTCCGCAGATGCGCCGGCGACTCCACGAGGATCACCTCGAGCGTCGGCCGCACCTCGCCGCGCTGCAGGTGGCCGCCGTGTGCCGTCCCATCCGATTTCGCCACGCAGAGGTGCACGTGAACGGAGGGTTTCCCGTCCGCCTCGGCGACGTCGCCGATCAGACTGATTACCTCCACCTGCTCCCCAATCTCGATCGGACGGTAAGTCCGGGCCGCGAGGTCGTACCAGGCAACCGTCACGCGTGAAAACGCGCCGATGCCGGTGAGATGCGCCGCCGTGAGGTGTTCGGTTGCGGCGAAACGTTTCAGTTCGGCCATCGCCTCGTCACCGGAATCCATGACGAGCGCCCATTCGCGGCGACCGGCAAGGTTGCTGAGCAGTTTCGTCTTCATCGGTCCGTCACCCGAGCGCACCCGCGTGGAAAAGACACAGCGCGACCACCGCCGCGATCACCACCGCCGCGCCGGTCAGCAGGGCGAACCGGTGCTCGGTCGCCCACAGCTGGACACTGAACCGGTGCGACATCGAAGCGAACTTTCCATGGCAGCCCAGATCCGCCGGCACCGGCTGCCAGAAATTGTCCGGCCGGGTCGGATCGTCCGCCTCGGGCAGGAGCGCTCCCTCCCACGCCGTGCGGGCCAGATAGTGGTCCAGCAGGCCGGGGAAAATCTTTTCGCCGAGGACCGCTTCCACTGTCGTATGCCCCACTTCCATGGCGCGCCGCGGGTGCTCCGCGACAAACAGGATGGCCTGGGCCGCCAGCTCCGGCTGGAAAATGCGTCCTGCCGGCCGGACCTTTCGCCGCATCCGGTTGAGCGTCCAGGTGAATTGCGTCGTGTTGAGGGCGGGCATGTGGACCACGCTGAGCCGGACGCGGGACTTGGCGTGGATCAGCTCCGAGCGCAGCGCCTCGGTGAAGCCGTTGATGGCATGCTTGCTCGCGCAGTAGGCGCTTTGCAGCGGGATCGAACGAAACGCCAGGGCGGAGCCGACCTGGATGATGGTGCCGCGATCGCGCACCTGCATGCGGCGCAGGGCCGCGCGCGTGCCGTGAACGACGCCGAGAAAAGTCACGTCGACCACGTGCCGGAATTCCTCCGCCGTCATCTCCATGAACGGACTGTAGAGGGAAACCATGGCGTTGTTGATCCACAGGTCGATGGGACCGAAGGCCGATTCCAACTGCGCCGCGGCCGCCTCGACCTCGTCGGGCTGGCTGACATCGGCGGGCAGCACAAGCGCCTGCCCGCCGGCCGCCTCGACTTCCTTCCGTGCGCCTTCGAGGCCATCACGCCCGCGCGCTAGCAGCCCCAGGCGGGCGCCGCGACCGGCGAGCAGCCGTGCGGTGGCGCGGCCGACGCCGCCGGAAGCGCCGGTGATCATCACGACCGTTCCGGAGCGAAGCGGAGTCATGTCGGCCTCCCGGGAGTTTCCGCCGGGCGAATGGCCATGCGCAGCACCTCGGCCAGATGCAGCGCGCGCCGTCCCGTCTGTTGTTCGATCTGCTGCTGACAGCTGAAGCCGTCGGCGATCAGCAGATCCGACGCGGGCATCTCGCGCACCTCGGGCAGCAGAACCCGCTCGCCGGCGGCGACACCGACCGCGTAATGATCGTTTTCCTTTTCGTAGCCGAAGGCCCCGGCCATCCCACAACAACCAGTGGCGGGGTCGCGGTGATCGACCCCCATCTTGCGGAGGATTTCCTTCTCGGCAAAGAGACTTCCGAATTCCTTGTCGTTGAGCGTGTCGATCGCCTTCTGGTGACAATGTCCGTGCAGCAGCGCGCGGCGCGCGAGCGGCCGATGATAATCCGGCGCCTTCCGCCGCAGAAAATCGCTCAGGGTGTGCGTATTTTCGGACAGGCGTTTCGCGTCCTCGTCCGCGGGCATCAGGCTGCGCAGCTCGTCCTTGAACGCCGACCAGCAGCTCGGTTCGAGCACGACCATCGGCACGGAGGCGCGGTAGTACGGCCGGAGGATTTCGAGATTGCGCCGCCACAGGCGCTTCGCGACGCCGAGAAATCCGTAGTCGTAGAGCGGCCGGCCGCAGCAGACTTCCGCGCGCGGCACTTCGACGCGGAATCCGGCGTCCTCCAGGACTGCGACCGCGGCGCGCGAAATGTCGGGACGGAAATAGTCGTTGAAGGTGTCGGGAAACAGCACGACCGTCGGCCCGTCGGGATGAGCGGGCGTGTGCTCCCGGAAATGGCGCCGGAACGAGCGGGTCGCGAACGGCGGGATGCGGCGGCGGGGATGGATGCCGGCCACGAATTTCGCGACGCTGCTGAACCCGCGGGTCTGCGTGAAGAAATTGGCGGCGCCCGCGACCGGCGACGCGAGGCGCGCCCAATCGTGAATGAAGCCGAAGGCAAACGCATGCCGCGGCCGCAGGCGGTTCTCGTAATAGTGACTGAGAAATTCCGCCTTGTACGTGGCCATGTCGACGTTCACCGGGCAGTCGCCCTTGCAGCCTTTGCAGGAGAAACACAGGTCGAGCGCGTCCTTGACCTCGCGGCTCCGCCAGCCGTCGTCGATGAGCTCGCCGTTCATCATCTCGAACAGCATCCGCGCGCGTCCGCGGGTGCTGTCCTTTTCCTCCCGGGTGACCATGTACGACGGGCACATCGTTCCGCCGCCGGCGCGCCGGCACGCGCCCACGCCCACGCAGCGCAACGTCGCGCGCGCGAAACTGCGATGGTCATCCTGGAAGCTGAAATGCGTCTTTGGCTGCGGCGGCGCGTAGTCCGCTCCGACGCGCAGATGCTCCGTGATGCCGTAGGCCGGTCCGGACAGGCGCACGACTTTTCCCGGATTCATCCGCTCGTCCGGATCCCAGATCCGCTTGAATTCGCGGAAGGCCTCGAAAAGTTCCGGGCCGAACATTTCCGACAGAAATTGTCCGCGGGCCTGTCCGTCGCCGTGCTCCCCGGAGGCGACCCCGCCAAATTTCATCACGAGCTTCACCGCCTCGTCCATGAAGCGGCGGTATTTCTCAATTCCCGCGGCGCTGTAGAGGTCGAACGGCACGCGGCAATGGACGCAGCCCTGACCCATGTGGCCGTAGAGCGAGGGATTGTAGTCGTAGCGGCGGAAAAGGGCGCGCAGCTCGCGCAGATATTGCGGCACCGCGTCGACGGGCACCGCGGAATCCTCCCAACCCGGCCAGGAGTCCGGCTGGTCGGGAACCCAGGCAGTGCTGCCCAAACCGCCTTCGCGCACGTCCCAGATCATCTTTTCCTGCTTGGGGTCGTCGTAGAGCTTCATGTCGACCGGCGCCCGCGCACCCAGACCCTTCACGCCGTCCATCATGCGCCGCGCCTGCGCGTCGCTGTCCGCGCGGGATTCGCCGCCGAATTCCACGAGCAGGAATGCCGGCCCCTTGGGCAGAATGGCCACGCTGGCACTCTGATCGCCCTTCTTTTTCACATATTCGAACAGGAGTTCGTCGATGCCCTCGCACGCGATGGGATTGAACTTGAGAACCTCCAACGCGCATTCCGCGGCGGTGGGCAGGTCGGCAAAACCAAGCATCGTGACCGTGCGGGCCTGGGGCGAGGGCACGAGATGCAGCGTCGCTTCGAGGATCGTGACCAGCGTCGATTCCGACCCGACCAGCGCGCGGGCGACATTGCAGCCGTTTTCGGGCAGAAGGTCGTCGAGGTTGTAGCCGGACACGCGACGTTCCAGTTTCGGAAAGCGGTCGCGGATCGCGGGGCCATATTTCTCCACCAAGGCCTTCAGACCCGCGTAGATTTCGCCGCGCCGGCCGCCGGCCCGGATGTTCTCCTCCAGTTCGGCGGGCGAGGTGGGGCCGACGTTCATCCGCGTCCCGTCGTAGAGCAGGACGTCCAGGGCGTGCGTGTTGTCGCTCATCCTCACACCGAGCCCGTGATTCTTGCTCAGGAGCGAGTGGCTGCCGCAGGAGTTGTTGCCCAGCATGCCGCCGATCGTGCAGCGGCTGTGCGTGGCGGGATCGGGTCCGAAAAAAAGCCGCGCCTCCTGGCGCGCGGTCTCGCGAAAATGATCGAGCACGCAGCCCGGTTGCACGCGGCCGAGACGCGCACGCGCATCGATCTCGACCACCTGGTGCAGGTATTTCGAAAAATCCAGGACGACCGCCACGTTGCAGCACTGTCCCGCGAGACTGGTGCCACCGCCGCGGCTCAGCACCGGAGCGCCGTGTTTTCGGGCGAGTTTCACCGCGGCTTCCACATCCTGGACGTGCCGGGGAATCACGACGCCGATCGGCGCCTGGCGGTAATTCGAGCCGTCGGTCGCGTACAGCGCGCGCGCCGCTTTGTCGAAGCGCACCTCGCCGTCGAGCGCAGCCTTCAGATCCCTTTCGAGCGCCCGGGCGGCGGAGGCGTCCAGCGCCCCTTTCCCGTCGTCGCGTTGCTGGCGCGCGAACCGTCCGCCCTCTCCCGCACGCCGAAGTCTGCTGAGTATGTTGCTCATGATTGCTCTCCTCCCGCCGGAGGGACAACCACTCGCCTTCGGGGATAAGGAAGTGGACCGGAAAGCCGGCTTCGTGGTTCCGGCGGGAACCGGCCGCCCGCGCCTGCGGTCCACCCGAGTGACCAATGCGGTCGCCGGTGAAGATCGAAGACTACGCCCTCATCGGAGATTCGCACACCGCGGCCCTGGTCGGCCGGAACGGATCGATCGACTGGTTGTGTTTTCCGGATTTCGATTCGCCGGCGTGTTTCGCCGCGCTCGTCGGTCACGAAAAAAACGGGCACTGGCAGATCGGCCCGGAAGGAAATCCGCGGGCGACCGCGCGACGCTACCGCGGCGACTCGCTGGTGCTGGAATCCGACTTCGATACTCCGGACGGACGCATGCGCCTGACCGATTTCATGCCGGTCCGGCGCGATCACGGCTGGATCGTGCGGGAGATTGCGGGACTCCGGGGGAAGGTTCGCCTGAGCATGCGGCTGGTCGTCGCCTTCGGCTACGGCCAGATTCGTCCATGGCTGCATCGCACGCGAAATCAGGTGCGACTGCAGGCCGGCAGCGAAACGCTCGTGTTGCACGCGCCCGTGCCGGTCGAGGTCGACGACGCCGCAGTGCGCGCGTCATTTTTCCTGCAGGCCGGACAGCGTTTCGTCTTCATGCTGCACTGGCATCCCTCCCACCGCGACGCGGAAAGTCCCGTGGCGCCGCCGGCGGCACGTCGAGCCGTGCTCGCGCAGGGGCGAAAGCGGCTCCGGCGGTCGACTTATCGCGGACCCTACCGCGACGCCGTGCGCCGGTCGCTGCTCGTCATCCACGCCCTGACCTACGCGCCCACGGGCGGACTCGCCGCGGCCCCGACCACTTCCCTCCCCGAGCAACTGGGCGGTTCGCGCAACTGGGACTACCGTTACTGCTGGCTCCGCGACATGGCCTTTGCCTTCGACGCGCTGCTCGCCGCCGGCTATGGCCAGGACGCTGCGCCGTGGCTGCGCTGGCTCGTGCGCGCGGTGGCGGGCGATCCGCGCCAGCTGCAGACGGCTTATTCGGTGCACGGCGAACGACGGCTCTCGGAATGGATCGTCGAAAAGCTGGCCGGCTACGAAGGCAGCCGGCCCGTGCGCGTGGGCAACGATGCCTCGATCCAGTTTCAACTCGATGTCTACGGAGAGGTGATCAACGCCCTGCACCTCGCGCGCTCGGCGGGCGATCTGACGAAGCGCCTCGACCTCGACGCCTGGGAACTGCAGCAGCGGCTGCTGGAACAGGTCGAACGCTCCTGGCAGAAGGACGACCATGGCATCTGGGAGGAGCGCGGACGTTCGCGCCCGTTCACCTATTCGAAGGTGATGGCCTGGGTCGCGGCCGACCGCACGGTTCAGGCCATCGAACGCGGCGGTCATTCCGGCGATCTGGCGCGGTGGCGCCGCCTTCGCCGGATCATCCGCCACGATGTGCTCACTCACGGCTTCAACCGGCGGGTCGGCGCCTTCACCCAGTACTACGGTTCCGACATCATCGACGCCAGCATCCTGCGCCTGCCGCTCGTCGGATTCCTGTCCGCCCGGGATGCGCGCATGCGCTCCACGGTTCGCCGCATCGAAACGCAGCTCATGCAGGACGGCGTGGTCGGTCGCCGGCACACCGGCCGCAGCGCTCCGGAGGCCGCCTTCCTGCCCTGCAGTTTCTGGCTGGCGGCGAATTATTCCCTGGCCGGCCGGAAGGACGACGCGCGGAAACTCTTCGAGCGGACGCTGGGCCTCGCCAACGATCTCGGTCTTTTCGCCGAGGAATACGATCTCGGGCGCAAGCGGCTCATGGGGAATTTCCCGCAGGCGCTGACCCACATCGCACTCATCCAGGGCGCGGTCCATCTCGCGCAATCCGGCGCGACAACGACGCCATGAATACGACTCTCATCGACCGCCTCGAGGTGCGCGCGTTTCGCGTCCCGACGGATCGCCCCGAATCGGACGGCACGCTCGAATGGGACCACACCGGACTCGTGGTCGTGAAGGTCGGATGCGGACGCACCCGCGGCTTGGGCTGGACGTATGGTTCACGGGCGATCGTCAGCCTCATCGAGGACATTCTGCGGCCGGTCGTCGTGGGCGGAGATCCCTTCGCCACGGAGCAGCTTTGGCAGAAAATGAACCGGCACCTGCGCAACGCGGGCAACCGGTCGCTCGGCGCGATGGCGATCGCGGCCGTCGACGTCGCTCTCTGGGATCTGCGCGCGCGCCTGCTGGATCGGCCGTTGCTCAGCCTGTGGGGCACGGCGCGCGAGGAGGTCACGGTTTACGGCAGCGGCGGATTCACCAGCTACACCGACCGTCAGCTGGCCCGGCAGCTCGCGGGCTGGGTGGAGGACGGAATCTCGTCGGTGAAAATGAAAGTGGGACGCGAGCCGGCCCGCGATCCGCACCGCGTGTCCGTCGCCCGCCGCGCGATCGGGGCGGCGAATCTGATGGTCGACGCGAATGGCGCCTACGCGGTCAAGGAAGCCGCGGCCATGGCCGAACGGTTCCAATCGTCGAGCGTGGTGTGGTTCGAGGAACCGGTCTCCTCGGAAAACCGGGAAGGACTCGCCCTGCTCCGTCGCCGCGCGCCCGCCGCCATGGAAATCGCCGCCGGCGAATACGGTGACACGCCGATCTACTTCCTTCGCCTCCTCCAGGCCGGCGCTGTGGATTGCCTGCAGGCCGACGTCACGCGCTGCGGCGGATTCACCGGATTCCTAAAAGTGGCGGCGCTCGCGGAATCGTTCCAGATCCCGCTCTCGGCCCATTGCGCGCCGCAGCTGCACGCGCACGTCGGCAGCGCCGCGGCATCCGTGCGTCACGTCGAATATTTTCACGACCATGTCCGGATCGGAAAACTTCTGTTCGACGGCTGCCTGCCGGCGAGGAACGGCACGCTCCGGCCGGATCGCGCGCGTGCGGGTCATGGGCTTGTTTTCAAGGAGGCCGACGCCGCGAAGTACGCGGTCTGACGAGCTTCTGGTTGCGATCGGAAGGCAGGAACCTGCTTGCAGGCGATGGAAGCAACGATGCGCGATTCGTTCGCCGGCACGCAGGCTCCTACCTCCGCGACGAATGATCACGAACGCGGCGGAGGACGTCAGTGCTTGTGCGGCAGGAGGCCCTGGATCATTCCCTTCGCGGCCTGCTTGATGATTCCGCCTTCGTCGGGGTCGCCGCGCAGGATGGTTTCGGTGAACTTCTTGGCCTGATCGAGCGTGATGTGCGGCGGAAGCGTCGGCGTATCCGGATCGGAAATCGCCTCGAAAATCACGGGGCGGTCGCTGGACAGGGCCTCGTCCCAAGCCGCGCCCAGCTGCTCCGTATTTTCCACGCGGATGCCGCGCAGCCCGATGGAGTCGGCAAACTGCGCATAAGGGAAATCGGGCAGCTCCTGACTCGCCATGAAACGGATGTCGCCCATCATGATCCGCTGCTCCCACGTGACCTGATTGAGGTCGCGATTGTTCAGGACCAGCGTGATCCAGCGCGGATCGGACCATTCCTTCCAGTATTTGGCCACCGTGATGCACGCGTTGAGACCGTTCATCTGCATCGCGCCATCGCCGGTGACGGCGATGCACACGCGGTCCGGAAAACAGAACTTCGCGCCGACGGCATAGGGCACGGCCGCACCCATCGTGGCAAGGTTGCCGCTGCCGCTCGCCATCATCCCCGGCCGGATTTTCAGGTCGCGGGCGTACCAGTTGGCGGTGGTCCCGCTGTCGGCGGAAAGAATGCAACGCTCCGGCAGACGGGAACTCAGCTCCCAGAAAACGCGCTCCGGATTCAGCAGGCCCTTGTCGCCGTCCGTGTGCGCGCGCTTCTCGATGGTTTCCCACCACTCCGAAACGTTCGCGCTGATTTTTTTCCGCCAGGCACCGCTCTCCTTGCGCCGGAGCAACGGCAGCAGCGCCTGCAGAGTCTGGCGGGCGTCGCCCTTCAGATTCACGTCCATCGGATAACGCAGGCTGAGCAGCCGACCATCGGTGTCGATTTGCACCGCCTTCGCCTGCCCGGCCTTGGGATAGAATTCGCCGTACGGAAAACTCGAACCGACCACGAAAAGCGTGTCGCAATCCTGCATCAGTTCCCAGCTGGGCTTGGACCCGAGCAGGCCGATGTGGCCGGTGCAATAGGGCACGGACTCCGGAACCACCGCCTTGCCGAGCCAGCTTTTCGCCACGCCCGCACCCAGCAGTTCCGCGACCTGCAGAACTTCTTCCTGGGCACCCAGGGCTCCCGCACCCACGAGCATTGCCACCTTGCTGCCCGCGTTGAGCACGTCGGCGGCCTTCTGCAGATCGGTGCGGTCCGGAGTCAGCGAGAGCACCGGGAAGCCGACGCCACTGCAGGCGAAATCATGCTTCTGCGGCGGATCGGTGATCGCCTTCTCCTCCTGCAGGTCCTTGGGCAGGATGAGGCACGTGACGCTGCGCTGGTCGAGGGCGACGCGCACGGCCCGGTCCACGCAATGACGCACGGCGGCCGGACTCATCACCGTCACGCAATATTCGCTGGCCACGTCCTTGAAGAGCGACTGCAGATCAACTTCCTGCTGATACTGGCTGCCGATCGCAGTGGTCGCCGACTGGCCCACGATCGCGACGACCGGCTGGTGGTCCATTTTGGCATCGTAGAGTCCATTCAACAGATGGATGGCGCCGGGTCCGCTCGTCGCAACGCACACCCCGACGGTGCCGGTGAATTTGGCATGCGCGGTGGCCATGAACGCCGCCAGCTCCTCATGACGCGCCTGAATGAAACGCGGCTTGTTTTCGTTTTTGCGCAGCCCGGCGAGAAGACCGTTGATGCCGTCGCCCGGATAGCCGTAAAGGCGTTCGACTCCCCATTGCCCGAGTCGCTGCATGATGTACTGACCGACGGTAAGGGACATGATCCGGTGGACATCAAATCCGGCCATCTGGTTACAGTTGAAGGTACGGACAATCTCGCCAGGCGATGATTCCTGCTACGACAGCGCGAGACGCATGCTCCCCACGTGCAATTCGCACGAAACCGACCGATCCGCCGCGCGGCCTGCAACGTCGGCGTTCCGACGCGGCCACGCCCGGGGAGCCCAACGCGCGGGGGCAACGCGTTCCACCCCGGCGAGCAATTTCGTCCGGTATCCGAGGCCCGTGACAAAGGTTTTTCTGGAAATCGGAGAAATTGAACTGTTTTATCCGGCGCCCTTACTCGACAACATGGTGTCATCCTCCTCCCAACCGGCCCGCGGACGCGCGCTCGACGAATTCAAACGGCGACTCGGAACCCGCCCTGCGCTGCTCGTCCGGTCACCCGGACGCGTCAACCTCATCGGCGAACACACCGACTACAACGACGGCTTCGTCCTCCCGATGGCCATCGATCGCGCCACCTGGATCGCGCTGCGCCCGCGGGACGACGGAAAAGTCGCGCTCCATTCGATCGACTTCAACCAGTCCGCTGAGTTTCCAGTCAGTGACCTCTCCCGCGGTGGCGCGGAATGGGCGGAGTTCGCCAAAGGCGTCGCCGAACAATTGCAGCGCGTTCCCGTGACACTGAAGGGGTTCGAGGGCGTGATCGCCACGGACGTCCCGGTGGCGGCCGGGTTGTCGTCGTCGGCCTCGTTTTCCCTCGCGATCGCCCGCGCCTTTCACGCGGTTTCCGGATTTCCGTGGAATTCCGCCCAGATGGCGCTGCTGTGCCAGCGCGTGGAGAAGGAGCGGATGGGGGTGAACTGCGGCATCATGGACCAGCTGGTCATCGCGTCGGCGCACGACGGACAGGCCACCTTCATCGACTGCCGTTCGCTGGCGGTCCAGCCGGCGCCCCTGCCCGCCCGCCACGCGGTGCTGATTCTCGACACGAAGAAAAGCCGGACCCTGGCCGGATCGGCCTACAATGAACGCCGCGCGCAATGCGAGGCGGCGGCGCGCGTGTTCGGCGTGAAGGCGCTGCGCGACGTTTCGGCCGAGGCCTTTCGCGCCGGCGAGGCGAAGCTCGATCCGCTGATCCGGCGCCGCGCGCGGCACGTCGTCATGGAAGACGATCGCGTCGAGCGCGCGGTGACCGCTCTGCGCGCCGGCGACGCGAAAGCCTTCGGTGACCTCATGAACGCGAGCCACGAGAGCCTGCGGACCGATTATGAGGTTTCATGCGCCGAACTGGACGAAATCTCCTCCCTGGCGCGAAACCAGGCCGGTTGCCTCGGTGCCCGCATGACCGGAGCGGGGTTTGGCGGCTGTGCGGTCGCCTTGGTCGAAGAAGGCCGGGCCCATGCCATCGCGAGCGCGGTGACGGCGGGATTTTCCCAACGGTTCGGAGTTCAGCCGGCGGTTTACGTGACGTTTCCTTCGGGCGGCGTCAGTCACGAAGCCTTGTAAAGCACACGGCAGCGCACAATTTTCACGCCTTCCTGCGCACCTGCCCGATCCGACACGGGTCTGAACACGGAAAGATTGCATGAATTCCATCGAGCACACTTCATTCGGCCGCCTCGTGGACGGTCGTGAGGCCCGCGTTTATTCCCTCCGCCTGCCGCATGGTTTCGGGGCCGACATCTCGGATTTTGGCGGCGCGATCGTCCGTCTCTTCGTGCCCGATCGTCACGGCAACCCCGGCGACGTCGCACTGGGCTTCGATGCCGCCGCCAAATACGCGGCGCAAAATTCATACATCGGCACGCTCATCGGACGCGTCGGCAATCGCATCGCGGCGGGCTCCTTCGTGCTCGACGGGAAAACCTATCAGCTGCCGGTGAACAATTTCCCCGCCGGAATTCCGTGCTGTCTGCACGGCGGTCCGGGGGGCTTTCATCAGGTCCTTTGGTCGGCGGAGCCGATCGAGAATGCCGACGCGCCGGGTCTCCGCCTGCGCTACACCAGCCGCGACGGCGAGGAGGGATTTCCCGGCACCCTGACCGCCACCGTCGCGTTCACTCTCGCGGCGCCGGGCGACCTGCGCCTCGACTACGAGGCCGTCGCGGACAAGCCGACGCCGGTGAATCTGACGCATCATGCGTATTTCAATCTGCGTGGCGAAGGTGACGGAAAGATCGAAGACCATCAGATGCAGATTCGCGCCTCGGCGTTCACCCCGATCGATTCCGGACTGATCCCCACCGGTCGCATCGCACCGGTCGCGGGCACGCCGCTGGATTTTCAATCGACGCGCCGCATCGGCGAGCGGCTGCACGACGCCCACGAACAGATCGTCCTCGGCAACGGCTACGATCACAACTTCGTGCTCGGCGACGGCATGGCCGCGTCGCCCAAGGTCGCCGCTGTGGTGTCGGATCCCGACTCGGGTCGCCGGATGGAAGTGCTCACCACCGAGCCGGGAGTACAATTCTACAGCGGAAATTTCCTCGATGGGACGTTGCTGGGAAAAAGCGGACGTCCGTACGTGAAGCACGGCGGCTTCTGTCTCGAGACGCAGCATTTTCCCGATTCGCCCAACCAGGCGGCGTTCCCGAGCGTGATCCTGCGTCCCGGTGCGACGCTGCGCAGCACGACGATTTATCGGTTTTCGGCGATTTCTTGATGGAGGGCGGGTTCCCCCGTTTCGATTGACTCAGGGTCCAGAGCCCGTCGAACGCAAATCCCGCCTGGGATCGATGTAGCCGGGTCCGCAGGGCCCGGTTCCAGGTTCAGCGACCACGATGAAGTCGGTAAAGGATGATCGATTGGGCAAATGGCCCTCGTACATCTTTCGACCGGGCCCTGCGGACCCGGCTACATTCCGGCAGGATCCGAGCCGACTCAATCGTTCCGCCGGCCGCCGTTCAGCAACAGCAGCAGATAAAGCAGATACCCGAGCGTCGACACGAACGCCGCCACATAGGTCAGCGCCGCCGCATCGAGCGTCTCGTTGACGCCCACCATCTCATCGGCATCGAGAATCCCGAGGTTGACCAGTTGGGCCTTGGCGCGACGCGACGCGTCGAATTCCACGGGCAGTGTCACGAGCTGGAATAACGCGATCACCGCCAAGGCTGCCGCGCCAATCTTGATCACCAGAAGACCCATCACGGAGGAGGCGAGCAGGGAGATCATGAAAACTCCCGCGGCGGTGACAAGCCACGCAACCGGCGAAGCGATCTGCGCCGCGGGAACGAGCACCTGGCGGAGCTTCATCATCGAATAACCGACTTTGGCCTGGATCGCGTGTCCGGCCTCATGCGCGGAAACGCCCAGCGCGGCCAGACTCGTGCCATGAAAATTCTGTTCGGATAGAGCCAGCCGGCGGTGAACCGGATCGAAGTGGTCGGAAAGCTGTCCTTCGACCTCGACAATCTCGACATCATTGATGCCGGCGCTCTGGAGTACCGCCTGCGCCGCCTCGCGGCCGGTGATATGGCCGCGGGACTCGATCTGGAGGTTCTTGCTGTAAGCGCTGGTTACGCGGGATCGGGCGTAAAAGGCGAACAGACTGGGAACGATGATCAGGATGATCCAAAAGAGCATGACAAAAGTGGTTTGATGAAAGACACGGAAAGATTCCCCGGCCCGGCGCCTTTTCCAGCAAAATCGATGTCATTGGAAAGCGGCCGATCGGTTGTAAGCCACCCGAGCAGGAGCGAGAATCGAGGAGCGAAGACGACCGGGGATTGAACGCCGCCCTTTCGCCGGCGCTGCTCCCCGGAGCAATCTCCGTGGATTCTACGCGCGGCTTGCACCGCCTTGCTGGAGCGAGGCTCGTCGGGGCGGCGTCCTAATTTCGCTCGGGAATCCCCGCAGCGAGCTGCGGAGTGTGTTCTAGCATTCAACCGACTCACACTTTCCGAAGACCCTGGAAGCTGAGTCCAACTTACGGCCGCAACAAAGCGCAAGAGGCACAAAGCCCAATGGGAAAACAGCAATAGCCGTTAGGGATTTTCTCCATCGGTGAGATCCGTGAAATCCGTGGTCAAATTCCCGGCCGTGCCGCCACTTTTCACTCGTCACACGTCATTCGTCACTTCCGCACAAATCACCACCGGCGCGTCACCGAACCGACAACCTGTCGCCGCGCGGCGGGCACGGACGGAACCTCCTCAAAATTGCTGTCCCAGAGGTTGTCCGCCTGCACCGCAAATTCCCAGCCGCGCAGCCTCGGGGGCAAATAGTAGAGACCGAGCGACGACAGGACTGCCTGGTCGCCGCCGACGGTGCGCAGCGCGTTCGGTTCCTCGACGCGGAACTGATTGTCCGATCGCAGTTCGAATCCGGCGCCCAGGCGCCAGGTGATCGCAGCCGTGACGCGCACCTTCGGATAGTTGAGCGCGTAGAAACTCGCATCGACTGTCGCCGCGCCGTAGTCGGCGTTTTTCGTCAGCAGCGTGCAGCCGAGGACGAGATCGAGGGGACCCACATGACGGGATGCGAGCAGTTCGAAACCGGCGGTGCCGATGTCGACGGCGTTGGCGACACGGGCGGTGACTCCGTTCCGGTACGTCCAGTCGACGAGATGGTTGTCCCAGCGATAAAAGGCCGCCGCCTCGACGGACCAGTCGCCCCAGCGCTGACGCACACCCGTCTCGAGGTTCCGGCTGGTTTCGCGTCCCAGCGCGGCGTTGCCGAGAAACAGACCGCCGGTCGGACTCGACTTCAGGGCCGTGTAGGTCGGCAGCTGAGTCGACTGAGCGTATTCCGCGTAGATCGTCTGCTCGCGAGTGCGCTTCCATTCGAGCGAGCCAATCGGCGAGAACGCCGAGCCGTCCCGGTTGGAGCGATCGTAGGCCACCCCGCCCTTGACCGTCACCGTCCCCTGCTCGACCGGGAACGTTTTTTCCGGCACCGCTGAAATCTTCAGCATCGCGCGGCTGCTGTACGGTCCGAAGACCAGTGCCGTGGATTCGAGATTGTCCGCGGCGTATTGCGCCGAGTAGTTCAGCGCGAAGCCGTCCATTTGCTGCACGCCGTCGATGCCGATGCCGCGCACCCAGGTCTCGTGCTGGTACGGATTGAAAAGACCGGGATGAAAGCGATCGAGCTCGTAGTCATCGTGATTGCGCCGATAATAGCCGCCGATCTCGAACACGTTGCCGGCGGCGTCCTGCTGGCAATGATTGGCCGCGAGCAGGACGGTCTGGAGGTCCTCGGTCTCATCGAAACCAAACGGCGTGTACAGATTCGGCCAGCCAAAATACTTGTGCTGATAGCCCGCGTAGAAGTCGGTCTGGCTGTCGTTGTCGCGCAGCTGGATCCGTCCGCCGATCCGCTGGAAGTTGTGATCACCGTAGGGAACCGAGCCGGCGGATTCCGAGTGCGCCCACTCGACATCGCCGGCGAGGGTTTCACCGGAGCCGATCGAGCGCGTCGCCCCCTGATAGAAGCTTTCCCGGTCGAATTCGTACTCGCCCGCGCCCACGGTGATGGCGCCGCGGTTCTCGATCGGCCGCCAGCCGTAGGCGATCGTGCCGACGTCGGCATCGAATCCCTGGACGGCGTTTCCCGCGCCGGTAAGCACCTGCGGCGCACCGAGCATCTCGGGCGCCACGGGAATCTCGGCAAAGTAGTGACCGGTTTGCGGATCGTAGAGCGAGGTGGCGCCGATCTTGAATCCGCTGTTCTCAAAGATGCCGCCGCGGATGGTGACGTCCGCCTGGGCCTCGGGCAGGTTGCGGGCTTCGAGGTCGACCCTCGGCTCGTAGCGGAGGGCCGACACCGGCATGCTCATCGACGCGGCCGGGTCCTGGTTGGCGATGCGCGGTGAATTGACGGCGAAATCCGGCAACGACACGGTATCGGTGTCGTCGGCGTGGGCGGTCAGGGCCAGGCCGCCAAGCAGGCAGGCGGCGAAGGCGATCCTGGCGGGAAATTTCAGCGCGCGGTCGCGACTCTGTCGGCGATTCTTCATTGGTTAAGTCCAAACGATTACCGTTTAACCACGATTTCCAAGCGAAACCGGGTGCGGTAAGGTTAAAAAACGATCACTCGTCGCCGTCTTTGCCGATGGCTTCGACCGGGCAGCCTTCGAGCGCCTCCATGCAGAGGGCAGTCTCTTCCTCGGTCGTCGGCTGCTTGTGCACGAAGGAATAACCACCCTCGTCAAGGCGCGTGAAAAACGCCGGAGCCGTCTCGCGGCAGAGATCGCAGTCGATGCATTGCTGGTCGACGTAGAACTTGCCCGGCGCGTTTTCCTTCCACTTGTCTGCCTTGTTAGCCATTGGGGCCACTCAAAGACTATCGCCTGCCCTGTCAAGTACCCTGAAAGTCAGTGAAAACGGGTCCGAAAAGCGGAGTTTTCGGGGTGGCTTTATCGTTGGGATTCATTCGCCGGCCGCCGCACCAGCTGACCCGGAATGGTCCAGATTTCCGACGGCCAAAGGGAGCCTGCTGGCCGGCGATTCATGCCGGTGGAGCGCGCCCTCCGGACGCACTTTGGATAAAACCGGCCCGCCTCTCGACCATGCTCGAGGCCCTGAGCCTGTCGAACGGGGAGGTCCGGTTCCACCTTTAGGCAATCGCCAGCAAGCAGGTTCCTACCTTCAAAAGCCCCCTGGGAACGCGCGCCAGCGTTGTGGGTCAACGCACCAACGATGTCGTTTTCGAACCCCGCCCGCCGTGGGCTTTTTCCCTTCCCGGAACTGCCGCGGGCTTGTGTTTGCCTGCTTCCGCGATAGCTTCACGCCAATGCTTTCCGATCGCCCGTACATGAACCAGGACTACTCGCGCGAACGGACGAGCGTGCACGTCTGGCTCGTGGCGGGACTGGCGGCGGCATTCATTCTGGAGCTCATTCTTCTGTCGCCGTGGTGGCCGTCGGGACAGCAGGCGGTGGCCGCCTTGGTGATGACGATCCCCGCGCTGAAGGCCGGTCACGCCTGGGTGTTGCTCACGCATGCGCTGATCCACGACAACACGAATCCCTTCCATATCGCCTTTGTTGCGCTCATGCTGTTTTTCATCGGACGGGACCTGACGCCTGTCCTGGGACCCCGGCGATTGGTGGGCGTTTTTGTCGGCTCGATTCTCCTCGGTGCCCTGGCCTGGACGGGAGTGCATTGGTGGAATCCGGCCGGCGGGTACTTCGGCGCGTCCGCGGGCGTGCTCGGACTGCTCGTGGTTTCGGCCTGCGTCTTCCCCGACAGCCAGCTTTCATTTCTTTTCATCCCGACGGCCTTCCGGATGCGTCATTTCGTCTGGGTTCTGGCCGGACTCGACGGTTTTGGATTGCTGCTCTACGAGATTCGCGGCGCAGCGGCGCCCTTTTCGCTGGCTCCGTCCGCTCACCTGGGCGGCATGCTTGCCGGCTGGCTGTACTATCGCTTTTTCCACGCGCGTGATGGCTGGGACCGCGCCGAACGCTCGTTCCTGCGCCTCCCGTCGTGGCTCCGCCGCAAGCCGGCAAATTCTTCCGAAGCCCATTTTCAGGTCAAACTCAGCGAGCGCGCCGGTCTCCGCTCCGAGGTCGATCGCATTCTCGACAAGATCAACAGCCACGGCTTCGGTTCGCTCACTCCGGAGGAAAAGCGCCTGCTCGACGAGGCCAAGGATCTCCTGAGCCGTCGTTGAACCGGGCTGGCACCCGGACTCCGCCATCCACGGCCGCACCGGGGCCGCTCATCCAAATCGCGAAACAATCCCCACCTTTTTTCGTCTTATCTCCGTCACCCCGTGAAAAATCATTTCCTGAAGCATCTCCTTCGTTCCGCCGTTCTCTGGGTCGCGACCTGGACGCTCGCCGTCGCCGCACCGGTCGAGGCCACCAAGGGTCTCGTCAACGATCAGATCTACACGACGACGCCATTGATGAGCAGCGAGACGCAGGCGCTCGTGAAGCTGCTCCAGATGTATCACTACAACCGGGATAACGTGACACCGGACGATTATGGTCAGCTCGTGACGGAGTACATGAGCGACCTGGATCCGCAGCACCTGTTCTTCACCGCGCAGGACGAGGCCCAGCTGCGGAAACAATACAGCCCGCGCCTGCTCACGGACCTGGAATATCTGGGCAACATCGACGCCGCCTTCGCCATTTTCCGCCTGTATGAGGAACGCGTCCACACGCGCACGACGTGGATCCTGGCGCAGCTCGAGAAGGACATCGATTTGACCGCCAAGGAAGCCTACTCGCCCGATCGCACCAAGGCACCATGGCCGGCGAACATGTCCGAGGCGGACGAATTGTGGCGCCGCCGGCTGAAGTACGAGATGATCCCGGATTTCCTGGCGGGGAAAACGATTCCCGAGGCCAAGGCCAACATGAAGAAGCGGCACGAGCGCCTGCTCAAGAATCTCGCGGACATCGACGCGTCGGACATCCAGGAGGCCTATCTCACGAGCCTCACCAAGATGTACGATCCTCATTCCGCCTATTTCTCCCCGGATAGCTACGAGGATTTTGGAATCCAGATGCGGCTTTCGCTGACCGGAATCGGAGCGGTGCTGGGCCTCGACGACGACGGCTATTGCGTGGTGCGCGAGATCGTGCCCGGCGCGCCCGTGGATCTGAGCAAGCAAATCAAGGTCAACGACAAGATCCTGTCGGTGCGGCAGGACGGCGACGAGCCGGTCGACATCTACGGGATGAAGCTCCGCAAGATCGTCGACATGATTCGCGGCAAGAAAGCCACCCACCTCACCCTGATGATTCAGTCGCCCGACGTCGGCGGAGTGACTCCCAAGGCGAAGGAGGTCACGCTCGTCCGCGACGACGTGAAGCTGAACTCGAGCCGCGCCAGCGCGTCAATCTACGACCTGCCGGGCGAAAACGGAGCCACCGTCCCCGTGGGCGTCATCACCCTCAAATCGTTTTACGGTCCTTCCGATGACGGCGACAATTCCGACGACCAACCCGCCCAGGGTGGAACCACCAAGGACGTCGCCGAACTGCTGGGCAAATTAAAGGCCAGCGGCATCAAGGCGCTCGTCATCGATCTCCGCGTCAACGGCGGCGGCCTGCTCTCCGAAGCGGTCAACCTGACGGGGCTGTTCATCGGCCAAGGCGCCGTCGTGCAGGTGCGCAATTCCGGAGGGCAGCTCAGCGTCGACAAGAGCACCGACCCCAATCCCGCCTATGATGGCCCGCTCGCCGTGCTGACGTCGCGATTCAGCGCGTCTGCGTCCGAGATTTTCGCCGGCGCCCTGCAAAACTACGGCCGGGCGATCATCGTCGGCGACAGCTCCACCCACGGCAAAGGCACGGTGCAAGCCATGCTGCCGATGAAGAATTTCATCCGCGAGGGATCGGACACCCGCACCGGCGGAATCAAGCTGACCATCCAGAAATTCTACCTGCCCAACGGGGCCTCGACCCAAAAGAAGGGTGTGATTCCGGACGTCACGCTGCCCTCGATCGACGACTACCTGCCCTACGTCGGCGAGTCCTCGCTGCCGCACGCGCTGTTGTGGGACGAGATCAAGTCCACCCCGTTCATCGGCCAGCCCCTGGCCCCCGCGTTTGTGGCGCCGATCGTCGAGGCGAGTCATGAGCGCCAGCAAAACCTGGAAGAATTCGCCCTGCTGCGCGAGAACGTCGACCACTTCAAGATGATGGTCGAGAAGAAGGACGTCTCGCTCAACCTGATGGACCGGCGCTCCGAGAAAAAGGAAGCGACCGATTTCAAGAAGCACATCGACGGTGCGCTCGCGCAACTCGCGAAGAACGACTATCCGCATCGCGACATCAAGCTGTCCGGCGTCGTCGCCAACGATCCCGAGCCAACTCCGCCGAAATCCGATGACCCCGACGCGGAGTCCGAGGACGCCGACACTTCCGCCAAGTTCGACATTTTCCTGCGGGAAACCCTGCGCGTCGTGGTCGATGCCGCCAGGCTGTCGAAGGATCCGCAGTATTGGGCGAACGGCAACGCGCCGCTGACGCCCGCGGCGTCGAAGCACGGGTGATGGGCCTTGATGTAGGGCGGGGGCGCCTGCCCTGAGCCTGTCGAAGGGCCGAATGCCGCCGGGGTGGAACGCATTGTCCCAATGCGTTTGAAAACGTGGCAAATCCGAATCAAAGCGCGTCGGGACGACGCGCTCCATCTTGAGAACTCAGCAAAACAAAGCGCGGGCGGCCGGTCAGATCGTTCAGCGACTCAACCTGATTGAAACCGGAGGCGCGACCGACGTCGGCCAGCTGGCCGTGGTGCCCGATTCCGGTTTCCAGCGCCAGCAGTCCTCCCGGCGCCAGCCACGCGGGCGCCGACTTCACGATCGCGACCAAATCCTTCGCGGAGTCGGGTCCGGCTGACAGCGCGTTAACCGGCTCGAATTGCCTGACCTCGGGCTGCGTCGCCGCGGTCTCCTCGTCGGAAAGGTACGGCGGATTCGCCACGATCAGCTCAAAGGCTGAATTCGGCGGCACGGCTGAAAACCAATCCGAGTTCTCGAAACGCACCCGCTCCGCCATCGCCAGCGCGGTTGCATTCTCCAGCGCGAGCGTCAGCGCCTCACCCGAAATATCCACGCCCAGAACGCTGGTCGACGTCCAGGCCTGGGCCAGTGCCAGCGCCAGCGCGCCCGTGCCGGTGCCAAGATCGAGAATCCGCGCCGGAGGCGTCGCGTCGAGACGCTGGCGGAGGAGTTCCACCAGATACTCCGTCTCCGGTCGCGGAATCAGCGCGCGCCGGTCCACCTTGAGCGTCACGCCCGCAAACTCGGTCGCGCCGAGAACGTATTGCAGCGGCTCGCGTTCCGCGCGGCGCTTCACCAATGGCCGGATTCGATCCAGTTCCACCTCGGTCAGGGGCCGTTCGAACTGCAGATAGAGCTGCATGCGCTTCAAACCGAGGCCGTGCCCGATGATCAGCTCGGCATTCAGGCGCGGACTCTCGACGCCCCGCTTCTCGAAGAAGGCCGCGGTCTTCTTGATGATTTCGAGCAGCGTCTGCATGGCTCAGGGAGACGGAGGTGGTTGAATGTTGAGAGTTGAGGGTTGAGTGACGAACGATCGGAGGGAGTGAGTCCGTTCAGGAATTTCGGCGATTGAGGTAGGAGCCTGCTTGCAGGCGGTGGATGGCGCTCCCGATTTCGCGACCAACCTGAAAACCGTGGCGAAAAACGGGCGCGCCCCGCCTGGGGTCGCCGGCAAGCAGGCTCCTACATATCGCTGAACGCAGCCGGTCAAATTTTTCCTGGGCTCGGGTCGGTTCATTCAACTCTCAACATTCAACTATTTGGCTCGCCTCAATCCTCGTCCGCCGGTGCCACCCGGCGACTTGGCAACGGCGGACCGGTGAGTTCCGCGAGGCGTTCGTCGAATTCGGCCTTCTGCAGCGCTTCAATCAGCGGATCGATCGCGCCTTCGAGGATCGCGGGCAGACTGTACAACGTCAGACCGATGCGGTGGTCAGTGACGCGATTCTGCGGAAAGTTGTAGGTGCGGATGCGCTCGCTGCGGTCGCCTGTCCCGATCTGGCTCCGGCGACGGGCCGCATACTTGGCATGCTCCTCCTCCTCGCGGCGCTGCAGCAGGCGCGAACGCAGCACGGCCATCGCGCGGGCCTTGTTTTTCTGCTGGGAGCGATCGTCGGCGCAGTAGACGGTCAGGCCGGTCGGCTTGTGCACGATCCGCACCGCCGAGTCGGTCGTGTTCACGCCCTGTCCGCCGGGTCCGCTCGCGCGCTGCACCGTGATCTCGAGATCCTGCGGATCGATCTGCACATCGACCTCCTCGGCCTCGGGCAGGACCGCCACGGTCACCGTTGACGTGTGGATTCGTCCGCTGGCTTCCGTGACCGGAACCCGTTGCACCCGATGCACGCCGCTCTCGAACTTCAGCTGACGATAAACCTGGTCCCCGGTGATCAGGAAAATGACTTCCTTGAATCCGCCCCGGTCGGAAACGCTCGAGCTCATCGGCTGGACTTTCCAGCCGCGGCCTTCCGCGTAGCGGCAAAACATGCGGTGGAGATCCGCCGCGAAAAGGCTCGCCTCGTCGCCGCCAGCGCCGGCGCGGATTTCCATGACGGTGTTGCGAGAGTCGGCCGGCTCCGGCGGAATCATCGCCAGCAGCACCGATCGCCGGCGGCTTTCCCGTTCGCGCTGGAGATCCGGCAGCTCGACTTCCGCGAGCGAACGGAGATCGGGGTCGGCGGTGGGATCCTTGATCAGCGCCGTGTGCTCGGACACCGCTTCCCCGGTCCGTTCGTAGGCGCGATAGTCATCGATCAGCTGGCGCAAACGCTGATGTTCGCGCGCCACCTCGGCGGCGCGCCGCGGATTGGCGTAAAACGACGCCTCCGCCATCTGCGCATCGAGCTCGTCGAGGCGCTGTTGAAAGGGTGCGATGGCGGGTAATTGGTCCATGCCGAGGTCTCGGGGAAATTGCGAATTGCGTCAGCCGCGGCGAGCGGCATTGTCTGGCCGCCACGTCTTTTTGGCGGCCCTGGCTGCCTAGCGGAAGAGATTCCCAATGGCTTCGACGCTTTTCACTCAAAACATCATCAGCTGTATCTGGGACTTTGACAAGACTCTGATTCCCGCATACATGCAAGCGCCGCTGTTTCGCCGGTTTGGCGTGGACGAGGCGACTTTCTGGGCGGAAACGAATGCGCTGGCCGAGAATTACCGTCGTCGCGGCTATTCGATCTCCCCGGAGATAAGCTATCTCAACCACCTCCTCACCTACGTGCTGGCGGGGCCGATGGCCGGGCTCAGCAACAAGGTGCTGCGCGAGTGCGGGGCCGAGATCAAATTTTACCCGGGCCTGCCGGATTTCTTCAAAAGCTCGCGCGCGTGGGTGCAGTCCAAGCCCGAATATGTGAAGCACGAGATCGCGCTCGAGCACTACATCGTCAGCACCGGTCTGGCGGAAATGGTCCGGGGCAGCTCGATCGCGCCGTTTGTCGACGGAATCTGGGCCTGCGAATTCATCGAGAATCCGCTGCAACCCGGTTTCCTGAGGCAGAACGAGTTTGTCATCGAGGCCGCCGCCGAGATTGCGCAGATCGGCGTCATGATCGACAACACGACGAAGACGCGCGCGATTTTCGAGATCAACAAGGGCACGAACCGGAATGCCGCGATCGACGTGAACGCCAAGGTCGCGCCCGAGGACCGCCGCATTCCGATCCGCAACATGATCTACATCGCCGACGGTCCGAGCGATGTTCCGAGCTTCTCCGTGGTGAAAAAGGGGGGCGGAAAAACCTACGCGGTGTACAATCCCGAAGTTCGCGCCGAATTCGAGCAGAACGACCGGCTCCGGCACAACGATCGCATCGATCACTACGGCCCGGCCGATTACACGAAAAACAGCCCGACCGAGAAATGGCTGCATCTGCAGATCGAGCGGATGTGCGACCGCATCGTGGCCGATCGCGAGGCGGCTCTCGCCGCGCGGGTCTCAAAGCCGCCCCGCCATCTCAACGCGACTCCCGAGGAGGAAGCAGCCCGCCTCGCACGGACACAGCCAAAGCAGTCGACGTTCTTGGAGTAAGCAAAGGGAAGTGAGCGGATGGCGGGAAACGGCGGGCAGTGATTCGTCCGGTGGAGCCGGGCTCGCCGAGCCCGGTGAATTGATTTCCCCAAAACCCGAGCGGCGTGCCGGACGGGACGACTCGGGGCGGGCGAGATCCCCCGCCCTGCCACCGGAAATCTTCGCGGCGTTCCGCCGTCGCCAAGGCTATGGCGGACAAGAAAGCCGCTTCCGCAGCGAGGCAACCAGCCCGCCTCAGTTCGTGCTCGCGAGCGCGAACACTCCGGGCAACGACAGACCGAAGCGCGGCGACTCGGTGCTCACGACCAACAGCGGTGCCTGCGAATCGTCCTCCAGGACGAAATGCGGCTTCGAATGGTCTGTGTCGAATTCGAGGTCGAAATTGGATTTCGGATGGGCCGGCGCAGGTACAACCTTGGGGGCCGAGGCGACGGTATCGCGTTCCTGCTGCTTGATCGTGTTGACAAGATTGCGGACGCGATCGGCGTACTGATAGGAGACCGACGGCACGTGACCGCCGACGACGGCACCGAGGCCGCAATTCCACGCCATAGCGATATTGTAGGTGTTCGCGTCGATTCCGGCGTCGATCAGCCCGCGCTTGATCCATTCATAGTGGGCAACGGCAACCTCGTCGGAGCTCGCCCGATCGATTGCCATATTGAAAGGCTTTTGCGAATGCATCTTCCACGTGCTGGAACGGAACTGGTACGGTCCCAATTCTCCGCGCGGCCCCACATGGGTCTGATTCGTCGGGTTTTCGACCAAATTGATGGCCTTCAATGTTTCCCAACGATCTGCGCCCCATGCGCATACGCAGGACAACATGGTAAGGACGGTCACAAAGAGTCTGGAAGAGCTTTTGTGCATGGCTTCGTTTGACAGCCGAGTTTAGCGCACGCTCCCGCGACTCAACCAATTTTTTTTGGACTGCTTTTACATTATGAGCCGACGTGGCGCACTCTTTACAGGAGCCGACGTAAATAGCGTATTTATCGCAGTCGAAGTGCGCCTTTTTGCCTGTCCGGGTACAAAATATTTTTCCAGCTGGAAGACAACTGAGCCGAAGTACCAAGGCCAAATTCGTTCAGCCACGTCGCAGGAGGCTGCTTGCAGGCGATTCGGTGGCACGACCTCCCGCTATTCCAGTTGTCGACCCCTCTATCAATGTCGACAAACCGGCCCGGAGGTCCGGATCCACCTTCGAAATATCGCCTGCAAGCAGGCTCCTACCCCGATCACTCCTAGACGCGAAAATTCTCGATCAGGCGCGCGATCAAGGCCGTCCAGCCGGTTTGATGACTGGCTCCGAGGCCCAGACCGGTTTCGCCGTGGAAATACTCGTGGAACAGGACCAGATCGCCGGCTCCCATTTTTTTCAGGTACTCCCATTCCGTCCCCAAATTGGGCCGAACACCATCCGCTTTGGACATGAAGATCTGGACGATCCGGCGGGCGAGCTCGATCGAGATTTGCTGGAGGTTCATGAGCTTTCCACTGCCAGTCGGAAACTCGATCTGAAATGAGTCGCCGTAGAATTGATGATAGCGCTCTAGCGCCTCGATCAGGAGAAAATTGAGCGGCAGCCAGATCGGGCCGCGCCAGTTCGAGTTGCCGCCGAAAAGACCGGAATCCGATTCCCCCGGCACATAGTTGACCTGGTAACGCTCCGAACCCGCCTCCATGACAAACGGATTGGCCCCGTAGGTCTTGGAAAGTGACCGGATGCCGTAAGGAGAAAGAAATTCATTCTCGTCGAAAACGTAGCGCAGCACGCGTTCCAGGCGTGCGCGCGAGGGAATGGCCAGGAGCCGCCGGCCGGCCTGACCGTCGGACGCGAGGTATGAAATCTGGCCGGCCAGATCCCGGCGATGATCCAGGAACCAGCGCGTGCGCTTGGCGAATCCGGGAAGGCGGTCGAGTCTGCCCTCCTCGATGAACTCCACCGCGAACAGCGGGATAATGCCAACCGCCGAGCGCAACCGGAGCGGGAATGCCTTTCCGTCGAGATAGAGCTGATCGTAGTAGAAGCCATCCTCCTCGTGCCACAGTCCCGAGCCACCCAGGCGATTCATGGCATCCGCGATGGCGACGAAGTGTTCGAAGAATTTCGAAGCGATGTCCTCGTAGCTGGGATCGCTCTCGGCGAGTTCGAGCGCGATCGCCAGCATGGTGCTGCAATAAAAGGCCATCCACGCCGTCCCATCCGCTTGTTCGAGCTGGCCGCCCGTCGGCAGGGGCTTTGACCGGTCAAACACGCCGACATTGTCCAGGCCGAGAAAGCCTCCGGAAAACAGATGGCGCCCGCCGGGGTCCTTACGGTTAACCCACCAGGTGAAGTTCAGCAGCAGTTTCTGAAACACGCGCGCGAGAAAGACGCGGTCGCGTCCGCCGCGCGGGCCGGTGAGCTTGTACACCCGCCAGCACGCCCACGCATGCACCGGCGGATTCACATCCGAAAAATTCCACTCGTAGGCGGGAATCTGCCCGTTGGGATGCATGTACCACTCGCGCAGAAACAGATTCAGCTGCTGCTTGGCGAATTCCGGGTCCACCCGCGCAAACGGAATCATGTGGAACGCCAGATCCCACGCGGCGAACCAGGGATATTCCCATTTGTCTGGCATCGAAATGATGTCGCGATTGAAAAGATGCAGCCAGTCGGAGTTGCGTCCCTTGCGCCGGGCCGCGGGCGGACGCGGCTGGTCGGGATCGCCATCGAGCCAGTCGGCCACGATGTAGTGATAAAACTGTTTCGACCACAGGAGGCCGGCGTAGGCCTGGCGCGCCACATTTCGCTCCTCTTCGGGAATATCGCCGGGCAGGAGATTGCGATAAAAGTCCTCCGCCTCGAGCTGCCGGGCGGAAAACACCTCGGCGAACTCGGGACCGAATGCCTTGCGCGGCGCCTCGGACTCGGCCGACAGACGCAACCGGATCACGCGCGTCTCACCGGCCGCGAGGTCCAGATGGCAAAGCGCCGCCGCCTTGGTGCCATTCCGCTTGGGATTCACGGCTTCGCTGCGCCCGTGCACCACGTAATCGTGAAACGCGTCCTTCACGTACGGGCTCGAGTTTTCGCTCCCGAAAAGCCGCTTCGCATTGGTCTCGTTTTCGGTGAAGATAAACGGGGGGTATCCGCCCGGCTGGCGCTCGATATCGAGGATATAGCGTCCGAGCGTCTCGTGATGCGTGGTCAGGCGGTCCATGCCCGCCGGCGAAATTCGCGGACGCAGCGTGCAGCCTTCGTGGACGCAACCCCACGACCACGTGTTGCGATACCACAAGGTCGGAAGCACGTGAATTGGCGCGGCTTCGGGACCCCGATTGGTCACAAATATCTGGATCAGGATGTCGTTCGGCGTGCGCTTCGCATATTCGACCGCCACCTCGAAGAATCTCCCGTCGGCGAACACGCCGGTGTCGGCGAGCTCGAACTCCCGCTCATTGCGATTCCGGCGGGCATTTTCGTCGCGCAATCGCTGATAGGGATACTCCGCCTGGGGGTAGTGATACACCGCCCGCATGTGGCTGTGGGTCGGGGTGGCCGCGGTGTAAAAATAGGCCTCCTTGACGTCCTCACCATGATTGCCTTCGGGCCCCGACAATCCGAACAGGCGTTCCTTGAGCATCGGATCGCGACCGTTCCACAGGGCGACCGAGAAGCACAACCGGCACTCGCGATCGGTCAGGCCGAACAGTCCGTCCTCGCCCCAGCGGTAGGCGCGCGCGGCTGCCTGATCGAAGGGAAAGTATTTCCAGACGTCGCCCTCGGCCGAGTAATCCTCACGGACCGTCCCCCACTGCCGCTCCGCGAGATAAGGTCCCCAGCGCTTCCAGTTCTTTTCGCGCGAAGCATCCTGGGCAAGTCGGTCATGCTCGGCTGTCGGTCCCGGACCACGCGGAAACGACGGAGCCGAGCCATCGGCATGAGGCATGGCCTGGCTGTTCACGCCTCAAACCTAAGGACGACCGTCCCAAGCGCACGAACAATCCGGTAGGGTCGAAGGACCCAGTGACAGGTGACGAGACCGGATCGAGCACCTCAGTGCCTCCGTGGTTCAAAATGGTTGGCAGAGCGCGGTGAGCTGTGAGCAGCGGCAGATTCCACAGAGCTGAATGCGGAATTCCGGACGGAGAAAGCGAGAACCGTGGAGCGAGAAGCGAGCACCCGTGCAAAGCAGCGTCGATCTGAAAATCCGTGCCGTCCATGAAATCCGTGGTCAAAAACCTCCGCGTCTTTGTGCCTCCGTGGTTCAAATTGGTGGCAGAGAGCGGTGAGCCGTGAGCGCGGATTCGCCTTGGCCAGGTTCTTTAGACGGCCGTCCACGCGATTCGCGGAGCCACCTCCTTCTTCGAAGCTACAATAGCCGCCGCAGCGCGTCCTCGCCCACCTTGCTCACCACCATGAACACGTGCGACGAATCCGTCCACGTCGCGACCTTGTACGAAGCCATGTCGGTGACCGCCGGCTGCGTCGAGGCCGCCAGCGCGGGAAAGTCGGCCTGCCGGACGATGTAGCAGTGGAACCACTTCCCGTCGCGATTGAAACAGACCTCAAGCACATCGTGGCCGGCGAACGAGATGTCGCGGCAACCGTTCACCCGCAGCTGATCAAAGTTGACCGCCAGCGGCGCGCCCAGTCGCGTCGTCGGCTGCGTGAGTTTCGCCTGCAGCTCCCCAGTCACCTCGCCCTTGCCGCCGTGCGTTTCGCTGTGCTTGGCATCGTTGGCGATGAAGGCCAGGAACGGCGCTTCGTCCGCCGACACCCGCCGGGCGCGAATCAGCGAGCCGACGAAGATCACCAGCAACAGTCCGGCGGCCATCGCCAGCCAGCGCGGTTGCAGCCACCACGAAACCGCCGTTCCCGATTCCGTGCGCGCGCCCGCCAGAATCGCGGTACGCAAGCCCGGAGGCGGAGCAATGGAAACGATCTTGGTCGCCACCGCGCGATCAAAGGCCTGCTGCGCTTCGAACCAGCGCGCCAGGGCCGGATCCTCCTTCGCCAGCTTCAACGCCTCCGCGAATGCGGCGTCCGCGGCGTCACTGCCGTCGGGCCGGTAGGCCTGGAGGATGAGTTTGGCGTCTTCGGGCGACATTACGGTTTCGTTTCCAATTGAGAGTCAAAGGGCAGCACTTTATTCCGTCGGCGGGTGTCCCGGCGGTCAAGAGCGGCGCGCAGCTGCGCCTTTCCGCGGGAAAGACGCGACATGACCGTACCTATCGGCACATCCAGCGTTTCCGCGATCTCCTTGTACGACAATTCCTGCAGGTAAAACAGTGTCAGGGGAGCGCGATAGACCTCATCGACGTCCTGCAGCGCATTCACCGTCAGGTCGGCATCGATTCCCGCGACCAGATCCACCTCCGGCGCCGGCGGGTCGGACTCCCCGGGCGGCAAATCCTCCAGGGCGCTCACCTGCGCCGCCCGTCGGCGCCCGCGCAGGAATTCCCGATAAAGCGTCGTGAAGAGCCACGATTTGACCTTGGAGGTGTCGCGCAACTGCGAACCCTTGCGTGCCCAGATGAAAAAAGTCTGCTGCGTCAGGTCGGCGGCATCGGACGAGTTTCGCGCCAGGCTCAGGGCAAACCGGTACAACGCCTCGTAATAGGCATCCACCAGTCGAGTGAATTCGTCACCAGCCATCGCCCACGAGCAGAGGCGACCCGCGGCATTATTCCAAGCTTTCATTGGAGGGCGGGCCACCTCGCCCGCCAAATAATCACGCTGCGGGAATGGTGCGGTTAGAGCAGTTTCAAAAAGCCTGCAGCGCAAAGATGCGCAAGAAAGGAAGCTGCCGGCTCGGATGGCAGCAACCGGCTCGACGCCAGGACCAGCGTTCCCGCTGATGTAGCCGGGGGCGTCCGCCCCCGGGGAGTCGATTGCGGCATCAGCCGCATCCGGAACCTGACCGGGCCCTTCGGACCCGGCCACACCTTTTCTGAATCTGCCCTAGTGTCGCACGATCCCCATGACGGTAGGGGCGGATGTCCTCATCCGCCTTCCCAGTCGTTGTGTCCGAAAGGCCGGCAGGATGCCGTCGCCTACTTCCACCCAATTTCCCTTCGATGGGTTGGGATCATTGGCGGGCGCAGGTCCCCACCCTCCACGCCGATCCCGATGGCCGGACCAAACACGGGAATTTGACCTGTTGAAACGGTCACGCCATTATTCGATCCGATTCCACCATGTCCCACACGGTCACCGCCATTTCCGCTTCCTCGAAAACCGAATTCTACACGCAAGCCGTCAAACAGTTGGCCGCCGTGCTGGAGGGCGAGCGCAACTGGATCTGCAATCTCGCCCAGACGTCCGCGTTCCTCATGCAAACCCTGTCTGACCTGAACTGGGCCGGGTTCTATTTGTTTGATGGCACCGAACTCGTGCTGGGCCCGTTCCAGGGCAAGGTCGCCTGCACGCGGATCAAGATCGGTCGGGGCGTCTGCGGGACGGCGGCCGCGCGCCGGACCACCGTGGTCGTGCCGAATGTCCATGAGTTTCCCGGTCACATCGCGTGCGACAGCGCGTCGAATTCGGAAATCGTCGTGCCCCTCCTGTCGGGCCAAAAGCTGCTCGGTGTGCTCGACCTCGACAGTCCCAAACTCCGGCGTTTCGACGACGAGGATGCGCGCGGCCTCGAATCGATGGTCGCCACCTTGCTGGCGACGTCGACTGGCGGACGCTGATTGCGCGATTGCGAGGCCGGCGATCAAGGTGGAACGCATTGTCCCCAATGCGTTGGGCGTCCACCCGCATCGAAAAACGGCAAAGGCCGGCGGGACGCCGTCCCTACCGGGATAAGTCCCGCTGGCCGTTTGGCAGCGGCCGATGTTCCATCGGCCCGATGTAGGGCGGCATCGCCGAATGCCGCCGCGACAGGAAGCATTGTCCCCAATGCGTTCAGCGCCTTGAGGACAAGCCGCTCCACCGCAATCGCGGCGTATAGCCGCTCCCACAACTACGGCGCGATCGACCAGACCGGATCGATGCCGGCGAGATACGGCGCGGACACAAGATTGACACCGTTCATCAGCCAGATCGCGCGGTCGCCCGTGGTGGTGTTTTCCCAGACCAGGTCGGGGCGGCCGTCGCTGTCGATGTCCACGACGTCGGCGACGTGCCAGTCGCCGGGGATGTTCGCAATGTACCCCAGCGTCGAGAGCGTGGCACCATTCATGAACCACACCGTGCGGTCACCGGTCGTGCGATTCTCCCACAGGAGGTCGGTCTTGCCGTCACCGTCGATGTCCGCGGCTCCGACAATGTGCCAGGCGGGATCGATGCCCGCAATGTAGCCGAAGCTGAGGATGTTCATTCCATTCAGGAACCAAACCGCGCGGTCACCCGTGGTCGTGTTTTCCCAAATGACGTCGTTCTGGCCGTCGCCATTGAAGTCGCCAATGGCCGCAATGTGCCAGGCGGTGTCGACCTGCGCGAGATAGCCGAAGCTGCTGATCGTCGTTCCATTCATCAGCCAGAACGTCCGATCGCCCGTCGAGGTGTTCTCCCACACCAGATCAGCCTGTCCGTCGCCGTTGAAGTCACCCACGCCGACGATTTTCCAGTCCGTCGAAATTCCCGCCAGATAGCCAAAGCTGTCGAGATTTGTCCCGTTCATGAACCAGATCGCCCGGTCGCCGGTGGCTGTATTCGACCAGATCAGGTCCGGCTTCCCATCGCCGTTCAAATCGATGCCCGAAGTCGAGAGGCTGACCGTGAGCATCAGGGTCGCCCGGGTGGCAAAGTACGCGACGTTGTTCTCGAGGCCCTGCACGTAGAAGGTGTAGCTGCCGGGAGTCGATGGCGCCGTCAGGGTCAACGAAGCCGTCGTGCCTCCGCCCGGTGCAATCCCGTTGAGCGAGGCAAAGAACAGGTTGTTGTCATTCGTATCGCGCACCACGAGATAGTGGTTCGCGCCCCAGGCGTTGGTGCCGGTGTTGGTAACGTGATAGGTGAAGTTGATGGTCGCACCCGGAAGCGCGTGACCCGGGAAATCGGTCGAGTCGTAGGAGATCGAATTGATGACCGGCGCCGGATTCACCGTCAGTGAAGCCGCGTTGCTGGTCGCCGAGCCCGAGCCGTTCGTGGCCACGCAACGGAACTGATCGCCGGTCATGCCCACGACCGTATTCGAGACGGTGAGCGTGGTGCCGGTCGTGCCGGTATACCCGCCGCCTTCCGCCAGATTGGCAAAGGCTCCGCCCGAGGGCTGCCGCTGCCATTGCAGCGTCGGCGCCGGACCGCCGCTTGCCGCGACGACGAACGACGCGCTCCCTCCCGCGGTGACGGTCTGATTCGTGGGCTGCGTCGTGAAGGCCGGCGCCGCGGTCGTGGCATTGACTGTCAGGGTCGCCGCATTGCTGGTGGCGCTGCCGGCGCTATTGGTCGCCACGAGACGGAACTGGTCGCCGCTCATGTCGGTGGTGGTGCCGCTGACGGTGAGCGTGCCAGTGGTCGCCCCGGAGTAGGCGCCGCCGTTGGAAACATTGGAAAAAGTGCCGCTGCCCGAGGGCTGCCGCTGCCATTGCAACGTGGGAGTGGGCGAGCCACTCGCCGCTCCGGTGAAGTTGGCGGAATTTCCCGCCGTCACGGACTGCCCGGTCGGCTGCGTACTGATCGAAGGCGCGGTGGCGGTTGAACCGGTGACGGTCACGGTATAGCTATAGACCGCGGACTGGAAGGTGCCGGTCGCGTTGGGGTCGGAAAACACCTGCAAGGACACCATGTACGAGCCGGCCGTAGTCGGCGTGCCTTCCAGGTGCAGAATCATCACGTTGGCCGTGCCGGATGAGGTTAGGCCGGAATAATCCATCCCCGGCGGAATCGCACCGGATACCGTCCATGAGGCCGGCGGATCGGCCGTGTTGTCTGCGCCGGCCAGGGAAATGGAAACCGATCCCGCGGTGCCCGCCGCGAGCGAGACGCCGGTCGAGGTGCCCGAGGACACGGTCAAAGGCGTGGCTCCGGCCATCGAATTGACGGCGCCGAGTGCAACCGCTGTCGTCGCGAGCGATTTCAGCAACGTGCCGGCGGGCGAGGACATCACGAATTCGTCGCCCTCGACGAGCAGGTTCAGGATCGGGGTGCGCTGCAGCAGGAAAATCAGGATCGCGGCCGGGAAATTGATCCAGCGGCTATGACGATGAAACAGGGTGGTCATTTTCATGGCGGTAACGGCTTCCTCTCGCGAATTGGATTACGATCCCGGCATGACGCCGGACACCTGACATTCCATCGACCCCCGACGGAGCGAAAGGAGCCGACCGTAACAGGCCTGTTACTGCCAGTGAAGACGGGTCAGAAGCGCAGCAACGCCTGCAGGTCGAACTCGTTGGACAGGCGATGCTCGTCCGATCCGTTGTGAAGCAGGCTGTACTGCACCTTGAGTTGCAAATGAGGCGTCAGACGCAGCGTTGGCGCGACATCGATGCGCCACACGTCGCGTCCCCATTTTTGGGAATTCCCCACCCCATCGCTCAAGTCGCCGAAGAATTGCTGGTTCCAGCGGACGGCTCCCGACCACTCCGGCGAGAATTTGTATTTCGCCTCCAGATAGTACGCGATCGTGTCGGCGTCGCCCACGGTGGGGATCGCAAAGCGTGTTTCCATCAATTCGGCCCAAAATTGAAAATGGTGCCACGCGTAGGAAATATCCTGGCCGATCACCGTCTCGCGATAGTCCCCCAGCGAATAGCCAGGACGGACGGAAGATGCCGCCGAAGACAGCAGATAGGTGCCTTCACTCGCCGAAATCCCCAGGCTCCAGGCCTCGTCGGGACGGATCGCGATCCGCGCAGTGTACGTCGGATTCTGCCATTGGGTGTGCGAGACATCCCAGGTTTCCGGGCGCGATGACAGGGAGGCGTTCTTGATCTCCGCGGCATATTCGAATCGCCCGACGACCCCGGACACCGAAGCACCCGAAGCGTAACTCGGCCCCCAGATGACCGGCACGCGATATTCATGGAATGCATAACTCCCTCCGAAAGACGGTCGCACGTCGCCCCAGCGAAAAATTGAATCGGCCGACCACGCGGCCACGACGTCGAAAATTCCCGTGAGATTCTCGTAAGGCAACGGGGCGGTCACGAACGGATTGTCCCAGGCATAATGCCGGGGCACCCAGTTTCCGAAAACCGTCGCGAACTTGCCGACCTGCACATTCAGACTGCCACCGTCGCCGAGAGAGGCGCGCACGGCGTACTCATCCAGTCGCACCCGTTCGCCCCCGTCGCCAGGATCAAAGCCGTCGTCCGCCCGGGCCTGCAAGAATGCGTACCAGCGCTCACCCGCCTGCGCGTCGACGAACAACGTCAGCTGGGGCGCGACGAGCTGGTTCCCGTCGGCATAGAGCAGTCCCGGAGCCGGCTGGGAGAAAAAATACGCATCGGTTTCCGCCAGTCCGCTCAAATGCGCGCGATAAAATCCGTCGCCCGACGCCAGCGTGAGCCGGTCATCAAGCCGATCGATCCATTCGTCGCCCGCCCGCAATGAAGCGAGGCCGGCACCGGCGAAGATGATGGCCTCGCTCCATTTCATGAGGCGGCCCGCGGGATTTCGTGCGGGGCCAGGCGAAACCGGATTTCGAATTCGGTCCACTCCTGGTCGGAGGTTCGCAGAACCAGATCGCCTCCGTGGAGTCGCGCCAGCTCGCGCGCCAGGTTCAAACCGAGTCCGTGCCCGGGAATGTTCTCCCCCGCCGCACCGCGATGAAACCGCTCGAAAATGTGGACCTGGGCGTCCGGATCGATGGGTCGGCCCGTGTTCCCGATCGTCAGCACACACCATTCCTCGTCCTCCCGCGCCGCCATGCGGATCCGGCCTCCCGGCAGGTTGTACTTGCGTGCGTTCTCGAGCAGATTCTGGAGGATGAGCGAGGTATAGCGGCGCTCGCCGAGGATGTTTAAGTCCGGGGGCAAATCCGACTCGATCAGCAGCTCCTTCGCGTCCGGCAGCGCGTCGAGGTCGTCGCGCAGGCCGTCCAGCAAATGCGTGAGGTTCACCGGCACCAGATCGAGCTGCAGGCGCCCGGCGTCCAGGCGCGAGAGCAACAGCAGGTCCTCGATCACGTTCGTCAGCCGGAAGGTCTGGTGCACGAGTGTCGAGAGTTCCTCGCGGATTTCGGGAGCGAGCTGGTTGTCGGCCAGCAATTCCTCGAGGCCGGCGCGCAGCACGGTGACGGGAGTCTTGAGCTGGTGCGAGGCGTCGGCGGAAAATCGGGCCGATCGCTGGAGCTCCGCGCTGGTTTGACCGAGCGCGTGTTCGGCCTGCTTGCGCTGGGCGCGTTCCTGTTCGGAATCCTCGGCGAGCTCCGCCACCGGCCGGGAGAGTCGCGCCGACAGCACCCGCACGATTCCGTAGGCACCGAGAACGAGCAACAGGCCGGCACCCACGAACTCCCAGAGCAATGCGCGCTGGCGCGCCTGGGCATCCGCGAGGGGATAAAGTCCCACCAGGTAGGCGGGCGGATAGCCGGAATGCGGATTGAGCAACTCGCAAAAGCTGAGGAAGGAGTCGTCGCCGATGCGGACGACCGTCCCATCGGTCGATTGTCCGGCTTCCGGAACCAGGGGCGCCACGACCTTCTCGGCGGCCTCGCGCATCGCTTCCGGATAGCCCGTGAAAAGCAAATGACCGTCGATCCACCACCCGGTGCGGATGGCTGTTTCATCGTTCATTCGCGCCGGCAGTTGCCGGAAGCCGAGAACCAGCGAAGCGATGACCTCGTGCGTTTCCGTCGAAACGACCGGCATGGCGATGACCTCGTCGACCTCGGTTCCGTTTGCGACCGTCCGCGCGAAAAACCCGGATTCGACGCTCCGCGGCTGCCCGCGCAGGGCAAGGCGCTGTTCCTCCGCGGGCGCCATGATCCCGGCGAGAGTTGCATCGGGCGGCCGGATAACCGCACCCGTGACGTCGAGAAACCGGTAGAATCGCGCCTCAAACAACTGGCGGTCCGCGGCGTCGCCCGCCACCGGGTTGGGCGCCAGCAGATCGCCGAGTTCGTCGCGCGCGCTGGGATAGAGCAGGTCCCGGGCATCGTCCTCGAGCGCCGCGTGAATGCGCGGCTTGCGCGCGAGCACGCGACAACGTTCCGCCTGGGCCTCGTGCCGGATCGCCTGGACCTCGCGCACGGCCGCAATCTCGCCCGCGAACCGGCGTTCGAAATCCTGCCGCACCGTTTCCGCGACGTTGTGCTGCGCGAACAGGAGGGCCAGACCGGCGACCGCCACGACGAGAACCATCATCGCGACCAGCAGCTGGACGCGAAAGGCCGAGGCCCGGGCACTGGCCGGCGCATTCATCGAAAATCCACCCGCGCGGTCCCGCCTTCGCTGACCTCCACGGTCCGCTGCAGCGTCGTCCGGCTGTCGATCCACGCCTTCACGACGTAGCGCCCGGGCGGAACGTGCCCGAGATGGAAGCGGCCGTCGGGCTCCGTGACGACAAAATGGGGCGTCGCGAGCACGAGAATGATGGCGCGCATATGCTCGTGAATGTCGCACCGGAGCACGACCATGCCGGGACGATCGAAGACAACCGATGGAACCGGCTTCTCGTCCTTGCGGTAGCGTCCGAGATCAAACCGCTTTGCCGGCGAAAACGAAAAGATGTTGTGGTATTGCTCGTCCTCGTTCGGAAACTCGACCCTCGTCCCGACCTGGACCGGCAGCAACGCGGGCAGAAAATTCATGTCCTTCTGCGCCATTTCCGCCCGCGGCGGCCCCTCCGGCGCGGGCCAGTCACCCTCGACGTAAACCACCGCCAGCGGCGGACTGGTGGAAAGCACCCCTTCGTTGGCGACGATCTCGTAGCGACGGTTGACCACCGGCATCCGGCGGTTCGGGCTCAGGAGCACCTGCCCTTCGATGTCGGCTCCGAAAATCGCCCGCGGCACACCGGACAACAGGGCGACCAAAACGAATGCCGGCGCCAGGCGGAGCGCACTCAGGTCGCCCGGGACGCGGCGGGAACCTGCGGCCTTCACGCGGAAACTCCCACCGAGTAACCCACGAACCGGATGGTGTGGATCAGGGATGAGGTGAAGCCCGAGTCGATTTTCTTGCGCAGGCGGGTGATGAAAATTTCAACCGTACGGGTGTCGTACTCGTAATCGCGCTGCCAGATGCGCTCGCAGAGTTCGGTCCGGGAAAACACGCGCCCGGGTTCCTGCATCAAAACCTGAAGCACGTCGAATTCCCGCGGGGACAGCGCGACCGCCTTGCCCGCCCGCGTCACGCGGCGGTGATGCACATCCATCTGGAGATCGCCGACCTTGAGCAGATCCTGCGCCGTCGGCAGCGTGCCGCGCCGTCCGAGGGCTTCGACGCGCGCCACCAGTTCGTCGAGGGAAAACGGCTTGGGCAGATAATCGTCCGCCCCCGCCTTCAAGCCCTTCACGCGATTCTCGACCTCGCCCCGCGCGGTCAAAATCAGCACCCGCGAAGGACAGCTGGCCTGACGCAGCTGCGAGAGCACTGAAAACCCGTCGACGGTCGGCAGCCCGAGATCGAGCACGACGAGATCGGGCGGATCGGTCAGCGCCGTCCGCAGGCCTTCGGCCCCGTCAAATTCCGCGCTCGCGACGTGGCCGCACCGGGTCAGCGCCCGGCTGATGTGCCGCGCGAGCTGCATTTCATCCTCAATGACCAGGATTTTCATGCGGCCCGAAGATGAACAAACCGGGAAAGAAACGCGACTCGGAAGCCGCACTTCTGCCGGAACGATTCAATCGAGATGTCAAAACAGGGGTCGAATCGTCGAACCCATCGGCGCGTCGCCTCCGATGAATAGAGAATCGGCAGACTCATTCGGGGTTCGCTCCGTCAACCCTCACCATTCGACCTTCAACCGCATGAGACCGGCTCAGTTGCATCCGCAACCGCTGCCGCCGACTCCGCGTCCGCCTGCAGCCGACTCGCGCGAGAAATAGACGTGCTCGGTCAGCGCCGTCGCGAGCGGGTCGCGATCCGGGCGCATCAGGTCGTCGGCGAGCATGGAGCGCTCCCAGGGTTGCACGCGGGTGAGTTCGGCGCTCGCGCAGCCGCCCAGACTGCCCAGGGACAGAACTATGAAAGCGAACGCCGCCAACAAGCGCAGGGAATGGGTTTTCATGACGAGGAAGGGGTTTCGGCCAGCAGGGATTCGATCTCGCGCCGGATCTGCTTCTCCGTTTCGGCGCCGTGAAATCCCACATGAATGTAGCGCACCCGGCCATCTCGTCCGAGCAGGTAGGACGTCGGCATCGCCGGAACCTCAACGTGGGCCGCGAGTTCGTGCCGCGCATCGACCGCGGTGACAAACGTCGGAGCGAGTCGCCGCACGAACGTCCGATACGCCGCATCGCTGTCATCCACGCTCACGCCGACCACCACGAGCCCGTCCTTGGCGTAGTCGGACTGAATGCGCGAATAGACGGGAAACGACGACTTGCACGGTCCGCACCACGAAGCCCAGAAATCGATCAGCGTCACGTGCCCGGCCGTGACCGGCAGTGCCGCGTCCGCCTGCACGCCCTTCAGGGCCGGAAAAGCGTCGCCCACCTTGAGCTCCGCGCGAAGGCCGACCGCGAGCAGAAGGGCGGCGACGCCCGCGGCGAGGCGAATGGTCCGGGTGCGAAATGTGCAGGCGATGAATTCAGGCCACGACATAGTTGTGAAATCCGCGGGTTTGAAAACGGCTCTTCTCGGTGAGGATCAGGCCCTGTGCATCCGGAAACGCCTGGATGAAGTCGATGCCGCGCGCCGCCCCGAGCACGAAGGACGTGGTCGACAGCACTCCGGCATGCAGGCACGTGCCCGCGATCGCCGTGGTCTGAATGCAGCCGTTGGCCACGGGCCAGCCCGTGCGCGGATCGACAATATGTCCGTACCGCTTCCCGTTGAGCCGGAAGCAGCGGACATAGTCGCCCGACGAGGCGATGCCCCGACTGCCCGACAGCGCCACGCTCGACCACGACGCCCCGGGGCGGCTCGGGTCCTCCAACCCGATATGCCAGGCCGGCCTGCCTGGTGCCGACCCCAGGGCGCGAAGATCGTGGCCGAAATCGATGAGCGCGTCGGAAATATCGTGGTTCAGCGCAATCTGCGCGACCATATCGACCGCGTATTCCTTTCCAAATCCGCCGAAGTCCAGCGCCATGCCCGGCTCCGGCAGGAAGACCTTGCCCGGTGCGCGTTGCACTTTGCTCCAACCCACCAGCGACCGGGCGGTCGCGATGGCGTCGGCCGTCGGCAACGCGGGATTCTCAATCTTCCAATCCCACAGTCTCAGCAAGGGCAGCGCCGTGGGATCGAGCACGCCCTGGGTCATCAGATAGAGAGCGTCACAGAGCTTCATCATCTGCTCCATGTCCTCGTCGATATTGACCCACGACGCGCCGGCCGCGGCGTTGATGCGACCGATCAGGCTGGTCGGACGAAACCGGGTGTACTTGGCCTCAAAGGCCTGCACCCACGAGACTGCCGCCGCCTCGAAGGAACCCGCCTGGGTCTCACCCTTCGGGGCGACGTATTGCACTTCGCAATTCGTGCCCATGGCCGCAAACGTCAGACGGCGGAGCGAGCCAAACGGGCTCGTGCTCTTCGAACTCGAGGTCGGACGCGTGGACTGCGTGATGAAGGCCAAGGGAAAAATCACCAGGAAAGACGGATTCCCGCGGTTACGATTCCGGCGCGCGGGTAGGCACTTTGGGAGGTCACGCCGTCGCGGCCCCGCATTTCGTAGCGATCGTATTCGACGTCACACTGCACGCGCGCCGTCGGCGTCCAGACCAGCTTCACTCCGTAGGTCGTGGCATCGAAATGAGACAGGCGATAGTCCGACGAATAGAACGGTCCGTCGGCCGGCGGCAGGCCGAAGGGCGGCGTGATCGTCGTCTGGTCGAGATTGTAGTAGTAGAAACTCGCGGCGGTTTGCGTGTAGAATCGAAAGGTCGGCTTCAGCAGGAACTGTTTTCCGAGGCGCTGGAGCCAGCTCACTTCCAGGGTGTTCGCATTCGTGTCGAAGGTGTCGTGATAGTAGCGATAAATGGCCTCGATGGCTCCCGAAGCTTCGGGGAACGCATGGTTGAAGGTGGCGGCCGCGATGAACTTGGTCCGCTGACCCGGACGGTTCTCGAGAAAATCCAGCGGAAGGAAATCCCCCGGGTTCACCTGGATCGTCTTCTGCACCTCCTTGTACGGATCGTTCAGATAGCCGCGCGCGTGACCCCAGGTGAGGTCGACGCTGAGACTGGTCTTCGGATCGAGCAGCTGGGTGACGCCAACGATCAGGTCGTTCGTGCGTTTTTTCACCCAGGGCTTCTGGTAGGTGACCTTGACATCATCGTCGGTGCCCGCGAGGCCGAACAGCAGGGTCGTGTTCTTGCGGTTGAAATCCGTCAGCGTGTTGACCGACCATCCGACCGAGGTGTAATCACTTTCCCGGCTGTCGGCGAACCCGACGTCAACATTTACCTGGTGAAACTGATGCAGCAGGTCGGCGCTCCAGGCCTTGCGGCGATCGGAAATCTCCGCGAGCGGAACCTGGTCGCTGCCCGCTGGCGCGGGCTGCCCCGTGGGTGTGGCGCCGGCAATGGCATCGATGATGCCCTGAACCTTGACCTGCGTATCGGGGCCGAGATCCTGCTCGGCGAGGACGCCGTTGGTCTCCACCTTGATGCGGCCGTCCGCCTCCCGGTAGTCGGCATATTTGTAGCTCAAAGATCCATCCGCCCGGGCGACCCGCGGAGCGAGCCACAGGAGTGCGGCGGAAAGGGCAACAGGCAGGAAATGGCGGCGGGCGGAGAAGGACGTCACGGCGAAGTGAGCCACAGTTTCCGCAACCCTTTTTCACGGAAAGAGACCGACCGTAACAGGCCTGTTACGGCAGCGCATCGACACAAAATCGGTAGGGGCGATGTCCTCATCCGCCCTTTTCAAATTCCTCCAAAGCCGGCATCTCCGGATGCCACCAAGGTGGAACGCATTGCCCCAATGCGTTCAGCGTCTATTCGCCGCCAAAGGCCGGCGGGACGCCGTCCCCTGCCGCGTCAGGTTCGGTTGGCCATTCGGCAGGGGCCGATGTCTCATCGGCCCGATGTAGGGCGGCATCGCCGAATGCCGCCTCACGCAAGGTGGAGCGGCTTGTCCCCAAGACGCTTCAACGCGTCGAGGACGACGCGTTCCACCTCGGCGCTTGGTTCGAACCGGCCCGGAGGTCCGGTTCCACCTCAATCGGCGGGGTTCGGCCCTTCGACAGGTTCAGGGCAGGCGACCCCGCCCTACAACCGAACCAGATCGCGCGAGCCTACGGCGCGATCGACCACACCGGATCGATGAAAGCCAGATAAGGTGCGGACAGCTGGTTGACGCCATTCATCAGCCAGATCGCGCGGTCACCCGTGCTGGTGTTTTCCCAGACCAGGTCCGGGTGGCCGTCGCCATCGATGTCCACGACGTCGGCGATGTGCCAGGCTCCGGGAATGTTCGCGATGTAGCCCAGCGTCGAGAGCGTCGCACCGTTCATGAACCACACCGTGCGGTCACCGGTCGTGCGATTTTCCCACACGAGGTCCGGCTTGCCGTCCCCGTCGAGGTCCCCGGCTCCGACAATCTGCCAGGCGGGATCGATGCCCGCGATGTACCCGAAGCTCACGATGTTCATTCCGTCGAGGAACCACACTGCGCGGTCACCCGTGGTCGTGTTCTCCCAGATGATGTCGTTCTGGCCGTCGCCGTTGAAGTCGCCGACGGCCGCAATGTGCCAGGCGGTGTCGACCTGCGCGAGATAGCCGAAGCTGCTGATCGTCGTTCCATTCATCAGCCAGAAGGTGCGGTCGCCGGTGGTCGTGTTTTCCCACACCAGATCGGCCTGGCCGTCGCCGTTGAAGTCGCCCACGCCGACGATCCTCCAGTCCGTCGAAATTCCCGCCAGATAGCCAAAGCTGTCCAGGCTGGCGCCGTTCATGAACCAGATCGCACGATCGCCCGTGGTTGTGTTCGACCAGATCAGGTCGGGCTTCCCGTCGTTGTTCAAGTCGATGCCGGATTCACCCACGTGAAGCGTTTCCGCCTGCGAACCGGTCAGCCAGGCAACATTGTTGTCGAGTCCTTCGATCACATAGGCGTGCGGTCCGGGCACGGCGGGAGCGGTGAAGCTGAGACTCACCGTGATGTTGGCTCCGGTCCCCACCCCGCTCAACGAGGCGAAAGCCAGATTCGAATTCGCGGGATCGCTGGTGATCAGGAGGGTGTCGCGCAGCGTCAGGTAGTGATTCGCGCCCCACGTGTTGGTGCCGGTGTTCGTCACGGTGGTGTCGAAGGTCACGTGCTGACCTGGTGACGCCGTCGCGGGAAACGTGGTGGAATTGATGGTCAACGCGTCCGTCGTCCCGGCGGCGGAAGTCGGCAACACCACGACACTGGCCGAGTATGACGGGAAGGTCTGCTGGAACGACGTGCCGCTCACGGAGAAGGTCGATGACGCCACGTCATGCGAGCCCGTTCCCGTCTGCGCCGCGGTGTCCTGCACCTTGCCATACGTATAAAGCGTGGCCGTGCTGCCCGGCGTGACGCCGGCAATGGCCACGTTCGCGGTGAGGTCGCTGGTCGGCGACTTGTTGATCACCAGCAGGCGCACGCTGCCGTCGCTGTGCCGGGCCGCGAAAACCGACAACAGGGTGTTGCTGCTCGTGGCGCTGACAATCGTGTCGCCGTTGCGCGCGAAATTCGAAAGGAGCTTCATCACGTAGTAGGTCGGATACGCGTCGTAGTAGGTCGTCGAGCCGAAGGCCGACGGCGTGGACAGCACGCCATAATCGCCGTACTGGCGCCAGCCGTAGAGCGAGAGGCTGTTGTTTTCCGCGTTGTCCTGCCCGTTGCGCAGGTCCCACCAGACGAGCGAATTGATCTCCGTCTGGAGCACGTTGCCGATGCTGTCGGCCATGTAGAGTCCATCGACAAGGCTGGTGGTTTGCTTGCCAGGATTGCTGTAGACCGAATTGTTTTCGGTGACGCAGATTTCCACGCCCGCGCTGCCGGTCCCCAGATAGTCGGTGAGCATCTGGCGGAGATTCGCGGCGTCGATCGGCCAGGTCTTCGCGGTCTGCAGCAGGCCGGCGTCGGATTCCGCTCCCGGGCCCTGCTCGTAACGATGGTAGATGAGGAAATCCGGCACGACGCCCAGCGACTTGAGCGTGGCCAGCATCACCGGAGTCCAGCCGTGGTGAGAGGCATTTGTCCGCGGGTTCGTCACGTTGTGCACGGGCGATTTCGAGTCGAGGTTGTCCTCGCCCGTCTCGGCCACGACGCCGATCTTGATGCTCGGGTCCACCGCCTTCATCGCCGCCATGTAATCCTTCACGGCGTTGGCATAGGTTACGGGGTCCCATTGAATCGTGTGGCGATCGTATTCCCAAGAGCCGTAGCACTCATTGCCGATTTCCCAGTATTTCAGTCCGTACGGAGCCGCATGCGCGACGCGCAGGAAATTGCGTCCATCGTCCGCTCCAAGCGGCGACGCGCCGCGCAAGGTGGCCCAGCTCGCCGCGCTCGACCAGTCGGTCGCGCCGTCGCTGCCGATCGAAACATCCGAAGCGCTCGTGCTGTTGGCGTACGCCACCCAGGCGGCGGCCTCCTGCGGCGTGCCGGAACCGTAGTTGACGGTCACGAAGGCCTGCGTGCCCGCGCCCGTGATCAACGTGGCAAAGTTGCTCATGTTCGAGCTCCACGTCCACGTGTTGTACCCCGAGGTGGTGGTCGTGGTATCGTAGCTCTTGTTCAGGCTCCAGTTGTACGTGTCGGAAAGCGAACCGCCCGGAATCCGCACCATCCTGACGCCCGCGGCCTGGACAAGCGAGACCGTCTGGCTGTCCGACGTCTGCGGGTCCCAGATCACGGCGTTGAGGCCGAAGACGCGCTCGTCGACCGTGCGCACCGTTTGTGCTGCATTGACGGATACACTGACCGCCTGGGCGGCGGCGGATGTCGCCAAGATCGCACTAAGCATGGCACCGAGAATTGTGCGGAGGGAAAAGTGGATACGCAGGAGATTGGGTCCGATGAGCAAATTCATGGTTAGCGAATGACAAACGTACCCGTTTCCAAGGACGTATGCAAGTAACGACCTGTCATAATTATAGAGTGAGAAAAGCGGAAGTCCTGCGAGATTGATCGGTGGGTCGAAAATCCCAAGATCGGCCGAAGCCGTTACGCGATCCCTTGAATCAGGTTAGTGACATGTCGGTCGTCCCTCTGGGGGCGATTCAACCGAAAGCTGGTGCACGAGATAACCCCATATCACTCCGCAGTCACCCGGTGAATCGACCCGCTTCTCCCTACTTCCGCAAGTATGAGCGCAAGACCAGATTCAGCCGCATTGGTTCATTGGCCTCGGCGGTCGCAGGTGCTGCAGACAGGTCGCGGCCTCCCCCCTCATGGGACGATTCGCCAGAGTGGATCTACAAAGGCGAAATACGGAGCTGAAAGAAGGTTGACGTCGTTCATGAGCCAGAACGCCCTGTCCCCCGTAGTGGTGTTCTCCCACAAAAGATCGGGATGACCATCGCCATCGAAATCGGCCACTTTGGCGATATGCCAAGCCCCGGGAATATTGGCGATGTAGCCAAAGCCTTTCAAGTGGGTGCCATTCATGTACCAGACGGTGCGATCTCCGGTTACTAGATTTTCCCAGACCAGATCCAGATAACCGTCCCCGTCGAAGTCGGCGGCGCCAACAATGTGCCAGGCGGACGGAATGTTAGCGATATAACCGAAGCTGCTCAAGCTAGGCCCCTGCAGGAACCAGACCGCACGATCTCCGGTGGCAGTGTTCTCCCATATCAAGTCGGGCTGTCCATCGGAATCCAGATCCCCAGCCGCCGCGATGTGCCATGACGGGTCCACATATGCGAGATAGGCAAAACTGTTGATCGTGGTGCCATTCATCAGCCAGAATGACCGATCGCCGGTCGTTATATTTTCCCAAATCAGGTCCGGATGGCCATCGCCGTTGAAATCCGCGGTTCCCACGATATGCCAGTCAGGAGCGATTCCCGCCAGATACCCGAAAGTACCGATCGCGGTCCCGTTGAGGTACCAAATGGCGCGGTCTCCGGTTGCCGTGTTGTCCCAGAGCAGATCCGTCGAGCCATTTCCGTCGAAGTCACCGGGACGTGCCACCAAACTCAAGGTGACGACGGCGCTCACGACTGATCCAAATGAATTGCTGACAACACAGCGGTACTGGACTGCCGCGAGTTCGGGAGTGGCGCCCAGGATCCGGAGACTATCCGTTGCGGTTCCCGCATAATTCGCACTATCGGATAGGTCGATCCAACCGGTGCTGCCATCCGAACTCATTTGCCATTGATAAGTGGGCGAAGGAGTTCCCGCTGCGAGCACGGTAAATATCGCGTTAGCGCCCGCAGGGGCCGACCCATTCGCTGGCTGGCGTTTGAGCGCCGGCACGCCGAAAACCGAAAGCGTGGCATCATTGCTCGCAACCGACCCGCCGATGTTGGTCGCTATGACACGATAGGTTCCTCCGTCGATAGTTTGGAGGTTGGTCAAAGTGAGCGAGGCTGCGGTCGCGCCCGCGATGTCGATCCCGTCCTTCTGCCACTGGAACATCGGCCCGGGAATTCCGGTGGCTGCCGCAGTAAAGGTAATCTGTTCACCTGGATTCGCCTGCTGGCTCGCCGGTTGAAGCGAGATTACTGGCGGCAGATCGACAACCAAGGCCGCGTTTACGCTCGCCATCGATCCCACCTCATTGGTGGCCGTGATGAAATACTGACCCGCATCTCCTGAAACCACCTTGTCAATGGTGTAGGTAGCGCTCGTCGCCCCTGGTATCGCCATTCCATCTTTCCACCACTGGAGCGCGGGAGTCGGAGTTCCCATCGGATGGGCACTGAATGTCACCGAGGCACCCAGCGCCACCTCATGTCCGGAGGGTTGCGCATCCATCCAAGGCAGGAAGCTGTCCGGCATGGCATGAAAAACCCACTCAGCCGGATCGGAAGCCAGCTGGTGGTTTTCAACGATGAACAGATTCCCCGCGGAATCGACGGCGATTCCATAGAGCGCGTCCGGAAAAGGATATTTCTGGTTCGTCACACTGTCGACCACCGTGGTGACGGCCCCGGATGGCGACACTTTGCGAATCTCGCTCTCCGCGAGGTCCGTAACGTAGAGATAACCGGCCGCGTCGGAGGTGATCGCACTTGGTTGTGCAAATTCGGCGTCGAGCGCCTGACCATCCCGATCGCCAGACTGGCCCGTCCCGGCAATGGTGGAAATTGTACCGTCCGGTGCGATCTTCTTGACCCGACAGTCGAACCAATCGACGGCAAACAGGTTGCCGGAACGGTCAGCAGTGATTCCGAAAACCACTATCAAGCGGCCGGCGGTGCTGGGATTGGTCGGGTCCACCACTTGATTGGCGCCGGCATAGGTGGAGACATTCCCGTCCGGACCAATCTTGCGAATCACGGTTCTATCGCTCCGAACGTCGGCCACGAACAGATTGCCCGCCGGATCGATGGTTATGCCGGAAGGCTGAGCGAATCGCGCGTTCGCCCCCTGTCCGTCGGCAATTCCCGGATTGCCGGCCGAGCCTGCAAAGGTGGTGACCACCCCCGCGGGCGTGACCTTCCGGATCGTACAGCTCTGCTGGTCGGCAACAAAGATGTTGCCGTTCGCGTCGGCGACCAATCCAACGGGGCTGGCGAATTCCGCCGCAGTGCCGGTACCGTCGGCCGTTCCCGGCGTATTGAGATTTCCCGCCAGGGTCGTCACGGTTTGATCCGGCATCATCTTCTGAATTATACAGCGCCCCAGGTCGGAAAAATAGACGTTGCCCGCAGAATCGGTGCAGACTGCCAGGCCAAACGACAATGGATAGCCGTTCACCGCGCCGTTGGTGGCTCGCCAGAAGGTATAGATAGTCCCGGGAAATACGCTGGTCCCGGCGGCCACGACCGTCAGTTGGGCTGTTTCCGTGATCACGTCCGGCCCGACGCCGTTGCTCACGATGCATCGAAATTGGTCACCGTTGGCGGACAAGTCGGCCGGAGTCACGGTCAGCCTTCCAGTTTGGACCCCGCTAAACGGTCCGCCTTCAACCAAATCACTCCAAACCGACGTTCCCGCCAGTTCGTGCTGCCAGCGACACGCATACGTGCCGGGTGCTCCCGCCGCGATCACCGCGAAAGAGACCGGGCCTCCGATCGCAACGGTAGCGGACTTCGGATTTTGAAGCAGAACTGGAGAGAGCGGATCCTGCGGCACGCCTTTGCGCAACACGGGAGCGTAGCCTCCCATGTCCATCACATAAAGCGTCCCGCCGGCGTCGCTCGCAATCCCCTCAGGGTAGTAGAATCTGACCTGATCGCCTGTCCCGTCGACCGTGGCAACATGGCCGGAGATACCTGAGATTGTAGTCAATTCACCATCGGGAAGAATCATGCGGATGGCGTCGCTGGTCGAGTCCGCCACGTAAACGTTTCCTGCGGCGTCTACCGCTATTCCGTCGGGACTGTAGAAACGTGCGTTCCACCCCGTCCCGTCCGTACTGCCAAAATTGTCGGCAATCCCGCCGCACAACGTCGTGACCACACCAGCTGGGGTAATTTTCCGTACCAAGGCACTGGCGACATCTCCGACGTAAATATTCCCTTGAAGGTCGACCGCCAATGCCGTGGGGATCGCGAAACTAGCAGCGGCTCCAGTACCGTCGAGCGCGCCGGAATATTCTGCTCCTCCAGCCAAGGTCGTGACGTCCGCCGTCGGCGATATCTTCCGGACAAGATTGTTGCCGGAATCCGCCACAAAAATATTGCCTAGCTGGTCGACTCCGACCCCGATGGGACTGCTGAATCGAGCTTCGGATCCATGGCCGTCGGTCTTACCGCCCGCGCCTGCCAGACCGGCGACAGTCGTCACTGTGCCATCAGGAGCAATTCGGCGAATTGTTCCGTTGTCGGTGTCGGCAACGATGAGATTGCCGGAACCGTCGATCGCCAGGCCCATGGGGTGCAAAAACCTTGCCTGAACACCAATGCCGTCCGTCGAGCCCTGCTGACCCGCAGTTCCCGCGATGGTAGTCGACGTGCCGCCCGGAGTTATCTTGCGGATCGTGTTATTCCAGCAATCGGCCACGTAAACGTTGCCCAATTTATCCACGGCGACGCCGAATGCCGTGCCATTTCCCACCTTTCGTCCAAACTGCACGGCGGCACCGGTTCCATCCGCGGAGCCATAGACATCGGGAGTTCCGGCCAGCGTCGTAAAGGTATAGGGCGTGGAGGCCCACGACCTTACGTGCAGCAACACAAGGGTGACCGCGACGAACACCCTAACGTATCTCCCCACCAGGTTGCCGCGTTCAGCATTACCCGCCGGCCACAAGACCTTCACAAATGGCAAAACTGTCATTTGAATCTTTTCTCCCGAAGATGTGGCCCTAATGGGCCATTCAGGCGGCGATCCGACCGGAGGGCAAGTGCCATCCCCAATTATTACACCCGAATGTCACCGGCTCGTTCACTCCGGTTACCGATGCCCCAAAAAGTGGTGGCAAGTCCCGGAATCGAACCGGGGACACAAGGATTTTCAGTCCTCTGCTCTACCAACTGAGCTAACTTGCCGTGCCAAAAGGAAGGCGAGATAAAAGGCCCGGCGATTGGCCCGTCAACGGGAAACGGCGACCTAAGAGGAAAGGTGTAAGCTGTAAGGTTTAAGCTCGGATGCAGGACGGAATTGCCTGCCCTGAGCTTGTCGAAGAGCCGAATCCCGCCGACCGGAATCAAGTCCTCATCGACCCAATTCCGATCCTGTGGGAGCGGCTTTACGCCGCGAAGATCGGGTTCGGACCTTGGGGATGCTCGCCGGGTGTTCGAACTATCGCGGCGTAAAGCCGCTCCTACAACGTCGAGGTGGACCGCGCCGACGCAAGGGCTCCCCGGTTAAAGGTTTCTCAACCCTCAACATTCAACCTTCAACTGCCTGCTTAAACTCAGTGCCGCCGGAAAACCAGCGCCGCGTTCTGACCGCCGAAGCCCAGATTGTCGCTGAGCACCGTGCGGACGTCCGCCTTGCGCTTCACGTTGGGCACGTAGTCGAGGTCGCAGTCGGGATCGGGCGTTTCGAGATTGATCGTCGGCGGCACCTCGCCGGACTCGATCGTCTTCACGCTGATGATGGCCTCGATGCCGCCGGCCGCGCCGAGTAGGTGACCTGTCATCGACTTGGTCGAGCTGATCAGGACCTTGCGCGCGTGTTCGCCGAACACCTTCTTGATCGAGAGCGTCTCGAACTTGTCGTTGTAGGGCGTCGAGGTGCCGTGGGCGTTGATGTAATCGATCTCCGACGGCGCCACCCGCGCATCGCTGAGTGCCCGGCTCATCGCGAGCGACAGTCCCTTGCCCTCCGGGTCGGGCGAGGTGATGTGGTACGCGTCGCACGTCGCCGCATAGCCGATCAGTTCGCAATAAATGTGCGCGCCCCGCTCGAGCGCGTGCTCCAGGCTCTCAATCACCAGGATGCCGGCGCCCTCGCCCATGATGAATCCGTCGCGGTTGAGATCGAACGGACGACTCGCCTTGTCGGGCGCCTCGTTGTTCGTGCTCATCGCCTTCATCGAGCAGAATCCCGCGTAAGCCAGCGGCGTGATCGCGGCCTCCGAGCCGCCGCACACCATCACGTCGGCCTCGCCGCTGCGGATCATGCGCAGGGACTCGCCGATGGCATGCGTCGCGGTCGCGCAGGCGCTGACGACACCGAAATTCGGGCCGCGCGCGCCCAGCTCGATCGCGACGAGGCCGCCGCACATGTTGCTGATCAGCGCCGGAATCATGAACGGCGAAACCTTGCGCGGACCGCGCTCCATCAGAACGGAATGTTGCGTCTCGATCGTCCACATGCCGCCGATGCCCGAGCCGATGAGAACGCCGACGCGGTCGGGATCCTCCTTCGTCATGTCGAGCTTCGCATTGGCCACGGCCTGCTTGGCGGCGCAAAAACCAAAGTGCGTGTAGCGATCGTTGCGGCGCACTTCCTTGGCGTCCATGTGCTGGGTCGGATCCCAGCCGCGCACTTCCGCGCCGATCTTGCAGGCGTAGTCCTTGACATCGAAAAGCGTCACCGGCCCGATGCCGTTCTTGCCGGCCAGGATGTTCGACCAGAACTCGTCGACATTGTGGCCGAGGGACGTGATCACGCCCATGCCGGTGACGACAACGCGTTTGTGTGGGTTTACGGATTCCATCGTTCGAGGTGCCGAAATGAAAAAGGCGTTCTACCGGGCTGGACCAGCCAGACGGTAGAACGCCTTTCGGAAAGTCAAATTACTTTGCGGCGGCCTTTTGCTCAATGTAGCTGATCACGTCGCCGACCGTCTGGAGTTTCTCCGCATCGGACTCCGGAATCTCGCCCTTGATCTCGTTCTTGAACTCTTCCTCAAAGGCCATGATCAGCTCGACCGTGTCGAGGGAATCCGCGCCGAGGTCGTCGAGGAACGATGCCTCGGGTGTGATTTGCTCCTCGTTAACATTCAGCTGGTTAACGATGATCTGCTTGACGCGTTGTTCGATGGTTTTCTGGTCGGCCATGAGGGAAAGAGGTGGAGGCAGTTGCCCGAAAATGAGGCATCACATCACCATGCCGCCGTCAACGGTAAAAACTTGTCCGGTGATATAGGAAGCCTCTTCGGAACAAAGAAATGCCGCCATGTTCGCGATGTCGGCGGCTTCACCCAACCGTTTGAGCGGAATAAGCGACGTGATCTTTTCGGCCGCCTCGGCCGGCAGCGCCGCCGTCATGTCGGTCTTGATGAAACCCGGCGCAATCGCGTTGCTGGTGACGTTGCGGGCGGCGAACTCCTTGGCGATGGACTTGGTGAAGCCGATCATGCCCGCCTTGGCCGCGCAGTAGTTCGCCTGCCCGGCATTTCCCATCAGGGCGACGACGGACGTGATGTTCACGATGCGTCCCCAGCGCTTCTGCGTCATCGCCCGCCCCACCGACTTCGTCCAATAATAACAGCTCGTGAGGTTCGTCGAGATGACGGCATCCCAGTCATCTTCCGACATGCGAAAAAGCAGACCATCCCGCGTGATTCCGGCATTGTTGACCAGGATGTCGATGTGCCCGAACTCGGTCAGCAGGTCGGCACTCGCCTTCGCCACCGCGGCGCCATCGGCCACGTCCACCGCCAGCGCCTTGGCCTTTCCGCCCGTCGCCGTGATCGCCGCGGCAGTCGCACCGCAGCTGTCGGCGGATTTGCTCACGCAGATGACCGTGACGCCGTATCCGGCGAGCACTTCCGCAATCGATTTGCCGATGCCCCGTCCGGCTCCGGTAACCAGGGCGACACGATCCTTGAAGGTCAGGCTCATGGTGGGCGGTGATGGGACGCGGAACGCCGGGGTCGCGCAAGCGTGAAAACGCGCCGCAGGGCGCGGGGTTGAGTGTTGAGAGTTGAATGTTGAGAGACCCAACCCGGAGCCAATCCCGTCAGCTCAACTGCGGATGCATCAAGCGTGGAATACCCAGATGGCGCGGACTCTCATCCCTCAACCGAACCACAACCTTCAACCGCGTGGGCCCGTCTCCAAGCTCTCAGCCTCTTGATGTGTCCGTCCCTCAACCCTCAACTTTCAACACTCAACCGTGCGTGAGCACTCAATACACATCCCTCTGATACCGCTTTTCCTTCTTGAGATGCTTCACGTAATCGACCGCCGCCGCGTGGTCCATTCCACCCTGCCCCATGATGATCTCGTGCAGCGCGGCATCGACGTCCTTCGCCATCCGATGCGCGTCGCCGCAGACATAAAAATAAGCGCCGCCCTTGATCCACGCCCAGAGATCCGCCGCCGCCGCGCGCATGCGATCCTGCACATAAACCTTGTGCGCCTGGTCACGGGAGAAGGCCAGATCGAGACGCGATAGCCGCCCTTCGGCCATCAACTTGTCCCATTCGTGCCCGTAGAGATAATCCGTCGCCTGGTGCTGATCGCCGAAAAACAGCCAATTGCGGCCTGACGCGGCGCGCGCCACGCGCTCCTGCACAAAGGCCCGGAAGGGCGCAACACCCGTGCCAGGTCCGACCATGATCACGTCGGTGGCCGGATTCTCGGGCAACCGGAAATGCGACTCGGCGACGAAGACGGGCACGGGCGTGTCGTGCCGCAGCACGCGATCGGCGAGAAAGGTCGAAGCCACGCCGTGGCGATTGCGCCCGTTGGTCTCGTAGCGCACGGGCGCGACGGTCAGGTGAACCTGGTGCGGAAACAGTTCGGGTGATGACGCGATCGAATAAAGGCGCGGCATCAGCCGGCGCAGGTGATCGACCAATTCCTGTGGCGTCAGCCGCGCCCCGGGAAACTCGACCAGCAGGTCGTGGAATTCGCGTTCCTTGAGAAATTTCTCCCGCGCTTCTCCGGCATCGGGCGCCAGCAGGCCGGCCAGCTGCGACTGTTCGGCCAGATCCGTCGTTTTCGCCGCCAGGGTCTCCAGAATCTTTTTCGTCGGTCCGGCCAGGGAAAGGCGAGTCGACAAAGCTTCCCGCAATGTGACCGATCCGCCGGAAAGCGGCAGCGCCACGGTCTCTTCGCCGGTCGCGCCGAGGCAGGAAATGATTTCGTCGACGATTTGCGCACGGTTCTGCGGAAAGATGCCCAACGAATCCCCGGGACGATAGGTCATCCCGCTGCCGGTGATGTCGATGACCACATGACGCACATCCTTGCTCGAGCCTTCCTTGTTGAGCACCCGGTTCTCCACGACGCGGGCGACCAGCGGGTGGTTGCGATTATAGGGCTGTGGTGCGGCGGACGAACTCATCGATGGCAAAAGTGAAACCCCGAAGCAGGAAGCACGAAGTCACCCGAGGCAAGTCGGATGCGTGTCCAATTCTCATTGCGCCGCAACCTCCCGCCTGCCATCGCCTTGGCATGGAGCCCGTCCGCGTACACAAGTTCATTGCCGACGCCGGACTGTGCTCGCGCCGGGCGGCCGAGGCCCTCATCGCCGGCGGAGACGTTTACGTGAATGGCGAAAAGGCAGAACCCGGCCAGAAGGTCATGCCGGGCATCGACCGCGTCACCGTCCGCGGCAAGGCCGTGCGCGCCACCGCCCAGCCCAAGCTGACGTTTGTCGTGCACAAGCCGCGGGGGGTGGTGTGCAGCAACGCGGACCCGCATGCCGACGCCACGATCTTCGATTTGCTTCCGCGCGAACTCGCCAAACTTCGCCTTTTTTGCGCCGGCCGACTCGACAAGGACAGCACGGGCCTGGTGATTCTGACCACGGACGGTGACCTCGCCCATCGCCTGATGCATCCGTCGAGCCACGTGGTAAAACGCTATCACGTCACTCTCGAGGAACCGTTTCCCGCCGGTCGCGTCGGACAATTGCTGAAGGGGATCATGATCGAGGGCGAACACCTGAAGGTGGAGCGCGCCCAACTGCTCAACCCCTCGCGCGACCGCACGTCCACCGACCTCGACGTCCATCTGCACCACGGAAAAAAACGCGAGATCCGCCAGCTGTTCCTGGCCCTGGGTTACCCCGTGCATCGCTTGCGCCGCTACCAGATCGGCGCCCTGCCCCTCCGAGGAATTCCTTTGCGCGGGGTGAAACAACTTTCTACCAAGGAAATCTCATCCTTGTTCGCCAATCCCCGGGTGCCTGGGGAACGAACTGGTTCCAAACCCGATCATGAAGATTAAATTCGCCCTTCTCGCCGCCATTCTCGGTGCCGGCCGTCTTGCCGCGGAACCGCTTGCCGCGGACACCGCCGTGTTTGTCCAGGCCGACGCCAAATCGCCCGTCCTGGTCCGGCTGAAGCGCGGCGAGGAAGTAACGTACGTCGGCGAAGCGCCCGCCGGGTGGCGCCGGGTCGAAATCAGCGGCTCGTTCACCGGCTATGCGCTCGGCAAGGATCTCTCCAAGGGACTCAACGTGCGCGAGGGCTCGAATCTCTACGTGGCGCCGTCGAAAACGTCCGACGTGCTGACCGTCGTCGAAAAAGGCGACAAGACCTCGCTGGTCGGACTCGCCGGCGCGAAATACGAGTTCGGCCAGATCCAGATCGACAAGAAACTGCAGGGTTTCGTTGCGGTCGGCGCCATGGCCAACACTCCCGCCGTCGCCTCGACCGATCTCGTGACCTCGGCTCCGGCACCGGCGCAGCCGTCCGGTCCCACCGCGCTCGGGCATCCCGTGCCGATCGTCGGCAACGCCGGTGATCTCGCCCGCAGCTTTTCCGGCACGCTCGTTCTCTCCCGCCGGCCGATCTTCAATCCCAATCCGCCGTACGATTACCAGCTCAGCGACTCGACCGGACGCCGCTTCGCGTATGTCGACACGAAGCGGCTGGTTTCCACCGACAAGCTGGAATCGTTTGTCGGTCTCGTGGTGACTTTGAACGGAACGATTCGCAACACCGTCGACGGCAAGGATCTCGTCGTCGAGGCGCAGTCCATCCAGCGGAATTGACCGCTTCCGCCGGGCGGCAGGTTCGCCCGGCTTTTCTGTCCCTCATGGAACTCATTGACGGCAATCTGATCGCGGCGTCGATCATCAAGGAACTCAAGAACGAGGTCGCGACGATTCCCGGGCGACGCCCGTGCATCGCGCTCGTCCGCGTGGGCGAGGATCCCGCGTCGGTCTCCTACGTGACGAAGAAGCAGAAGACCGCGGCCGAGATCGGAATCGAAAGCCGGCTCATCCTGCCTCCCGTCACGATCACGCAAGCCGAGCTGCACGCGCTGGTGGACGGCTTGAACGCCGATCCCGGCGTCGATGGTATCCTGGTGCAGTCACCGCTGCCCAAAGGCATCGACGAGACGTCGGTTTTTCGCCGCATCAATGCGGACAAGGATGTCGACGGATTTCATACGCTCAACCTCGGCAAGCTGGCGCAGGAGGACTCCACCGGTTTCGTCGCCTGCACTCCCGCGGGCATCATGGAGTTGCTGAGTCGCAGCGGCGTCACGCTCGCGCGCAAACACGTGGTCGTGCTCGGGCGCAGCCTGATCGTGGGCAAACCGGCTGCGCTGCTCGCGATCCAGCGCCACGCCGGCGCCAACGCCACCGTGACCATCTGCCATTCTCAGACCGCCGATCTCCCCTCGCTCACGCGCCAGGCCGACGTGCTCATCGCCGCCATCGGCAAGGCGGAATTCGTCAAGGCCGACATGGTGAAGCCGGGCGCGGTCGTGATCGACGTCGGCGTGAATCGCGTGCCCGATCCGACCAAAAAATCGGGCTACCGGCTGGCCGGCGATGTCGACTTCGCCCAAGTCGCGCCGATCGTATCCAAGATTACTCCCGTGCCCGGCGGCGTGGGACCCATGACCGTCGCGATGCTCATGAAGAACACCGTGAAGGCGCGGCGCCAGAATCTCTCGGTCGCGTGACGCGACACAACCCGCTCTTGCGCCCGGCATAAAAGCCCCTCATCCCTATAGTTCCATGGCCGCCCCCAAGATTATCGTCGTCGACGACCAGCCGATCAACGTTCAGCTGCTCAAGCGCAAGCTCGAACGCGAGGGCATGGCGGTGACCACGGCCTACTCGGGCAAGGAGGCGCTCGAACTGATCGCGGCCGACAAACCCGACCTGATTCTCCTCGACGTCATGATGCCCGACATGGACGGCATCGAGGTCTGCCAGCGGCTGCAGGCCGAGGAGGAAACGCGCTCGATCCCGATCATTTTCATCACCGCCCGCACGTCGAAGGAGGGTAAGATCGAGGGCCTGGGCGTCGGCGCCGTCGACTACATCACCAAGCCCATCGACCTCGACGAGACGCTGGCCCGCGTGCAGACGCAGCTGCGTTTCGTGGCGATCAACCGCGAGGTGGTCGACCTGCAACGCCGCCTCGGCGAGGCCCGCCGGGCCGCCACGATCGGTGCCGTCACCCAGGGCATCGCGCACAATCTCAACAATCTCCTCGGCGTCGTGATCGGGTACGTCGACCTGATCAAGGTCTACTACGACAAGCCCGATCTGGTGAAGAAGAATTCCCAGCATCTCGATGACGCCGTCGGCCGGATCGTCAGCATCATCAAGCAGCTGACGAATCTCGTCGTCCGCAATCGCCCGGTGCAGGTCCAGATGGTGCTCGGCCGCCTGCTCGGCGAGGGCGTCATCCGGTACCAGGCCGATCACCGTCCGGCCCAGCCCATCACGATCGAGAACACCGTCGGCGACATCGCGATCGACACCAACGTCGAGGTGTTCGAGGACGCGTTGTCCAAGCTCCTGATCAACGCCTGGGAAAGCTACGGCGATGCGCCTGACGACCAGCGTCCGATCACCATCCGCACGGAACTGGTCGAGCGCGAGGGCGAGGGAAAATTCCTGCTGGTGCACGTCGAGGACCGCGGTCGCGGCATCGACCCCGAGATTCGCGACCACATGTACGAGCCGTTCGTGAGCTCGAAACACACGGTCGGTGTCGGCATGGGACTCACCATCGCCCGCCATGCGATGCGCAGCCTCGGCGGCGAGGTCGTCCTGAACGATCGCGAAGGCGGCGGCGCGGACGCCACCATCCGCCACCCGCTCGAGCGCAAGATTCGCGTCTGAGCGTCATGGCGCGGGTCGCTTTCATCGGCGCCGGCAAACTGGCGACCGCCATCGTGCGCGGCGTGCTCGCGCGCCGGCTCTACGCTCCTTCCGATCTCGCCTGCACCAGCAAGTCGGGCGACTCGGCGGCCCGGCTCGCCGCCGCCACGGGCATCGGACATGAACCCGACCTCGCGCGCCTGCTCGGCCCGGCCGATCTGGTCATTGTCGCCTTCAAGCCGCAGTCCCTCGCCACCGCGGATCCGCGCTTGGCCACGTTGACCGCGGGCAAACTGGTGGTGTCGGTCCTCGCCGGCCGGCGCCTGGCCCGCTTGTCCGAGACGTTTCCGCAGGCTCGCAATCTGGTCCGCGCCATGCCGAACACACCGGCCGCGATCGGCGCCGCCATGACTTCCTTCGCCGCGCGGCAGCCGTTGTCCGATGCCGATCGCTCCACCATCGTAGCCCTGTTGGACGCGCTCGGCCGTCAGATCGAAGTGGACGAGGCCCACCTCGATGCCCTGACCGCGCTCGGCGGCAGCGGACCCGCCTTCCTGTTCGAATTTGTGGCCGCCCTCCGCGACGCTGGCATCGCCGCGCATCTTCCGCCCGACGTCGCCAAGCTGGTCGCGACGCAGACCGTCCTCGGCGCGGCCCAACTGGTCGCCGGAAGCGAACTCACGCCCGAAGCCCTGCGCGACCAGGTGACCTCGCCGAATGGCACGACTTTCGCCGGCCTGCGCGTGCTGTCCGAGGGCCGTTTCCGCGACCTGATCGCGCGCACGATTCAGGCGGCAACGCAGCGCGCGGGGGAACTCGCCCGGGATTCCTGACGCCATGGAATTCGGATGGTGGGCCAAGGATGCCGAGGGAAAAAAGTGGCAGATCTGCGTCCGCTTCCACGGCGGCAATGTCAGCTTCGATCGCAAGCACGGCCATCACACGAGTTGGGAATCCTTTGAAGCCACCGATGAGGACTGGGATCGCCTGCTCGCCGAAGCGGAAAAACGCCTGCCCCGCCGCCTGATGAGCCAGAAGGAATTCAACCGGCTCAAGGAACAGCGTCCGGTGTAGGGCGGCATTGCCGAATGCCGCCTCGACGACCGAATGCCGCCTGGTGGAACGCGTTGCCCCCAACGCGTTCAGCGTCTTGAGGACAAGCCGCTCCACCTTGGACAGCAGCGACTTTGCCTGACCTGAGCCCGTCAAAGGTACCATCCTCCCTAGGGCTTTAAAAGCTGCCGAGACTCGTCAAACTCAAGGATGCGCGAGCCGGCAGGATTGGCAAAGATCTCTGCACGGAATGCCGTCGGTGGCGGCTGAAAATTGGCGTAGACGCGGATCGCGACCCGCCCGAATACTTTGCCGTCGCGCGCCTTGAAGTAATAGTTGGCGCTCATTTGTGAGGGATTGGGCACTTGATCACCGGCATGGCGCTCAAAAGTAATCGAACTCTGGTAGCCGGAAGCCGGTGCTTCATTCGGATAGAGATCGGTGATCGGAACGAGGCCGCCACCTTCGACCTCAAAGGTCACATTCCAGTCAAAGGGAGTGCGACCATCGATGTTGAGCGGCGTTCGCGTTAACCTCACCGTGAGGTCTCCTCCGCTCTTGACCCGCCTTCCAGTCAACAAGTCGAAGTGCGTGGCGGTGCCGTCGCAAGGGATGCTGTTTCGGATATTGGCGTGGACCATTGGTTCCGGCCCCGTCAGCTTCCACATCACGAAGGTGACGCGCTGCTCGGCCGTCGTCTTTACCTCTGGGTTGGGCGGCCGATATGTGGCCGGTGTGACCTTCATTTCGTAGCCGGCCCTTTGGACCTCCACGTTGAGTCTCCAGCCATGGAGCCCCGTGAACTGAAAATTGCCCAAGGCATCCGTGGTCGTCGTGAATGATGAGCGTTTCTCCCCCACGTCTACTCCTTGTATCTCCAAAGCAGTACCGGTCGCCGTCACGCCGGCGACCGGATCGCCATGCTGGTCAATCACCTTTCCGTAGAAGTCCTGAGCACGCGAATTCTGCGCCATCCACTGCGCCTGGCCGCAACTAGATGTGACTATGACCAGTGCTGCCAAGAGCACCCATCTCCTGGAAAACGCCGACATAATGTACAATTCTTCGGGCCGATCGAATGGGCGTCAACCTGAACCCGTTGCGTTGGATTTCGAGTTGTGGATACATCGAAGCCGCTAAAGAGGACTGGGATCGCCTGCTCGCCGAGCCGGAAAAACGCCCGCCCCGCCGCTTGATGAGCCAGAAAGAATTCAACCGACTCAAGGAACAGAGGCCCACGTAGGGTGGAACGCGTTGCCCTCAACGCGTTCAGCGTCTTGCGGACAAGCCGCTCCACCCGGGACAGTGGCGGCATCGCCCTACATCCGATCCCGCGCCCGACCCCAGATGAAACGAAACGCCGCGCTGTAATCACCCGGCTTCGCCGCGATTCGCGAGTCGAGTTCCGCCGGCATCACCCATTCGCCGCGCTGGATTTCCTCGGGATTCAAATCGAACGGGCCTTCCGTCCCGATCCGATAGACCCACACAAATTCCCATCCGGTCTTCGGCCCGGCTTCGATCCGGAACCAGCGCGCCGGCGGGTGCGATAGGCGCAATCCGAGTTCCTCCCCCAGTTCACGCTGCGCCGCGGCATCGTAATCTTCTCCCGAATCGACGTGACCCGAGCACGACGAATCCCAAAGTCCGGGAGCCATGTCCTTCTTCAGCGAGCGCAACTGCAGAAATACCTCACCCCGGCGATCGAAGGCCAAAATATGCACGGCGCGATGACGCCAGCCGTTGGCGTGCACGTCCCGACGCAACGCGCGTCCGGTCACCTGATCGTTTTCATCGACCAGGTCGAAATACTCAGCGCCGGGGTTATTCACAAACCAAGCACATGCGTCGGCGCACCCGAAGTCGAGAAGTCGAAGGGCCGAGAAGTCGATTTGATCACGAACTCCCGGCTCCAAGCGTGCGTCTCTCAACACTCAACTCTCAACCTTCAACCCGCGCATCAGATGCGCGCCAACTTCACCCATTTCGCTCCGAGCTTCGAGCTCTTCACGACCGTCTCGATGAAGACCATGCCCGTGACGCCGTCGTCGATGGTCGGCACCACGAGATCGGTGGGAATCTTCTCCCCGGAGACTTCGGCGGAAATCGCCCGGAACGCATCGCGATAGATATTGCCGAACGCCTCCAGATAACCCTCGGGGTGTCCCGAGGGAATGCGCGTGGTCGCCTTGGCCGCCGCGCCAAGATAGCCGTTGCCGCGCAGCCACGTTTGCCGCGGAGCATCCGGGTGTTTCACGATCAATTCGTTCGGATTTTCCTGACGCCACTCGAGTCCGAGTTTTTCGCCATAGACCCGCAGCGACAGATTGTTTTCCTCGCCGACGCAAATCTGCGACGCGTGCAGGATGCCCTTGGCGCCGCCGTGATAGCGCAGCAGGACGCTGCCATCGTCGTCGAGTTTCCGGCCCGGGACGAACGCGGTGAGATCGGCACAGAGTTCCTTGATCTCGAGACCGGTCACGAAACGCGCCAGGTTCTCCGCGTGCGTGCCGATGTCGCCCATCGCGCCCGCCGCCCCGCTCCGCTTCGGGTCGGTGCGCCACGAGGCCTGTTTCTGTTCCGTGCGCTCCAGCGCCGTGGAAAGCCAGCCTTGCGGATACTCGACCACGATCTTGCGCACTTTGCCGAAGGCGGATGAGCGGACGAGGTCGCGCGCCTGCCGCACCATGGGATACGCCGTATAGTTGTGCGTCAGGACGAAAACCTTGCCGGACTTTCGCACGATCGCGCGCAGCTTGACCGCCTCCTTGAGGTTGAACGTGACCGGCTTGTCGCAGACGACATTGAATCCATTCTCGAGAAACAGCTTCGCCGGACCGAAATGCTGGTGGTTCGGCGTGACGATCACCACAAAGTCGAGCCGCTGATCGATCGGCTTCGCGGCTTCCGCCTTCGCCATCTCGGCATACGAGCCGTAGACACGATCCGGGGACACGAAAAGCGCCGCGCCCGAGGCACGCGAGCGGTCCGCATCGCTCGAAAATGCCCCCGCGACGAGTTCCGCCTGGCCATCCATGCCCGCGGCGATGCGATGCACCGCGCCGATGAAGGCGCCCTGCCCGCCACCGATCATTCCGTAACGAAGTTTCCGGTTCATCACTTTTTCTTTTCGAAGGCCGCGTCGAAGGCGATCTGGCTGCGCGCAAAATCGAGCCGGCGCAGGAACGCGCAGGATTCGGTCGCCCCGTGCACGCGATCCATGCGGATGTCCTCCCACTCCACCGAGAGCGCGCCGGCATAGCCGACGTCATTGAGGGCAACGATGATGTCTTCGAACGTGATGTCGCCGCGACCGACGGAGCGAAAATCCCAGGCGCGCCGCGCGTCGCCAAAGCTGGTGTGTCCGCCAAAGACACCCACCGAGCCGTCGCCGTGTCCCCACCACACGTCCTTCATGTGCGCATGGAAAATGCGCGGTCCAAACGTGCGGATGAACTTCACGTAATCGACGCCCTGGTAGCCGAGGTGGGACGGATCGTAGTTGAAGCCGAAGCGCGGATGGTTCTTCACCGCCGCCAGCGCGCGCTGGGCGCTCGCGATGTCGAACGCAATTTCCGTCGGATGCACCTCGAGGCCGAAGTTGATGTTGACCTTGTCGAATTCGTCGAGGATCGGCCCGAAGCGCTTGCCGAAATCCCGAAAGCCCTTCTCCCAGTAATCCTGCGACGTCGGCGGAAACGCGTAGATCGAATGCCAGATCGACGAGCCGGTGAAACCGTTCACCGTCGCCGCCGCGCCGGCTGCGACCTTCTTGTCCGGACGCGCATCGAAAAAGGCGCGCGCCGCCTTGGCCGTGAGAATGAGCTTTTTCGCGGCCCGCTTCCGCACACCCTCGGGATCGCCGTCGCCCCAGACGTCGGGCGGCAGAATGGCTTTGTGCCGCTCATCAATCAGATCGCAGACGGCCTGTCCGATCAGGTGATTGGACACCGCGTAGCAGGTCAGACCGTGGTCCGCCAGCAGCTCCCATTTCTTGCGAATGTAATCCTTCGACTTGGCGGCGGCATCGACCTCGAAGTGGTCGCCCCAGCATCCGAGTTCGACGCCGTCGTAGCCCATTTGCTTGACCAGCGGGGCGAGTTTCTCGAGGGGAAGATCGGCCCACTGGCCGGTGAAGAGGGTGATCGGACGGGGCATGGGACGGGACGGGTGAAGGTGAAAGGTTTAAGGTGTAAGGTTTAGGGTGTAAGGTGTAGCTCTGAGGTCTAAGGTGTAAGGTCTAAGCTCTAAGGTTTAAGGGTTAAGCGGCGGATGGTTGACGGAGCGGGCCGGCGAACGACAGCGCCAAACTCTCGAATCCTCGGATGCGCGTTGTTCGGTTCGGCCTCTCGACTAAATCATTCCGGCCAAAGGTGCGCGACGGCTTAGGCCGTCGCCTGCGGCTTGCGGCGGGTAATTGCGATCAGGATGAAGATGACTGTGAGGGCCGCCGGAAGAATGGCCACCTTGCCCAGAGCTTCGAGACCGGCTGCCGCCTGGATGTTCGCGAGAGCATCGCCCGTCGGAGCGGCGCCGGCGGGAGTCCGGGAAGCGATTCCCGTGTCGTACCATTTGCCGATGATCGGGAGGACGAAGCTGACACTGAGCATGCCGGCGCCACCGATGATGGCGAGGCCGAGCGCGCCGGTCTTCGGGTAGTTTTCCGCCACGAATCCAACCATGGTCGGCCAGAAGAAGCACACGCCGAAGGCGAAGACCGTGGCGGTAACGAACAGCATGTTGCCGGTGGCGTGGCTCATGAGGTAAAGGCCCAGGGTGCTGAGGATCGCGCTGGCAATGAGCATGCCGATCGGGGAAAGCTTGTGGACGAAAACGCCGGCAAATAGGCGTCCGATCGCCATGAGGCCGGTGACCCAGACCAGCACCAGGATTCCCGACACTCCGGCATGTTGAAGAATGCTCGGCACCCACTGGAGCGAACCCAACTCGGTCGAGGCGGTCATCAGCATGCAGACCACCATAAGAATGAATCCCGGCGCCAAACAGGCTTTGAACATCGAGCCGGTGGATTCGCCGCGCTGCACCCGCTCGGTTTGCGGAAACTTCTGGCCCATGAACATGGCCATATAAGCGATCAACGGAACCAGCATCGTCAGGAACTGAATCTTCCACCCGAAACCAGCCCGGGCGAACGCATAGGCCACCAGGCCGCCGATGACCTGGCCGCCCGGAAACCACATGTGGAAGTTATTCAGCCGCGTGGTTTGATCGTTGGGATAGAGCGTCGCGACGAGCGGATTGCAGGCCGCCTCGACCGAGCCGTTCGCAATGCCGAACAAGAGAGTGCCACCGAAGAGGCTCCAGAAATCCCAGGCGAAAACGGTCAGCGCAATGCCCGCCAAATGCCCCACGAACGCGATGCCGATGATCTTCCGAAAACCCAACGAGTCTACCAACGGTCCCCCAAACATCATCGCCAGCGTAAAGCCCCAGAAGGCCGTGCCGTTCACCCATCCGACCTGTTCGTTGGTGAGACTGAACTGGGTGACCCAGGTGCCGGTCGCGTCGCCGCGCAGGGCGAAACTCATGGCGGTGGTGATGAGCGCGACACAACTGGCGCGAAACAGTCGGTTTGGATTCATGGGGTAGTGTGGGTGTGAACGAACGGGGTAAGTCAGGAAATCATGCGGTTTAGGGCGTCGGCGTCCAGCCCCATGCCGCGCATAAGGCCGCGAACATAGCCGATCGACTCCGCCAGGCCCGGCAACGGGTCGGCGGCGTCCTTCTCGTATTCGAACCAGGCCGTGCCACCGTAGCCGGATTCGATCAGCGCCGTCAGGATCGCGGGGATGTCCATTTTTCCGCGACCCATTTCGACGGGCACGTCCTCGGCGCCGACGGCCGCATTGGAATCCTTCAAATGCACATCCAGCAAGCGGGAGGCGTATTTCCGAATGCAGTCCGCCGGATCGGCGCCGGCGCGCCAGGAGTGGCCAACATCGATGCACAATCCGAGACCGGGCCCGAACGGTTGTACGGCCGCCCAGGCTTCATGCGGCGACGGGTAAATCTTGTCTTCAGGTCCGTGATTGTGAATCGCCGCCCGGATGCCGAATTCCTCCGTGCAGCGCGCCACCAACGGCAGCGCCGCCGGCTCGGGACTGCACGCGATCAAATGCACCCCGAGTTTCCGCGCAAAGTCGAAGGCTCCGCGCACCATCGCCTCGTCGTTTTTCAGAGTCATCACGCCGCAGCAGCGCACCGCGACCCCCGCCGGCCCGAATTTGTCCGCCGCTCTCTCCCACCCGGCCGTTTCATGTTCCCACGACAGATGCGCCCGGTTGATCGACAGCGCACTCAAACCGAGCCGCCGCACCGCCACCAGGGCCGCGTCGAGCGGCAGCCCGCGCAGCGAATACGAAGCGATCCCGAGCTTGAAATTTGCGCCGGTCCGGGGCGATGTCACACGCTCCGCGCCGCGGCCGATGACGGGGACTCCCGCCGAAACCGCGAGGAGCTTCAACGCCGCGCGGCGGGTGAACGGTCCGGACATTTCGGGGCGGCAGTTCGGCTTCGACGATCGACCTCTCGGCTCTCGACCCGGTTTGTCAGGACAGACCGAGCAGCTTCAAAACCTCCGGCGGCGGGCCCTTGAATTCCGCCAGCGGCACGTTGCCGATGTATTTGAGATCCTTCATTCCGGCGGGCGTCGTATAAAATCCGCCCGCGGTCAGATCGCGAAAGCGCGCAAAAAATTTCGCCGCGTCGGCAAATTCCGGCTTCGCGTCGGGCACGTGACAGATGTCGTCGCCGATCGCAGCCATCTGCTTCTCGTCGAGATCGGCGAAGCCCTTTCCGAAGCGTTTCTTCGCCTCGGCGTCGATCCACGCGAGCCCGTCGAGAATGGCCGGACGATCCCGTTGCTGATCCGGATACGGCGCGCTGATCCATTCGTCGATGAAATCGTGCACGCCCAGGCTGGCGGCGCTCGGCGACTCGCTGTCCGCCGGAATGATGAATCCGCAAAGCGCGGCGGCGGTGCGGCGTTGGGAGTCGCTCAGCGTGAGCGGCCAGAGGTCGCCCGGCTTGTAGTCCTTCGTGAGGTCCGGGTCCGTGCCGTAGCCCTTGCCCGACGGTTCGGCGGCCCGCGCGTTCGCCGCCCAGCCGAGCGGCGTGCGTCCCAGCGCCACCGCGCCGGCCGCGGCGGTCAGCATCCATTTCACCGCGGTGCGGCGATCGACTCGGGGGAATTCGGGGGTGCTCATGGTCAAAAGTTGTTCTTTTTCAGTTCGTCGAGCAAATGATCGGCCGCCCGCCAGGCGAGCGCCATGATGGTCAGCGTGGGATTCTTGTCGGCATTTGAAGCAAAAGGCGCCCCGTCTGTCAGGTAAACATTCTTCACGTCCCATGTGCGGCACCAGCGATCCGTCACCGACTTTCCGGGGTCGTCGCCCGTGATGGCGCCGCCGACCTCGTGGATGACCCGCCCGCCGTTCTCAATGTGGCGGTCGCCCGTGCGATGACGGTTCGGATCCTGGCCGAGGATCTTCGCCCCCATGGCGTTCGCGATCGACGCGAAAGTCGTCACCATGTGATCCGACTGGCGAAGTTCGTGGTCCGACCACTTCCAGGAAAAACGCAGCACCGGGATGCCCCATTTGTCCTTCACGACCGGATCGAGTTCGCAGAATGAATTCTCGTTGGGAATCATTTCGCCGCGTCCCGAGAACCACATGATCGTGCCGTAGTAGCGCCGGACGATTTCCTTGTATTTCGCGCCATAGGCTCCGCGCTCGAATTTTTCCATGCCGGCGCCCGAACCCATGCCCGGCATGCCGCGACCGCCGCCGAACTCGATGTGATAGCCGCGCGCGAAGCCGAGTTTTCCGGCCAGCTGCTGCTGATACAACCACCACGGCGAGTAAACGTGCGCGCCGCCGGCGCCGTCTTCATTGAGCGGAGGCAGATTTTCCAGCGCGGGCACCTGCATGACCAGACTGCCGCCGACCGTATCGAGAATGTATTTTCCCACCAGCCCACTGGAATTGCCGAGTCCGTGAGGATGCGCGGCCGATTTCGAATTGAGCAGAATGCGCACCGACTCGCACGCGCTGGCGGCGAGCACCACGGCCCGGGCCTTCGCGCGGTGTTCCGTGCCGGTTGTCTTGTCGAGGTACACCACGCCGTCGGCCAGTCCCTTCGCGCCAAGCGTGACCTCGCGCACCATCGCGTTGGGCACGATGTCGAGATTGCCGGTGTCGATTGCCGGTGGCAGATGGACAGTCGTTGACTGGTAGTTGGCGCGAATCGAGCAACCGCGTCCGCAGGGCGTGGCCCAGAAACAGGCCGCACGCTCACCCATGGCCTTGGCCAGGATCCGCTGCGCACGAGGATTGCCGGGATGAATCCGCGCCGGAAGTTTCTCCGTGTCGAGTCGCTGCGTCAGGACCGCCCGGTGAATCGGGATCACGGGAATCCTGAGCTGCTTCATGAATTTCTTCGCGTAAAGTTCGTTTGCTCGTGCGGCCGGCGGCGGCTGCAGGACGCCGTCCGGGGAGTCCGGCGTGTTTTCGAGACCGTTGTTGTCGCCGTACACCCCAACCAACATCTCAACCTTGTCGTAGTAGGGCGCGATTTCCTCGTAGGTGAACGGCCAGTCGAACCCGAGTCCGTCGCGGCGGTGCGGCTTGAAATCGTACGGGCCGTTGCGCAGGGCATGACGCGCCCAGTGGTTGGTGCGTCCGCCGAGCATGCGCGCGCGCCACCACTCGAACTTGCGCGTCGGGTCGTCGGAAGCCTGCGTATAAGGCTCGCCGGCAATTTCCCACCCGCCGTCGACGGTGGCGTCGTAGAATCCGGCGCGCTTGTCGGTCGTCCCGGCGCCGCGCAGGGGCGCCATCGAATTGTTCTGAAACATCGGCGTCTCGCGCACCGGATCGTAGTTCCGTCCGGCCTCGAGCATCAGAACCTTGGCGCCTTCCATCGTGAGCGTGTAGGCGGCCTGGCCGCCGCCCGCCCCCGAACCGACGACAATCACATCATATTCGGCGGAGGCTTCCTGGGGGGAGATGAAAGGCATGGCGAAGCGGCGACCAACGGGGTTCGGCAGCGCACGGAGCGGGGTTAGCCCGCGCGCCGGATTTCAGGCGATCAATCGCGAAATTGAGCGCGGGGTCCGGCGCGGCGCAAGGGGATTTCCGGCCGTTGGGCCTGCCTCGCTCGAAAACTTCCCCGATCACGGCCGGGCCCGCACGCCCCCGCGAACCTTAATTCTTCCTTAATCCGATGGACGACTTGCCGCCGGCGTCTCCTTCAGTTTTCGGAGAATCTCGTTCGCCTGGGAATATTGCAGTTCGTCGTGGGCGAATTTCACATACGTCTCGAGCGCCGCCACGGCCTCGTCGCGGCGACCGAGGTGCTGATCCGCCAGGCCGAGGAAATAATAGTCGTGATAGAAGCGGGGATAATCCCTCGTATGGCGCAGCGCCGCGTCCCGCAGGCGCGGCCAGTCGGAATCGAGCATCGCCTTCACCTCGATCACCTCGCAGCTCGTCCGGGGCGAAGCCAGCGCCGCGGTCACGGCGGACACCCACGCCTCCGGCAGCAGTTGTGGATCCCCGAGCGCCTCAGCCGCCCACAGTACTTTCGTGGCCTCATACGATATCGCTCCATCCCAACTTTCGGCAAGATCCCGGCTCAGCTGCCTTCGCGTGAGCTTTTTCAAGGTCTCCCGTTCGGTGTCGTCATGCAGCAAGGCGAATGCCGCCAGCATCACGGGGGCATTGCGGGTGTCCGTCAGCAGGCGGGCGTCCAATCCATTGATCAGGCGGCGCAGCCCGGCCGCGTCGTTGTGCAGGACATACCACGTCGCCGCCCGATGAGTGGCGCGCTCTTTTTCCTCCGAGTCCGTGAACTCCGCGAGAGCCGGCATCGGGTCGGACAACGTGCCGGTGCGATCCGCCATGGAAAATTCCAGTCCCCGGATGCGGGAGTAGGTCCGCGGCCAGGTGGCGGGATCGCGCATCGAATTCACCTCGGCGAACAGGCGGGACCGCAGGTCGGGATCGTCCAGGTCAAAGCTGCCGGCGAAAAGACCGATGATTTCAGCCCGGGTATCGTCGTCCGGCGTCGCGGCCAGGGCGGCATGCGCGAGTTCGCTCAACAAGGGGCCCGAATTGTCGCTGCGCCGGGCGACGGCGGACAAAAACTCCCTCCAGAAATAAAGATTCCCGCGTTCGAATCCGCGCTGGGCGATCAGGCGCCGGCCGGCCAGCCAGGTGTCCTCGGCGGAATGTTCGACCAACAGGAATTGATGGTTTGCATCGCGACAGGATTCCGGAAGCGACGCCGGGACCTCCGGGAAATGCGCCTCAATCCGGGCGGTCAGCACCTCGTGGACCGGAGCCAGCAGTTTGGCCTGCCTCAGTTGGCGGGCGAACTCGATCTGCATCCCCTCCGCGGTCACCGGGGCGTCCGGCCCCACGCGCCAGGAATCCGCGCGGTCGAGAACCTTTTCCGCCGCCGCCAGATCGCCCGACCGCAGGATCAGGCCAAAGGTCCAGCGCAGAATATCGCAGCCATTGAAATCGATCTCGTCGGTTGTGATTTGCTCCGCCAGCGCCACGATCGCGGCGGGTGAGGTCCGGTCAACGGAAGCGAGGCCGTCCATCAGCTTGAGATCGGATTGCCGCATTCCGTCGAATGAGCTGACTTCGGGCCTCCGTCGCCAGACCGCATATTCCGGCCCGCGCCCGTCCAGCGCCAGCAGTCGCAAGGCCATCCACAGCACGCCGGTGCGCGTGTCGCGATCGAAGCGCGGTTCGTCGACGACCGACCCGGCCAGGGCAAGACGGCGCGACAGGGACGACTCCCGCGCCATGAGCTGGGACACCGCCCGCAGGAACGCCATGCGCCGCTGCGTCACCGTCAACGTCGAATCCCGCGCCGCCAGCAGGTTGATCTTGGTTTGCTCGATGTAGTTGAACGAAGGATTTGGTTTCTCCAGCAGGGACTCGAGGTTTCGCAGCCGTGGATCCTGCAGCGAGGCCGGTTCCGCAATCTCGAACCATCCAAATTGGCGGGCCTTGATCCAGTCGGCGACGAGCGTGCCGAAGGCCGAGCCTCCGGTCAGCTGGCTGAACCTGGCCTGCAGTTGCGTCCGCACCGATTGGTCACCCGCCGTCGTGGCTTTATCAATCTCCCGCTGATAGAGTGCGGTTTGGTCGGCCAGACGGCCGAGACGGGCATAGAGGTCGCCGAGCATGGTCACCGACAATTCCCGCGAGCTCATCGCCGGATCGTTCGCCAGGTCGCTCTCGATGTCCGCCGCCACTTCGGCAACGTCGCGATTCAACGCGAGCGCCGCCAGGCCACGGACACGATGCATGCCCTCGACGATCCTTGGCTCGGCCGATTTTTCCGGATCGAATTCCTTCCAAACCCGGAGCGCACCCTCGGACTGGTGGCAGTCGAAATACGCGGCGGCCAGCATCAGTTGCCTCTGGGCCAGGCTCTTGGAGCCCGGAGGCGTGGGTATTTTCAGGATCGACAGGACCAACTCCTGGTAGTGGGTCGCCTGGTCGCCGAACGGGCTCAGGCCGATTGAGGTGGTAGTCCCGATCTCGACGCCATACGAGGGCAGCCAGCGCGCGCCACTGGCCAGGAGGTCGACCTGGCGCAGGAAATCCTCCGCCTTGTTCGCATTGATGGCGTTGCGGAGCGCCTCACCCACTTTGGTCAGTTCGGGCACCACCGGAGTCGCGGCCGCTTCCTCATCGGGCGTGGCATTCCGTTGCCGCATGAGATTGCGCCATTCCGGCCACCAGGCCCGGGAGGCGTCCCAGAATTCCCGCGCGTGACCGCCGGCGGCCAGCGCCGACAGCTCACGCAGCTGATCGGGCGACTCGCAGGCCTTCAACAGATTCTCGCTGGGATCACCGATCAGATTCAGAAAGCGCAACGCCTCGTCGTCGTGCCCCAAGTGGAGTTCCACCAGCGCTCCGCGCAGCACGCAATCGGCGCCACTGCCGTAGAGTTTCGCCACGGGTCCGGCGCGCCGATAGGCGGCGGCGGCGGCGGGCAGGTCGCCGGCGCGGACGCGATTGAGGCCGAGTTTCTTGGCGGCCGCCGCGACAAAAACGGGCGGGATCGCGGCTTGATCGAGCATGCGCTGCAGCACGTCGCGCTCGGCCTCCCAGTTGTGCGCGGTCGCAAAGCGACGGGCCCGGACCAGCCGGCCTTCAAAATAAAAAGCCTCGTCCGAGGGCAGCTGGTCGCACAAATCCACCAGCTTCTCACACACGGAAGGATCGAGCTTGATCTGTCGTTCGGCCCATTCCGCCTCATTGCCCGCCTGCCACAGCCGCTCGGGAAAGCCGTCGTCCAGACCCCGGCTCGCCAAGGCGCGCAGGGCCACGCGCAGCGATTCCCCGGCATCGCCCTTGTCCGAGGCCGCCTGCCGCTCCTTGTCGAAATCGGCCGCGGACCTCGACGCATCCCCCGGCTTCGCCTGATAGATCGTCGAGAGAGGCTCTTCCTTGAGCATCGCCAGGTAGCGCGTGTGTATCCGGCGGCTGACCGCGGCCAGCCGGCACGCATTGACTTCCTTGAGCACGGCCTCCGGCGCGCCCGGAAAGAGTTCCGTCACCATGCCGGCCACGAATCCCGCGCGCAACTCGTCGTCGGGCTGGCTCCAGGAGCGGACCGCCTGGAGCATTTTGGCGACTCGGTCGTCGCGATCGTCCGGATGTCCGTTGATCAAGTCGGCCAGACGATGACGCGCTTCGGCCGAGTGCCCGGAAATAAGTTGCAGGTGAATCAGGCGCGAAAGCACCGCCGCCGTCGCACCTTGGGGCAAGGCCGCGACCTCCTCGAGCAGCGCCTGCGCCTTGTCCGGAGCGGTGGTGAGCTCGATGTCGGCCACCGCAGCCGCCGCATCGGCCCGGCGCGAGTCCGAAACATCCTTGTTGCCCGCCACCCGCGTCAGGAGCGTCACGGCCTCGTCGTTGCGCTTCAGATCGCGCAGCACCAGGCCGTCGCAATACTCAACCCAGGCAAAAATCTCCGCCGTCACCCGCCCGGGATAGTCGTGGCGCAGGGCCTGCAGGCGTTCGTGCGCCGCCTCGTTGCGGTCGGCATTCCAGTCGATGAGCGCGAGGCGCGCTCCCGCGCGCACGGCCACGGCGGGGTCATTGGGAAAATACTGCAGCGCCCGCTGCAGCGCCACGGAGCGCAGGCGCGGATCGCCCTCCTCGGGATAGCGACGATCGATCAGGTCGATTTCTCCCCCGCCCGTCGGCATCATCGGCAGGTCGATTTCCGGAGCATCGGCGGCCTTGGCCTCGGCGACCGCCCCGGAAGCAAAGGTCACCGGCCGTCCGAGCCACGCGGAGAGTCCCCGCGTCGCCTGGTAAAGCGCCGGGAAATCCGATGGCTTCACCAGGGCATGCGTGGACAGGACCCGCAGCTCGCCCACGCAGGCTCCGGGTTCCAGTTTCCATGACGCCCGCAAATCGGCCGAGGTGCCGTTGAAACGGAAGGGCGCGGCGCTCTCGCCGCCCCGCAGATTCGGCGGCAGCGCGCAGCGAACCGACACCGCGTAGGTCGCCACATCCGCATAGAAATTGGTGGTGCGTTCGGGATGGTCGCCGACTTCCGGCAACAGGCCATCGCAGTTGGGAAAGACCATCGTCGGACGCGCATCGCCGCGCGCATTGCCGGGCACGATGAAATAGGCTCGAATGCGATAGGGTCCGCGGCCCGGGGTGGCGGGGCGATCCACATCGACGATTTCCGCACCGGGAAAAAACCCGCGGGCGCGATCCCCCATCACCGAACGAACATCGGACATTTCCAGCTCGGTGAAGCGGCTGCGCTCCCAGGCCGCGTAATATCCGTCGGAGGTCATCGCGAGCCAGCCGGCAATCTCACCGTTCGCGGCCAGCTTCAGGTCGAAATCGTAGTGCAACGACGCGTTCGTCGCCGGCGGAGTGTGCACCCACTCGCCGCCGTTTTCCCTGACCACAAACACATCCCGGTCCGACGCGCCCGGCCCGAGAGTCCCGGGCTCGGAATAGTCCATCGTCGGATCGCAGAAAAGGTACTTTGCGCCTCCGGTCGGAACGGCCACGATGGCGTGATCGAAATCCTGGTAGGTCGGCGAGCGCCGGTCGACCCAGCCGAGATGCTCGGTGTTCACCAGCGTCACGTACGCCTTGATGCCCCGGCTCTGCAGCAGCGCGACGAGCAGGTTGGCCTTGTCCTTGCAGTCGCCGTATTGATTGGCCCAAACCTCATTGCAGTCGTGCGGCTGATATCCGGCCTGACCAAACTCGAGGCCGACGTAGCGCACCTGGTTCGCCACATGTTGGTGCAGGATGCCGATCACCGTGGCGGAATCCCGGGCGTCGCCCACCCATTTGGCCGCCTGGGCCGCCAGCTCGCCGCCGGGCTGGTCGTGTCCCTTGATCAGTCCGCGATACCAGCGGGCGACGTCGTCCCAGGACGCCAGAGTCGTCAGGTGGATGGAAGGTCCCACCTGCGACGCCGGCTGGCGGTTGATCTCATCGCGATGTCCCGGACGACGGTTGACCGTCCACGTCCGGGCCACGCGACCGTTGCCCTCGTCTTCCGAAACCATTTTGGGCACACCATCGCCGAGATTCGCCACATGGAGTCGCGCCGCCATGGCCGACGGCAATTCGAGGCGGTAGCGATATTCCCCGATCGCCCAATTCGCGTTCCACAACAACGTGTGAGAATATTCGCCGGGAATGCGGGCGACCACGTCCTCGACCACGACGATTCCGTGCACCACGCAACCGGGCTTCACATCCGGGAAGATGACGCGCATCTCGGCCTGATCATCGTAGAGGGAGTAGGACGCCTGGCGCTGTGGTGACTCGATCAACACCGCATCGGGACGAACCGCAACGCGCGTGCCGTTGGACCGGATGGTTTCGGCCAGGACGAGATACGCCTTTTGCTCCTTCTTGCTGAAACGGGTCACCTCGTCGGCGTTCGACTTCACGCCCGCCTCCGTCAGCGTCCGATACGCAAACTGCCTCACGGAAGTCCGTCGGCCTTCGCCGTCCACCCACGTCACGCGCTCGTCGAGGAGAATGCTGCCCGAGTCGTCCGCCTCGGTGGGAGGAGGCTGACGTTTGAGCACCTCGTCGATCGGCGTCAGCAATCCGGCCAGGCGCTCCCGGTAGATGGCCGGCGGATCAACTTTCGGGGATTCTTCCGCCGCGCCGACGAGACGGGCGGCGGCGGCGACCAGACAGCTGACGATCAGGGCCAGACGCTTCAGCGAAGGAGGCATCAAGGGATTCGAAATTAGGTCCAAAGGTGACGCGCCCTCGTTGCATCCCGCCTGGCCCGACGGGTGACAACGTTGGCGCCGCTCGAAAAACCGGATAAACTCTCCGCTTGCAATCTCTTACTCCGGTTGGACACAAATCGGATGGAACGATCAAGACCGGCCGGAATGTGCCGATACAAGGAGACATGCCGCGTCGACTCGTCGTCCTGCCTGTCATTTTTCTATTGGTCGTGCTCCGGCTTGCCGCGGGAACGGACGGCTGGGCCACGCTCAAGCGGGGCATGTCCCAGGCGGACACCTATGCGGTTCTCGGCAAGCCCCTGATTCGCACCGCCGGTCGCGGGTTCGAAGTGTGGATCTATGACCACAACGCGGAGGTGCTCTTTTTCCGCGGACCCGTGATTGCGTGGACGGCGCCGGACTCGAAACCCGGTGCGGCCACCGACAATGACCATTTCGAGTGGCCCGCGCTCTGGACGCCCCCGGCGCCGCGTGCCCGTCCGCGGATATCGTTCGAGCTCCCCGCCTCGCAGTACCTGCCGTCCTCGTCGTTCATGTACGGGAATCACTAAGCCGGATTGGAGTTGAGGGTTGAATATTGAGGGTTGAGGGACCGAGCTCCTGAACGAGCTGTCGTCCGTGTGTCCCGCGGGCCATGATCGCGGCGTAAAGCCGCTCCTACGGTTCGCACTGGTCGGAAATTCGTGCCGCTTCGTGAGTTTTGTGGAAAATCGACCGTTTGATGCATCCGAGTGCCCGGAGTTTCAGACCCTTCGCGGCGTAAAGCCACGCCCACAAGATCGGGTGCCGGCAAGAATTTCGTGAATGGGTGGCTTCCGTGTCGTCCGTGTGTTCCGTGGGCAACCCTCCTGTTCGTGGCAATTCGTGAATTTCGTGGGGGATCGACGGTATCTTTCTTCGGGATTGTCATTGGGCGCGCTTCGTGGCCTTTGTGTCGCTCTTTCCCTTTTTCATGGCCAAAATCGAAGTCAATCAGGTCGCCGAGATCCTCAAACGCCACAAAATCGAGCCGGCGCTGCTGCGCGAGATCGTGGAAGACATGAACACGGTGGTGCAGCCGAATGCGGACGAGGACATCAAGCCGCCGCCGCCCAAGAAACAGTTCGTCGTCCTGCTCTCCGATCCGGACGACAAGCTGCCGAAGAAGGACCTTGTCGGCTGGGTGGTCCAGATTCCGGAAAACGCGAGTCCCTACTCCACCGCCGACCGCATTTTCAAGGGCGCGTACGACTACAATGCCTCCAAGCGCGGTCGCATGCTGCCCGTGAAGTCCGTGGGCGAGGCGCTGGAAAGCACGAGCGCCAAATATTTCAAGGAAGCCGAACTCTGGGTGAAGACGAAGTTGCCGGTGGCGGTCGCGATCACCGACAACGTCCTGCCCAAGGACGAGTTCAAGGTCGAGAAGGTCGATCGGCGGCGGAAGAACGACTAGAGCCGGTCCGGAAATCCTGCCGGTGCGAATAGCAACCGCATTGGCAGGAAATGCCGGGATGTAGCCGGGGCCGCAGGGCCGACGACATGGGTGTAGCCGGGTCCGGAGGGCCCGGTGACAGAATGAAATTGTCCACATTGGCAGGTCGACCAGGCATCGCCGACTTCATTCGTCGCGCCTGAAACGGAATCCGGGCCCTGCGGCCCCGGCTACAACGTGCCAATGCTCGAGTATGGCGGCCGGACTGCTCACGGCTCATCTTCCGCCGACGCCATCGCTGCTGCAGAGCGGTGTCCTGATTACACTCGGGAAACGCCGCCGCGAGCTGCGAGGAGTGTTTAGCCGTTCAAGGCAGATGGAAATCCTCGGGCTTGAAGCCGCGCGCGCGCATCGCCTCGCTCACCGCCTTCAGGTCGAGTTTGTCGCCGGACTTCACGCCCAGGCGCGCGAACCAGCCCTGGTTCATCTCGAGGCAAAACTGGATGTTGTGGCTGTGGGACGGCACCGGGTGTTCATTGCCCGGATACATCGGTGCCACTTCCTTGAGTTCGCCGGTGGGATCGATGAAACCGATGTCGAGCGGGATGAAGCAGTTTCGCATCCAGAAACTTTGCGGCGATGGACGGGAGAACACGAAGAGCATCCCCTCGTCCGCCCCCATCGACTGCCGGAACATCAGGCCCTGGGTCAGTTCGTGCTGCAACACGGCCAGCTGGAGCTGCACGGTGCGATCACCGATGCGGATGGCGAAGCGATCGTCCACGGACTTCACCGCGGCGGGCGGCGGGGCCGCCTTCGCCTCTTCCCGGGCGCAGCCGGTGAGCGCCAGAACGGGCCCCAGCAGCGCGAGGGCGGAGGCGCACCCGGCAATTCGTTTCGCGGCGTGCCAGCGACGGCATTCAGCATGCAAATGTGTTTTCATTCTCCGGCAATTGTGGTTTCCACTCTCCCTGGGCAACTAGGACCTGTTGCATAAAACTCAATCCCCGTCTCTCGTGGCGCGTCAACTTCCTCCGCTCCTTTACGCTGACACCCACTCGAGCGCCGACATGCTTTATTTCGGACGCGTCGAGGTGCACGATCCGTTCATCGCCTTCGGCGCGGGGCGCAAGCGCGTGACCGTGCAGAGCCCGCTGGAATTCGGGCGCGTGCGCCGCACCAGCAACTTTGACGTCATTCTCCGTCTCGATGAATGGCGGGAACGCGCCCGGAAACGATTCGGACCATCGGCCGGGATCGCGGAAATCATCGCCACGGTGGCTCGGGCCCACGGATTGAAGGCTTTTTGCATTCCGGACGATTTTCCGGCCGCGCTGTATCTCAAGCTGGAGCGCCTGGGCCTGAAACTGCATCTCGCCGGCGGCGCGCTTTTTCCGGAACGCGAGATCAAGACGGACCGCGAGATTGCGCAGATTCGCGAAGGCAACCGGCTGGCGGCGATCGGCTACGACGTCGCCGAAAACATCCTGCGCACGTCGCGAATCCGGGGACGGACACTCGTTCATCGCGGCCAGCGGGTGACCTCGGAAAATCTGCGCTTCCGCATCGAGACGGCGATCAAGGAACAGGGCGGCGACGCGCGCGACACGATCGTGGCGGGCGGCGACCAGGCCTGCGACCCGCACGAGCGCGGCACCGGACCGATCCGGCCGCACGAGCTGGTGATCATCGACATTTTCCCCCGCGTCATGGCGACGGGCTACTTTGGCGACATGACCCGCACCTATCTCAAGGGCCGGGCGAGCGAGGCCCAGCGCCGGCTTTGCGCGACCGTGCGCGACGCGCAGCGCGCGGCCATCCGAATGATTCGCGCGGGCGTCGATGGCCGGGACGTGCACGAGCTGGTGATTCATGTCTTCACGGAGGCGGGCTACAAGACGACCCATTCCGCCAAAGGATCCACCGGATACATCCACGGCACGGGACACGGACTCGGACTCGCGATTCACGAACTGCCGCGACTTTCGACCATCGCCTATCCGCTCCGCAAGGGCTCGGTCGTGACGGTCGAACCGGGACTCTATTACCCCGGCCTGGGCGGTTGCCGGTGGGAGGATGTGGTGCAGGTGACCGCGCTGGCACCCCGCCTGCTCTCCCGCCACCCGTACGACTGGGAAATTCGCTGAACCAACGATGGAAGCCCTGCTAAAAAAGATCGCCTCGCTCAACATCCTCGTAGTGGGGGACGTGATGCTCGATCACTATATTTGGGGCGAGACGGAGCGTGTTTCTCCGGAGGCGCCGACTCCCGTGATCGATGTTGTCCGCGACAGCTACATGGCAGGGGGGGCGGCGAACGTCGCTTTGAATGTCGCATCGCTGGGCGCCAAGGCCACCGTAGCCGGTTTTTTTGGCCGGGACGACGCGGGCAAGCGCCTGAGCGGAATCATCACGCAAAAAGGAATCGCCACCATCCCGACGCCGGGAAGCGGATCGACGATCGTGAAAACGCGTTTGATCGTGCGCCGGCAGCAGGTGTGTCGATTTGACCGCGAGTCACCGCTGCACAGCTATCAGATCGAGCCTGTGCATATTGAAAGCACGTTTGCAAAATTCTTCTCCAGGATCGATGCGGTCATCTTTTCCGACTACGCGAAGGGGCTGCTCAACGATGAGCTGATCACCCGGCTCATCGCCCTCGCCCGCGAAAACAAGGTTCTGGTCGCCATCGACCCGAAGCCGCGGCGCAAGCTGAAGTTTTTTCAGCCTGATCTGCTGACGCCCAACCGCCGGGAGTCGCTGCAACTGGCCGGTCTCGAGGCGGAACCGGGCCAGCCTTTTCCCGCCGCCGAGGTGTGCGCCCGCATCTACGAAATCTATCGGCCCCGCAATCTGGTCATCACCCTCAGCGAGGAAGGAATGCTGCTCTCGCACCGCGGCAAGGTGGGACAAGTCATCCCCACCGTCGCGCGCGAGGTGTTCGACGTCTCCGGCGCCGGCGACACGGCGATCGCCGCTCTCACGCTCGGCCTGGCGGGTGGCGCCATGCTGGAGGAAGCCGCCCAGCTGGCCAACGTCGCCGCGGGTGTGGTCGTCGGAAAACTCGGCACCGCCACGGCGACACCCGAGGAGATCCTGGCGCAGGTCAACGCGGAGGAGTAGCGCGTTTTCCCGGCGATCGGGTCCGAAGGGCCGTGTTGTGGCCGGGTCCAATGGGCCCGGGGCGATACAGAAATACGGCGACGCCGCGCATGCAGCCCGGGGTCTTCGCCCCCGGCTACAGCAACGCCAGCGGTGGGCGTCGGTTCTTGCGCGCGGGTGGGCGGCCGCTCGTTTTCATGCTTCATTTCGGACAGGCGCGCTGGCACAAGAACGACACATGTCTCGCCCGTCCCCGGCCCAACTCAAGGCGCTGTTTCTTGATCGTGACGGCACGCTGATCATCGACAAGGATTACCTCGCCGATCCGGCGGGAGTGGAGCTGTTTCCCGGCGTGGCCGGAGCCCTCGCCGAGGCGCGGCGCAAGGGGTATCTGCTTTTCCTCTTCACCAATCAGTCGGGCATCGGACGCGGCTATCACTCGCTGGCGGACGCCGAGGCCGTCAATGCCCGCATGGAGGCGATGCTCGGACTGGGCTCGCCCTTGTTCACCGAAACCTGCATCGCCCCCGAGGCCCCCGACCAGCCGTCGCTCTACCGAAAACCCTCGCCGAGATTTCTCCTCGAGGCCGCGCAACGGCATGGACTCGATCCGGCGCACTCCTGGATGGTCGGCGACAAGGAGAGCGACATCGACTCGGGCCTCAACGCCGGCATGCGCGTCGCCGCCGTATGCTCCGGCAAACTTTCCGCCGCCGACTGGCAGGCCCGTCCGCGCCCCGGTTTGCTGGTTTTCGACACGCTCACGCAATTCGTCGCCCAACTCCCCTGAAACCATGCGCGCTTACTCGATTCTGACCTTTCTCGGTTTGTCCATTGCGGTGATTGCCAAGGCGCAAACATCGACGTTCGTCGCGATGCACGGACCGGTCATCGCGCTCACCCATGCCCGGGTGATCGATGGCCGCGGCGGGCCGGCGGTCGATGGTCAGACGCTTGTGATCCGCAACGGCCGCATCGCCGCTCTCGGCGCCGCCGGCGCAGTGAAAATTCCCGAAGGCGCCGAGGTACGTGATGCCACCGGCAAAACCGTGCTGCCGGGCCTCGTGATGCTGCACGAACACCTGTACTATTCGTCGATCACCAACAAGGGGCCATTCCACGCGAACGAGATGGATTTCTCGTTTCCCCGTCTTTACCTCGCTGCCGGCGTGACCTCGGCCCGGACCACCGGGTCGCTGGAACCCTACACCGACCTCCAGGTGAAGGCCGAGATCGACGCGGGGCACATGCCAGGGCCAAAATTTCATCTCACCGCGCCTTACATCGACGGCGCCGGCACCGGAATCAATCAGCTGTATCCCGTGGCCGACGCCGCGTCGGCCGTCCGCCGCGTCAACTATTGGGCCGATGAGGGTTTCACGTCGGTGAAAGTTTACCTCAGCCTTCCGCTCGATGTGATGACCGCGACGATCGACGCCGCGCATCACCGAAAGATGCAGGTCACGGGTCACATCGGCAAGGTGAGCTACCGCGAGGCCGCCGAAGCCGGGATCGACAATCTCGAGCACGGTTTCATGGCGATGTCCGATTTCGTCCCCGGTCGCAAAACCGGTGATCCCGCGAATCCCGTGTTGACCTATCGCAGCCTCGAATCGCTCGATCCCGATTCGCCGGCCGTCAACGATCTCATCCAGCTGCTCGTCGGGAAGCACATCGCCGTGACCTCGACGCTGGCAATTTTCGAGACTTTCACGCCCGGACGCCGCGTCGACAACGCCGCCGAACTCGAGACCCTCTCCCCGCCCCTGCGCGAAACCTATCTCACGCACTGGTCGGCCATCCAGGTTCAGAACAACGCCACGCTCCGCGCCGCCTTCGCCAAGGACATGCGGCTCGAGCTCAAGTTTTTTCGGGCCGGCGGACACCTGGTCGTCGGGACCGATCCGACGGGCTATGGCGGCGTCATCGCCGGATACGGAAACTGGCGCTCCATCGAGCTGCTGGTCGAAACGGGCCTCACGCCCGTGGAGGCCATCCATGTGGCCACGGAAAACGGCGCCAAGCTTCTCGGGATCGACGCCGACACCGGCACGGTCGAAGTCGGCAAGGCGGCCGACCTGATCCTCGTCGACGGCGATCCCTCGACCAACATCACCGAACTCCGGAAGACCGAAATCGTTTTCAAGGAAGGCGTCGGCTACGACTCGCACCGTCTGTTCGAGTCCGCGAAGGGTACCGTCGGCATTCAATAGCCGTGCCGGAACTAGCCGAAGTGGAGTTTTTTCGCCGACGCTGGGCCGTGGGCCAAGGCGATCGCGTCGTCGCCGTCCAAGTCCATCGCCACGCGCGCATCTTTCGCGGCTGCGACGTCGACGCGTTGAGCCGCGCCCTCACCGGCGCCGTGCTGCGCACTTCGCAGGCCGCGGCGAAACAAATGCTATTCGAATTTCGGACGGCCCGCGCCCCGCGATCGGCATGGCTGGGGATTCACCTCGGCATGTCGGGCGAGTTGCGTTCGGAAGCCGTGGGCTACGCGTCCAACCGCCACGATCATCTCGTGCTCCAGCAGCAAAAGCGCGTGCTGGTTTTTGAGGACCCGCGCATGTTTGGCGCCGTGCAGTTCGCGACGGGTGACCAGAAACCCGAATGGTGGACATCGATCGCTCCGGCAATCGTGTCGTCCGCGTTCACGCGAAAGGCGGTCGCGGATTTTCTCAATCGCCGGCGGCGGGCACCCATCAAGGCGGTGCTGCTCATGCAGGAACGATTTCCCGGAGTGGGCAACTGGATGGCGGACGAGATTCTCTGGCGGGCGGCAATCCATCCGGCCCAATCGGCAGGATCGCTCACGGATGATGAAATTTCCCGCCTCCACCGCGAATGTCGCTGGGTGTGCCGCGCGGCCTTGCGTTTGAATGGCGGCGTCGGCCACCGTCTTCCCCTTCAGCTCAACGCCTTCATTCCACGAACGTGGCTCTTCTGGCATCGCTGGGAACCCGGCGGAAAATGTCCGCGAACCCACCGGCCGCTCGCCCGCGCCACGATCGGAGGCCGGACCACCTGCTGGTCGCCCGCCCGCCAAAAGCGTCATCGCGCGTGAGGATTTCGGCATGCCATCGTCCAAAATGAGGCTCGATGAGATCCTGGTCGCCCGCGGCCTGAGCCCTTCGCGGGCCCAGGCCAAGGCGCTGGTGATGTCGGGAAGGGTGCGACATGGGACGGAGCGACTCGACAAACCGGGGAAGGAATTTCCAGCCGACATCGAACTCGCGGTGGACCAGCCTCCCCGCTTCGTCAGTCGCGGCGGAGAGAAACTCGCCGCCTACCTGGAAAAATTTCCGGTGACGGTGAGCGGAGCTGCGGTGCTCGACGTCGGCGCGTCGACCGGCGGATTCACCGACTGCCTGCTGCAAGCCGGAGCGGCGAGCGCGACCTGCGTTGACGTCGGCACCGCGCAACTGCACGACCGGATTCGCCGCGATCTCCGGGTGACAAATCTCGAAAAGGTCAACGCGCGCCATCTGACCGCGGCGCAACTGCCGCGGGCCGACTACGACTTGGTGGTCATGGATCTCTCCTTCATTTCGCTGAAAAGCGTGCTGCCCGCCGTCTGGCCACTGCTGCGACCCAAGGGCGTCCTGATCGCACTGGTGAAACCCCAGTTCGAAGTCGGCAAGGAGGAGGCCGACCGCGGCCGCGGAGTCATCCGGGACGATGCCGTCCGCGCGGCCGCCTATGCTTCAGTGCGGGACTACGCCCTCGCCAATTTGCCCGGCGCCCGGGTGCATGGGGAAATGGAAAGCCCGGTGCACGGCGCCGAGGGCAACCGGGAATATTTGCTGGGGTTGATGAAAGCGGGTCGAGAGAATTGATTGAACCACAGAGGCACGGAGGTTTTGACCACGGATTTCACGGACAATACGGATTTCTCAGCGCAGCCTCAGAATCCCCACTCGCTCCGCGGTCCTCGGTTCTCCCTCCGGCCTTCCACATTCCGCCCTCCGAGATTTTCAGCCTGTGCACAGGTCACCGCTCACTATTCTGAACATGGAGACGCGGAGGACCGAATCTTCACCACGGATTTCACGGATAGTCCGCAGAGAAATTCATTTCGTGTGGTTCGTGTGTTTCGCGGGCCCAATTCATTCGCGGAAATTCGTGCCATTCGTGGGCAGACGCTCGACGGATCGATGAGGACATCGATCCCTACCGCAGTTTCTCCGTGTCTTGTGGTTCAATAATCATTCCGCCGATTGCCGCTTTTCAAAAGACCGCCGATGGATTAGCTGACAGCTCGCCGCATGCGCGCCCTCCACCAACTCGCCTTCGTAATCAATGCCGACAAGGCCGGCGCAGCGACGCTTGGGAATGAAATGAAGGCGCTGGCGGAGGCCAATGGAGCGCGGGTCATCCGGCGATTCAAGGCGCGCGACATTCCGCGTGGAGGTTTCCGGGGCTGCGCCGCCGTTTGCGTGATCGGCGGCGACGGCACGCTGCTCGGTGTGGTACGCGAGGCCGCCCGCGAGGGAATTCCCGTCATCGGAATCAACCAGGGCAGCCTGGGCTATCTCACCACGTTTTCGCCCGACGAGGCCCGGGCTCATTTCGGCGAGCTGCTGCGGGGCAGCTATCGCGTCGCCTCGCGCACGCTCCTGGAATGCCGCACCGGAGCAAAGCGCAGCGATCTCGCGCTCAACGACGTGCTCATCAAGGCCGAGATCAACTCGCAACTTGTCCGGCTCGAGGTCCACGCCGATGGGGAACTGGTCACCGATTACTTCTGCGACGGACTCGTTTTTTCGACGCCCACCGGCTCGACCGCCTACAACCTCTCCGCGGGCGGCCCGATCATCCATCCCGCCGCCGGGGTGATCGCAATGACACCCATTTGCCCGCACACACTGAGCAACCGGACCATTATCTTCCAGGACGGTGTGCGCATCAAAATATACAATCGCAGCCCGGAATCGAGGCTGCTGGTCGCCATGGATGGGCAGCGAAACCAGGTCGTCACGAAGGGATCGCCGATCGAGGTCATCATTTCATCGCGCCATCTCGGCCTGGTGCAGCGGAAGCAGTACTCCCACTTCGGCGTGATGCGCGCGAAGCTCAAGTGGAGCGGCGGCCTGACGGAGAAGCGGTGAGGGATGGATGGGTTGAGGGTTGAGCGTTGAGGGCGTCGCGCCGGTAGAGGCGGATGTCCCATCCGCCTTGGCGGCAATTGTCAGTGTTGCAGGAATCTGCTGGCGGCCGAATCGCGCGGGTGGAGCGCGGCCTCCGGACGCGCTTTAAAAATTGCCGATCGACGAAGAGATCTGATCTGCGCAGACCAACCGGCCCAGAGGTCCGGTTCCACCACAACCAGAATCGCCTGCAAGCAGGCTCCTACCTCAAAACGGAAGCCTCCTGGCGAATCGCGTTCGCCAGAAGGTTGAGAGCGAAAATGCGTGGGAGCGGGCTTGCCCGCGATGGTCCGCCAAGCGGGCAAGCCCGCTCCCACACCCAGTCTTCCGGGCGGTCCCGATCGCGCATGCCTCGGGGTCTTCCCCGAGGGATTGTCTTATTTCTGGGCGCCGTCGGCGTCCGTCGCCGCCGCCTCCTTCGCCGCCTGCCGCGCCTCCCGCTGCGCCACCCGCCGGTCATGGTCCGCCTTGCGGTCCGCCTCCCACTTCGCCTTCTCCTCCGGGTCGAGCACGCCGTTCTTGTTCGCGTCGTACTTCGCCAGAATCTTCTTCTCCCGCGCCTCCTTGCGCGCCTTCTCGTCGGCCTTCATGTGCGCCGTCTCCTCCTCGTCGAGCTTGCCGTCCTTGTCGGCATCGTAGCGCTTGAGCTCGGTCTTGGTCGGCGGACGGTCGGCGGTGGAGTCGTCGGCGTGGGCCCGCGGGCCCACGAGTGCCAGGACCAGCAGCCCCGGCACGAACAGTTGCTTGAACAGTGTTGAGTTCATGCGCGCGAGACAGGCGGTCGCGGCGCGCGCTGACAAGAAGCCGGTTTGCCGAAGGCCCGGTATTCTCAGGGCTTGACGACCAGCTGCGTCATTTTCTCCGGCGCAAAATATTTTTGCGCGAAGGCCTGCAGCGCGGCGGGAGTGATGGCGTCGATGCGGGCGTCGTACGTGCGGGCATCGTTGATCGGAAGTCCGCAGACGCCGTTAAGCGCGGCCTGCATGGCCCGCGCCCCGTTCGTCTGCATCGACATTCTTCGCGCGGCCTTCAGGCGGGTCCGGCAGCGCGCAACCTCGGCCTCCGTGACCCCGCCGCTCCGCACCCGCTCGATTTCGCGCGCAAATTCGACGAGCACATCGCCCGCCTGCTGCGGACTGGTGCCGGCGAAGAAATAGAACATGGCCGCGTGCAGCCCGCTCACCCGGCTGGAGCGGACGAAATAGGCCAGGCTGCGTTCCTCGCGCACGCGCTCGAACAGATTCGACGACATGCCGCTGAACAATTCCTCGGCCACCTCTCCCGCATCGAAGTCCGCATCCTTCAGGCCCGGTCCGGGAAAAGCCTGAAAGACGACGGCCTGCTGCCGCGGCTGATTTTCCACGAATTCGCCGGTGACCCCCTTCGGCGCCATCGCGCCGGATTCGACACGGCCCTTCGGCAAACGCGCCAGGAAGGCCTTGAGTTTCGGCGTGAGGCGCGCGGGATCGAAATCGCCCGCCACGGCCAGGACGGCGTTGCCGCCGACCACGAGCCGGCGATGCAACGCCCGGAGGTCGGCGGCCTTGATGGCCTTCAAACCGGCCTCGTCGCCGCCGCTTTCCACGCCGAACGGATGCGGTCCGAAAAACTTTTCGCGGAGTTTTTTTCGTCCGTAAGTGACCACATCATCCAGCGACTCCCGCAAACCGGCGAGCGCCGCCTCGCGTTCGATCTCGAGGCGCGCGGGCGCCAGCGTTGGCCGCAGCACGGCATCGCCGAGCAGTTCCAGCGCGAGATCCGCTGAATCGGGCAGAATATCGATGCCCAGACCAAAGCTGTTGTTGCCGCAGAATTCCGCAAACGAGCCGCCGACGCCTTCAATCGCCCGCGCAACCTCCTCGGCCGAGCGACGCGCCGTGTCCTTGGTCAGCAGATTGGCGAGCAGCGCGGTCGCCCCGCGGCGATCCTTGTCCTCGAACATCGGTCCCCCCGAAAAGGCGAGCCGCAGATGAAGATTGGGGAGTCGCCGGTTGGACTGCAGAAGCAGGCGTGAACCGTTGGGCAGCGCGGTCTCGGAAAAATCGAGCGAGAAGCCGCCGGATACCACCTCCACTCCCGATTTCGCCGCCGCCGATGACTCCGGGTTCGACGAGACGACGGTGAGCTTGTCGTCGACCAGATAGGTGCGGACAACCCGGCGCAGGTCCGCCGGTTTCAAGGCAAACAGCCGGTCGAAATATTTCCGCGCGTAGTGAATGTCGCCGACCACCACCTCGCCCGCCCCGAGGCGTGCGGCTTGTCCCGACATGGTCTTGCGAGAGTTGATTTCGGACGTCACCGCCTGGCGCACCGCCTTCGCCATCGCGGCCGCCGGAACGCCGCGCACCGCCACGTCCGCCAGCGCACGACGGATCGCCTCCTCGGCGGGAACCCGTTTGTCCGGTTCCGAAAGATACGACACGTAGAACAGCCCACTCGAGCCGGGACTCCACGTCATGGCATCGATCGAGTGTACGAGGCGCTTCTTCTCGCGGATGGACTGCCACAGGATCGAGCTGTCGCCGTGTCCCAACACCATGGCGAGCAGATCGAGGGCCGGAGTATCCGGGTGCGTGAGTCCCGGAATCTGCCAGCCCAGGCCGCAGCGCGAGACCTTCACATCCTCGAACAGATGCCGCTCGCGTCGCGCCAGCTGCGGCATCTCATCGGGCACCAGAACCGGCGCCAGCCGGCGCCGCGGCACCGCGCCAAAATGTTGGGCGATCGCGGCGCGAATCGTCGTCGGGTCAAAGTCGCCCACGACCACCACCACGAGATTGTTCGGCGCGTAACGTTCGCGATAGTACCCGAGCAGGTCCTCGCGCGAATTCGCCGCAAACACATCGCGGTGCCCGATGATTGGCTGACGGTACGGGTGCGTGCGGAAGGCGGTCTCGAACAGCGCCTGCGACAATCTCTGGTCCGGATCGTCGAGACACATGTCGATCTCGCGCAGAATCACGTCCTTTTCCTTGATCACTTCCTCCGCCGGCAGCGTGGAATGGAGGGCGGCGTCCGCGAGCAGGTCGATCGCCACGGTGGTGTGCTCGCCGGGAACATCAATGTAGTACACCGTGCGATCGAAGGTGGTGTAGGCGTTGATGTAGCCGCCGTGGGCCTGCACGGACGCCGAGATTTCGCGGCCCGCCCGATGCTCGGTGCCCTTGAACAGCATGTGCTCCAGGAAGTGCGAAAGACCCGCTCCGAGGTGCGCCGACTCGTGGACGCTGCCCGTCTTGACCCAGACCTGCACCGACGCCACCGGCGCCGCCGCGTCGTGCTTCAACAGAACCGTGGTGCCGTTCGGAAGCACGTAGCGATCGATGGCATCCCGCCACAGCCCTTCGAGCAGGGCGCGATCACGGGAACGGGCAGACACGGATTTGGACATGGAGATTACAAGGACGACGCGGGCGCCATTTCCTGTAGGCATCCCGCGGCGAAGTGCAAATCACGGTGCCGCCGGCCGGACGGTCGTTCCATGGGTCAGGCGGCACCCAGCGAATTCGACGAGCGTGATTTGCGCGTCGCGGCGAATGGCTTCACGAAGGCATCCTCGAACGAATAGATCTCCGCAAAATCCTCGCGCCGATCGCTCTCGGTTTTGCTGAAGACATTGTATTCAATCAGATTGAAGACGATATCGCCGAAGTGCGAGCAGCGCTCGATACCCCAGGTGTTGAGGACGGTTTTGGCGAGAGGACCGTATTGATCGAGGGCGAACAGGCGGATGCCATCCAGCAATTCGCCACCCGAGACATGCTGCGATTTCTGCGTTCGCTCGGGGTGTTTCTTTTTCAACTCCTTGACCGTGCCGTCCAGGGCCTGACGGACGAAGGTGTAGGCCTTGCGGTCGAAGCGATTGTCCTCCTTGCAGATGAGTTCGACGATCTCGCTGAATTCCAAGTCTTGCATCAGGATAAACGCTACCCCTACCACACCGTTTTTTCTTGCGCAACTGCAGAATGGCAAAGGGCTTCCAACGAGTCCAACGTATCCAATTCCATCCCACGCAACCTGTTAATTTTGAGTAAACTTGACCCTCGCTTTCCGGCAAAAATGTCTCATTGTGAATATGTCGCATGATAGCCGCCACCCAGTCAAATCACCCCCTTGCTGGCGTTTCCGCGAAGCCCAGCGATGAGCCCTTGGAAGCTGCATGTGTGAGTTTGCGCAAAGCGCAAATGCGCGTCACCAAGCCGCGGATCGCTATCCTTGAGGCGCTTATCAAGCGCAATGCGCCGGTTTCGATCGAGCAATTGCACCAGGAACTCGATCAGCGTTCGTGCGATTTGGTAACCGTGTACCGTTGTCTCGCTGCCTTTGAGGAACTTGGACTGGTGCGCCGCAATTTTCTGCATAACGGCACGGCGTTGTACGAATTCATGCATGCCGGACGGCCGCGGCATTATCACATTGTTTGCAAATCGTGCGGTCGCACCGACACCGTGGACTATTTTTCGGTCGAAGGTCTCGAGCGCGTACTGCACGAGCGCGGCTACACCCAACTCTCGCATATCGTCGAATTTTTCGGAGTTTGTCCGAATTGTCAGAAAGCGGGCGCGTCCACGCCGGAACGTAGCATTACGCCGACCGCGATTCCGCAGGTTTGATTCTTCGCGCCGGGGTCCGCTCGTCGGAACCGTCGCGTCGGTGGAAGTCAGTCATCGCGGGCCGGACTACTGGGTGTGCGCCGAAGCCTTGCAAAGGCGGCCCTCGCCCGCCGAGAGCCGGCGAATGACATCGGCCATGGCGTCCGGATTTTCAGAATCCCGGATAACCGCATGATCCGAGATTTGTTGGGAACGGGCGTCCGCGGTAGGGGCGGATGTCCTCATCCGCCTTTCCGATCTACCGCCGAGAGGCCGGCAGGATGCCGTCCCCCCACCGACGGGACCGAGGCACCGCCCGGCCGGACCGGTCCTGAGCTCCACATGGAATCGTAGGTACTCGGCGGGCGAGGTCGCCCGCCCTCCAACGCCACGTCACTCGTCCAATGCCCGCAACGGATTCACGGCGCGCACCCATTCCGCGACCGGCACTCCCATTTCCAGGTGTTCACGACGGATGCGCTCGAACCGCTCAGGCGTCACGTGCGAGTACCAGACGCCTTCCGGATAGACGACCATCCACGGCCCTTCCTCGCAGATCCGAAAACACGCCGCTTTTGTCCGCAAGATCGGCAACTCGTGCCCGGCAATCGACTGCTTCACGCAATTCCACGTCGCCTGCCCTTCCTCTTCGCGACAGCAGTCAGGCCCCAGACAAAGAAAGATGTGCCGCCGCGCGGACGACAGGCCGATCTTGGTGAAGCCGGCGGGAGGTTCTGGCGGACTCATGCACTTGAAGGTTGAATGTTGAGGGTTGAGGGACCGAACCCGCGAAGGGAATCGCAAATTCGCAATCCATCGATGTCACGCGCCGTTCGGTTCTACTTTTCGACCGAATGGTTCCGGCGCAGATTTCATGGCGCGAAACCAAGGTGGAACCGGACCTCCCCGTTCGACAGGCTCCGGTCAAGGCCCTGAGCCTGTCGAACGGGGAGGTCGCGCTCCACCTCGAAACCTCACGCCGTCAGTGTCGCCTGGTAATATGTATCCGCCTGCGGCCAGTTCACCACGTTCCAAAACGCGGCGAGATAGTCGGCGCGGCGATTCTGATAGTGGAGATAATAGGCGTGCTCCCAGACATCGATCCCGATGAGCGGGGCGGCTCCGTCAGACAGCGGCGAGTCCTGGTTGGCGGTGGAAAGGATCTGGAGCTTGCCATCCTTGGCGACGAGCCAGGCCCAGCCACTGCCGAAGCGCTTCATCGCCGCATCCGCGAACAGCTTCCTGAAGTCGTCGAACGATCCAAACTGCTTCGTGATCGCCTCGCCCAGCGTGTTCGACGGCGCGCCACCGGCACTCGGCGCCAGGATGGTCCAGAAAAACGAGTGGTTCACGTGCCCGCCGACGTTGTTGCGCACACCGGTGCGCATGCCCTCCGGCACGATCGAGATTTCCTTCAGGAGATTAACCGGCGACCGGGCGAGCAAATCGGGGCGCGTCTCGAGCAGCTTTCGGGCGTTGGTGATATAGGCCTGATGATGCTTCGTATAATGGATTTCCATGGTGCGCGCATCGATGTGCGGCTCGAGGGCATCGTAGGCATACGGCAGCTTGGGGAGCTGCCAGCCCGACACCGGGTGTTGGTCCGCCGTGACATCCGCCGGCGCCGCGGGCGTCGGAGCGGCGGCCATCGCCCGGCCGGCCAGCCCGCCCAGGCTCGCCAGCGAGAGTCCGGCACCGAGGGTCTTCAACGCGTCGCGACGCGACATTTCAGAAGGGGTATTCGCGCTCATGCGGGCACTGTGGTCATCTTCCCACTGGGCGCAAGTGCCGCTCCAAACCAGCCCTTGGACGGACTGACTTTGTATCCACGTTCCCCGACGATGGCGCGGACAGGCTTGAACGGCAGCCCGGATGTCTACTAGATCAGACGTGCGGTTCTTCCAACGCATTCTGAATACGCCGGAACTCGCCGGACAAAAGGAGCACCGCCGCAACAAGCGCTTTGCGGTCGGCCAGACGTTTCCGGTCAAGGCCGTGATCACGCTCGCAGGTCGCGATGGCGAAGGCGTCAAGATCCGCTCCGACGATGCGGCGGGCCAGGATTGGGGCGGCTGGATGGTGAACCTGTCGGGCAACGGAGCCAATCTGCAGCTTCATCCCGCGGCTGTCGCGGACCGCGGTGACGTCTGCACATTGCGACTGTCGTTTGCCCAAAGCACGCTTTCGATCCGCGCCCGCATCGCCCATTTTCGTCCCGGCACCAAGTTCACGAGCTGCGGCGTGTCCCTCGAATTTCCCGATGCGGACACCCAGTCCGCCTATCTGCAGGTGCTCGAGCCCGTGATCCTCGGTTCGTCGTTCAAACCGGTCGACAGCTCACGCATCAAGCAGGACACCCCCGATCTCGTGAAGGAACAATATGGCGGCGACTCCGGTACACGGCTCACCGTCTGGCGTGCTCCGTCCGAAGCGGCCATCGCCGGCTTCGAGCTTTTGCTCGGCAGCCACAGCATCACCGGCACGCCCGAATCCCTCGAACTCGACATTCAGCCGATCGATGGCGCCGATGCGACCGCCGCCGCACGCGAGGAGGTCATCCGACTGTTCAAGTGGATCACGCCGAACCTGCCGAAATCCGTCCCGTCCGACGTGCGGAAGTTTCTCGCGCGATACTGACTGCCCAGTAGCGAACATCGAGTAGCGAGGAGCGAGTAGTCGATTCACCCAGCCAATGTTTCCGCGTGTCTAGCGGGAAGACTACCGTGCCTTGTCATTAAAATCCAGATTCTCTCCGTTCCCTCAGTTCTCTCCTGTAAGAATCCTTTTCGTGGTGCTTCGTGATTTTCGTGGAGGATCGAATTCCGTGTCTTCGGTGTGTTCCGTGGGCCAATGACCCAGTAGCGAGCATCGAGTAGCGAGGAGCGAGTAGTCGATTCACCCAGCCAATGTTTCCGCGTGTCCAGCGGGAAGACCACCGTGCCTTGTCATTAAAATCTAGATTCTCTCCGTTCCCTCAGTTCTCTCCTGTAAGAATCCTTTTCGTGGCGCTTCGTGGTTTTCTTGGGGGATCGAATTCCGTGTCTTCAGTGTGTTCCGCGGGCAGAAGGCCTGGTGACTCAAAATCCTAGCCCCGGATCGCGATCGACCCATCGGCCACGATGTCGCCCTGGATCTGCCGAAACACGTTGTTCACCTCGTCGTCGGTCAGCGTGCGATGCGGGGACCGGAACGTAAGAGAGAACGCGAGGCTCTTCTTGCCGGCGGGAAGATTATTTCCCTGATAAACGTCGAAGACCTCGACGCGCTCGATCTCAAATCCCGTGGTCGCCTTGCGCGCGGTCGCCAGCAGCGTCCGGCGCAACTCGCCGGCGGAGCGACCCGCCTCCACCACGAGCGCGAGGTCGCGCAAGGCCGGCGGGAACGGACTGAAATCCTGGTACCGGCGCCGGTGCCGATCCCGCCCGGCTAGATATGCGGGCGTCAGCACCAGTGTGCCCGCCCAGATCTGGCCCTCGAGGCCGAGGGAACGACTCATCGCGAGATTGATCAGGCCGAAGCGCACGGCCCAGCCATTTTCCAGCTCGCCGGCGAGGGCCGAGTGGCCTTCCTGCCAGCCCCAATAGGCGTTCTGGCCGGCTGAAAATTCCTCATTCGACAGGTCGACTCCGCCGAGCGAGGCAAGGATTTCGATGTGCCGCTTGACGGCAAAAAAATCGGGCGCCGGCCGTGCCAGCCAGGAGGGATTCTTGTCGCTATGCGCGATCACGAATCCCACCGCCACGCATTCCGTCACCGCACCGGCATTTTCCACGAACACACGGCCGGTCTCGCACAGGCGGGACACGAAGTTGCCCCGCGACTGGTTGAGACGCAGCGATTCGAGGAGGCCCAGGATGATCGACGGTCGCAGGTGGCTCTGGTCCTCGACAAACGGATTGGCGAGCGCGAGCTCCTGCGCGGCGGCGGCCGAGACCCATTCCTTCAATTCCTTGCCCGAACGCAGCGTCAGGTTCACGCACTCATGGAAATTCTGGCCGACCAGATATTCCGTGACCTTGCGGTTGAACACAGCAATGGGATCGTCGTCGCCATCGACCAGCGCCGGCCCGACGCTTGGCGCCGCGGGAACGCGATCCGTGCCGTAAAGACGAAGCACCTCCTCCACCAGGTCGATCGGCCGGTCCAGATCGCCGCGATGACTCGGAATGTCGACGGTCCACTCCACCTGCGGACGGCCGAAGCTGGGCGTCGACTCGCCCTCTCCGACAATGCCGAGTCCGAGGGCCTGCAGCGCCGCGGCAATCTCTTCGTCAGAAATGTCGAAGCCCAGGCGCTGCCGCACGAAGTCCGGAGTCAGTGAGATTTCGCGCGACCATGGGGCACCTCCGCCCACGACGACCGGCCGGCCGGAGACGGTGCCACCCGCCGTGGCCACCAGCAAATCCACCGCGCGCTGGGCGGCCTCGAGCGTGCCATGCGAATCGACGCCACGCTCGAAACGGTAGGAGGAGTCGGAGCCAAGGCCAAGGTGTTTGGAAGTCCAGCGCACCGATTGCGGACGGAAATAGGCCGCCTCGACGACGACGTCCGTCGTCGACTCGTCAACCTCCGCGCTGGCGCCGCCCATGATGCCGGCGACGACCATCGGTTTGGATTCGTCGGCGATGACGAGCATGCGGCTGTTGAGCGCCCGCTCCTTGCCGTCGAGCGTCACCAGCTTTTCGCCGTCGGCCGCGCGGCGCACCACGATCTTGCGGCCGCCGATTTTCTTCGCGTCGAAAACGTGCAGCGGCTGCCCCAGTTCGAGCATGACGTAGTTGCCGACATCGACCAGATTGTTGATCGGCCGCAATCCGACCGCCTGCAGGCGCGCCTGCATCCAGGACGGGCTCGGCCCCACTTTGACGCCGGCGATGGCGACGCCGACGTACAGTGGACAATCCGTGGGCTCATCGACGCGGATATCGGCCAGAATATCGAGGCGGCGCTCGGCGGAGAACGGGTGGCGGGTGGCCGTCGGGAACGTGAGATCCCGGCGAAACCAGGCCGCGAGTTCGCGCGCGATGCCGATGTGAGAGAGCGCGTCGGGACGATTGGGCGTGATCTCGAGATCGAAAACGGTGTCTCCCGGAGGAAGAACCTCGTGCAAGGGCGCACCGATCGGCGCCGCCGGGTCGAGGATCAGCAGCCCCGCATGCTCTGCGCCGAGTCCCAGCTCGTCGGGCGCGCACATCATGCCGTCGGAAGCCTGCCCGCGAATCTTCGAGGACTTGATCTTGAAATCGCCCGGCAGCACCGCCCCGGGAAGCGCCACGGGCACGCGCCGTCCGGCGTCGCAGTTCGGCGCGCCGCAGACGATCGTGCGCACGCCGCCGTGGACAGACCCGACATCGACGGTACAGACCGAGAGCTTGTCAGCGTTGGGATGCTTGTCGCGGGTCCTGATCTCGCCTACGACCACGTTGGCCAGCGGCGCAAACCCCGTGTGCACGACGCCCTCGACCTCGAACCCCAGGAAGGTGATCGCGTGGGAAATCTGGTCGGCGCTGATGCCGTCGAGATTGAGGTAGTCTTTAAGCCAGTTGAGCGAGATTCTCATCGAAGTAGTGAGTAGCGCGTAGCGAGTAGCGAGTAGAGTGCGGTCAGGCCAGTAAGGGGAGGCCTAAGCTGCAGACCTTTCGAGACCGTTAATGTAGCCCTGAAGCAGGCGGGACACTTCTTCCGCTTCCTGCTGCAATTCTTGCGTGTTGGCGTAGCCGAGGTCCTGGGACAAGATTAACTGATAGAGACACTCGTCGGCAGATCCCTGCGCCATGTTGTAGAACCGAATCTTGTCAGCCTTGGTGCGTTTTCGAAACCCTTCGACAAAATTGGAAGGCACGCTCACAGCGGCGCGACGCAACTGCGAGATCAGGCCAAAGCGTTCCTCGGCCGGGAAAAGACCGGTCACTCGATATAGATCCAGCACAAAGGCGTGCGCCTTTTGCCAGGCGACCACCTCGCGAAACGATTGAGACTTGTTTGTCATGCCCACTACTCGCTACCCGCTACTCGCTACTTCAATCAGGAAAATTGCTGCAGGAACCGCACATCATTCTGATAGAAATACCGAATATCGTCGATGCCGTACACCAGCATCGCCAGGCGCTCCAGGCCCATGCCGAACGCATAGCCGGTCCACTGCGCGGGGTCGTAGCCGACGGCCTCGAACACCGTGGGATCCACCATGCCGCAGCCGCCGATCTCGATCCATTCCTTCTTCACGCGGGGAAGATGCCTGGCTGACAGGTCGACCTCGAAGCTGGGCTCCGTGTAACCGAAATAGTGCGGCCGGAATCGTGTCTTGGTGTCCTTGCCCAGCAACGCCGCAAAGATGTAATCGAGCAGCGCCTTCAGGTCGCGCACCGTGACGTTCCGGTCGACGTACAGACACTCGAGCTGGTGGAAGTTCGCGCTATGCGTGGCATCGGTCGTGTCGCGCCGATACACGCGACCCGGCGAAACGACGCGGATCGGCGGCGGACCCTTCAGCATCGTGCGGATCTGCACCGAGGAGGTGTGCGTGCGGAGCAGATACTTTTCGTTCGGCACTTTCTTGCTCACGTTGTCGAAACGCGCCGCGGCCGGGAAATAGAACGTGTCCTGGGCATCACGCGCCGGGTGATCGGACGGCGTGTTCAGGGCGTCGAAGCAATAATACTCGGTCTCGACTTCGGGTCCCTCGACCACGCTGAAACCCGCCTTGCGCAGGATCCGGCACATCTCCTCGCGCACCTGGGTGAGCGGATGATAGGTGCCGGCGCCGGGATCGGGTGACGGCAGCGTGGGGTCGACCGCGGGGCCGACCTGGGCCGCAATTTCGGCCGAGGCGATGCGGGCCAGCGCCGATTCGAGCTGCGCCTGCAGTTGCGCCTTGGCCTCGTTGATCTTCTTGCCAAGGGCGGGCCGCTCTTCCTTCGGCACGGAGCCGAGCTGCTTCATCAGCCCGGTGAGCTCGCCGTTCGGTCCCACATAGCGAGCTTTCGCCGCCTCGAACTCGGCGCGCGTTTTCAAGGCGACCAGCTCGGCACCTGCGCGAGTGAGCAATGCGTTCAGCGTGTCTTGCATGGGGAAATCATACTACCCTCCACGAATCACACGAATCGCGGAAAAAGGAAACCGCGATTCGCGTCCTGCACCACGTTTTCGCGCGGCCGGACAAAAAAACGGGCCGGTTTTGCCGGCCCGCGAGTCTCAGGAGATGGCGGACGAAGCGGTCTGACCGCTCCGTCGCTGGCATCCCGCTTAATCCTTACAGCTTACTCCTTAAACCTTGGCTTCCAGCTTATCGCTTAAAGCTTCAAGCCTTCGCCGCCTTGGCCTTCAGGGCGTCCTGAGCCTTGCGCACGAGGGTGCCGAAGGCGACCGGATCGGCGATGGCGATCTCGGAAAGCTGCCGGCGATCGAGTTCGATCTGGGCGGCCTTGAGGCCCTCGATGAAGCGGCTGTAGCTGATGCCGTTTTCGCGGCAGGCGGCGTTCAGACGCACGATCCAAAGGCCGCGCATGTTGGCCTTCTTCTTCTTGCGGTCGATGTACGCGTACTGCCAGGCGTGCTGGACCGCTTCCTTGGCGTAGCGGAACAGCTTGGATTTGCTGCCGAAGTAGCCCTTGGCGTACTTCAGCACTTTCTTGCGGCGCTTGCGCGACGCGGGGGAGTTGGTGACACGAGCCATGTTATTTTATGGATTGGGTCGCCGGCGGGTCGGTTCGCTGAATGTCACCCGCCAAGCGAATTGTGGTTGTCGCTCCGGCTTTCCTTTTAGAGCCCGTAGGGCAGGCAGCGCTTGAGCGGTTTCGCATGGCCTTCGGCCACCAGCTTGTCCCGCGAGGCACGACGTTTGGACTTCGTGCTCTTCGAGACCAGCAGATGACGAAAGCCGGGCGTGCGGCGGATCAGCTTGCCCTTGGCGGAAAGCTTGAAGCGCTTGGCGACGGATTTCTTGGTCTTTTGCATGACGTGAGCGGTCCAAAACAGGGACACCGCCCGCGGTTGGCAAGGATTTATTGCGGGCGCCTTTTCCGAGGGAAAACACCCTCCGGAGCCGCCTCGCATTCAACACCGGTGAACGCCGAATCCCGTCCCGTTTTTCACTCGGCGGCGACTATTTTTGCGGAAGGCGCGAGAAATCCGAAAAGGGGTTGACAAGGCCGACCCGTTTCCAAGCTTTGACCGTCTTGCTTTTGGCTTCCTAGCTCAATGGTAGAGCAGTTGACTCTTAATCAATTGGTTCGGGGTTCGAGTCCCCGGGGAGCCACCAAGCTTGTTTTTTCCCAGACTTCCTCAATGCTGTGACGCGCGCCACGCCGGTGTAGCTCAACGGTAGAGCACCTGTTTTGTAAACAGGCGGTTGCGGGTTCGAATCCAGTCGCCGGCTCCACCTTCGCTCCCTTTGCGTCGCGAAAATTTCTCCGCCACTGCCCGATGGTGTAATGGTAGCACAAACGACTCTGACTCGTTTTGTCTAGGTTCGAGTCCTAGTCGGGCAGCCAGGAACCCCGCAAATTTTCCCGCGCAAAGAAAGTGCATTGACACTCCATTGAGTATGTCAGCAACATTCCTACCCCCGATTCCCCACTTGGTCCTGAAATTCATGCGAGCAACCCGCCGCTTCCCGGTGTCTGTATGGCACGGAATCGGCTCAAGCATGTTGGCAAACACAAAAATCGCCTGACGCCTCGGCGTAACCGCTTTCTCATTACCATACACTCATCATGATCACTGCATACCACCCCCTCGCGCTACTTCTCACCAACCCCGACGGCAGCCCGATGTCAGTGCTGGAGCTGTTCCACGCCGGAAAGTTCGTCATGTGGCCGATTCTTCTCGTTTCGTTCCTCATGATCACCGTCGCGGTCGAGCGCGTTCTCTTCATCATCCGTGAGAATTCGCGCCGCCAGCCGGAAGTCGTCGAGAAGATGCTCGAGAAGGTGGAGCAGAACGACGTCGATGGCGCGGTCGAGCTCGGCAAGAAGTCGAACGATTTCGTCGCCCGCATCCTCGTCTACGCCCTCACCCACAAGGAACACTCGATGGGTAATGCCTTTACGCGGGCAGCCAACCAGGAACTGCAGCGCTACCAGCAGGGTCTCCCCACTCTGGATACCTGCATCACCGCCGCCCCGCTGCTCGGTCTTCTCGGTACGGTCACGGGCATGATGGGCACCTTCGGCGCCCTGAACGGCGGCGGTGGCGACATCGGCGCCGCGGCCGGCAAGATCACGGGTGGTGTGGCCGAGGCGCTCATCGCGACGGCCTGCGGTCTTCTTATCGCGGTGACCGGCCTGCTCCCCTTCAATTATATGAATGCCCGGGTCGAGGAGGCGCGCCACGAAGTAGAGGACGCGTCCAACTCGCTCGAAATCATCATCAGCAAGAGCACGAGCGCGGCTTCCCGCTAAGCTGCTGGACCTTCCGGCGGTATTCTCGAGGCTTTTCAGCCCTTAACCCAAACGCACCATGCATGGCGGCGGCGGTGGAACAGGTCCCGGCGGAGTGAAACGGGCGCGCATTGAGATCATCCCTCTCATTGACGTCATTTTCTTCCTGCTCGCGACCTTCGTCCTCTTCACTCTCTCCCTCAACAAATCGAGCGGTCTCGCGGTTCAGCTGCCGTCCGCACAAACGGGTATTCCGCATGATCCCAAGGGCGCCACCATCTCGGTGACGTCCGAGGGCACGCTGGCGTGGGACAAGGATCCGATCACCCTCGATGAGTTCGTCGCGCGCCTGCCCCGTTATCACAGCGAGAATCCCGACGCGCGCATCCTGATCAACGGCGACGAACGGGCGTTCTTCGCACAGGCCATCTACGTCTTCGACCAGGCGCGGCGCGCCGGGTTCACGAAAATCTTCATCGATACGCATACCAAGCAGCAGAAATAGCTCCTAAGAAACGGGCCGGCTGCCCGTGATCCCTTGGGACCCTCCTTCACTCATGGAAGGCAATAAAATCAAAATCACCCACCGCAAGAAGGCGCGTATCGAGATCATTCCGCTGATCGACGTCATCTTCTTCCTGCTGGCGACCTTCGTGCTGTTTACCCTTTCGCTGAACCGCATCGTCGACATCGATGTCACGCTGCCGCAGGCCGCACAGAAGTCCGAACCCAACAAAGACGCAGTGACGCTCCAGGTTTCGAGCGATGGTGCCCTTTATTGGAATCGCGAGGCCATCGACATGGCCGACCTTCCCGGGCGCCTGACCGCCTATATCAGCCAGACGCCGGAAGAGAATCGCGCCGTCATGGTGACGAGCGACGAGAAGGCCAAGTTTGGTTCCGTCGTGGCGGTTCTCGACGAAATTCGGCGCCAGCACATCGACAAATTCTCGGTTGCGACCGCGACCACCGGCACGGGCAGATAATCGGACGCCACCATGCGCAAGGACCTCATCATCGGCTTCGTTACCTCGATCCTCCTCCACTTGGGTCTCTTCTTCGGCGAAGACATCCTCCACCTGAAGGGCAAGGCCCCGGTCCAGGAGCACCACGAGGAGGAGAAGATTATCCAAATGGTCATGCCGGAAGAGCCCCCGCCCGAAACGGAGGAAGTGCACGAGCTTCAGGATCAGCCGCAACAGCAGCAGTTGGCCCCACCGAGCCTCGTCGACCTGCCGTCGACGGTCGACGTCACGGCCCTCCAGCAGCCGGTGCAGCCGCCCCCGCCGCCCAACCTCGCTTCCGCCAAAGGCGCCGTCACGATCCCGGTCGTCAAGCCCGGCAGCAATTTCGGCCGCGGCATGAAGGATCTCTTCAACGTCGGGGACCTCGACCAGCGCCCCGTTCCGACTTACCAGCCGCCCCCGGATTTCCCGTACGAGATGAAGCGCGCCGGCATCAAGGGCACCGTGGACGTCGAGTACATCGTCGACTCCAACGGCAACGTCGTCCAGGTGCAGCCCCTCAAGTCCAGCCAGCGCGAGTTCGAAGAGCCAACCATCCGCGCCCTCCTGCGCTGGAAATTCCGTCCGGGCAAGAAGAGCGGCCGCGCCGTCAACACGCGCGTCCAGCAGGAATTCAGCTTTAATCTTTCCGGAGACTGATGACCGTGACGATTCCCTCCCTATCCCGCGGATTGCGCTGCACGCTGATCGCCACCCTCGCTCTGGCGGCCGGAGCCAATTTCCTGCCCGCCCAGCAACCGGAGAAGCCGGTCCGCGACTATTCCCTGTCCGACGACACCATCGAGGAGATGGCCAAGTACAAGGCCGCCGAGGAGAAGAAGGACTTCGCCGGCGCCATCGCCATCGTCGAGGCCCGGATGGCGAAGATCCAGGACCAGAACAGCTACGACTACGCCATGCTCCTGGAGTACAAGGCGCAGGCGATGATGCAGAATAACGACTTCATCGGCGCAATCGTCCCCTTGGAGCGCGGCTTGGAAATTTCCGACGCCCACACGCCCACTTATCAGGACGAGAACACCACCCAGACCCTCATCTATTACCTCGCGCAGCTTTATTTCCAGAAGGCGCTGAACGAAAAGACCGGTCCGAATATCCCCACGTATTACGACAAGGCCGAGCACTACATTGCGCGCTGGCTGAAAACCACCAAGAAGCCGACACTCGATGCCCTGAATTTCTACAGCAGCCTGCTCTATAACCGCGCGATCCTCGACCAAAACCATCCGGACAAGGAGAAGCTCAAGCAGGCGATGAAGATCGCGGATGACGCCCTCCACCTTTCCATCCATCCGAAGGACAATCTCTATATCCTCAAGCTCGCGTGCCTCAGCCAGCTCGAGGATTTCCAGGGCGCCATCGACATCCTGGAACTGCTCGTGAAGATGAATCCGGAGAGCAAGACCTACTGGAATCAGCTGCTCCCGATGTACGTCCAGACCAACCAGGACGTCCGTGCCATCGTCACCTACGAGCGCGCCCAGGCGCTGGGCCAGCTCAACGCCCCGAAGGACAACTACAATCTCGTCGGCCTGTACTTCAATCTCGGCCAGTTCGAACACGCCGGCGTGCTTCTTGAAAAAGGTCTGCACAACAACACGATCGAGGAGGACCAGAAGAACTGGGAGCTCCTGTCGTTTTGCTACCAGCAGCTCGACCGTCCGTTCAAGGCGATCGACGTCCTCAAGGAAGCCGCGAAGCGCTTCCCCGAGGCCGCCCAGCTCGAATACCTCATCGGCCAGAATTACTACAGCCTCGGCAAGAACGAGGAGGCCATGAACCACCTGAAGATCTGCGCCGACAAGGGTGGCGGTAACAGGCCATCTCAGACCTACATGTTCCTCGCCTACGTCTCGTTTGAATTAAAGAAATACGACGTCGCCCTCGCAGCCGCCAACAAGGCCGCCACGTATCCCGATTCCAAGGACAAGGCCGCCAGCATGAAAAAGGCGATCGAGAGCGCTCAGCAGCAGCGCGAGGAGAAGCTCAAGAAGATGTAACCCCCTTTAGGACACTGCCACATGAACAAAATCTACATTTTGGTGCCCCTGATCGGCCTGCTGATCTTTGGCGGCTTCTACTATAATTTCGAAAAGAACTACGAAGCCCAGGTCGCCGCCCGCAAAGCGGCCGATGAAGCGGCCACCAAGGCCCGCGTCGACGCCGAGAACAAGGCCCGCGAAAAGGCCTTCCAGGACGCGATCAAGGCCGCCGAAGCCCGCAAGGTTGAGCGCGAACGCCTCGCCAAGATCAAGGAGGAAAAGAAACAGGCGCGCCTCGACGCCGAGGATCGTCGCCAGCACACCTTCGACGAACGCAATCGTCTTCGCGACCAGGTCAAGCGGCAGAAGACCGACCTCGACGCCGTGAAGGCCGAGATCGCCAAGCTCGACAAGGAGAAGGCCGACTCGAGCAAGGAACTCGTCGCCCTCCGCGAACTCGTGAAAAAGGCCGAGGGCAACCAGAAGTACTATTACGATCTGATGGATCGCATCGCCGCCGCCGACGCCGCCAAGGCCGCCGCCGAGGCTGCCGCGGCCGCCGCCGCGAAGGCCAAGAGCTAATCGCATTCCTCGACGACCATGAACAAATATTACGTCATTGTTCCCGCCGCCTTGCTGATCGGCTTCATTTTCGTGTACCGCGGTGCGGTCAAGGATATGGAGGAGCGCGAAGCTCATCTCCATCAGGTCGCGGAAGCGAAAAAGGCCGACGAGGAGCACCACCGCCAGGAGCTCGAGAAAAAGGCCGCGGAAGACGCCGCCAAGCAGCAGAAGATTCGCGACGAGGAGGAACGCGCGAAACTGGCGAAGGAAGAGCACGACTACCAGACGGCGATGAACACGCTGAAGACCGAGGCGGACGGCTACGCCTCCGAGGGTGACAAGCTCACTAAGGAGTCGAACCAGCTGGAAATCGACATCGCCAAGTCGCGCGAACTCCGCGACAAGACGACCAACGAAGCCTTTGATCTTTCGAAACAGGTCGAGCTGGAGAAGATCAACCGCCGCAATGCGGAGATGGAAATTCAGCGCCTCATCGAGATGGTCGGCAAGAAGGCCTCCGACAGCACGCTGACGGCCATGCCTCCCCCGCCGCCGCCGCCCGCGAAATAATTCCGGCAGCCTCGATTCAAGCCGCGCTCCCAAGGCGCGGCTTTTTTGTATCCGTGTAGGACGGGGTCGCCGAACCCCCGCCATATTCCGGCATTTCAGCTGTAAGCGGGGTCGCCTGCCATGAGCCTGTCGAAGGGCCGTACCCCGCCTGAACGATCCCCCACGAAACACACCCAATCTCACCAAGCCCGGAGTGCCCACGGAACACATCGACCATACGGAAAGAAATCTCCTTTGCGACTCCATCGTGCTGTTTCGTACCGGTGTGCGACAAAGAGCTAAAAAACCCAATCAGGTGGAGCGGCTTGCCCCCAAGACGCTCAATGCGTTGAGGGCAACGCGTTCCACCAAGTTACCGCGGCATCCTGAGATGCAGAACGGGGTCTCCTGACCCCGCCAAGGTGGAGCGCGACCTCCGGGCGCGCTTTGTCGTGTTTGGCGCGCGCCGTGATCATTGACAAACCGGCCCGGAGGTCCGGTTCCACCGTCAGAATTCGCACAAAAGGGTCTCCTGACCCCGCCTCACACGTGATCGAACCCACCGCGGATGGCGCCGATCAAACCTCCGGATTTCATACCATCCGTGATATCCGTGTAATCCGCGGTTGGTTCGGCTCAGGTAGGGGCGGATATCTCCATCCGCCTTGCCGAGTCCGCTGGCGCGCACATCACCTGCCTTTCCTGGCGTCCCGCCTCCTTCGTCTCCGCTCTTCCGGGTCCTGTCTCCATCGTACCCAATCTCCCCCTTGTCTTCCAACCACTTCCGCCGACGAGCAATTCTCCACGTTTTTGTTTGCGCTGCGTCCGGCCGTGCCCTTTTTTGACCCTTCTTCCGGGTAAAACCGGATCCGGATCGGGGCGTAGCTTAGCCTGGTAGAGCGCTACGTTCGGGACGTAGAGGTCGTGAGTTCGAATCTCACCGCCCCGACCACTTCGTAACGGTGAGCTGTGAATAGTGAGCCATGAGCGGACAGCAAAGGTGGAACCGGACCTCCGGGCCGGTTTGTACCGAAACCCATCCCCTGGTTCGACAGGCCTAGGGCTTCGAGCAAAGTCGAAAGACGGGCCGATTTGATTCGATAAGCATTGGCGGTACTCCAAAAGGCGGACGACAGCAGACGATTCGAAAATTGGCAGGCTGCTTTCGTCATGAGCAACGACGAAGTTGTCCACCTTTATCCAAGATTGGGCGGCGCTGCGCGCCGCTGTCGCAACGCCGGCGGGCGGCGTCGCTGCGCCCGCGTTTGTATTCGGCCCGCAATCCCCTTGTCCCCGGATCATTCGATGGTAACCTGTCCCCGTGGGGTTACTGAGCGCATCGATTCCGGTAATTGGCCTTCTTCTTTTCGACAAGGAGGGCAATCCGATCGATTTCTACTGTTTCGACGGGCAGGATTCCACGACCCAAGCGGTGCAGTGTATCAACGCAGCATTCGCCGCCTTAATGCTTTTCGGTCTGTTTCGCCTCCTTCGCGGCGGACGAAATGCAGCGACTGGACGGGGGGAACTTACCTATCTCGCACGGTCGTTTGCGGCCACGAGCATCGGCCTCGGATTGCTTGGCGTCGTCACCGCCTTTCTGGAAGCGCGCTGAGCCGAGTTGGGTAACGTTTTAGGGAGCGTGTCTTGCCTCATGAGTGGCAAGACGTTCGCCTTTTGCTACTTAGAGTCGGGGAAAGCGGGTTCGAATCTCACCGCCCCGACCATCTTAGGAACGGTAAGCGAGCAAAGAGCCGTAATCGGGCGGACGCAAACCGCGTGGGTGCGGCAGCGCCGCTACTTTCCGTTTTTCGTCCAAGCGCAATCGACGATCGCGGCCAATCTCCGCAAACCGAATTCAACGAGCCTGCTCCACCAATGTGCCTTGATTGACGTCAACGTGCGCGTGGTCCGGAGCGGCTCGCATTCCGTATCGGCGCGGCGGCAACGATGCCCCGTCGTGCCAGGTGCCGTCGACATAGCTGGCCGTCGGAACGTCCGGAGCGCCATTGAGGTGCTGCTCCATCTTTCCGGCGAGCAGTTCGACCGCCAGTTCACCGACGCGATGGCCGTTGTGAAATATGCCGGCGGTCGTTCCGTCGGGTTTCTCCAGGTGCATCTCAACAAATGCGATCCCGTTTCGTCCGAGTTCGGCCAGCGGCGCCCCGACGAATGACTCGCAGCTCAATATCACTTCAGGTTGGTGCCGGCTGAGCCAACCCGAGAGATGCTCGCGCGGCACCGCCGGCTGCTCCGGGGATGGCGGGGCAAAGGTCAGAATCGGAATCCGGTCCGCCTCGGGAATGAGCTGCTGTTCGCCCAGAAATCCCGCGGACCATGCCCGGCCGACCTGCAAATCCCACTCGCCGGGAAGAACAAATCCGATGCGACGATAGCCCGCGGCGAACGTGTGTTGCATCGCGAGCGCCACCATCCGGTGGTGAGCGCTTGTCACCCCGTGCAGCTGCGGCAAGGACGGCGCGGCGTTGATTTTCACCGCGCAGAAATCCCTCCACTCAAAATCACCGAGAAAACTTTCGGCGCGGGATGACGACGCCAGGATCACGCCGATGATGCCGCGGGATCGGAGCGCATCGTCGATCGAGCGAAGCGTGGTACCCTCCTCCCGCAGCCAGAAATGTTCGAGCTGATAGCCGAGCGCGAGACTCATGCGCCGGGCGCCCTCGAGGTAAGCCTTCGGCGAGGATTGATTTCCCCATTCTGCACGCGACGCCCCGTCGGTCAGATAGGCAAGAACACGGCTGTCCTGAGGCGGTTGCGACCGACGCCGATAGGCAACAAGAGCACCCAATGTCGGGTCGGGCTGATATCCCATTTCTGCAGCGAGCGCTTGCAGTCGTCGACGCGTCGCGAGCGGCAGCGAAGGGTGGTCGCGAAGCGCGCGCGCAACGGTCGTGAAATGCACACCGGCCCGAGACGCGACCATCGCCAAGGTGGTGCTTCCGTTCATGCTGGGCGGTCTTCGGGGTTCCGTCCGGGCGGTGCCGGATCCCGGCGCCGCGACTCTGTGAGAGGGATTCGGGTTATAGCCGCATCAGCGGTCCCGACAGCAGGGGACCGGATTGCAAAGGATCAAGAGACCCCCTCCTCATTCATTTATTCCTGAGTTGCGGCGCGGGCCGGCCGGACGATTCGTCGGATTCGGCTCTTTCCGGAGGCAGGCCAATGCGGCGAGGCTCGGGTCGCTCCGACAGGAGAGCGATAGCCGCGCATTTGTTCCGTCAGTTTGGTGAGCAGTCGGCCGAGCTCGGCCTGCTCGGGTGCGGAGAGCACCTCGGCGAACACCTCCATGACCACTCCGTGACGGAGCTTCAACTTGTGACAGAATTGATGCCCCCGGGCGGTCAGGCCGATGAGCCACGAACGGCCATCGTTTGGATTCGGGTGGCGTTCGAGATAACCGGCCTTGGCCAGCTCATCGAGCAGGCCGGTCAGGGTGCCATTGGGCAGATGGGTTCTTTCGACCAGCCGATTGACGGTGCAGTCGTTTTCTTCCTCCAGCGCATGGAGAATGCTCGCCGCTCCGGGAGCGAGCGGAGGGAGGCCAACGGCACGCAGAGTCTGATCACACAACCGGCGGAACCCGATGCTCGCTCTGGCCAGGCAAAACGGAAGATCCTCCAAAACACTGGATCCGGTGGCGGGCGAACGCGGGTCAGGCATTTGTTTCGACTCCGAAATAAACTTGTCTCCACGTCAATTTCTTTCTTGAACGGACACTGCCTTCGTTGCGCGACGTCGTGCCGCCTCGAGCACCCGCATTCGTCCCTTCTCGTCCAAAAAGGAATTGCCGGTGAAATCGCTCCCCACCCCGACGCCACGCGCCCAGCCCGATCACGCGCGAATCCATTGGCCCTCCGCTTTTCCACCCATGCCCACCCGCCCCTTCCGAATTCCGCCACCGTTGATCGTCCTGTTCGGGCTGCTTGCGACCGCCGTCACCGCCCCGGGGCAGGACGGCACCATCTACCCTCTCGAGGCGCCGCCCGAGCCCAACGCGATCAGGCTGGACACCGGGACCGTCGACCATCAGCCCGCCTACGAGTCGTGGTTCCGCCAGTGGGGCGAACCGATGACGAGAAATGTTTCCGTCGCCACGCTCACGCCCTTCCTTCCCGCCCCCGGCAAGGCCAATGGCACCGCCGTCATTGTGGCGCCCGGCGGCGGATTCCGCTGGCTGTCGATCAACAACGAAGGCTGGAAAATCGCTCAAGCTCTGGCGAATCAGGGCGTGGCCGCGTTCGTGCTGAAATACCGGCTGCAACCGACCCCGGAATCGCTCGACGGATTCAGGGACTCGATGAAGCGGCCCTTCGGACCGGCCGCGGGAGCGCCACCGCGGCCGCCGGACGTGGACATCACCAATCCGTCCCTCGACGCGGAGGCGGCCTATGCGCTCATCGTCCGGCGCGCCACGGAATGGGGCGTAAACGTCGACCGGATCGGAATGGTCGGCTTCTCCGCCGGTGCCGGTCTGACGATGCACTGCGCGCTCCACTCCAAAACCATGAAGCTGGCCTTCATCGCACCCATTTACGGCGGCATGGGACCCGTCGACGTGCCGAAGAATGCCCCGCCCCTCTTTGTCGCGATCGCCTCGGACGATTTTCTGTTCGGCGGGCAATTCGGGCTGATCAAATCGTGGTTCGACGCCGGACGCTCGGTCGAGTTTCATCTCTATCAGAACGGCGGCCATGGCTTCGGTATGGGATATCCGAATCATCCCACCTACTGGTGGTTCGAGGTGTTCACCCACTGGCTCGATGTGAACGGATTCCTCAAGGCGCCGGTCAAGGAAGCGACTTCGGGCGCCCGTCCGGCCGCCGCCGGGTTGAATTCGCCCGCCCAGGAAAAACCTGCGGATGCCTCCCCGGATCGCGCCCGTGCGAATTTCGCCCGGCCGATAACACTCGCACCCGACGATGTTCGCCTTTTTCCCGAGCCACCCGCCGGTTACCGGGATCTTCCGCCCGCCGGCTTGCGCGGCCGTCTGGAAGCGTTCGAATACGAATCCGCCGTCACCGGTTCACGCCGCAAGGCGCAGGTTTATCTGCCGCCCGGCTATACGTCCGACAAACGCTATCCCGTGCTCTACCTCCTGCACGGCGTCGGCGGCAACGAGTTCGAATGGACCGGCTATGTGAAGGCGCATGCCATCCTCGACAACCTGATCGCGCAGGGAAAGGCCGTGCCGATGATCGTCGTCCTGCCCAACGGCCGGGCGATGGCCGACGACCGGATTCCGGCAAACCCGTTTACGCCGGAAAACATGCAGGCCTTTGCCGCCTTCGAACGCGACCTGCTCGACAGCCTCATCCCGGCCATTCAGGCGAAATATTCAACGTCCGCCGACCGCGAACATCGCGCTCTCGCCGGCCTGTCGATGGGAGGCGGACAGGCGTTGAACTTCGGCCTCGGACATCTCGATTCCTTTGCGTGGATCGGCGCATTTTCCTCGGCGCCGAACACCAGGCCACCGGCCGAACTGATGCCCGACCCGGCCGCCACCAAGGCAAAACTGCGGCTCCTCTACATTTCCTGCGGCAACAAGGACGGCCTGATCAATTTTTCCCAGGCCGTGCACGTCTATGCCCGCGAGCACGGCGTGCCGCACGTGTGGAATGTGGATGATCATGCGCACGACGGGGACACGTGGGGCAGCAACCTGTACCGCTTCGCCCAGCAACTTTTTCGATGACCGATCGCTCACCTGGGAAAGGGGAAAAGGCAAACGAATGCCTTCCTCGCGCCCTCGCCACGACCGCCGCGGCGGCTGAATCCCCGTCGACCGAGACGTACCGACCGACACGAAGCCTGAGCAAGCAGATCGCCCGCGTGCGCGACGCCGTGGAGTGGACACACCAATGCGGGGCCAGGCATCGTTACTCCATTCCGATCCGTGACGGTCATGACGGAAATCCGACGCTCTATGGCTCGGTGGAAGTATTCGACCTTATCGGACATCCCCATGCGAAGCACTGCTACGCCTGGGAGATACCCGGAGCCCAACAGGACTATGTCGCCGTACTTGAAAATCGGCCCGTGGTTTCCCCGCAGACCGCCGTCAAATTGTATACCACGTCGTTGCGCAGAAAGTAGCAAACCCGGCCCCAGTTCCGCGCACTGCTTTTGTCGCCCTCCGGCCTCTTTCCGCCGGCAGGCCGCAGAACGGCGTGCGAAGCACGACAATGCCATTCAGACCAGGGTCATCACCCACCCCTCCCGCCAACCCATCGGATGGCGGCGTGCGTGCGGGATAGGCCTACCGCAAAACGGGGAGGATGCCCGATGTCGCGACGGCCCCTCTCGTGCGATGGTGTGGCCATCCTCCCACTGCCATGAAACGAAATCATTCCTCTGCCGGCAAAATGCTGGTCCGCGGACGCGGGGCCAGCGAGATCACCGATATCGACATCGAGCGTCGCGCGAACGAACTCGCCTCGATCCAGCACCGGGCGCCTACCAAGGCCGATGTGGCCGCGGCGCGCCGCGAGCTCATGGGCGAAAGCCGCCCTCCCGGCGTCACCGAGGATGAACCCTCCGCCCACGTGGCCATCACCCGTGATCCCTCGGAGCCTCCTTCGGATTCCGGCGAACAGATTCCCGATCGCGACGAGGAGGACGAAGAGCAGGCCACGGAGCGTCTCGTCGAGGATGGAGTCGACGAGGCCCAGCATGACCAGATGCTCGAAGCGCGCCGGGACGCGCGCCGCGAAGACCGGCGCTAACAGAAGTGTCGCGTGGCAGGTGACGGTAGGGGCGGATGTCCACATCCGCCTTCCCACTGTACGGCGAAAGGCAGGCCGGCGGGACGCCGTCCCCTATCGAACATGATCCCAACGCGGATCGCTCTTGAACCGGCCCGGAGGTCCGGTTCCACCTTTCGCAATACTCAGCCGGTCGCCGCGGTGTTGATCGACGTCGCGATCGCCACGCGCATGACATCGATGAGTTCCTGCAGGCCGAACGGCTTGCGCAGCACCAGCCGCGCCCCGAGCAGTTGGGCCATGTGCAGATAGTCGACCTCGAAGTTCCCTCCACCGGTCGTGGCGACGATCACGGTATTCGGGCCGCGCCGACGCACCAGGCGGATCAGCTCCACGCCGTCCATCCCGGGCATCAGGATGTCCGTGAGCAGCACGTCCCAGCGGGTGTCCATCACGAGCCGGGCCGCCTCCAGGCCGTCGGAGGCCAGCGTGACATTCCAGCCGTAACGCAGTCCGGTGCGCTGAACGAGCTTGCGCAGCATTTCGTCGTCATCGACGACCAGGATTCGCGGCTGGATGGCACCGCGGGGGGATGCCCCGCGTTCCTCCGGTTCAATGCGTGTGAATTCGATTTCCATCGAGCGTCCCCTTTCAACGATTATCCGAGCGAACTCAGACGAACAATTCTTCGTGCACGCCGTTGACCGGTGCGGCCTTGGCCGCGGGGCGGCCCTTGAGCACGGGGCGAATCACGCCGGTCTTTTTTGCGGGCGTGATGGGCGCCGGTGTGGCCGGAGCCGCTTCGAGATGATAGGTGCCACCTCCCACCAGAGCCTGGAGATGCTGGACGGATTCCCGCATGAGCCCCGCCTGGGAGTTCAGTTCCTCCGCCGCGCTGGCCGCCTCTTCCGCACCTGCGGCGTTGGCCTGGGTGACCTTGTCCATCTGCGAGACGGCGGTGGTGACCTGGCCGATGCCCTCGCTCTGTTCGCTCGACGCCGTGGCGATCTCGGCCACGAGTTCGTCGACCTGACGCGCCTTGGTCACGATCTCGTCGAAATTCTCCGCCACCTTCAGGCTGATGCGAACGCCGGCCTCGCTGCGGCTGACCGAGTCCTCGATCCGCGTGGCAGTTTCCTTGGCGGAGTGGGCGGAACGCTGGGCGAGCGAACGCACTTCCTCCGCGACCACCGCGAATCCAGCTCCGGCCTCGCCCGCCCGGGCCGCCTCGACGGCGGCATTGAGGGCGAGAATGTTCGTTTGAAACGCAATCTCGTCGATGGTCTTCACGATCTTCGCGATGTTGGTCGACGAATCCTTGATCGCGTCCATGGCCTGGCGCATTTCCGCCATGCCCGCGGCTCCGGCGTCCGCCGCGTGACGGGTCTGCGCCGCCAGCGTTTTCGCCTGACCCGCGGAATCCGAATTGCGCTTCGTCATGCTCGAGATCTCCTCCAGCGAGGCGCTGGTTTCCTCGAGTGACGCCGCCTGCTCGCTGGCGCCTTCGGCGAGCGTCTGGCTGGCCGTCGAAATCTGGTTGGCCGCCGAGGCCGTCTGGTCCGCACCCGCGGCCAGCGAGCTCGAGACCTGCGCCAGCACGCGGCTGGTGGAGCGAATGAGGATGAAGCCGATCAGGACCGCCACGGCGAGGGCCACGCCGGCCACGGTCACCACGGTGTCCGTGGTTCGCGTGGCATGGGAGGTGACCAAGTTCGCGATGCGATCCCCGCCGCTCGCGTTGTAGTCGAACAGCGTCTTGGCCTCAGTCGCATATTGTCGGTAGGCGGGATAAATCTGGGCATTCAGCATCGCCACGGCTTCCGCCCGATGGGAGCTGTCGCGCGCCAATTCGATGAAATGCTTCCGAAGCGAGATGTACGCATCCCGCGCCCGCGACATCCGCTCAAAATTCGCCCGATCCTCCGCCTCGAAAATCGTTTCCTCGTATTTCTTGAGCAGGTCGTTGTTCCCGCTGCTCATATCCGCGATCGCCTGGATCGTCGCATTCCGCTCCTCGGCCGGCAGGTCCTCGGCCAGTTTTTGCGTCAGAATATAGATCTGGGAATTCACCAGGGCCAGCTGGCCGCTCGCGATGGTGCCCGGCATGACGTCGGTCCGCAGACTGACGGCGTCGGCCCGAATGCCGGCGAGGCTGATCCAAACAATGACGCCCACGGCGATGAAAAGAAGGCAAAGCACGCCGATGCCGGTCGTGATGCGTCTACCGATGGTCCACGTATTCATGAGGAGGAGGGGATGAGGTGGCGTTGCGGCCCCCGATGGGGGTTCCGGCGCCGTCCCTTGCATCGGTTTCCCACGCTCTGCGGCGGAGAAAGTTGTCACTGACAGCCGACCGGAATAACCCTGACAGGGGTCTTCCGCTTTGCCTGTCCCGACCGCTTCCGGTCAGGCTCGTCCCAAGCCCGGTTGCCGGGCGTACCGGACCAACTCCTCGCGGCTGGCCAATCCCAGTTTCTTCATTCCCCGCACCCGGAATGTCTCCACCGACTTCACGCTCAATTCCAGTTCCGCGGCGATCGATTTGTAGCTGGCACCTTCGCTCAGCCTTTGCAGCACGTCGCGCTCGCGTTCGCTCAGTTGGGGTCGCGATTCGGCGGACTCCGCCGCGCGCATGCGGCGGATCACGTCAAAAGCCGCTTCGGGGCTGAAGTAGCCGCGACCGCGCAGAACCGCCCGAATCGCCGGATCAAAGCATTCCATGCCATCCGCCTTGCTCACAAAAGCGTCGGCCCCGGCCAGCACCGAGCGGCGCACCTGGTCGAGGACGTTCCGGGCCCGCATCTGGCCCGATAGCATCACCACCTTGGTCTCCGGCCAGCGGCCCTTGATCGCCACCGTGGCGTCGACTCCATCCATTCCCGGCAGATCGAGATCCATCACGACCAGGCTCGGCCGCGCCGAAGGAATCATTTCAATCGCTTCCTCGGCTGACTTGCATTCGCCGACCACTGTCCACTCCGGCGTGCGTTCGAACAGCGTCCGCAATCCGCGCAGCAGAAATTCATGGTCGTCGACGAGGAGGATGCGACAGGCCGGGGTGGTTGACACGACCCGAGGCTACCGGCCGGGCCGTCGGCGTAAATCAGATTGTGTCGGGGTGCGAATGGACCAAATCCCGCCGGGACGAGTCCCCACGAAAACCCCTGATTTTCACCCCAAGGCGTCTCCTGGAAAGTTCGAAGACGGTTTCTTTCCGCGCTGTCCGTGTATTCCGTGGGCACCGTGGAATTCGTGCGGCCTTCGTGACGATTCGTGCGCAGTGGATCGTCTTCCCCGCCCTGGAATTAGGCCTTTGCGGACGACAGCCTCTTCCCTAGCCTTTTTCTTGGTCGGTCCGGTCCCCGGCCGACCCCGAATGTTCCGGTGAAAATCAGAAGCAAACTCATTGGCGCGTTCGGCCTCGTCGCCGCCATTGCCCTCGCGGTTGCCCTGCTGGGCTATCTCGAGGCCACCCGCCTGAGCCGGGCCCTGTACGAGGTGGGCGTCGTCCGTCTGCCCAGCCTTGACGGCCTGAAGGAAATGGCGGCCGCCAAGTCCACGCTCGACGACTCGCTTCGCCTCGTGCTCGACGCCGACCTCGGTCCCGCCGCGGCGAAGGCCGAAATCGAACGTCAGGATCGCGCCTGGCAGCGCGCCTCGGCGGGACGCCAGGTGTACGAACCCCTTCCGCAAAGTGCCGACGAACGGGCCGCCTGGTTGAAGTTCGTTCCCGCCTGGGAAGCGTGGAGCACCGCCTACACGTCGCTCATTTCCGAGATCAAACCGGCGCAGCTGTCCGCCCACAGCGCCGATCCCGAGCGGATGCGCGCGCAGTTGCGTCCGGGGCTCGAACAGCGTTCGGCCGAGGTGGACGGACTCCTCGCGCAACTGCAGGCCATCAACTGGCGCATCGTCCGCGAGGCGGAACGCGACACGGTCGGCAGCCTGGCCGACGTCGCCCATGTCCGCCAGCTCATGCTCGCCGCGGCGACCGTCGCGTTCGCCTTGGCCCTCGTCATCGGCTTTCTGCTGTCCCGACATTTCCGCCAGCCGCTGGCCCGCATCGAGTCGGCCCTGGAACGGCTGCGGCAGGGACAGGCTTTGGGTCCCGTCGATACCGGCGCCCACGACGAGATTGGCGACCTGGCTCGCACGCTCGACCACCTCAGCGCCGCCCTCCAGGCGAGCGAGGCGCGCCTGCAGTCGCTGGCCGACAACCTCCCCAATGGAATGGTTTTTCAGCTGGTCCAGGAGCTCAATGGCATGCGCCACTTCACCCACGTGAGCGCGGCCGTCCGGCGCCTGCACGGCCTGAGCGTCACCGAAGTGCTCGCGGACCCCGGGCTGCTGCCCGCCCAGATCGTGAAGGAGGACCGGAAGGTTATCGACGACGGCGACACTCCCTCGTACGCGATGCGCTCGGCTTACAACGCGGTCGTGCGGATCCGCCGCGCCGACGGGGAACTTCGCTGGCTCCAGATCTGCTCCGCGCCTCGCCCTCTCGCCGATGGCCGCATCGTCTGGGACGGCCTGGAGATCGACGTGACGGAGCGCGAGCGCACCGCGGAGACAATGCGGATGAACGATCGGCAGCTGCGGGGAATTTTCGACAATGCTCCGGTGGGCATCTCGCTCATCCGGAACCGTCGGCTGGTGCGAATCAATCCGTACCATGCGGAGCTGTTCGGCTACGACCAGAACGAGGCCGTCGATCTCGACCTGCGAGAGATCTATTTCTCCGACGCCGACTACGAGCGTACCGGAAATCTCTTCTACTCCCAACTGCAGGCGCACGGATATTTTTCCTCGGAAATGACCTTCCGGCACAAGAATGGCCGGGCCATCCATCTGCATCTGCGCGCCGTCCCCGTGGATCGGAACGATTTCTCCGCCGGTGTCATCTGCCTCAGCCTGGACCTGTCGGATCGCATCCGGGCGGAGGAGGCGGTGCGCGCCAGCGAAAGCCGCCTCCGCGAGGTCTTCGACCACACCAACGAGATCATTTTCACGGTGCGGGTCGATCCGGGCGACCGGTTTGTCTTCGAATCGATCAACCGGGCGGTCGAACAGCTCGGCATTCCCGTCGCGCACTTCGAAGCCGGTCAGTACACCCCCCACGACATTTTTCCCCGTGGAACTGCCGACCGGATGGTGCAGAATTATCGCGACTGCGTTGCGGCCGGTCGTCTCATCACGGTGGAGCAGCAGGTCGAATCGCCCCGCGGCCTGACGTACATGTCCGCGACGCTCATGCCGGTGGCCGATCGCGGCCGGATCCGGCGCATCGTGGGATTTGTCAGCGATGTGACCGAGCAACGGCGGGCCGAGGCCGCCCTGCGGGCGAGCGAGGAGAATTACCGGGGGATTTTTGAACATGCCAACGAGGGCATCTTCCGCACGTCGCTCGAGGGCCGGCTGCTGGCCGCCAATCCCGCGCTGGCCCGCATGTACGGCTTCGATTCGCCGGAGCAGGCGGTCGCCCAGTTGACCGATCTCGCCCGCCAGATGTACACCGACCCGGCCGATCGCGACAAGGTCCTCGCCGAAATCGTGGCCAAGGGAAAGGTCAGCAATCTCGAGCTGCGCATGCGTCGGCGCGACGGTTCCATCATCTGGGCGCTGACCAATGTGCGCATGATTCGTGACGCGGAAGGCAAACCGCAGTATCTCGAGGGCACCAACCTCGACATCACGGAATTGAAACGCGCGCGGTCGCTGCAGGAGGCAAAAATCCAGGCCGAGGCAGCCAACCGGGCGAAGTCGGCCTTCCTGGCGAACATGTCGCACGAGATCCGCACGCCCATGAATGCCATCCTGGGTTTTTCGCAGCTGCTCCGGCGCGATCCCGCACTGACCCCGGCGCAACGCGCGCATATCGAGGTCATCGACCGCAATGGCGAGCACCTGCTGGCCCTGATCAACGATGTCCTGGAGATGTCGCGCATCGAGGCCAACCGGGCGACCTTGAATCCCGTGGCGTTCAACCCGCGCGCCCTGGCGGCCGACCTGACGGCCATGTTTCGTCCGCGCGCGGAATCGAAGGGCGTCACTTTCATCACCGTCGCGACGACCGACCTGCCCGATCTCGCCGTGGCCGACGCCGGCAAGATCCGCCAGATCTTCGTCAACCTGCTCGGCAACGCGGTGAAATTCACCAACGCAGGCCGCATTCTGTTCCGCCTGGCGGCCTCTGCCACCGGCGACCGCGGCTGGATTCTCGAGGGTGAGGTGCAGGACACCGGTCCCGGCATCGACCCCACGGAACTGCCGAACCTGTTCAAGCGCTTCGAACAAACCGAGGTGGGCCGTCGTCTGGGTTCGGGCACGGGCCTCGGACTTGCCCTAAGCCGCGAGTTTGCCCAGCTCATGGACGGCGACGTCACCGCGGAAAGCCAGCCCGGCGAGGGCGCCACGTTCCGCGTCCGTCTCCCCATGGCGTCCGCCCGCGCCAGCTCCAGTCCGGTCGCGCCCGTCGACTCCAGCGCGGAACCGTCCACCGTCCGCGTCGCCCCGGGTTTTCCGGTTCCCCGCATCCTTGTCGTGGATGATCTCGAGGACAGCCGGCTGTATTTGCGCCATTTGCTGAGCGACTCCGGCTTTGCCGTCCGGGAGGCAGCCAATGGACTGCAGGCGATTGACGCGTTCGTGGAATGGTCGCCGGACGCCATCCTGATGGACGTTCGCATGCCGGAAATGGGCGGCATCGAGGCGATCCGGGAGATCCGCCGCCGGGAGCTGTCCCGCACCGTGAAGATCGTGACCCTGACGGCCAGCGTGGCCAGCGAGGAGCGCGACCAGGTTTTCGCCGCGGGGGCCGACGCGTTCATGGCGAAGCCGGTGCGGGCGGCGCGGTTGTTCGCCGAACTCGAGCGCTTGCTGGGCCTGAAACTCGAACGAATCGCGATCGGATCGACTCCCGCGCCCGCCGACGACGCGCAACGTGCGTCGCTGCCACGATTGCCGGTGCCGGAGGAATTGCGTCGTCGCCTCCGCGCGGCCGTCGAGCGGGCCGACCTCGAGCAGCTCGAGGAACTCGTGGCCGAGGTTCGGATCCTGGATCTGGCCTTCGCGCAGGAGATTTCCAGCCTGGCGGCCGCGTTCAATTACGCACGGCTCGCCGAAATCCTCGACGCACCCCGCCCCGCCACCGCATGAGCCCACGCGATTTCAGCGAAAAGCCGGGTGACATCCTGGTGGTCGACGACACTCCGGCCAACCTCCAGCTCCTGGTGGGAATGCTGAAGGAACAGGGCTGGAAGGTCCGTCCGGTGCCGAGCGGCGAAATGGCGCTGCGGGCCGTCAACGCCAGTCCGCCCGACCTGATCCTCCTCGACATCACGATGCCCGGCATGGACGGATTCGAGGTCAGCCGGCAGCTGAAAAACAATCCCGCCACGCGCAGCATTCCGATCATCTTCATCAGTGCGCTCGACGAGACCGAGCAGAAGGTTCGGGCGTTCGCCGCCGGAGGCGTAGACTACGTCACCAAGCCGTTTCAGCTCACGGAGGTCGAGGCGCGCGTCCGGACGCAGCTCGAGATGCGGCGCCAGCGCGTCGCCCTCGAACGCAGCTACGAGCAGTTGCGCGAGATGGAACGCCTGCGCGACGATCTTACGCACATGATTGCGCACGACATGCGCACCCCGCTCCTCGGCCTCCAGCTCGCGATCGAGCTGCTCGCCATGCCCCCGACGGCCGGTGGGGAACCGCCGGTCGACATCATGAAGCATGCGCGGTCGGCGGTCGCCACGCTGATCGAGATGGTCAATCAGATGCTCGACGTCAGCCGCCTCGAGTCCGGCAAGATCACGCCGCATCGGATCAGCGCCGACCTCGTGCCGCTCGTGGCCCAGTCCGTCGAATCCATCCGGCTCCTCGCCGGCACCCGCACGCTCACCGTTGCTCCCATGACCAGTGCCCTGCTGGAAACCGACGCCGAACTCATTGCGCGCGTTTTGGCCAACCTGCTTGGCAATGCGGTGAAATTCACGCTGCCCAACGGAACGATCAACGTGACCCTGAACGAAACGCCGGCGATGTGGCGCGTGGCCGTGACGGATGACGGACCGGGCATCGCCCCGGAAAACCATCGGAAAATCTTCGAGAAATTCGGGCAGGCCCACACTCAGCAGCAACGCAAGGGAACCGGCCTGGGTCTCACCTTCGCCAAACTCGCCGTCGAGTCCCTCGGCGGCACGATCGGAGTTCGCAGCGCTCCCGGCGCGGGCAGCACGTTCTGGTTCGAGCTGCCGAAGGTGTGACACGACCAGCGCGAGCAAGATTCCGCGCGGTAGGGGCGGATGTCCCTCATCCGCCTCCCCTCGACCGCCGAAAAGCCGGCGGGACGCCGACGCTTATCCTAACGCAGATTCAGAAAAAGGTGTGGCCGGGTCCGAAGGGCCCGGTCAGGTTCCGGGTGCGGCTGATGCCGCGATCGACCCCCGGGGGCGGACGCCCCCGGCTACATCGAACGGGAACGCTGATTCTGGCGTCGAGTCGGTTGCTGCCATCCGCGTAGGTAACTTTCCTTCTTTCGCCTGTTTGCGCCCTTTTGCGGCTACAGGTTTTTTGAAACTGCTCTAACACGGATTTGCGCTTCAAACTACGAAATCGGCGGGGTACGGAAACCCCGCCCTACAATTACCTCTTAAACCTTACAGCTTATCCCTTTCAGCTTCACGGCACCCCCACCACCGCCGGCGCGCTGCCGTCCAAGGTCACGTTTCTCGTGATGCTCCGGCCGTCCGCGAGCTGAATCTTCAATTCGTACAATCCCCGGAAGCCCCGGAATCGCGCGGTGCCGTCGGCGCCCGCCGATGTCTGGCCATGGCTGGTCCATTCCTCGCGCAACAAGTGGCTGATCCGCTGGCCGGCGGCGTTGAGGCTGCCGTCCGCCTCCATCAGCGCGGCCTGCGGTCCCATCCAGTGGGTCCTGGCCTCGAAGCCCCAAAGCAAAATCGCCTGCACCGCCTCGTGGCTGAAGCCGAGACGGAAAAGCATCTCGAGCTTGTCGGCCCGCTTTTCCGGCGACGGCACCTTCGCGCTGATTTCGGTCAGATGAATCGGAAGCCCGGTCTCATGCTCGATCCGGTCCAGCGTGCCCAGAAAAAGCTCCGGCGTGAGCGGATTGCTGAGCATCCACTCCGGACGCTCTCCCGGCGGAAGCTTCGCCGCGGGATCATCGGTCAGGCGATCGCTGTCGTGCGATTGGATGCCGATGCCTCCCACCGGCGCGCCCTTGGCCTGCAATTCCTTCACGAGCGAAATCAGCCGGCCCGTTTTCTCCGGATTCCCCAAAATCCCGTATTCATTCACGAACAACCGCGCCTGCGGATCAATGCGCGCCGTTTCCTTGAACATCCAGGGGACGATGTCCGGCCCGAGCCGGTCGGAGAAAAACGTGCCGTCGAGCTTTTCGTTATCCACGTCCCAGCAGATGACCTTGCCGCGATACCGGCCGGCCGTGTCCTCGAGTCGCCGCGTGACCGCCGCGCGGAGCTGCGTGGCATCGAGCGGTTTCAGCCAGGCCATCGCATATTTTTCCTTCGCCCAAAAAAGATTGTGTCCGCGCATCACGAGTCCGTTCTGCCGGGCGAACTCGAGCAGCGCGTCGGCTTGCGCGTAATCCTCCCGCCCGGCCACCGGCTCGTTGTCGTACCACTTCATTTCGTTCTCGCACACCAGGCCGCTGAAATTCGCGAGAATGAAGTCCCGGTAGTGCCGGCCGTCGGGTCCCTGGTCGGCGAAGGGCGCGTAGGCGATCGCCGTACCAAACAGGAACCCGTGACGCACCAGACGGTACGACAGCGACGCGATGGGGGCTTCCTTGCCCGAGGCGTCGTGAACGACGATCGCAAAGTCGGCCTTGCGCAGTCGCTCGATGCGGGCATCGGCGTCGGATTTCCAGTCGGCGCGAAGCAGGGGCGTCAGGCCGAGAAACATCAGGGAAAGGAGGCGTGGGATCGAGGGGCGAGTCATGGGGTGGATGATCGGATCCGGCAACAGAGGCAGTCCAACCCGTCAGGCGGGGCGAGGCCAGTGCAATGCTAACGTTAGACCCCCGGACCTGGGGCGGGTTTCCCATGATCCGCGCCCGCAAATTTTCCGACCGGGACACGCATCCTTCCCGCCGGACTCGTGTCCAAAAAGGGGCGGCCCGGCCAGTTGCCGCGTTGGCGTCCGTCGCCGCGGACAGCCCGGCCGGGACGCGACTCCCGGTGCCTCTCGCCCACCCTCCCCATCCCGCCGCCATCTACGACGCGCTGTTTCTCGAGGTTCAGCGCAGCGGCATATTCGCCGACCAGAAGACTTTCGTCGATTGCGTCCCGCGACGGCCGCCGGCGGAGATCATGGAAAAATACCGGGCGGCCCACCAGTCCGGTGCCGGCTTCGACCTCCGGGCCTTCGTGGTCGAGCACTTTGAGGTGCCGGAACCCGAACACGTGCAGGCACCGCCCGCCGCCTCGCTCGGCCAGCATCTCCAGCGCGCGTGGCAGATGCTGCAGCGGGACGCCGATCCGGCCGTCGAAGGCTCATCCCTGCTCCCGCTCAGCCACCCCTACGTCGTGCCCGGAGGACGCTTCCGCGAGATCTACTACTGGGACTCGTACTTCACGATGCTGGGTCTGCGCGTGCATGGCCATGCGGACCTGATTCGCTCGATGACGGCCAATCTGGCCGACCTGCTCTTGCGCTACGGGCTCATCCCGAATGGCAACCGCACCTACTATCTGACGCGTTCGCACCCGCCGCTGTTTGCCCTGATGGTGGAACTGCTCGCCGAGATCGACGGTCCGGGCGTCTTCTCCCGCTTCCGTCCGGCGCTCGAGGCCGAGCTCGACTACTGGAACGATCGCACGGCGCCCACCGCCCATCGAATCGCCCTGCCCGGCGGCGCCACCCTCCACCGCTACTTCGATCAGGCGGATCACCCGCGCCTCGAAGCGTACGCGTTCGACGAGGCGATCAGTGCCCACTCGCGACAGGATCCGGCCTTTCTCTACCGTCATATCCGCTCCGCGACCGAAAGCGGCTGGGATTTCAGCAGCCGCTGGTTCATCGGCGGCACGACCATGGCGAACATCCGCACGGCGGATCTCGTCCCGGTGGATCTGAACTGTTTTCTTCACCGCCTGGAACGCACGCTGGTCCGCGCGTGCGCCGAGCAGGGCGACATCGGGAAAAGCCGGGAGTACGAACAGGCCGCCGCCGCGCGACTCGCCGCCATTCACGAGGCCTGCTGGTCGCCCACGGAGGAATTCTTTTTTGACTATCATCCGGCGGCCGCCGCCCGGAGTCCGCATCGCACGCTCGCCGCGGTCACGCCGCTCTTCCTCGGACAAGCCACCGCGGCGCAGGCCGACGCCGTCGCACGCGTGCTCCGCGCGGAATTCCTGCGCCCCGGCGGACTCGTCACCACGCTCACCGCCAGCGGCGAGCAATGGGACGCGCCCAATGGCTGGGCGCCGCTCCAATGGATGGCGGTCGCCGGATTGAAAGCGTATGGTCACCGCGATCTCGCCGGGGAAATCGCGCGGCGCTGGATTGGACTGAACGTGGCCGTTTACGCCCGGACGGGGCGCCTGATGGAAAAGTACAATGTCGAGGATCTCAGTCTTCCCGCGGGCGGCGGCGAATACCCGACCCAGGATGGCTTCGGCTGGACCAATGGGGTTCTCCTCAAGCTGTTCGACGAGTATCCGGAGTGCGCCTGAGCCGGGCACAACTCTCTGGCCCGATGGGCGCCAGGTGGAGCGGCTTGCCCCAAGACGCTTCAATGCGTTGGAGACAACGCGTTCCACCTTGGAATAACGTATTGCTCAAGAATTCAGCGTCTCCGGCGATCGGTCCCTCAGCCCTCAACACTCAACCTTCAACCCGACGAGCCCGACTTTCCCGCAGCCTCGCCACATCTCATTCCAGTATCCAAACTGTCTTGCCCGGAATTTCCGAAGATGTATTCTCCGAGGGTCGCGACGACCATGATACTCGCCGGTCGACCAGGTCTGTCGGGAGGTTGCATTTTCCCGTCGCGAAATTGAAAAATCCGGTGACGTAACCGCGATCCAGTCGGAGCCAATTGTCGTCAACGCTGACGTCGACGCGACACGGAGCGCCGCGCAACCGGCGATGCAGGGCGATCAAGCTGCGATACCCTTCCCGCAATTCCCGGTGCCATCCGCGCTGCGCCTCCGTCCAATTCAACTGCGAGGCGCGGAAGGTCGCCTCGTCCTGCGGGTCGCACACCTCCCGGGTTGACGGAAACTCCCGCCGACGTCCCTCGGTCACCGCCCGGCCCAGCGCCGGATCCTGATGATCGGTAAAATAGAGAAACGGCGTCTGCGCCCCCCATTCCTCGCCCTGAAAAAGCAGCGGTATCTGCGGCGAAAGCAACAGGAGCGCCGCGGCCAGTTTCAGCAGCGCGGGTTCCACGAGCTGGCTCAGCCTTTCGCCCCCGGCCCGGTTGCCCACCTGATCGTGGTTCTGGATGCAAAAGACGAGCTGGTCCGCGATGATTCCCGTCGGAGGCCGCCCGTGTCCGCAGCCCCGCGACGGCGCGAACTGTCCCTGATAAACATAGCCCTCCCGAATCGAACGGGCGATGTCCGCCAGACCGTTGAAATCGGCATAGTAGCGATCGGACTCGGTGGTGAGAGTCCGGTGCAGCGCGTGATGAAAGTCGTCCGCCCAAAACGCGTCGAGACCGTAGCCGCCGGCCGACACTGGCCGGACGAGCCGCGGATCATGGAGATCGCTTTCGGCGATCAGCACGAATCGTCGGCCCGTTTCCTTCCCGAGTTGGCGCACGTGCGTCGCGAGCTCCTCCAGGAGGTTGATCGCCCGCGTGTCGACAATCGCGTGCACGGCATCGAGACGCAATCCGTCGAAACCATAGTCGCGCAGCCACAGCGTCGCATTTTCCCGCACCAGCCGGCGCATGCCGTCGCTGCCCGCCTCATCGTAATTCAAAGCCTCGCCCCACAAGGTATGCCGGCTGGGATTGAAGCACGGCGCAAACTGCGGCAGATAGTTTCCGTCGGGACCGAAGTGGTTGTACACGACGTCGAGCAGAACCGCGAGGCCGTGGCGGTGACAGTCCGCGACCAACTCCATCAGTTCGAGCGGCGTCCCGTAGGCCGGATGCGGTGCGAACCAGAAGGTGCCATCGTACCCCCAGCCGTGGCGGCCGGGAAAGGTGGCGACGGGCATGAGTTCGACGTGCGTGATTCCGAGTTCTCTCAACTCGCCCACCCGGTTTCGCGCCGCGGCATAGGTACCTTCCGGCGTGAACGTGCCGACATGCATTTCATAGACTACGGCCTCGTCGAGTCCGCACGGTGCAAAATCGCTCCGCTCCAACACCGGCAGTGGACCGGCCCACGAATCGCCCTGCACGCCGTCGGGCTGCCAGCGCGCCAGCGGGTCGGGCAGCGGCGGCCCGCCATCGAGCGAGACCTTGTAGCGCCATCCGCCCGGGGGCATCGGCTCCGGCGCCGGCGCTTCCCATCCTCCTTCGCCGACTGGCTTCATCGCGATGCGCCGTTCGCCCAGACAAAGGTCCACCGTTTTGGCCTTCGGGGCCCAGATCGAGATGATCATGGCTCGAGAGCGAGCAGCGCCACCGGAAAGTCCTTGAGCAAGGTCCCCACGGATACCTCCCCCGCCGCCTCCGCTCCGCCCAGGGCGCTGCGCCACCGTCCGGCCGGGAGCGTCACCGAAGTGTCGCCCCAATCGCCGCGCAGGCTGTGGGAGAATCGGGGAACCAGCGTGAGCACCGACCCGGCACGCAAGAACGCCAGGACATGGGCGACCCGGGCACCGCGCGCCGTCACGGGTTGATAGGACGCGCCGCGCCCGAACCACTTCGGCTGCCTGTGCCGGAGTTCGAGCGCCCGCTGGATCAGCCACATTTTTGGCGCACCCGAGTTCCAGTCCTCCAGGACATTTCCCGGACTCATCGTCCGCAGTTTTTGCAGCAACTGCTCCCTTCCGTCAAAATCCACCGGTCGCCGATTGTCCGGATCGACGAGACTCAGATCCCAGAGCTCCGAACCCTGATAGAGGTCCGGCACGCCCGGCGCCGTGAGCTTGATGAGGGTCTGTGCCAGGCCGTTCAGGCGGCCGGGCAGGAGCAAGGCATCCACGAATTTTTCGAGGCTGGCGAGAAACGCCGGCGTACGGAAGGCACTCATCAGGAACTCCTGCACGGTCGTTTCGTAGCTTTCATTGGGCTCGCGCCAGGAAGTCATGATCTTGGCCTCGCGGATCGCCTTGCGGAGATAGTTCCACGCCCGCTCCTCGTCGATCGGCCAGGCGCCGACGAGCGTCTGGTACAGCAGATATTCCAGATGACGATCGGGAGCACGGCCCCGCCAGCCGGGCTGGTTCAGCGCGCTCCATTCGTGCAACGCCTCCGCCCAGCGCGCGGTGTCCTCCGTCAGCACCGAGATGCGTGCACGCACATCCTCGCTGCGCTTGTTGTCGTGGGTGGAGGTCGCCAGGAGACTGCACGGCCAGTTTTCGGCCAGATGATGACAGAACTCGTGAAACTTCTCCGAGGAGATTCCGAGCGCCGACGCCTGCGCACCGACTTCATTGCACGACACCAGCCGATCATAGCAGTAATAGGCGGTATCCTCCACCCCCTTGGCCATCACCGCCGGCGTCATCTGTTGCCACCGGTCGACCAGTTCCCGATGCGCCGGATCGCCGGAATTTCCCGCCAGGCACTCCTCCAGGAAATCGAACACCGCGCGATCGATGCCGGTCGCCTGCGCCCGGGATTGCGCGAACACCGCCGACAACACATCACGATCCGCGGGATCCACCGGACGCCCGTCGAGGTAGGTCCGGTACACCGGCATGAGCACCGTCATCAGCACCAGCGCCGACCGCAGCTGCGTCCGGCTGAGGTCATGGGTGCGCCAGGAGGAGCGCGCGATGCGCAGCGCCACATCGGTCAGCCGCTCGAGGTCGGCGTTGAACAGATCCTCAATGATCAGCGATTTTTTCTCGCGGATCACCTTCGGCAGATTCACCGAGTGCCCGGTGAAGTCCGCGTAGATCGCGGACAAGGCGTCGGATTTCTGTTCGTCCATCCAGAGCCGGTTGACCTTGCTCAGGAAATCATATCCGACCGTGCCATCCACCGCCCAGTCGCGACGCAACCGCTCCTCGTTTTCGAGGATCTTTTCCACCACGATCACACCCTCCCCGACCAGTTCCCGCAATCGAATGAGGTACTCCCGGGGACGGCTCAATCCGTCGGGATGATCGACGCGGATGCCCTGGACATCCTGGTCGCGAATGAGTTTCGCCACGCGGGCGTGACTCGCCGCGAAAACCTCCGATTCCTCGGCCCGCAACGCCGCGAGCGAGCCGACGTCGAAAAATCTCCGATAGTTCGCGATCTCACCTTCCCGTTTCCAATAGTGCAGACCGTACCACTGCTCCTCGAGCAGCGCATGCAGATGCTCGGGATGAGCCGCGATCTTTTTCGCCTGCTCCTCGATCGCGGCGGCCTCCGGCAAACGGCGCCCGGCTTCGATGGCCGCGGCCTGATAACGCGCACGGTCCTCAGCCGACGGCTCGGTCGCTCCGGCCGGCGCGAGCGCCGCCAGCAGTTGCTCACCCAGGATGTCTGCCGGCAGCAGGTGCCGCCAGGACGCCGGGGTCAGCGGCCAGGTACGATCGCCGAGGCGCAAGCGCGGAACGCCGGTGGCGACATCGATCGAGAACTCCCGCGCGGCCAGGGTCTCGCCGTAGTCGCGACCGAGCACCGGCAGATGGACGCGCCAGCGCACGTTGCGCTCGGGCACGATGTCGAAAAAGGATCGATAGACGCTGAACGGTCCGTGCGCGAGGAGGTCATCCCACCACGGATTGTGTTCACTTGCCGCCATGTGATTCGGCACCACGTCGAGCAGGATGCCCAGTCCGAGCCGGTGCGCAGCAGCGCAAAATCGGCGCCATGCCTCCTCGCCGCCGAGATCCGCGCTGATCCGCGTCGGATCCGTCACATCATAACCGTGATCGCTGCCCGGGGCGGCCTGCAGGCAGGGGGAAAGATAGACATGGCTGATGCCGAGTCGGGCCAGATACGGCAGCCGCCGCTCGGCCTCACTCAGGGGAAACGCTCCGTTGACCTGGAGCCGATAGGTCGCGCGCCATTCATCGTTCATGATCAAGCAGCACAAACGAGCGCGCCGCGAGACGGACGACGTGATCCGCGGCCACCTTTTCACCCGTGGCCGGCAGGTCGGGACGGGCCGTGTCCACGACCATCTCCCACTTTCCGTCGGCCAGCGCGGCCGGCACGCGAAACTCGCCCTGCTCGTGATGGGCGTTCACCAGCAGCAGAAAATCGCAATCGCCCACCTGGCGCCCCTGCGCATCGCGAATCTCGGGCGCATCGCCGCGGAGATACATGCCGAGGACGCGGATCCAGCCACTGGCCCAGTCGCCCTCGGCCATGATCTCGCCGTCGGAGCGAAACCACTGCAGGTTCTCCGTCTGGCGCACCAGATCCGGATCGGTCTCGTAATAGCTGCGACGGGAGAAATTCGCGTGGCTCTTCCGAAACTGCATGATGCGACAGGCGAACTCGAAAAAGGCCTGCTGCGGGCCCGTCAAATCCCAGTGGTGCCAGGTCAGTTCGTTGTCCTGACAATAGCCGTTGTTGTTGCCCTGTTGCGTCCGCCCGATCTCGTCGCCGCCCGAAATCATCGGCACGCCCTGCGAAAACAGCAGTGTGCACCAGAGATTGCGCTTCTGGCGTTCGCGCAGCTCGCGGACCCCCGCGTCGTCGGTCTCCCCCTCGTGCCCGCAGTTCCAGGAATTGTTGTTCGATTCGCCGTCCCGGTTCTCCTCGCCGTTCGCCTCGTTGTGCTTCTGGTCGTAGCTCACCAGGTCCTGCAGCGTGAATCCGTCGTGGGCCGTGACGAAATTGATGCTGGCCGACGGACGCCGCTGCGTGCGCTCATAGAGGTCGGCGCTGCCGTTCAGGCGCGTGGCAATCTCGGAACACAAGCCCTCATCGCCTTTCCAGAACCGGCGCACGGCGTCGCGGTATTTTCCGTTCCATTCCGTCCAGCCGACGGGGAACTTGCCGACCTGATAGCCGCCCTCGCCGACATCCCAGGGCTCGGCGATCAGTTTGATCGGGGCGAGCGTCGGGTCCTGGTAGATGAGATTGAAGAACGCGCTGAGCTGGTTGACGTCGCGCAGTTCGCGGGCGAGCGCGGCCGCCAGGTCGAAGCGGAAGCCGTCGATGTGCATCTCGGTCACCCAATAGCGGAGGCTGTCCATCACGAGCTGCAGCGAATGCGGATGGACGAGATTCAGGGTGTTCCCGCACCCGGTGTAGTCCATGTAGTAGCGCCCGTTGTCCGCCACGGTCCGGTAGTACGCGAGATTTTCGATGCCGCGAAAGGACAGGGTCGGTCCAAGCTCGTTGCCTTCGCCGGTGTGGTTGTAGACGACGTCGAGGATCACCTCGAAACCGGCGTTGTGCAGGTCCTTCACCATCTGCTTGAACTCGCGCACGACCTGCGCGGGGTCCTCCGGCTGACTGGCGTAGCCGGGCTCCGGAGCGAAAAACGACAGCGTGTTGTAGCCCCAGTAATTGCGCAGGCCGCGATCGAGCAGCACGCGGTCGTGCAGAAAATGGTGCACCGGCATCAGCTCGACCGCCGTGACGCCCAGCTTCTTGAGGTGGGCGATGATCGGAGGCGACGCCATGCCCGCATAGGTGCCGCGCAGTTTCTCCGGGACGCCGGGATGCAGTTTCGTCATGCCCCGGACATGTGCCTCGTAAATGATCGTCTCATGCCACGCCACCGACGGCCGGCGTTCTCCGATCCAGTTGAACGACTCGTCCACCACGACGCCGAGCGGCGCGAACGGACCGCTGTCCCGGCCGTCATGCGAAAGATCCGCCAGCGGATCGCCCAGCGTGTAACCAAAAAGCTCATCGGCCCATTTCAGCGGACGTCCGATCGCCTTCGCGTAGGGATCGAGCAGGACCTTGTGCGGATTGAAGCGCAGGCCGTGCTCGGGTTCGTAGGGTCCCTGCACGCGATAGCCGTAGTTCTGGCCCGGACCCAGACCGGGCACGTAAACATGCCAGATGCCGCCCGTTCGCTCGCGCACGCGATGCCGCGTTTCCTCACCCGAGGCGGCATCGAAGAGACACAAATCCACCGCCGTCGCGCCCTCGGCAAAAAGCGCAAAGTTCACGCCATGACCGTCCCAGGTCGGGCCCTGCGGATACGACCGACCCGGTCCGACTTCATCGGTCGAATAGCTGGCCTCGGCAGCGAAAGGTACAGAGGTACTGGTAGGCATGAAGGGGTTGCGCGCCCGCGGTGCGTATCCATCCTAGGCCGGCGGCCCGATGGTCGCTATGGGGAGTTTCCCGACGCACCGGCGGAGACGGTCGCCCGGGAGGTGGACACCGGTGCCGCGGTTCGCCAGTCCCGCGTGCCATAGTCAGCCAGCATCAGTCCGAGCAGCAATGCCAGCCAGGCCAGACCGGTCAGCGCCGCCAGCCGGAGCAATCCGCGTTGCTCCCGCAGGCGCATGAAAAAGAGGGCAATGAGCACCATTTTGATCACCGCGATCAACAGTCCCGCCACCGTGGCGGTCACACCCGTGAGAAACCGTGACAGCACCGCGCTCGTCGCCAGCGCGATCGCAAGCGCCGCGAATACGACCGCCGACTGCCGGATTTTTTGCGCGACGACACTCATGGCCGGGCAACCAGGTACAAAAGCGGGTACAGAAAGACCCAGATGCAATCGACGAAGTGCCAGTACAGACCCACGAGCTCGGTCGAGAGGCCGATGGGCGTGTCCGCGACGGCATGGGCGACCCGCCGCTCGTTCCACAGCACCACGCCGATGCCGATCAGCATGTGGAGCGCGTGCAATCCCGTGAGCGCGAAATAAAGGAAAAAGAACAGCTGCACCTGGGGCGGCTCGCCGGGCGCCGCCTGAAACGACGATCCCGGCACGAAATGCTCGACGTATTTGTCGTGATATTCGATCGCTTTCAGAATCAGGAAGGCCGTGCCCAGCGCCACCGTCGCCCCCATGCTGGCCCGCGCCGCCAGCCGGCGACCCGCCTCGGCAAAAACCACGGCGCAGACCATCGTCAGGCTGCTCGTCAGCAGCACCAGCGTGTTCGTGGTTCCGATCGCAAAGCTCAGATGACTGCTGCCGGCGGCAAACGCCACCGGATAGGCGTGCCGCAAAACCACGTAGGATCCGAACAGACCTCCGAAGAAAAGCACCTCGGTCGCCAGAAACGTCCACAAACCCAGCTGCCCCGCGCGATCGCGCTGCGCGGCGTCGGCGTAGGGCAAGGGAACGGAGACGGTCGCTTTCATGAGCGGATCGGCGGGTAATCGTACGGCGGCGAGGTCACCACCGGAATCTCGGCGAAATTGTGCTCCGGCGGCGGCGACGGCACGGTCCACTCGAGTCCCGTCGCCCGCCACGGATTGGCCCCGGCGGGGCGTCCGTGCAGCATCGAGCGGACGAGATAGAACAGCGGCAGCAGGTACCCGACGCCCAGCACGGCCGCCCCGGCGGTCGAGATGACATTCAGGGTGTGAAACTCCGGCGGATAGAGGTGAAAGCGTCGCGGCATGCCGAGATAGCCGAGGATGAACTGGGGAAAAAACGTGAGATTAAAGCCCACGAAGATCGTCACCGCGGCCACCTGCGCCGTTCGCGCCGGATAAAGGCGGCCCGAAATCTTCGGCCACCAGTAGTGCAGCCCGCCAAGATAGGCCGTCATCATTCCGCCCACCATGATGTAGTGAAAATGCGCGATAACGAAATACGTGTCGTGCAGATGCACGTCCACCGGCAGCGTGGCGACGAACAGTCCCGTCAGTCCGCCGATCGTGAAGAGCGCCAGAAACGCCAGCGCAAACAGGAAAGGCGCCTCGAACGAGATCGATCCGCCGCGGAGGGTCGCGGTCCAGCTGAAAACCTTCACCGCCGACGGCACGGCCACGAGAAAACTCAACAGCGAGAACACCAGGCCGGCATACACCGACTGGCTGCTCACGAACATGTGGTGGCCCCAGACCAGGAACCCCAGAATGGCGATGGAAAAAATCGCGAGCGCCATCACGCGATAGCCGAAGATGCGCTTGCGCGAGAAGGCCGTGAAGATCTCGCTCACGACGCCCATCCCCGGCAGGATCATGATGTACACCGCCGGGTGAGAATAGAACCAGAACAGGTGCTGAAAGAGCAGCGGGTCGCCCCCGAGGCGCGGATCAAAAACCCCGACGCCCCAGCCGCGTTCCAGCATGATCAACGCCAGCGTGGTCGCGAGCACCGGCGTCGCCAGCACGAGAATCAGACTGGTGGCGTACAGCGACCACACGAACAGCGGGAGCCGGAACCAGGTGAGGCCTGGCGCCCGCAGGGTGTGAATCGTGACGATGAAGTTGAGTCCGGTGGCGATCGATCCGAATCCGGCCACAAAAACGCCGGCCGCCATGGCCATGACGTTGCCGTTCGCGTAGGTGCTGCTGTACGGCGTGTAGAACGTCCAGCCGGTATCGACCCCGCCCGCAATGATCGCGAAGAGGGCGAGCGCGCCGCCCGCCATGAAAATATACCAGCTCGCCAGGTTCAGCCGCGGAAAGGCCACATCGCGGGCTCCGATCATCAGCGGCAGCACGAAATTACCGAGCACCGTCGGGATGGAGGGAATGAGAAAAAACCAGACCATCGTGACCCCGTGCAAGGTGAAGAGCCGGTTGTAGAGGTCCGACACCAGCAGGTCGCCCCGCGGACTCAGCAACTCGTAGCGCATCAGCGCCGCCGCCACCGCTGCGATGGCAAAGAATCCCGTGAGCGAAAGCAGGTAGAGAATCGCGATCCGCTTGTGGTCGGTCGTCAGCAGCCACGAGCGCAAGCTGCGGTCGCGCTCGAGATAATCGGGTTCGTCCCTTGCCGGCGTCATGGGCAACTCGTCCGTTTTCATGGCGCGGAAGCCAGCCGACGGTCATCCGCAGGCAGACGTTTGAGGTATGCCACCAGCTCCGAAACGTCCTGGTCGGAAAGCATGCCCGCATAAGAAGGCATCGTGGCGCCATATCCGGCGACCACGCGCGCTCCGGGTTGAAGGATCGATTCCCGCAAATAGTCATCATCGACGCGGGCACGGGTTCCGTCGGCAAGGGCGACCATTTTCCCGGCGAGACCACCGAGCGACGGCGCTCGCTCCTTTTCACTGCGCTGGTGGCATCCGGCACAGCCGTAGGTCGCGAAGAGCCGCGCGCCCCGGTCGGGGTCTTGACCGACGTGAGCCCCGGCCGCCTGCCAGCGCGCAAATTCCCCGGCGGATTCAACCACGACCACACCGTTCATTTCCGAATGGGCCGTGCCGCAATACTGGTCGCAGTAGATCGGAAACTCACCGGTCCGCGTCGCCTCGAACCACGTCGTGGTGGTCTTCCCCGGCACCACGTCCTGCTTCAGCCGAAAGGCCGGCACCGCAAAGCTGTGGATGACGTCCTCCGACGAGAGCCGCAGGAGGATCGCCTGGTTGACCGGCACATGCACGGCGTTGAATTCGCGCCGACCGTCGGCGTGCCGCACGTCCCACATCCACTGCCGTCCGATCACCTCGATCGGGATCGCGTCGGCCGGCGGCGTCTCCATGCGCAGATAGACTCGTGCGCCTACCGCGAAAAAGACCAGAAAGACCGCCACGGTGGCGCTGGTCCAGAGCGTCTCCCAGACCCATTCGGGCCAGCGCTGACTTGGACGCGGCGCCGGCGAACTGCGGCGATAACGCACCAGATAGTACAACACGAACGCGGTCACGCCGAGGGTCACCACGCCACACGTCAGAAGGAGGGCGAGAAAAATGGCGTCCACCGCGGGGGAAACCCGGCTCGCGCCGGCCATCACTCCGTCGATCATTGCCACCACCAACGGTGCGCCGGCGCTCATGTTCGCACCGCCTTTCGCGTCCGGAATTCCGTCCACAGCATGCGGCCGATGCCGAGACCCAGCGACGCCACCGTGAGCAGCACGCCGGCCCACAACACTCGCCAGATCACGACGCCATATTTTCCGCCGATGGCGTCGCCCCGGAAACAAAGCAGAAGCAGATCGAACACCTTTTGTCCGATTCCCCCGCCCCTCGCCCGTTCGAACGCCGCCGCCACGTCGTCGGCGGAGAAATCCACGCCCAGAAAATAGGATGAGATCCGGCCGTCGGGCGTGACGATCACGAACCCGCTCGGATGTGCATATTCCCGTGTTGCCTGATCCGCCCGAAATCCGAATCCCGCCGCGGCGGTCACGGTCGCGATTGCCCGCTCGCTTCCCACCAGATAGTGCCAGCCTCCGGCCGCGCCGCTGCGGCCATAATGGCCGATCACCACGCCGCGATCGATCGCCGCATCGCGCGTTGTCTCGGTCGGATCGATTCCGATCCGGATCACATCGAAGTCCTTTCCCACGCTCGGCCGCAGACTGCGGAGAGTGGTGACCATGCCGTCGGCGACCACTCCGCAGAGCTGTGGACACCGGGAATAACCGAACCACAAAAACACGGGCCGGCCACGGAACCAGTATTTCAGCTCCTGCTGGCGGCCGGTCTCATCGGCAAACACCGTCTGCAGCGGCAGTGCGTTTCCCAGGCGTTGCGTGAACCGGACATCGGAGGGCGTCGCCGCCCGGACCATCGTGTTCGCCAGCAAGAAAATCAGGGCTATGACTCTCATCGTTCCACCTTTCCGGTCGGCGAGCCCTGCGCCACCAGGATTTCCATTGCCCGGCCGATCGGAATATGCGCCACACCCGCCGGGCGATCGACCCACCCGTACGACTCCAGGTGTCCGCGCGCCTCGGTTTCAGCCGCCTGCCAGTCCCGCTGCATGGGCGTTTCCACCTCGACCCCGTGCTCGAAGGCCCGATTTCCGAGAGGTTCGGTTGTCACCGGCCGCATGATCAGCCAGGAGACGCCCAGCGTAAGCAGAACCCCCAGCGCCACCGCCGCCGCGCTCCCGAGCACCGCCGCGGTGGAGGCATCGGTCGATTCGTACGGTGGCGCGCCCGAATTCATCGGGTGGCCTCCGCTGACGGAAACGTCACGTGTCGAAGCCCCGCCGCGAGGGGCACCGCAAAAAGCACGGCCAGCACGGCGGCCCACGCCGACGCGTCCGGCAGAATGATCCAGCCGGTGTACAGGGCCTGCCCGCCCGCCAGAATCACGGCGATGAGGGTCAGCGCCCGCCGCGAGTTCTTGGCGCGACGGGACAACAACACTCCCATGGGCGCCGCCAGATTCATCGCGACCAGCAACGCGGGAATTTCATTCCAGATTCCCGCGCGCCGCGTCACGTACCACGCGACCTCCCGCGGCTGGTTCCCCGACCACATGATCAGAAACTGCGCGAAAGCCACGTAACACCAGGTCATCGCGGCGGCGAAAAGCAACGTGCCCAGGTCGAGGCCCAAGGTGCGGCGTTCCCCGGTGCGCCGCACCGGATCGAGACCCGCCCGAATCGCCGCCAGCAACCCGAGCGCGAGGGCCGACACCGACTGTCCGACCAGCCACACCAGGGCAAACGCCGTTCCTGTGGGGGTCGCGGTGGCGGGAGTCAGCCAGTCATCCGCCAGAAGATGGGTGAGAAAAAACACCGCGATCAACGCGAACGGCGGCGCCCACTTCGGCGCGGGCCCACGGTTGGGTGGCGCGCACGACCGCGCCATCAGTCGAGCACTCAGTCCCAGTCCCGCGACGACGATCGCCGTCCGGACTAGCAGGAATACCGCGGCGCGCGGCGAAACTGTCCCGACGGCGCTCACCCGCGCCAGCGCGCAGGGAACCGCGAGCAGGAATGTCCATGGCAACCCGCGACACCCCGCACCGAGCCACGGCCGGAGCGCAACGCCCCATTCGCCTTCGGTGAGTCCATGCATGGCCGCGATCGCCACGGCGCCGAGCGCCGGTCCCAAAACCAGAAATACCGCGCACCGCCAGGCGGGCTCCAGCGCGTCGGGATGGTTCCAGCCGACGACGAGCGAGACCGCGAGCGACGCCAAGGCAACGCCCTCCAGTCGACTGACGCGTTCCCGGCTTGCGGCCACGGCATTCATCGCGACTCCTCCAATCGACGCCGGTCCTCGGCGGACAGATCCGCCACGGGCGCGTGTTGACTGAGCTGCAGGGCCCGCACGTAGGCTACCACCGCCCATCGGTCGGACTCACCCAATCGATCCGCCATCGGCAGCATCCGACCCGTGCCGTCGGCAATGACTTGATAGAGTTGCTCGTCGGATTCGCCGCGAACGCGCGCGTCGTGATAGGAAGGCGGCGCCGGAAAACCGCGGCGCACGACTATGCCCTGACCATAGCCGTCCGCGCCGTGGCAAGGCGCACAGTATATCTCATGACGTTCCTGTCCGCGCGCCAGCAACGCCCGGTCGAGCGGCGGCCGTTCGGGTTGCCCTCCGGAAATCGCCTCCGCGAACCGGGCGACGGCATGTGCCGGCGGCAACGGCACCGCCGTCCGCGCGTCCAGGCTCCGCGAGGTGTCCGACCCCGCCGGCTGATGCTGCATGTTGTCGCAGCTCACCAGCAGCGCGGTCAAACCAGCCGCAAAAACGAGGCGCAGCATTTTCATCGTGCAATCTCCTCCACGCCGGCGGCACCCAGCGCGTCGAGCGCACCGCGGCTGCCCGCGCGCTGCAGGACCGGATCGTCGTTGCGGATGCAGATGATGTAGCGATCGAAGGCCGCCCGGCGCAGCACCGGATCGTTGAATGCCGGATGATGGTAGTTGGGCAGTCCCGCCCGCCACAGAAACGCGAGAATGCCCACGAGCACCGCGGTCAAGACCCCGAGCTCGAAGGTGATCGGAATATAGGCGGGCCAGCTGAACACCGGGCGTCCGCCCGAATTGGAGGGAAAATCCCACGTGGCGTAAACCTGCAGCAGAAAGCCGCCGAGCGCCCCCAGGCCGCCTGCTCCCACCATGATCGCCGGAATTCCGGTCCGTGTACCGTCCTCGTCCTCGCCGACGGAATGCGGGGTGTAGATTTCACAGCGGGTGAAGCCCAGCTCGCGCAACTTCTCCCAGGCCGACCGAAACCGGTCGACCGAGTCGAAAGTGACCGCGATGCCGTAGCGTCCCGTCTTCATCGCGCCTCCTTTTGCGCCAGCCAGCTCCGCATTTCCGACATCGAGATCGCCGGCGCCAGCCGGACGAAGATGAACAGAAACGCGGCAAACAATCCCACGGTGCCGGCGAGCAGCGAGATATCCCAGCGCGTCGGATGATACATGCCCCACGCCGCGGGCACGAAATCCCGGTGCAGGCTGGTGACCACGATCACGAATCGCTCGAGCCACATGCCGACGTTGACGGCGAGCGCGATAACGAAAAGAAAAGCGGGGTTGCGCCGCCAGCTCCGGCGCCACAGCAACTGGGGGGAGAGGACATTGCAGGCGACGAGCAACCAGAACGAGAGCGCGTAGGGGCCGGCCGCGCGATTGACGGCCATGAACCGGTCGAAGATGTCGCCGGCCCGCGCCGCCTCATAAAACTCGGCAAAATAGCCGTAGATCACGACCCAGCCGGTCAGCATCAAAACCTTGGCCATCAATTCGAGGTGCCGGATCGTGATCACCGCTTCGAGATGGTAGGCCGCGCGCATCGGAATCGTCAGCGTGAGCACCATCGCGAAGCCCGAGAAGATCGCCCCGCCGACGAAATAAGGCGGGAACACGGTTGAGTGCCATCCGGGCACAATCGCGACGGCGAAATCGAGCCCGACAATGCTGTGCACGGAAACCACCAGCGGCGCCGCCAGCCCGGCCAGGATCAGGTAAAGTTTTTCGTAGTCTTCCCAGTGCCGTCGTTCGCCGCGCCAGCCGAGACTGAGCAGCCCGTAGAACCGCGCCTGCCCGCGCGTCTTTGCTAGCGCCCGCAAAGTCGCGAGATCGGGCAGCAGGCCGACATACCAGAACAGCAGCGAAACGGTTGCATAGGTGGAAACCGCAAACACGTCCCACACCAGCGGACTCCGGAACTGCGGCCAGAGCCCCATCGTGTCGGGATAGGGCAGCAGCCAGTAGAGAAACTGCGGCCGCCCTAGATGCAGAATGGGAAACAGTCCGGCGCAGGCCACGGCAAAAAGGGTCATCGCCTCGGTGAACCGGCTGATCGATGTCCGCCACTCCTGATGCACCAGCAGCAGAATCGCCGAGATGAATGTCCCGGCGTGACCGATGCCGATCCACCACACGAAGTTCACGATGGCGAATCCCCACGCGACCGGACGATTGATGCCCCAGATGCCGACGCCACGGACGAACAGCCACGCCACCGAAACGAAAAGCATCAGCACGCCCGCCGCGGAAATCAAAAACCCGACCCACCAAAATCGCGGCGCCCGCAAGGCCAGCGGAATGGCCGCGATCTCGCGCGTGACGCTCGTCCCCGTATGGCCCACTCCGGCCGGATTCGGGACATCGGTCTCCGTTTCAGTCATCGGCGGACTCATGACCTCGCCTTTCCCGCGCCCCGCCGCTCGATGCGGGCGAGGTACGTGGTGCGCGGCCGTGTGCCCAGCTCCTCGAGGAAGGCATAGTTGCGGTCGTCCCGTCGCCGGACCGACACGGCGCTCGCCAGATCGGCCAGATCGCCGAAGACGATCGCCCCCACCGGGCACGCCTGCTGACACGCCGTGCGGATCTCGCCGTCGCGCAACGGCCGCCGCTCCCGCTCCGCGACGATCCGGCCGGCATCGATCCGCTGGACGCAATAGGTGCACTTTTCCATCACCCCGCGTTCGCGGATCGAAACGCGGGGATTGGTCCGCAGGTATTCCGACGAACCGGAAGGGGGACGAAAATCCAGGAAATTGAAGCGCCGGACTTTGTACGGGCAGTTGTTCGCACAGTAGCGGGTGCCCACGCACCGGTTGTACACCATGTCGTTCAGTCCCTCGCTCGAGTGCACCGTCGCGCCGACCGGACAAACCAGCTCGCACGGCGCATTCTCGCACTGCATGCACGGCACCGGCTGGTGGAGAACGCGGGAGTCTTCCGCCTCTCCGACATAATAGCGATCGATCCGAATCCAGTGCATTTCGCGTTCGAGCAGCACCTGTTCGCGTCCGACGACCGGAATGTTGTTCTCCGCCTGGCAGGCGACCACACAGGCGCTGCAGCCGAAACAGGTTTCCAGGTCGATCGACATGCCCCACGCGTGGCCGACACTCGGCCACGCCTCGAGGAGGGTCGCGCGCGCATCCTCGCGCCGGACTTTGCCGCCCGGATCGACCGACCGGACCGGCTCCCGGCCCTCGGTCTGAAAGTGGCGTTGTGTCGAGGCCAGGGTTTGGCGCCGACCGGTCCGTTGCAATGACACGCCCCGCCGCTCCCAGGGCGAGGCCGAAGGGCGCAGCGCCTGGACCGAAAATCCCCTTCCCTGACCCACCCTGCCGGAGGTCGAACGTCCGTGTCCGAGGTGCAGGGTGAGGCAACGTTCGGCCTGACCGGGAAGAAGCCACGCCGCTCCTTCGAGCGAAACGCCGTCGACCTCGCAGCGAACGACGTCGCCCGTTTCAATCCCCATCGCCCGCCCATCTGCCGGCGAAACGAGGACGGCATTCTCCCAAGTGAGGGCGGTGAACGGCCGGGGCAGCTCCTGCAGCCACGCGTTGTTCGCCGTGGCGCCGTCGTGGAGATTCGGGTCCGGCCGGAAAAACGCGGTGAAGCCCGGGGCTTCCGCTTCGACCCAGGTCGGCCAGGCGACTGCCGACGCGGGGACCGGCGGCGCGGATGGGACCTCGTCGACGACTCCACGCCGCAAGGAATTCGCCCAGTTTCGTTCGGATGATTCGTCGCCTCCCGCGCTCCAGGTTTTCCGAACGAGATCGTAGGAATTGGTCCACTCACCGGTGGCCAGAAAGCGAATGACCTCAGCCATCGATCGCCCGTTTCCCAATGGCTCCGTCACGGGTTGCATCACGGTGGCTTCTCCGGAAAAGCAGCGCAGATCCGACCAGCTTTCGAGGAAATGCGCCTCGGGCAGATGCCAGGCGCAGCCGGCCGCGGTTTCGTCGACGTACATTCCCAGATGAATTCCCGTTCCGAGCTCCCGAAGCGCCTTTGCCAGCTCGGCCCCCGACGCGGAGGAGTAAACCGGATTGCATCCGGTAATGATCGCCTCGCGGATGCGGCCGGAACGGAGATCGGCGAGCAGCGCGTCCACGCCGCCGCGGCAACGCGGATCGTGATCGGAACGTGTCGTCGACCGCGTGCGCATCGCGTCGCCGCCAAATCGCGCGTTGAATGTCCGCGACCAAGCCTGCACGGACTCGGATTCGGTTTCTCCCGCGACACAGATCGCGGGCGCCTCCATTTGAAGGGCCTGGAACACGGCCTGCACAAACTCCGTTTCCCGCACCGACAGTCCCGTGACATCGCCAGGTCTCCGGTCAACCGCGTGCGCGATCGCGGCGAGCACGGGCCCAAACCGGTGCGGCGGCGCGGCCAGGCGAAGATCCGCGCGCATACCCGTCAGCGTGGGCGTGGCCTCGAGCGCGAAAAGACGCGCGCCGGGATGCCGGCCGACGCCGCGCCGTCGCGTGAATTCGCGCACGCGCCGCAGCGACGCCGGATGCTCGAAAAACGTGTCGGAGCCGACCGTCAGAATCGTTCGCGTCCGGCTGAAATCGAAATCGACACCGCCGCCACGCTCGTAGTCGGGCATCGCCGAATACTGATACCAGGCGGCCTCGGGCCATTGCTTCAAGAGCGCGCCGATTTCCGCCAGCGACGTTGGCGACGTCGTGGGCGCCGTGAGCAAGGCCACGCCGGCACCGCGACTTTTTTCCAGCTCCTCCCGCTGTTTCCGCCAGTCAGCCGAAAAGGCATCCCAGGACGATGTCCGCCCGGCGCGCTGGGGAGTCGACGAACGCTCAGGGTCGTAGAGCGACAGGATGGATGCCTGACTCACGGCATCGAGGGCACCGCGGCTCTCCGGATGATCGGGGTTACCCTCCAACAGCGTGGGACGTCCGCGCGCCACGCGAACCAGCGCACCCCGCGCATAGCCGTGCCAGGGTACGGCGGTGGCGTACCACGCGAGTTCTGGAATCGCCGGAGAGCCGGGCGCGTCCGCACGCGACACCAACTGGTCCGGGAGCCGTCGCGCGCACCCTGAGATGCCGGCCAGCATCAGCGAGGCGCCCATGACTTTCAGAAATTCCCGACGATCAATCTCACCGGGCCAGCCGCTCGCCCCGACCGCAAATTCGTCCGTCGCCCGCGCGCGGAAGGCGGACGGATGCGAAGCGGAGAGAGCCGGATTCAATGATGACACGTCGAACAGTTGGTGAGGAGATTCCGGCCCGCTGCGTCGGAGCCGGAGGGCGAGTTCGCGCGGTGACAATCGAGACACTCGCGCATCGTGAGGGCACGCGCCTTGGCGGTGAGAGCCATCGAGGCCACGTCGCCGTGGCACTGCGCGCACGCGAGACCGCGGGCCACGTGAATCGAATGATCGAAGATCACGTGGTCGGGGAGCGTGTTGACGCGTCCCCAAGCCAGCGGCGAGCGCGATGCGGCATGCTCCCGCAATGGCGCGAACATGGCCTCGCGCGCGAACAGCTGCGAATGACACGTCAGGCAGGTCGTGGTCGTCGGCATCCCGGCCGCCGGCGCCGTCTCGACGGTCGCGTGGCACAGCCGGCAGTCGAGATGCAGTTCGCCCGCATGGTGACGGTGGCTGAACAGAATCGGTTGCGCGGGCGCCAGACCGATGCGGTTCCAGTACGGGGACTCGAAATAGGCGAACGCGGTGACCGCCCCGGCAAACACGGCGCCCAACACGGCCAGCAGCGCCAGCCGCACATATTGCGTCGTGCGCGGACCGAATTGATCCGGAGGAAATGGCGAAGGCGGACGTTCGTTGCTCATGGCCAGATTCCGCGCTCAGCCCTCCCACCCTCCTCCAAGCGCCTTGTAGAGCGTGACCAGATCGATCCGCAATGCCGCGTCGCTCTGCACGAGCGCATCCTGGGATGCGACCAGCGAACGCTGGGCCTCGAGCACCGACAGCGAATCAACCAGTCCGTGACGGTACATCTGATCCGCAATCGTGAAGGCCTCGCGACTGGCCGTGACCGCGACGACCCGCGCCTGGTGCGCGCGTTCCTCGCCATGAAGCTTGGCCAGGGCATTCTCCACATCGGCGAGCGACTGCATGACCACGGCGTCGTAGCGAATCCGGGCCTCGCGCTGCATTTCCTCGGCGAGCCGCACGCCTCCGCGCGCCGCGCCCCAGTCGAGGATCGGCCAGCGAAACCCGGGAGTGATCGAGTAGTAGTGACTCGACCAGTCGGCCAGATTCCCCGGCTGGCTGCTGTCCAGCCCGAACGCCGCCGCGAGGTCGAAATGCGGGAAGAGGTCCGCCGTCGCCACGCCCGTGCGGGCAGTGGCGCCGGCCAGTTCCCGCTCCGCACGCCGGACATCCGGGCGGCGGCGCAGCAGGTCCGAGGGCAGACCCACCACCACGGCGGTCGGCAGTTCCGGCAGGGGTGCGGTGGCTTCGAGTTCACCCACGAGTGCGCCGACCGGTTCCGCCAGCAGCGTCGCGAGTCCGTGCATGCCCAGGCGCACCTCCGTCTCGAAGGCCGGCTGCACGGATTGCAGGGCGGCCAGCTCCGCGCGCTGACGGGCCACCTCGAGATCGGTGGCGAAGCCCGTCTTCGCTTTCGCCACGACGACTTTGAGGGTGTCGGTGGCGAGTTCGACGTTGCGGCGCGCCAGGTCGCGACGCGCCTGCGCCGCGCGGAGCTGCAGATAGGTTTGCGCCAGTTCACCCAACAGCGTGACCACCGCGCCTTCGCGCGCGTCCTCCGCCGACGAGACGGCAGCGTCCGCGGCCTCGATCATTCGTCGACGCGCACCAAAGAGGTCGATTTCCCAGGAGGCATCGAAACCAACCTGATAGAGATTCGTCGTGACGCCCGGCAGTCCGCCCTCGCCCAGCGGACTCATCGGCCCCGCGGGAGCGCCACCTCCCGCCGGAGGCATCGGTGTCGGCGCGGGCGCGCCTTCCGCCGTTTCACGGCTTTCACTCCGGGACGCGTTGCCGGATGAGGACGCGGGCGCCGCGTTTCCGAACGGCAGCACCACGTTGCGGCTGCCGCGCCCGCGGTTGTATCCGCCGTCGATATCGATGGAGGGAAATAATCCGGCCGTGGCTATGGCCCGTTGGATGCGGGCCTGACGCACGCGCGAAACCGCCTGGCGCAGATCGAGATTGCTCTTCATCGCCCGGGAAACGAGCGACTCGAGTTCCGGATCGTGAAACGTCTGCCACCAGCGATCCACCGTCGGTGATTCATTCACCGCCAAGTCCGCCCCGTTGGCGACGGCTTTGATTTCCCAAAACCGCGGAGGCGTGCTCGTTTGCGGCGCCTGATAGTGCGGCCCAACCGTGCATCCGGTCAGCAGCAAGGCGACCAGCGGCAGGCCAGGAATCAGACGGACCGTCTTCATGTCAGTGCATGCCTCCTTCGGCGGCGGGACCGGAGATCCGGCGCAGCAGAAACGTGACCGGCAGCGCGACGACCACGACCAGCGTCAGAAAACGGAATAGATCCACAAAGCTGAGCATCCGCGCCTGCTGGCTGACCAGGGCGTTGAGTGACGCCAGCGAACCGCGAGCCGACTCCTGCCAGGGCGTGATGAACGGAGTGACAAGCTCCCCCAGGCGGCTGTGATGAAACTGGGCGCGGCGGTCCAGCAGCGCCACCGCGACCGAAATGCCGAAACTGCCGCCCAGATTGCGCATCGTGTTCACGAAGGCGGACGCCGCGGCATTCTTGCCCGGCGGCAGACCGGCGTAGGCCACCGTGGAAATCGGCACGAAAAGAAAGGGCAGACCCACGGCCTGAAAGACGCGCGCGATCGCCGCGTGACCGAAACTGATCCGGTCGGTGAATCCGCTCAGATGCGCGCAGGCCAGCGCCTCGATGACCAATCCCAGCGTGATCAGATAGCGGGGCTGCGCATGTTTCAGCAACGTGCCGACCACCGGCATCAGAAAAATCGTCGCGATGCCGCCGGCGGTGAGCGCCATTCCCGCCTCGGTGGCGGTGTAGCCCATCATCTCCTGCAGGAAGCGCGGAATGACCTGCGTGGTCCCGATGAGGATGAATCCGGTGACGAACATCACGATCAGCGAAGCGCTGAAATTCCGATTCTTCATCAGGCGCAAGTCGATGATCGGGTCGTCCGCCAGCAACTCCCACGCGATCAGAAACGCCAGCGCCAGGACCGCCACCAGCGTCATCGCAAGGATGAACGGCGAGGCGAACCAGTCGTCCTCCTCGCCCTTGTCCAACACCACCTGGAGGGAACCGAGACCGAGCGCGATGAGGCCCAGGCCGAGGCCATCAATGCGCAGGCCGTGGCGAAGCGCTTCCTTCCGGTCGTTTTCCACCGCCGGCGGATCCACCAGGATGCGACTGACGAGCCAGAGCGAAATCAGGCAGACGGGAACGTTAATGAAGAAGATCCAGCGCCAGGAATAGCTGTCCGTGATCCAGCCGCCGAGCGTGGGACCGAGCGTCGGTGCCACCACGACGGCGACGCCGTAGAGCGCGAAGGCCTGGCCGCGCTGGGCGGGGGTGAAGGTATCGGCGAGAATTGACTGCTCGCTCGGCGCCAGTCCGCCTCCGCCGAGACCTTGCAGCACCCGGAAGAACACGAGCCACCCGAGCGAGGGGGCAAGACCGCAACAGAGCGAGCTCACACCGAAGAGCGTCACGCAAAGCATATAGAAGCGCTTGCGTCCGATCACCGTGCCCAGCCAGCCGCTGACCGGCAGGATGATCGCATTGCTGACCAGATAACTCGTCAGCACCCACGTGCTCTCATCCGCCGTGGCGGAAAGATTGCCCGCGATATGGCGCAACGAAACGTTCGCCACGCTGGTGTCGAGCACCTCCATGAACGTCGCCATCGAGACGATGAGCGCCACCAACCACGGATTGTGATCGCCGGCGGCCGAACGTTCGAGGGAGGTCCCGCTCATGGCCGCGAGAGGTCACGAGGTCAGCGGACCTCGACCTTCACCTCCACTGACATGCCCGGACCCAGCCGCTGCGGGTCGTCCGGCAGCCGGTCGAGCCGGATGCGCACCGGCACGCGTTGCACGACCTTCACCCAGTTGCCGGTCGCGTTCTCGGCGGGCAGCAGGGTGAACGCGTCGCCGGTGCCGGGACGCACGCTCTCGACCCGCCCGGATATATCGAGATCGGGATACGCATCGACCCGGACATCCGCGTGCTGTCCTGGCCGCATGCGCGTCAGTTGGGTTTCCTTGAAATTGGCCGTGACGTACACCTCGCGCGGCACCACCGCCATGAGGGCCATGCCGGGCGTCACGTAATTGCCGGGTGCGACCCGGAGATTGGCGATCCGGCCGTTCACCTTCGCCCGCACCTGCATGTACGAAAGATTCAATTCGGCCTCCCGCAGCTGCGCCGCCGCGCTCGTTTGCGCCGCCTCGGCCGCGGCAATGAGGCTGCCGGCGTAGCCCACCTGCGCCTCGGCGGCGCTCACGGTCTTCTCGGCCGCTGTCATTTGTGCCGCGGTGGTGCGCCGAGCGGCGTCGGCGTTGTCCCACTGCTGCTGGGACACCGCGCCGGCGTTTTCCGCGCGCAATTCCCCGAGACGACGGAACTCCCGCACGGCGTTGTCGGCCGCGGTCTCCGCGGCCACGAGGCCCGCCCGCGCCTGTTCACGCTGCGCCTCAAAAATGCCCCGCTGCGATTCCGCCTGCAGGCGCTGCGCGGCCGACTGCGCTCCCAAAGCCCGGGCCTGCTCCGCGCGGGCGCGAAAGTCGGCGTCGTCGATTTCGACAAGCACGGTGCCCGCCGTGACATCCTGATTCTCCTGAACCGGCACCTTCTGCACCCGGCCGGGAAGCTGTGCGCTCACCACCTGTGGGATCACGTCGATGCCGGCGTCGTCCGTCGTCTCGAAGCGGCGCGCATGCCGCCACCACAGGGTTCCGCCGATCGCCGCCGCCGCTACCAGCACGAACAGCCCGCCCACCCAAAGGGGCCGGCGATACCACGGTGGCGGCTTCGGCCGGTCGTCTCCCCGATCACGCGGCTCCGATTTTCCCGGGGGAGTTCCGCCGGGTTCCTCCGCCGGCGTGCTCCGGCTGTTTCGGCGCGGACCCGCGCCCTGACGCAGTTCGGGACGGGACGAAGAAACGGCATTCCCCGGTTCGCTCATGATGGAAGATTTTCAACCGATCCGCGTTCATTGCTTGGCACGCCCTAGTGACAGCCATGGGTGCGCCCGGTTCGGGATTCGAATGGCGCACCGGGCCGGCGAATTCCGGTTTTCTCATCCGCCACCCCCAAGCAGTCCGGGCACCACTTTCGACGGACTCGGTTTCGCGGGCGACGTGTCCGGCGCCTGGATCGGAATCGAGGGGCGCCACTTCAACCAGTCGTCGTCCGCATCCTTGTAGAGGAGAAAGCGAGCGCCGTCCGCCGCATTTTCCCCGGGGGTGTCGGGCGTGGCGAAGGCGATCGCACCCGTGATCACCGACTGGAGCGATTTCTTCTGCGTGCCGCCGCCGAACAAACTGATTTGAAACGGCGCGCCCCCGGCGTTCCAGAAATGCGTGTTCGTCCGTACGAGCGGCACGTACACCTTGTCGATCCGCACGCGAATCAACACACCGCTGGCGTCGGGCGACAGGCGGGCGGCTTCGACCTCGCCGACTTTCAGGTCGCGATAGAAAACCGGCGCGCGAACCTGCAGTCCGCCCAGGCGATCCGTTTCCAGCAGGAAGGCCCGGCCCTCCTCGGTGTTTTCCGGCGCCGGCGGAGCGTCGAGTCCCCGAAAATCCTTCACGGGCGGACCATCGCCTGGCCGCACGCCGATGTGCACGCCGCTCAGGAGGGTGTCGAGTCCGCTCACGCCCGAAAATCCGATCTCGGGCTGCACGATCCAGAACTGGGTTCCCTGCCGCGCGATCATCGAGGTGCGTCGGGTCAGTTGCAGGTGCGCCACGACGTCGTGCAGGTCCTTCGAAAGGCTCACCTGCTTGAGCGTCCCGATTTCCACGCCCTTGTACTGCACCTTGGTCTGGCCCGGTTCGAGACCGGTGCCGTCGGCAAACTCGACGGTGATCTCCTCGCCCCGCGTGCGCCATTCACGGAACAGCAGCCAGCCGGCGACGGCGGCCGCCACGATCGGCACGACCCAGACCAGCGGAATCCGGGGCGAACGCGTAACTTTGGGAGCTTCGGCCATCGTCGGTGTCATCCGGTGACCGCGGCGCGCCCCACCCCGCTGCCGATCCAAAGGACTCGTGGATCGAAGCGCCGCGTGGCGAGCATCGTCAGTACGACCACCGCAGCGAACGCAAGGATGCCCACGTCGGGTCGGACGGACGCGAGCTTGCCGAATTGCACGGCGCCGACGAGGAAGGCGACGAGAAACACGTCGAGCATCGACCACCGTCCGATGAAATCGATCATCCCGTAGAGATGCGTGAGCAGTCGACCCCGGCCGCGAGCGCCGCGATGGGCCGACACGAGCAGAACGGTCAGCGCGGCGAGTTTCAGCAACGGAACGAGGAAGCTGGCGGTGAACACGATCGCGGCGAGAACACCGAGGCCCTGACGCCACAGTTGCTGGATGCCGGTGAAAATCGTGGTATCCGACGTCGGGTGACCGGCGATGCCCAGATGCATCACCGGCAGTGCGTACGCCGGGAAAAGCAGGATGACGGCCGCAATCGTCAACGCCGTCACCTCGGCCAGCCGGCTCCGCGACGGTGAAGCCACCGACTCCGCTTCCGAACGCGGCGGCGCGGTCCCCGTCGGAGCCTGCAGACTGAAGGCCCGCCAGGCCAGCAGGGCGAAGAACGCCATCGCGCCGAAGCAAATCAGTCCGGCGTTCACCGTGACGTCGACCAGGTCTCCCAGCTTGAAGAAAGCGACAAGAATGCCGAGCAGTTGCACCTCGGGCGTTGACCAGTATTCCATCTGGTCGGCCGTCGCCCGCAGCCAGGAGTTCAGTCGAGGCATCGCCGTTGGATCCATTCGCCGCAGGGCGACGACCAATCCCAGCATCACGACCGGGGCCAGGGCACCGCAGAAGAGAACCCACGTGGCGAGGACCTGATAGTCGTGACTCCACAGGCCGCTGAAACTCGTATCCAGGAAACTGACGCGGGCGTTGCCGAATTTGCGCAACGTAACCAGCGGCAGGGCGAAGGCCGGGATCGCCAGCACGAGGGCGGTGAGACCGAACACGAACGCCGAAGCGGGGCCGGCCCATCCGCGTTCCGCGAGCACCGATCCGCAGCGCACACACAACGCGCGCTGCCCGGGTTGCAGGCGGGCGAGGTCATGTTTCTGTCCGCAGCGGGAACATTGCATCGCCGGGGTCGCGACGGGTTCCGGAGGCGCCCCGGGCTTGCGTTTCAGTATCGAAAACGTTGACACCACCTCCAAGGAACGCTCCGGCCGCATTCGGTTCGGGCAAAATGCGAAAATACGGGAAATCCCCGATGGGCGACCCGGCAGGCGCCGGGCCGCCCAATCCGCGCTCCCCCGAACGTCTCCGCGGGATTCTCCGGGGCTTCCCTGGAATGCTTCCGACGCAGTCACGAACCAAAGTGCCCGATGGCTTGTCGGCAGATGATGGGGCTGTGCGATGGAATCCTCCGTCACCGTCCCCCGCCACATGGGTTTCGATCCACAAAACGCCGAGCAACCGCTCGTCAATCCCCACAAGCGCACGACGCAGGTGAATATCGTCATCGCGATCGCGGTGGTGGTTTTCTTCGCGATCACCGCGGTGTATCTCGTGCACAAGGCGCGTCATCCCGGTCCCGACTCCGGCGAGCATCCCCATCCGACGGGGGCGCCGTAGGGTGCGCGCCGTTGCGGTAGGGTCCGATGTCCGCATCGGACCGAAAGATTTTCGGCCACAAAAAGGCACGATAAATCACAAAAACAAAAGCGACCTGCCGTTAGCGGTTCGCTTTCTGTCAGGCCATCCGTGTCTATCCGTGAAATCCGTGGTCAAAACTCAGTCGTTTGCACTGGTCACTCGTCACACGCCACTCGTCACTTCCGCTGTCGCATAACGGCATTCACTTCCCGCGCGGCCCGCAGTCCGCTCGCGAGCGCGCCATGCACGGTGCCGACTTCATTTGATGGTGCCGTCGCCTCGCCCGCGAAAAAGAGCGTGCGCTCGATCGGCGTCGCGAGTTCCGCCGCGGCATGATCCGGGCCCGCCCCGATGAAGCTATAAGCGCCGCGAGCGAAAGGGTCGCGCGTCCAGTCATGTTCGATCGCTCCGGCCAGATGCGACGCAAGAAACGCCGGTGATTGCTGGCAGAGCGAACCGAGCGCCGCGATCGCCCGCCTGATCCGCGCGCGCAACGATTGGCGTCCCAGGGCAACGGCGGCGGGTCCGCCGGACCAGCCCACGAGAACAGGATGATCGCTCAGCGACCACCAGACCGACATGGGCCGCGTGGACGAATGCAAAAAGCCCAAAGGTCCCCGCCCGTCGAGCGGTGGCCGTCGCAGGGTGCGCCAGGCCGACGACGTGAACCGCAGATTGAGGCGGAAGACATGACCGATCCCCATTCGCCGTACCAGGGCACGCAATGCCGACAATTCCGGGGCGAATCGTACCGCCGGCCGACCCGAAGACGATTGGAGGACTCCGATCGGAAGCGTGATGATCGCCGTGCTGGCGTGGACAGACGCGACATGGCCGGCCGCGGTCGATTCCACGGTCACTTCGCCTCGCCGCCATCGGATCATTTTCACTTCCTGATTCAGCCGGATATCCACTCCGCGCGCCGCGGCCATCCGGGCCACTGCGGTCACGAGAGTGTCGTACCCCCGCGGAACGCGAAACTGCTTCTCCTCTTCGAAGGAAACGCCGGCCAGCGAGCGGGCGCTGATCTGGTCGCGCGGCGCCGCCTCGAATCCCTCGACGAACTCCGAGGCAATCTGCCAGTCCCTCGGGTCGCCCTTGAACGGATGTTTCCGGAAATATCCGGCAAACGACATGTTTCCGGCTTTGCGCGGATGAATTTGGGACGTCACCCGCGCGATCCGACCCTGAAGATCCGGTTCCGACCCGATTTCCCTCGCGGTGCGGACCCAGTGGTGCGGGGAAACCTTTTCGACCGCCAGACGAGTCCGGCGGGCCATCCGCCAGAACGCGTCGTTGCCCCCATGCACAAACTCGGCTCCGAGCTCGATCGGAATCGGCCATCCCGCGGGCCGGACCGTGTGGATGCGTCCGCCCAATCGTTCGCGGGCCTCGAGCAGGATCACCCGGCGACCGTTTTCCGCCAGCTCCAACGCGGACGTCAGGCCGGCGATTCCGCCGCCAATCACGACAACGTCGGCATCGCGGGCAATCGCAGGCATTCCTCATTGACCGCTCCGGTGCCCGGACGTGCCCCGTTTACAGGAGCAGAGAAAACGGAAACCTCAAAATCCGGTAGGGTCCGATGTCCTCATCGAACCGGATGGTTCTCCACGAACATCCCCGCGGTCCAATGGTCGGGCCGCCAGGCAAAACCATCCGTGTCTATCCTCGAAATCCGCGGTCGAAACTCCGATGTTTGAGTTGATCACTTGTCACTCGCCACTTGTCACTTCCCAGGAGATTGGCCGCGAAAAGGCGCAAAAGGCGCAAACAGAAATTCGCCTAGGCCCCATGTCCTCATCGGACCGGAGACTTTGCCCACGGAATACACCGATCACACCGAACGGATAACAGCCGGAGAGGTCTTCTTGTCCTTCCCCACCTTTAGCGACGACTCAACGTCTCGATCCAATTGGCAGGCAATCCGCACCGCTTTGCCGGAAGCTCCAAAATCTGCCGGGTGGAAACTCGCCGTGGCGGCGACGACAACGGTGCGCACGACCGCCACCAACCACTGGCTCGGCCAGCACCTCGGGATGGACAGCCGGTTTCATCTCAGCCGTCAGCTCACCGCCTGGCGACACCATCCCGATCCGAAACTGGCCCGCATCGTCGGTCTGGGCGCACACCGCAAAGCCTGACCCCGTCCGTCCGGCCCATCTTGTCCGTCTCGTCTGGCTCGACCGCACTGCGCATAACCTGACCCCGTCTGGTCGGCCCTACGGGGTAAGTCTGGGCTGATGGCAATGGCTCCAACATGATAGCTAGAACGAACGTTCCATGCGGCAGAACGGAAGAAATTGCAGAGGAACCGAGTCGTTGTACCGCGCGCTCATGTGCCGATGTTGGCGGCCGATTGCGTGGGCGCAATCCCTCACAACGGAGGCAACTGCGTTCTGCAATTTCGAGTGCCGATAGTTTTCCGCGGCTTCCGGCGGAAAGTGCCGTGCTTGGATTGGTGTCGATGCGCGAAAGCCACGCTCAAAATGGTACGTCGCAGACAAAAGGGCCGACGGGACGTCGTCCCCTACCGCGGCCTCGGTGTCTCCGTGGTTCAATCCATCCGCTTGTCCCCAATGAGGGACACTTCCCTCATCTCGCCTGGGTTATTTTCAAGACGATCGCACTCGACGAAGCCTTGGAGGGAGAGGGCCCGCCCGGCAGGTGCACGTGCAGGCCGGATTCGTCCTGCGAGAACGGAACTGCCGCCTTTGAGCCCAAAAGCCTCACCTTGCCGACCGCAAAATTCGCAGTGCCACCGTCACGGAACGCGGCGAGATCCACCTTCCCGTCTTCCGGCCAGCCGAGCACGATCGCATAGAGCACCGGTCCCTTGGTCGTGTAACGCACATCCTGCGCGGTGAACTGGCCGACGTCCGCGATGCCGTCGAACTGGCCCTTTTTCGCCGAACTCTGCGCGGGACCTTCGCCATAGACCTTCCAGGGGCGCGTGCCGAAAATCGATTCGGCGTTCACGTCCATCCAGTCCCCGAGTTCGCGCAGCACCTGAATCTCGTCGGGGTCCGGCGTTCCGTCGCCGCGCAGCGGAACGTTGAGCATGAGATTGCCGTTCTTGCTCACGACGTCGGCGAGCATCTGAATCACCTGCAGGCTCGTCTTGTAGGCGTGGCGCTCGTAGATGCTGCGCTGGTAGTGCCAGTCCCCGAGGCAGGTGTCGGTCTGCCAGGGCCGCGGCAGGATGTCGGGGCTCTTGCCCCGCTCGATGTCGTACACGATCGCCTTCTTTTGCGTTTCATCGAGGTGCTTGCCGTTGATCACCACGTCCACTTTGCCGTGTTCCGCCAGGCTCGCGTTGTAGTAATGCGCGGCGATCTTTCGTCCCACGTCGCTGAAGGAGTCGAAAGGGAGTGCGGTGTCGTCGAAATAGATCATGTCGGGGCGGTACTTGTTGATCAGGTCGACCGTGCGATTGTAGTACTTGCGCAAATACGCGGCATCCGGCAGCCGCGGGTCATCCGGTCCGGTCGCCGCCGGCTTCAGCTCCCAATCCCAGCCGGCATTTCCGACCGGATGATTCTGCGCATAGAGATCCTGCGGATCGAGACCGTTCCACCATTTTCCTTTTCCATCCGCCGCGGTCAGCTTGCCATCGTACGGCACGCCGGCCTTCGGGCCGGTCTTGTCGGCGCCTTGCGACACCTCGTACCAGCTCCAGGCATGCGAGGCGTGGACGCTCACGGCGAAACGCAGTCCCGCCGCGCGCGCCGCCTTGGCCCAGCCGCCGACGAGGTCCTTCTTCGGACCAACGCGGGTCGAGTTCCATGGCTGATACTTGCTGTCGAAGTTGTCGAAATTGTCGTGGTGGCTCGCGAGCGCCATGAAGTAGTGCGCACCCGCGCGCTTGTAGAGCGCCATCAGGTGCTCCGGATTCCAGTTTTCCGCCCACCAGATGTGAATGACATCCTTGAAACCAAATTCGGAAGGAGGTCCGTAACGCAGAGTGTGATAAGGCGCGAGCGCGCGCGACCACGGCTCGGTCTTCTCGTCGAGATACATCCACTTTGCGTACCAGTCGCCCATCTCAGGCTGGCATTGCGGACCCCAGTGCGCCCAGATGCCGAACTTGGCATCGCGAAACCATTCGGGCACCTCGTAGTGACCAAGCGATTCCCAGGTCGGCTGGAAAGGACCCGCCGCCATCGGTTCGGTCTGGGGAAAAGCCGCTTCCGCGGCGGTTGGCGGAGCGGACGCGCGCATTGAAGCCGAGAAACTGAGGCAAAAACCGACGGTGACGCCCGCCGCAAGGCCAGAAACAGATTTCATAAGGTTGACTCAGGCAATCGCCCGTCCAACCCGGTGACAATCGCTGAGAAGCAATACCGTCAAGCGTGCGCGTTTCACTCAGAGCCCTGAAGTCGAGAGCTGAGGGCTGAGAGCCCAGAGACTTTCCATGGAAAGTGAACCGTCCGCCAACTTCCAAATTGGAATGACACTCCAAACGTCAATTCCGCCAGGCGTCAGGGCGGCCCGTCCGCCACTTCGTGTTTATTCGTGTTATTCGTGGTTCCACTAACTCGTTCCGGTTTGGGCGGCCGTTTTTGTCCGGGTCGATGTCCCTCAGCCCTCAACTCGCAACCGGCCCATTTCCGCTCCCCGGTCCCCGTAACCTCCGGGGTCGGCGCGGCGTCGTTGCTGATGCCGGTGAATAGAAAACAAAATATTCAGCGTTCATCAACGGACGAGAGTCGCATCGTGGCTGCGGCGAGACGCCATTTTCGCCGGTTCGGCTACGGGAAAACGGCGATGCACGACATCGCGACCGCCTGCCGGATGTCAGCTGCGAACCTATATCGTTTTTATCCCGGGAAACTCGCCATTGCGTCGGCGGTGGTGCGCAGCGAGCAGCGGCAACTCCTGGAGGTTTGCGATGCGGCCGTCGCCGCTGCCGGCCGGGGGGTGACCGATCGGCTCGTCGCCCTGCTCCTGGCCGTGATCGACGGTCATCGGCGCCAGCTGCGCCAGTCGGAACTGCTCTTCGATCTCGATCTGAAGGTTTCGCGCGAGGATCCCGCCATGCGACGGCAATTTCTCGACGAGATCGAGGCGCGCGTCCTGCGCATCCTGGTGGGCGCGGCCGATTGCGACCCGGCCCGGTTCAACCGGCTGAAGGACGAGGCGCAATTGATTCTCGTGGGCAGCGCCCCGTTTGTCCTGCCCTGGATGATGTCCCGCGAGCCATTTGGCGATCCGCGTCCCCGGGTCGCGCCTCTCGTCGCTGCCCTCGTGGGCGGCCTCGGTCTCGACTCCCCTTCCCGCGCCGCCATTCCCCGATTCGGCTAGATACTCCGGCCGAACCGGGCATGCTTGGCCTTCCTCCACGTCACTTCCCTTTTTCCTCCGTCTCCCATGTCTCAACCTCTTGCTCCTTCGCCGCGCCCCGTGGCCAAAGCTGAATCCGCGCCCGCCGTTCCGCGCCGCCGCAGCCGTTGGTGGCTGTGGGTGATCGTAGTCGTGCTCGGAGCCGCGCTGATCTACGCGCTCTTTGTCCGGCCCTTCATCAAGCCCACCGTCAATCCCCGGGCCGCCTACGAAAACCGTCCAATGCCCGTCGCCGCGGAGGCCGCGCGGAAGGCCGACCTCAACGTGCGCCTGATCGCGCTCGGCACGGTCACTCCGCTCAACACGGTCACCGTGCGCAGCCTGGTCGACGGCCAGCTGCAGAAAATTTATTTCACCGAGGGCCAGATCGTGGCCGCGGGCGCGCCCCTGGCCGACATCGACCCGCGTCCATTCGAGGTCATGAAACAGCAGGCGGAAGCCACGCTGGCGCGCGACCAGTCGCAGCTCGAGAACGCGCGCATCGATGAGGCGCGTTTCAACGCCCTGCTCGCGCAGGACTCGGTGGCCAAGCAGCAGGTCGACACGCAGGTCGCCCTGGTTCGCCAGGACGAAGCCACGATCAAGGTCGACGAGGCCCAGGTCGCGAACGCCGCGCTCCAACTCGACTATTCCCACATCACCGCCCCGATCTCGGGTCGCATCGGCCTGCGCCTGGTCGATCTCGGCAACACCATTCATCCGTCCGATGCCAACGGCCTCGCCGTCATCACCCAGCTCCAGCCGATCTCGGTGATCTTCTCGGTGCCACAGGACACCCTGCCCAAGCTGCTCGCCCACTACAAGGCGGGTGAGACCATGGAGGTCGACGCCTTTGATCGCGACGGCCACACCCTTCTCGCCAAGGGAAAGGTGGTCACCATCGACAACCTGATCGATCCCACGACGGGCACTCTGAAAGTGCGCGCGGAATTCGCGAACGAGGACGAGGCGCTGTTCCCGAACCAGTTCGTCAACGTGCAGCTCATCGCCGACAAGATCACCGGCGCGATCGTCGTCCCGACCGCGGCGATCCAGCGCGGCACGGCGGGCACCTTCGTCTACAAGGTTCTGGAGGGGAACACCGCGACCGTTCAGGTCGTTGAAACGGGAGCGACGGAAGGTGGACTGATTGCGGTGACGAAGGGCCTCGCGGCCGGCGACACCGTGGTGACCGACGGCGTCGACAAGCTCCGCGAAGGAGCAAAGGTCGAACTGGTCAGCCGTTCCGCCGCGCAGGCGGAAGCTCCCGCCCCGCGCCCGCGTGGCCAGGGCAAGAAGCACCAGAACTAAGCCGACTTTTTCCGGCCCGTGAATCCCTCGAGACCGTTCATCCTGCGGCCTGTCGCGACCTCGCTGTTGATGGTCGCGCTGCTGCTCGGCGGCATGTTCGCCTACCGGCTGCTGTCAATCTCCGCGCTGCCCCAGGTCGACTACCCGACGATCCAGGTCGTCACCCTCTATCCGGGCGCAAGTCCGGACGTGATCACCTCATCGATCACCGCGCCGCTCGAACGCCAGTTCGGGCAGATGCCCGGACTCGACCGCATGGAGTCCACCAGCTCGGGCGGGGCGTCGATCATCACGCTGACCTTCAGCCTCGATCTCACCCTCGACGTCGCCGAGCAGGAGGTTCAGGCGGCGATCAACGCCGCGAGCAATCTGCTTCCGACCGATCTCCCGACGCCTCCCATCTATAACAAGGTCAATCCCGCCGACGCCCCGATCATCACGCTCGGCATCACTTCGAGCACGATTCCCCTGCCGAAGGTCGAGGATCTCGTCGACACGCGCCTGGCGCAAAAACTTTCCCAGCTGCCCGGCGTCGGATTGGTCAGCATCAGTGGCGGCCAGCGACCAGCGGTCCGGATCCAGGCCGACCCGCGCGCCCTTTCCGCCGCCGGACTGACGCTGGACGATATTCGCACCTCGATCGCCGCGGCCAACGTCAACCAGGCCAAGGGCAGCTTCGATGGACCGCATCAGGCGTCCACCATCGATGCCAATGACCAGCTGCGGTCGGTGGAGGATTACGAAAACATGATCGTGGCCTATCGGAACGGCGCTCCGATCCGGCTCAAGGATGTCGCCGCCGTGATCAACAGCGCGGAAAACACCCAGCTCGCCGCCTGGGCCAGCGATCGCGCCGCCATCATCCTCAACGTGCAGCGCCAGCCCGGCGCGAACGTCATCGAGGTCGTGGATCTGATCAAGAAGCTGCTGCCCCAGCTCCAGTCCAGCCTGCCGTCCTCGATCGAGGTCATTCCGCTCACGGACCGCACGATCACCATTCGCGCGTCCGTCGATGACGTCCAGTTCGAGCTGATGCTCTCGATCGGTCTCGTGGTGCTCGTCGTGTTCCTTTTCCTGCGCAGCGTCCCCGCCACGATCATTCCCGGGGTCGCCGTCCCGCTCTCGCTCGTCGGCACCTTCGCCGTGATGTACCTGGCGGGGTTCAGCATCAACAATCTCACGTTGATGGCGCTGACGATCGCGACCGGTTTCGTCGTCGACGACGCCATCGTGATGATCGAGAACATCTCGCGTTTCATCGAGGAGGGCGAACCACCGCTGCAGGCCGCGCTGAAAGGAGCCGAGCAGATCGGTTTCACGATCATCTCCCTGACGGTCTCGTTGATCGCCGTACTGATTCCGCTGCTGTTCATGGGCGACGTGGTCGGCCGCCTGTTCCGCGAATTTGCGATCACGCTCGCGGTGTCGATTCTCATCTCGGCGCTCGTGTCGCTCACGCTGACGCCGATGATGTGCGCGAAGCTGCTGCATCACACGCCGGAGGAAAAACAGGGACGTTTCTACCGGGTCAGCGGTCACTTCTTCGATGCCGTGATCGCGCGCTACGGCAAGCTGCTCCAATGGGTGCTGCGCCATCAGTTCCTTACCCTCACCGTCGCGGTTGGCACCCTCGGTCTGACCGTCGTCCTCTACCTGATTGTGCCGAAGGGCTTTTTCCCGACACAGGACACCGGAGCGATCCAGGGCATCTCGGAGGCGGAACAGTCGGTGTCGTTCTCCGCGATGGCCGAGCGGCAGCAGGCGCTCGGGAAAATCATCCTCGCCGACCCCGATGTGGCCAGCCTCTCGTCGTACATCGGCGTCGATGGCACCAATGCGACGCTCAACAACGGCCGTTTCCTGATCAATCTGAAGCCGCTGCACGATCGCAAGGACCGCGCGCCCGCCATCATCGCCCGGCTGGCGCCGAAACTGGCCGCCGTCCCCGGCATCACGCTTTACCTGCAACCGATTCAGGACCTCTCGATCGAGAGCACGGTGAGCCGCACCGAATACCAGATGAGCATCCAGTGCGCCGTGCCCGACGAGCTGGATCGCTGGGTCAAGACGCTCGTCAGCGAGATGCGCAAGACCAAGGCGCTCGCCGATGTCGCGAGCGACCTGCAGAACGAAGGCCTCCAGGCCTATCTCGAGATCGATCGCGATTCCGCCGCGCGCATGGGCGTCACCGTCGCCGCGATCGACAACGCGCTCTACAACGCCTTCGGCCAGCGCCTGGTGTCGACGATCTTCACGCAGTCGAACCAGTACCGCGTCGTGCTCGAGGCGCCGTCCAATCTGCAGCGGAGCACCAAGGCGCTCGACGACATCTACGTCGCCTCGACCCTCGGTGCGCCGGTCCGCCTGACCTCCGTCGCGCGGGTGAGCGAGCGCCACGCCCCCCTGGCCATCAATCACTCCGCCCAGTTTCCCGCCGCCACCATCTCCTTCAATCTCGCGCCGGGCTATTCGCTCGGTGACGCGGTCGACGAGATCGAGGCCGTGAAGCAGCAGGTCAATCTCCCCGCCAGTGTGTTGACGAGCTATGTAGGCGCCGCGCAGGCGTTCAGCGCCTCGTTGAGCAACACTCTGTTCCTCATCATCGCCGCCGTTGTCACCATGTACATCGTGCTCGGCGTTCTTTACGAGAGCTACATCCATCCAATCACGATCCTCTCGACGCTGCCGTCGGCGGGCGTCGGCGCCCTGCTCGCCCTGCAGCTCGCGGGCACGGATCTCGGCATGATCGCCATCATCGGCATCATTCTCCTGATCGGCATCGTGAAGAAAAACGCCATCATGATGATCGACTTCGCTCTCGATGCCGAGCGTGACGAAGGCAAGGCCCCCGAGGAGGCAATTTATCAGGCGTGCCTGCTGCGTTTCCGGCCGATTCTCATGACGACGATGGCCGCGCTCCTCGGCGCGTTGCCGCTGATGCTTGGCACGGGTGTCGGATCGGAACTCCGTCACCCGCTTGGCATCACGATGGTTGGCGGACTGATCTTCAGCCAGATCCTCACGCTCTTCACCACGCCGGTCATCTATCTGGCCTTTGACCGGCTGGCGCGCCGCTTCAAGGACCGCCCGGCTTCCGAGCCGGCCACCGTCACGTCATGAGTCTGTCGTCGCCCTTCATCCGGCGCCCCGTCGCCACCACGCTGCTCACCATGGGCATCGTGCTGGCAGGCATTCTCTCGTTCCGTCTGCTTCCGGTTTCGCCGCTGCCGCAGGTCGACTACCCCACCATCTCGGTCAACGCCAACCTCCCCGGCGCCAGTCCCGAGACGATGGCGGCCACCGTCGCCACGCCGCTGGAGCGCACGCTTGGTCGCATCGCCGGGATCACGGAGATGACGTCCTCCAGTTCGCTGGGCTCGACCCGCATCACGCTGCAATTCGATCTGAGCCGGAACATCGACGGAGCCGCGCGCGACGTGCAGGCCGCGATCAACGCCGCCCGCAGCCTGTTGCCTACCGGCCTGCCCAACAATCCCACCTATCGAAAGGTCAATCCCTCCGACGCGCCGGTCATCATCCTGTCGATGACCTCCGACACGCTGACGCAGGGCCAGATTTACGACTCCGCCTCGACCATTCTCGCGCAGGCGATTTCCCAGGTCGACGGCGTCGGCCAGGTCGACGTCGGCGGCAGTTCGCTCCCCGCGGTGCGCGTCGAACTGAATCCCGACGCGATCAACCATTACGGGATCGCCACCTCGGCGGTCCGCACCGCCATCGCGACCACGAATGCCAACCGGCCCAAGGGCGCGCTCGACGGCCCCAACCGTCACTGGCAGCTCGCCGCCAACGACCAGGCCAAGGTCGCCGCCGACTACATGCCGATCGTGGTCAGCTATCACAACGGTTCGCCGGTGCGGCTCTCCGACATCGCGACGGTCACCGATTCCGTGCAGGACCTGCGCAACGCCGGGCTCACCGACGGCCAGCCGGCCGTGCAGCTCTTCGTGCGCCGCCAGCCGGGTGCGAACGTGATCGATACCGTCGACCGCGTGAAGGCGCTGCTGCCCGTGCTGCAGGCGTCGATCCCGCGCTCGATCGATCTGAAGGTCGCCTCCGACAGCACCACCACGATCCGCGCCTCGCTGCGCGACGTCGAACGCACGCTCGTGATCTCCATCTCGCTGGTCGTGATGGTCGTCTTTCTCTTTTTGCGCCGCTGGCGGGCGGCCGTGATTCCCGCCGTCGCCGTGCCCGCCTCGCTCATCGGCACGTTTGCGGTGATGTATCTCGCCGGCTACAGCCTCGACAACCTGTCGCTGATGGCACTCACCATTGCGACGGGCTTCGTCGTCGATGACGCGGTGGTCGTGCTCGAAAATGTCTCGCGCCACATCGAAGATGGAATGAAGCCCTTCGAGGCGGCGCTGCTCGGCGCCCGCGAGGTCGGATTCACGGTGCTTTCGATGAGCATCTCGCTCATCGCCGTCTTCGTGCCGATCCTGATGATGGGCGGCATTCTCGGCCGTCTGTTCCGGGAGTTCGCCATCACGCTTTCGGCTGCGATTCTCGTCTCGCTGGTGATGTCCCTGACGACCACGCCCATGATGTGCGCGCGCATCCTCCGTCCGGAATCCGAGACGAAGGAAAGCCGCTGGTCCCTGTGGGTCGAGGCCCAGTTCGAAAAATTGAAGGACGCCTATGAACGCACCCTGCGCCGCGCGCTGCGCAATCGCCTGCTCGTGTTTTTCACCCTCGCGTTCACGGTGCTGCTCAATTTCTACCTCGTCGCGGTAATCCCGAAGGGCTTCATGCCCCAGCAGGACAATGGCCGATTGGTGGGCAATCTCGTGGCCGATCAGAGTATCTCGTTTCAAGCCATGCGCCAGAAGCTCGTCAGCTTTGTCGGCGCCCTGCGGCAGGATCCCGCCGTCGACCACGTCGTCGCCTTCACCGGCGGCGGACAAAGAAACGGCGCCTTCTATTTCGTCATTCTGCGTCCGCTGGAGGAGCGCAAGGTTTCGGCCGACGAGGTGGTCACGCGCCTCCGCCGCAACCTCTCGCACATCCCGGGCGCGAATCTGTTCCTGCAGGCGGCCCAGGATATCCGCGTCGGTGGCCGCTCCTCCAACGCGCAATATCAATACACGCTGAGCGGCGACGACATCACCGAACTCCGCCAGTGGGAGCCGAAAATCCGCCTGGCGCTCCTGAAAGTGCCTGAAATCGTCGACGTCAGCAGCGATCAGCAGGACATGGGCCTGCAGACCTCGCTGGTGGTCGACCGCGATGCCGCCATGCGCCTGGGCATCAACCTCAACCAGCTCGACTCGACCCTCAACGACTTGTTCGGTCAGCGCCAGGTTTCCACGATCTACAACCCGCTGAACCAGTATCACGTCGTCATGGAGGTGGCGCCGAAGTACTGGCAGAGCCCGGACGAACTGGCGAAGACGTATGTCGTCTCCGCGAGCGGCGCCGAGGTTCCGCTGTCAAATTTCGCGCACTGGGGTTACACCAACACGGCGCTGGCGGTGAATCACCAGGGACAGTTTGTGGCGACGACCATGTCATTCAATCTCGCCCCGGGAAAATCGCTCTCCACCGCCTCGCGGGCGATCGAGCTGGCCATGGCCCGTCTCGGCGTGCCGACCTCCATTCACGGCAGCTTCCAGGGGACGGCGCAGGCCTACCAAGCCGCGCTGGCCAATGAGCCGTTCCTGATTTCGGCCGCGTTGCTCGCGATCTATCTCGTGCTGGGCATCCTGTACGAGAGTCTCGTCCATCCCCTGACGATTATTTCGACCGTCTTCTCCGCCAGCAGCGGCGCCCTGCTCGCGCTGATGGTGTCCAACATTGAATTCAGCATCATGGGCCTGATCGGCGTCTTTCTGCTCATCGGCATCGTGAAAAAGAACGCCATTCTCATGATCGACTTCGCCATCGAGGAACGCCGCCGCACCGGCGCCCCCGCCGACGAGGCGATCTTCCGCGCCTGCCTACTGCGATTTCGTCCGATCATGATGACCACCATGGCGGCATTGCTCGGTGCCGTGCCGCTCGCTCTCGGTACCGGTTATGGCTCCGAACTCCGTCGCCCCCTCGGCGTGGCGATTGTCGGCGGCCTGATCGTCAGCCAGGTCCTCACGCTCTACACCACTCCGGTCGTTTATATCTATCTCGACACCGCCGGCGAATGGGCGAAGCGGCAGTTCCGCCGCCTGCGCCCGCGACCCTCGTCCGCGTCGACCGCTTCGGCTCCCGCCTCATGATCTCGTCGTCTTCTCTCCGTTGCACCGCCTTCGCCGGCGTCCTTCTCGCCCTCGCCGGCTGCGCCGTCGGGCCGGATTATCATCGTCCCGCCGTCGAGGCGCCCGCGTTCAAGGAAACCGGCGACTGGAAGCCGGCCACGCCGCTCGACGACCGGTCACGGGGCAAGTGGTGGACCTCCTTTGCCGATTCCACTCTCAACGACCTCGAGGATCGCATTGCCGTATCGAGCAACACGCTCCGCGCGGCGGAGGCCCAATACCGCGAGGCCGAAGCCGCCGCCTCGATCGCCCGCGCGGCGCTGCTGCCCGAAATCGACGCCCAGGCTTCGGCGAGTCGCAGCCGCTCGCCGCAGCGCAGTTCGGTGCCCGCCACGACGTCCAATGCGTTCGCGGTGGGCGCGCAGGCGAGCTGGGAATTTGATCTCTGGGGACGCGTTCGCCGCCAGGTGGAGTCCGCGAATGCCGCCGCCGAGGCGAGCGCGGCCGACCTCGAGTCCGTGCGCCTCAGCCTTCAGTCCACGCTGGCGCAGGACTATTTCTCGATCCGCGCGCTCGACACCGAGATCAAGCTTTACGGCGAAACCTTGACCGACAACGAGCGTTTCCTGCAGATCACCAAGAATCGCTACGATCAGGGCATCGCCACCCGCGCGGATGTCGCGGCCGCCGAGAGCCAGCTCAAGGCCGTGCAGGCCCAGTCGATCGACCTCACCCTGCAGCGCGCGCAACTGGAGCACGCGATCGCCATTCTGCTCGGCGAGCTGCCGGCCAAGTTCTCCCTGCCCGCCGCCGATCTTTCGGTGGCGCCCTCCGCGCCGCCGGCCCTCGTGGCCTCGGAACTTCTGGAACGCCGGCCCGACATCGGAGGCGCCGAACGCCGCCTGGCTTCCGCGTCGGCGCAGATCGGGGTCGCCCGCGCCGGCTATTTTCCGCAGATCACACTTTCCGGCAGCGCCGGTTTCGAGGGCACGAAGCTCGAACATCTTTTCACGACGCCGTTCGAGGTATGGTCGGTGGGTGCGTCCGCGCTCGCTCCACTTTTCGACGCCGGCAAAACCCGCGCCGAGGTGAAGCAGGCACAGGCCGCGTACGACGCCGCACTCGCCAACTATCGCCAGGCGGTGCTCACAGCATTTCAGGAGGTCGAGGACAACCTGGCGGCCGTGCGCTTGCTCGCCAGCGAAGCCAGCGTAGAGGATGAAGCGGTGGCGGCTGCACGCCAGTCGGCCACCATAACCCTCAACCAATACAAGCAGGGCACGGTCAGTTATCTTGATGTCGTGACGGCGCAGTCGACCCTGTTGACGGCCGAGCGCACCGCCGCGGAATTGCGTTCCAGGCGCCTGAACGCCCAGGTGACGCTGTTCAAGTCGGTCGGCGGCAATTGGAGCGATCCGGCGCGTTAGGCGCCGGAGCGGAACTCCGTGCCTGTTTCGGATGTAGGGCGGCATCGCCGAATGCCGCCGCGGCTTGAACTGTAGGAGCGGCTTTACGCCGCGATTCAGCC